>JANQOF010000060.1 GCA_028279215.1 Pirellulales bacterium
TGCCGCTGCTCTTGTAGAACCGGATGCCGCTGATGTAACCATCCGAAGAAGAACTGAAGCGTACGCCAAGCTCAAGCGAATCCGATTCCTCGATGTTGATGATCGAGGGAGTGGGATCGTCGTCCCAAAGACTGTTGGTTTGCTCGAGATTGGGCAGCGGTAAATCGGTCGTGAAGCTGGATGCGAATGTGCCCGACAGCGGGTTGCCTGCCAGGTCGGTCACTCCGCTGACTTCAATGGTGTAGGTGGCGAGATTATCGAGTGTCGAGTTGGGCGTAATCGTCGCGGTACGTGTATTCGCGTTGTACGACACGCTGGCCGATACTGGAGTGTTGCCAAGCAACAAACGTACGTTGTTGGCATTGACTGTCGATACATCGACGTCTTCGCTAAACACAACCCGCGGGGCCACGGTGGTGGCAATGTCGATTGCACCGTCTGTCGGTGTGACGTTGTCCACCGTCGGCGGCGTGGTGTCGACCGACGGTAAGGCAATTGTGGTGAACTCCGACGTGACGGTCGACGACATGGCATTGCCCGCCAGGTCAGTCACGCCGCTAATCTCGATGGTGTAGGTCTGCTCGTTGTTTAGCGGAGAATTGGGTGTGAGGGTGACTCGGTTCGCATTGGAGTCGTACGACACGCTAGCGTCGACAAACAGGCCTTCCGCTAACAGGCGAATGCGATTTGTGTTGATCGTCGCTGGGTCAATCTCCTCGCTGAAGGTAACTTGCGGCGCGACGTTGACCGAGACATCGCTGGCGTTATCCGCCGGCGCGATGTTGGTGACCGTCGGCGCGGTGTTGTCCACCGGCGGGGTGCTCACCATAACCACGTCGACCCAGTAGTTGCTATTAGCAAACGAATTAGTGGGAAAACCGCTCGAATTGCCGTAGCGGAACACACCGCCACTGGACGCCACGCTGAGCGGGTCGTTGCTGAATGCACTATCGAAATAGAACCGATCGACCGAGAAGTTCCCGTTGGGAGCGAAGTACGAGGCCACGTACGTTTCGCCCGCGTTGATCGCTACGGGGCTGTCGAAGGTCAGTTCCTGCCAGCCACTCGACGTCTCGTTGGTGAAGGTTCCGGTCGCTAGCAACTGCCCTGAACTTGTCCACAGATTACCGATGTGGGTGCCCGTGTTGCCGCTGCTCTTGTAGAATCGGATGCCGCTGATGTAGCCATCCGATGAAGAGCTGAAGCGCACGCCCAATTCCAACGAATCTGTCTCGTTCACACTGGCGACCGACGGCGTGGCGCCATTGCCCCAGAGACTGGCGACAATGGCTTCTTGGTCCGCAGTCGTGAAGTTGAACGATGTGTTCGCCACCGAGTTACCAGATAAATCGGTCGCGCCACTTACCGAAATGGTGTATGTCTTTGATCTCTCGAGTGGCACCGTTGGGTTCAAAGTGGCCGTTCTACTATTCGCGTCGTAAGAAACGGTCGCGGACACCGGTATAGCCCCGTCCAGCAAACGGATATTGTTGGCATTAATCGTCGACGGAAGCATCGGCTCGCTAAACTCAATCCGCGGGCGAACCGATGTCGTCACGTCGGTCGCGTTGTTCGCGGGCGTGACATTGACCACCGTCGGCGCCGTAGTGTCGGGATCGATGTTCGTGGAGAACTCAACGTCGACCCAGTAGTTTGCGGAGCGGAACGTATTGGACGGAAATGCGCTACCGGCGCTGTAGATAAATAGTCCGTTGCTTCCCAGGGCTCCCTCGCGCGGAGCATGCAGTGGGCCGTTCGTTATTCCATGGGTCGTGAAATAGTCGATGTCGAACGAGTAATGACCGTTCGGCGCGAAATACGAAGCGATGTAGACTTCGCCTGCCTGGACGGCTACAGGCATGTCAAAATCGACTTGCTGCCAACCACTCTCAGACTCGTTCGTGAAGGTTGCAGTGGCCAGCAGGTCGCCATTGCCTGTCCACAGGTTGCCGATGTGTGTGCCGGTATTGGCGAAGCTCTTGTAGAATCGCACGCCAGTGATATACCCATCAACCTCCGGTGTGATCTTAACGCCGACTTCAATCGAAGCCTCGTCTCCACCATCTACACCGCCAGGCACGCGCTGGTCGGACCATAGAGTGTAAGTACCAGATGACTGCGACGGATTGAGCGTGATTGACGGACCGTTCTGCTCCAAGTTCAGACTGTCGTCGACGGCGCGTGAGAGAACGGTAAACTCACCCGTGGTGCGTGGCGTGAACGAGTAACTCCAGTTCTCGGTGCCGCTCGCGCGGTGCCAGCTTCTGCCACCGTCGACGGAGACCTCCACCGCGCCAACGACGCCGCCGCCTGTATCCTGAGCGGTTCCGGTGATGGTGAACACGCTGTCGGGATCAACGAGATTACCAGAGGCGGGCGAAATGATGGTTGAAGTGGGCCCAATATTGTCGGTCGACGCCATCGCAGGCACGAGTCCCGCCATGAGCGTGGTGGGTTGGACGCCCATGTCGGCAAACAGGTTGATGGTTGCTTGCTGCATGTTGCGGTCGGGATCAACGGCCTGACCATCGTGCCCGTCGTCGAGTCCCCACGCATACTGAACGGTGCCGGCTCCAAACACCAACGCGCCGCTCTCAGCCCGATACATGGTCATGGCGTGCGTCACTTCGCCAGGACCAAAGGTCGCACCATAGTCCAGCAGCTTCTGCGCGATTTGGAGCGTGGTTGAAGAGAGAGGAACCAGCCCGGCCGGCCGAAAACCGTTGTCGAGGTCTTCGTTGAACTCGTAACCCAGTACATGCTCGCCGACGTTAAGGAAGTCGCCCTGCAACAGTGCGGCGACTTCGGTGTTCCGCCAGAACCGTAGCGCCGAATAGTCGGACGAGACGGTCATGTTCGTCGCGAAGTTCACCTGATTGGGTCGGATCTGGTTTGCGGTGAAGATGGTTCCGGTGAGTTCATTCTCCGGCCGACCGGTACTCGCTGGACCAGGACAACCCAAGCAGCCGCCTAAGCCGCAACATTGGAACCGCGGATCGCGCCAGGTGCCGGTCCACTCGTCAGAGGGATCGGTCTTGGCACCGTCGACCGTCTCTTTATAGGTGACCATCGTGCGGAAGTCGGTCTCCGAACCGTCGATACTCTCTTCCCACCGCGACTTCCAATACACTTCGTTGCCGCTAAAGAACGCCAAGTGCACACCGGCGTCTCGGGCCGCTTCGACGTTGGCGCGCTGTTCGCCAGACCAATACTCGTCGTGGCCGACCGAGATGAAGATCTCGTGCTCCAGGATTTCCTCGCCGCGGGCAGCCGTGTCGATGCCGGTGGTGTAGCTGACGTCGTAGCCGTTGCGCTCGAGAAAGCGCGTCATCGCGAATTCCACGCCAAAGTAGTAATCGGCGAAGTTCACCTCCCGCGAAACAAACGGTCGGTTGTAACTCACGGCACGGGCGCGACCATTTGGATAGTTGGGAAAGTACAGGCTATAGCCACCCCAATTGTTGTAGGCTTGCCAGGTGGTGTCGCTGGTTTGAAACAAAATCTCCGACTGCCCGTCGTCGTCGCGAACCACGAAGATGATGTGGTTTTCGCCGAACGTGTCTTCGCGTACGAGCTTAGCGATGTACACGCCAGAGACCGCGTCCTCCGGCACATCCCAACGAGCATTCACTGCCCAGTTGCCCGCGTCGACGAGGTTGACTTCCGGATCGAATAGCGGGGCGGGCTGAAAGACTGGTTCGTCGGAGAGCGGCGCGATGGTATCGACTTTCCGCGCACCCAGCCCTCCGTACCAACCCATGCGATAGATGTCGATGCGGTAGTCGGCCGTATCGGTGTTGATTTTGAAATCGACGGTTTCGCCTTGGTCGACGCTCATCTGGGCGGCGAAGCCCTCGATATTGCCGGTACCAACGCCGTCGATGCCCCATTCGCTTTCGGGGCTGCCGGGCAGCAAGTTCTCAGCCACGATGTCGGCCGCCGCGAAGAGCTGCCGAGTTTCCAATGGCTCGATGATACGGGTACGAGACACTTTACGGGGATCGGGACGACGTCCGCGACCTCCGCCCAAGTTGGACCAGAATCGGAATAACATGAGATAAGGCCTGCGCGCCGGAGGAGCCGGCGAAGGAGGGAAGCTGCAGCGGTGGTGCAATGACTCGGACGCGACTATGTGCGGCGTTGCGCCGCGAAGGAACCTGACGGATCCGTAAAATGGGGGGGGAATAAAATTCACGCTAAACAGCCCAAATTCCGGCTTCAACAAAAAGCCTGGAAAGATGCGGGATTTACATATGAGCCGGATTACGCAGCCGGATTTGGCTCGACAGAAACCGAATGAAGCGAACATTCCCACCGTCCCATGGGCTCGCGTCGTAGTGCCGTTGACCGGTCAGTTAGCGGCTCCTAGAATCGCCGCCCGCGGTCGCCGCAGGACTGCACTTCAGAACTTCACTCGGTTGGTACTCCATGCCCATTTCCGACGACGTCCAGTTGGGCGAAGACACCCGTATCGCCTATCCCGACTTGGTGAATCTCTACGGGTGCTCGATTGGCAATGAGACACGGATTGCGCCGTTTGTCGAAATTCAGAAGAACGCAACGATCGGCGAGCGCTGCAAGATCAGCTCCCACACGTTTGTGTGCGAAGGGGTGACGATCGAAGACGAGTGCTTCATCGGTCACCACGTATGTTTCATCAACGATCGTTATCCGCGCGCTACGTGCGAATCTGGCGAACTGCAATCGGAAGCCGATTGGGAGGTCGTGCCAACACAAGTTTGCCGCGGTGCGGCCATTGGTTCGGGCGCGGCGATCATGTGCGGCGTAACCATTGGCGAGCGGGCCACCATTGGCGCAGGGGCTGTCGTCACTCGCGATGTGCCGGCCGGCCAAACTGTGGCAGGCGTCCCTGCCCGTCAGCTCTACCAGCAACCAGGAGATAAGCAAGATGCAACCGACGTTGGCACCCCAAAACGTCCCGCTGCTTGATCTGAACGCGCAAAACGGAAGCATCCAAAACGAGTGGTCGGCCGCCATCGAGACGGTCACTTCGAAGTCGCAGTTTGCGCTGGGCCCCGCCGTGCGGCGATTCGAGCAATCGTTCGCCGACTACGTGGGTGTCGACCACGCGATTGGCGTGAACAACGGCACTTCGGCGCTACAGCTGGCCCTGCAGGCGTGTGACGTAGGCCCTGGCGATGAAGTGATCACAACTCCACACACGTGGATCAGCACGAGTTGGGCAATTAGCTATGTGGGCGCGAAGCCTGTGTATGTCGACATCGACCCGACGACCTATAACATCAACCCCGAACTGGTTGCCGCCGCCATCACGCCCAAGACCAAGGCCATCTTGCCGGTGCACTTGTACGGTCAAGCATGCGACTTGGAACCGCTGCTGAGCTTGGCCGAACAGCACGGCCTGACGCTGATCGAAGACGCCGCTCAGGCACACGGTGCGTACTACCAGGGAAAACGGGTGGGCTCGCACGGGCGAGTCGGCTGCTTTAGCTTCTATCCAGGCAAAAATCTCGGCGCTTTTGGCGAAGCGGGCGGAGTGGTCACTAGCGATCAGGCAGTTGCCGACCGGGTTCGCCGGTTGCGCGATCACGCCCAGGACGGGCGACACAATCACGTCGAAATCGGCTACAACGCACGCATGGAAGGCATCCAAGGTGCGGTTCTGGACGTGAAGCTCCGCTACCTCGACGAATGGAACGCCGCGCGACGGCGCCATGCGGCGCGGCTTCGCGAGTTGCTCGAAGGCGCGGCGGGCTTGCAATTGCCGGCGGTCGACTCGGCCGATAGCCACGTGTGGCACTTGTTTGTCGTGCTGGTCGACGGGCAACTTCGCACCACGCTGCGGGAAGATCTAGCCAACCGCGGCGTTGCCACGGGCGTTCACTACCCAACGCTTGTGCCCTTCCAGCCTGCTTACGCTCATCTTGGCTATCAGCGCGGCGATTTCCCTGTCGCCGAGAGTGTCGCCAGCCGATGCGTGTCGCTGCCGATGTATTCCGAGCTAACCGACGAACAACTGTGGTACGTCGCCGCGCAGGTGCGCGACTGCCTCGGTGGCGCGAAGTCCGCAGCCGCTTAAGCACAACACCAAACCCCATCGCAACGGTACGCACAGCAATGGCTGACACCCATAATACAATCTTAGTTACTGGCGGCTGCGGGCTGATTGGTTCGACGATCATCGACCAGTTACTTGAGCAGCAGCCCGACTGCCGGATTAAGGTGATCGATAACCTGAGTCGCGGCACGCTGATCAATCTCGAAGCGGCGCTCGGCTCAGGTCGTGTTGAATTGATTCGCGACGATATTCGCCAATACAACCAGATCCGTCCCTATTTCGACGACATCGACGCGGTATTTCATCAGGCCGCGATACGCATTACACGCTGTGCGTCGGAGCCCCGCGAGTGCCTGGAAGTACTCGTCGATGGCACGTTCAACGTGCTCGAAGCCTGCGTCGACGCGGGCGTTCGCCGGATAGTGGCCGCGTCGTCGGCCTCGATTTACGGACTTGCGAGCGAGTTTCCGACGCAGGAGACACACGCTCCCTACAACAACCGAACCTGGTACGGCGCCGCGAAGACTGCGAACGAAGCGATGCTTCGCAGCTACCACGACATGTATGGCCTCGACTACGTTGCGCTGCGTTACTTCAACGTCTACGGCCCGCGAATGGATGTATTCGGCAAGTACACCGAAGTGCTCATTCGCTGGCTCGACTGCCTCGACCGCGGAGAGCCGCCAAAGATCTTCGGCGATGGCAAGCAAACTATGGACTTTGTGTACGTGGGGGACGTCGCACAGTCGAACGTGTTGGCGTTGAATTCCGACGTTACTGACGAAGTGTTCAATGTGGCCAGTGGCACCGAGACGAGTTTGCATGGATTACTTCAGGCGTTACTCCGGGTAACGGGTCGCGAAGACGTACGGCCAGAGTATCTTCCGGAGCGATCGGTCAACCCGGTTCCACGTCGTCTAGCCGACACCACCAAGGCCGCACGCCTACTCGGTTTTCGCTCGCAAGTCTCGTTGGACGAAGGCCTTCGCCGGTTGGTTGAATGGCGTCGCGGCGTTCTGGCGCGGGGTGAACAATCGGCCTACGAAGACGCCGCCTAGAACCACCTCCAATTAAGTCGCGACGCACGATGATCCCCATTACGAAACCTATGCTGGGTGCCGAGGAAGGCGACGCTGCGCGGCTTGCCGTCGAGAGTGGCTGGGTGACACAAGGGCCGAAGGTCGCCGAGTTCGAACAGGCAGTCGCCAGCTACTGCGGCGCCGAGCACGCCGTGGCAACAAGCAACTGCACAACGGCGCTTCACTTGTCGCTGTTGATCGCGGGAGTCGGCCCAGGCGACGAGGTAATTTGTCCGTCGATGTCGTTCATCGCGACGTGCAACGCGATTCGCTACACGGGGGCGACGCCCGTTTTCGCCGACGTCGACGTGCGCACCTACAACCTCGACCCGATAGCGGCTGAGCGAGCCATTACGCCGCGGACGAAGGCCATTTTGCTGGTGCATCAAATCGGCTTGCCGGCCGACCTCGACCAGTTAGACGCCGTGGCCAAAAAACACAACTTACAACTCGTAGAGGACGCTGCTTGTGCAATTGGCAGTCGGCATCGTGGGCAGGCGATCGGAGGGCGTGGCAACCTTACCTGCTTCAGCTTTCACCCACGCAAGGTAATCACTACCGGCGAGGGCGGCATGATTACGACGAACAACGCCGAGCACGCCCACGAATTGCGCCTACTGCGCCAGCACGGCATGAGTGTTTCGGACACGGCGCGCCATGCATCGCGCAAGGTAATGATCGAACAGTACGAGATGCCTGGGTACAATTACCGGATGACCGACATCCAGGCGGCGATTGGTCTGGAGCAGATGCAACGCCTGCCGGGCATCGTAGCCCGTCGTCAGGAGCGCGCCGCCCGCTACACGGCGCACCTACTGCAACATCCTTGGCTTCGTCCGCCTTACGTTCCCGACTACGCCGAATCGAACTATCAGAGCTACGCCGCCCACCTCGACGCCGATGCCCCTCTACGGCGCGAAGAGCTGATGCAGCAACTGTTGGACAAGGGAATCGCCACTCGGCGAGGCATCATGTTGTCGCACAAAGAACCGGCCTGCGCCGATCTCGCACCGCAATTGCTGCCCGAGTCCGAAGCGGCCAGTGGGCGCTCGCTGTTGCTGCCGTTATACCCACAAATGACCGACGACGAACAACAGCAGGTGCTCGACGCGATTGACGAAATCGCCATGCTTCACAGCCGAACTGCCGCATGAGGTTCGACGATCATGCACGGCGACAGCGGTCTAGCAACATCGGAACCGTCGGAGACCAAACTGGGCGGGCTTCCGATCAACTCAAAACTGACTTGGGTGGTTAAGCTCGCTCTTGCGGTTGGGATTATCGCCTGGCTATGCACAGGTCGACTTAGCTTCCAATCTCTGGCCAACGTCTCGCTGTCGCCCGAGCTGGCACTGCTGGCGGCTATGCTATTGGCCGCCATGATGCTGCCGGCGGTACGGTGGTACTGGTTGCTGCGAATTCAGAACATCGACGCGTCGTTGTGGCAGGCGTTCAAGTTAACGTGGGCAGGTTACCTGGCTGCAACCATTCTGCCAGGCGCGGCCGGCGGCGATTTGGCCAAGAGCCTGCTTGTGGTGCGGCGGAATCCTACGTCCCGACTACGAAGCCTCTCGACCGTGGTCGTCGACCGACTTATCGGCATCCTCAGTCTACTGGTGCTTGGTGCGGTTGCCGCCGCGCTATTCTTGCGGTCGGGCCAATTCGATGGGCTTACGGGGCATCTGGCATGGAGCACCGCGGGTTTGCTTGCCGCGGCAATACTTGCCGTGGCACTCACCGTTTCGTTTGCCACGCATCCGCTTGTGGCGCGGTTTGTGCCTGCCAACCTGCTACAATCGATGCGCGAGTCGCACCACCTGTACGTTAACTCGAAGCTTGGCCTACTCGGCTGCTTTGGTATCTCACTTCTCAGCAGCTTGCTAACGGCGCTTTCCTTGGTGGCCGCCGATCGCGTGCTGGGCGGCAGCGTCGATTGGTCGGCGGGCTTGCTGGCCGGTCCGATGGTGGTGCTGGCCAACTGCTTGCCGATCACGCCCGGTGGCATTGGCGTTGCCGAGGCAACCTCCAGTGAGTTGTTCGGCGGGTTTGGCTCGGCCAACGGGGCCGAAATGATGCTAGTGACGCGACTGCTGATGGTGCTGATGTCGCTGCCAGCACTATTGGGGTTGTTGGGCGGTAACCCAGCCCGTATAAGTCCGAACCCGCACCTCGAACGGCGATCCGACGAATCGCCTACTGTCGCTTCTGGTGCCGAAGACTTATCAAAAGCGGCGTGAGGTGCCTAACAGCTTAACGCCCACTGGAACCATGCGTATTCTCTTCGTTGGCGGCTTCTACCGCGGATACCTACTTGCGCAGCGCTTAATCGAGCGTGGCGAGAACGTCGTTGGCGCGCTCGTGTTCGAAGAAGACCCGCACGAAACCGATCGCTACTGTGAGCGGATCGCCAACGAGTTTGCGTCGCGCGACATCTACGTAAAAGCGACGCGCAAGGTATCCGCCAAACATACCTCATTGGTTCGAGACGAGTTAGCGCCCGACGTCGTATTCTGCCTCGGCTGGCGCACTCTGATTCCTACCGACGTGCTAGCGGCTGCCCCGCTTGGCGGCATCGCCGTCCACGATTCGCTGCTGCCAAAGTTGAGAGGATTCGCCCCTACGAATTGGGGACTGCTTCTCGGGCACGACAAGCTCGGTGCGACGCTGTTCCAACTCACCGATTCGGTCGACGCCGGCGATGTCTACTTCCAACGGGCGATCACTCCAGAACCAGCCGAGTCGTACCAATCGATCCAGCGTCGGATCGCGGAGATATCGGTGGACCTATTCGACGCGTATCTCGACGCGGCAAAGGTCGCGCCGCCGGTCGGAACCCAGCAGGATGATAGCCAAGCGACCTACACCTGTGCCCGTAATCCTACCGACGGGGAGATCGACTGGACCGCGTCGAGCGATTCGATTGCCCGCCTTGTCCGGGCGTTGGGTTCGCCCGCACCCGGAGCGTTCACCTTCTATCGCGGCGCGCAACTCGTTGTGGAAGAAGCCCGCGTGCTCGACTCGCCGTGGGTGTACGAAGGCCGTGTCGCCGGTCGTGTGATCGATCGAGATGCTTCGTCGGGCACAGTTGACGTCTTGTGCGGCGAGGGGATCCTGCGAATCACCAAGTTGCGCGACCCGGCCGGAGATCACACATCGGCGGCCGCGGTCATCAAGAGCGTTCGCGAGTCGCTGGGACTCAATGCAAGCCAAGAGGTGCTGCAACTCCGCGGACGAATCGAAGAGCTAGAACACCGCCTCGCAAACCTGGAAGCGCCAAGTCACCTAAGACAAGCCGGATAGCCAGCCACTAGAGCCACTGCCCTACCCGTCACCCAAGGACTGGCGCACTGCGCCGCGATACCGTGTCGAAGCCGACGACTCCTACGATTAGCCTAGTGACTGCGTTTTACAACGAATCGCAGAACCTACCGATATTTCGTGAGCGGATCACTGCGCTAATGGAATCGCTCGCCGGCGAGTGCGAGGTGGTGTTGGTTGACGACCATTCGAGTGACTGCAGCCCGCAAATCGCACAAGCTTGGGCGGAGCAAGACTCGCGAGTTCGTTACATTCGGCTATCGCGCAACTCGGGCTCGCACGCGGCCTTCTCCGCAGGGCTACGTTATGCAACAGGAGAGTGCGCCGTGTTGCTGGCGGCCGACTTGCAGGATCCGCCCGAAACCGTGCCGGAACTAATGCACCGCTGGCGAGAGGGCGCCGACGTAGTTTGGGCTGTTCGCTTAGCGCGAGAAGGCGAAAAGTGGTCGACCAAAGCGAGCGCCGCCGCCTACTACTGGCTGATGCGGCGGTTTGCGTTGCCCGACATGCCTGCCAAGGGCGCCGACTTTTTGTTGGTCGATCGCAAGGTGATCAACGCCTACAACGAGGTCGGCGAAAAGAACACCAGCATCCTGGCAATGATTCTGTGGATGGGCTTTCGCCAAGCGTTTGTACCGTACGTCAAACAGGCCCGACAGCATGGCTCGAGCAAGTGGACCCTGGCCAAAAAAATCAAACTGTTTGTCGACTCCGTGGTGTCGTTCAGCTACGCCCCGATACGTGGAATGTCGCTGGTAGGAATCGGCGTTGCGCTGGCGGGCTTCGCCTACGCGGCGTTTGTGGTGTTTGGGCGGCTGGTCGGGTGGATCGACACGGGAACTGGATTTGCGGCGCTCATGACCGTACTGCTTGTTGGGCAAGGAATCATGATGACGATGCTCGGAGTGCTGGGCGAATACGTGTGGCGCTCGTACGACGAAGCTCGTGGTCGCCCCCGATACATTGTCGAGCGCAGCATACCGACGATCGAAAAGACGGGCGAGTCGCCCCCGCTGAGAGAAGCAGCGTAACTACGGGAACACCAAGCCAACTTTTCTTACTCGCAAGAGTGAATGTCGAAAGGACACTGAAATGATTCGCGTTGCTGTTGTCGGTGCCGGCTACTGGGGCCCCAACCTCATCCGTAATTTCGCGGCCTGCCCCGACACCGAATTGGTGGCGGTGTGCGATCGTGACGAAGACCGGCTGGCCAAGGTGCTGCGTCCGTATCCAGGCGTCGATGCGATCGACGACTTCGATCGCATTTTGATGCGAGCCGACATCGACGCCGTGGCTATCGCTACGCCGGTACACACGCACGCGCCATTGGGCGTTGCGGCACTCGAGTACGGCAAGCACGTGCTGGTGGAGAAGCCGCTCGCCGGGTCGGTCGCCGAAGCCGAACAATTGGTCCACGCCGCGCGCCAAGCCAACCGAGTGCTGATGGTCGACCACACGTTCATATTCAGCGGCCCGGTGCAGAAGATCAAACAAGTCGTCGACTCCGGTGAAATTGGCGACCTTTACTTCATTGACAGCGTGCGAATCAATCTGGGCATGTTCCAACACGATGTGAACGTCGTATGGGACTTGGCACCTCACGATCTTTCGATCCTCGATTATCTCGTGGGGCGGTTGCCGCGGAGTATCTCCGCGTTTGGCGCTTGCCATGCGAACGAAATGGCCGGTATTGAAGACGTTGCCTATTTGAACCTGGACTTCAGCGACGGATTGCTCGCCTCGTTCCACGTCAATTGGCTCAGTCCGGTAAAGGTGCGTCACTTCATTATCGGTGGCAGCGAAAAAAGCATCGTTTACGACGATCTCGAACCGACCGAGCGAGTAAAGGTCTACGATCGCGGCATCACCATCAGCGACGACGTGGAAGCCAAGCGAGGCGTGATGGTCGGCTACCGTACTGGTGACGTGTGGTCGCCGCACATACCGCAGGTCGAACCGCTTTCGAAAATGGTCGCCCACTTCGCGGAAAGCATCCGCGAAAACAAGCAGCCCATCACCAGCGGCGAGGCGGGACTGCGTGTGGTCCGGATTCTTGAAGCCGCGCAACGAAGCATCAAGGCGCAAGGCGGACGAATCACCATTTGGGACGATCACGAATTGCGCCGCGCCGCTTAGGAACTCACTTCGGCACTTGAGATTGTTCGGCACGTTTACCAAGAAGGACGCCAAGCCGTGACGCCCACCCCGTCGCCAGCCGCAGAAAACAACGTCAGTCCGGCTAGCGAGCCTGTAAAGCGCAGGTCGACGCGCCGCGTTGGCCAAGCGGTAGGTCGTTTCGCCAATGCTGCGCCCTTGTTGTTTGCTCTGGCCATCGTGTTGCCGTTACAGATGGTAGTTGTCGCAGCATTTGCACCTAGCTACGGCACAAACGACGACGTATTCATGACAATGGTCGCGTCGGGCAAGGGAATCGGCGTCGCGCCCGATGCTCACCTCGTGTTTACGAACATTCTGCTGGGCGGGGTGCTGAAGCGGTTATACACGTTGGCGCCCGACGTTCCCTGGTATGGCTTGTACCTGCTCAGCACGCACGTCATTGCTCAAGTAGCCCTGTTGTACGTTGCGCTCACGGTCGGCAGGCCGGTGGTCGAAGACACGAAGGCCTGGTTAGCCCGCGTCGCTCCTGCACCGGCTTCGGAAATCAGCCTTCGACTGGGCACCTATGTGCTCTACTTCCTGCTTGTCGAGTTGCCGCTGCTCAACCGGCTTCAGTTCACATCGACGGCGTTCGTCGCGGCCACCGCTGGGTTGTTCCTCGTACTAACCGCGTGGCGGCGACGTTCGTTACAGCCAGCCGCTCCCGTTGGCGGAATGCTATCGGTGGCGACCAGCTTGATCGTGCTTGGTGGATTGATACGTATCGAGAGTTTGTTGCTGGCGGTTCTGATCTCGGCACCCGTGTTCCTGATGTTGGCTCTGCTCAGCACGTTCTCGCGCCGAGCATTGCTGCCCTGCTCCGTCGCTTTGGTATCAGCCGCTGGCGTCCTCGCCGGCGCTATCGCGTACGACCATCAATGCTACGAGTTCGATTCGCAGTGGGCCGGGTATCGCAGTCTTAATCAACTGCGTGGGAAGTTTCACGACGAGAAATGGACGGCCTACACGCCGCAGACCGCGCCGCTGTTCGAGCAAGTGGGATGGACGGAGAACGACCACGCAATGATCGCGCGTTGGTTTTCCGACAACGCCGCAGTCTACGCGCCGGAGAAAATGCAGGCGATCGTCAATGGATTCGCCTGGCAGCAGCACCGGCAAACGGTTGAGCGATGGTTGACCACGTTCCGCGACATCGTCCGCAATCGGGCGGTGCTATCTGTGTTGCTGGTGCTGCCGTTTGTGATGCTGATTGTACAAGGCGGCTCGACAGCCACGCGGACGGTAAGTTGGACACTGCTTGCGGCAGTCGCGGTCATTGCGCTGATCACTTGGGCGAAAAAATCACCACCGACGCGCGTCTATTTTCCGGTGATGTCGTTTCCGTTGGCCGTTTCGCTGCTGGCTTTGGGTTGGCGACGCGACGCGGCAACCCGGGCGTCGTCGCAACGGGCTTGGAAACTGTTCTCGTCGCTCTGGCTATATCGCAATTGGCGTCAACACTCCATGCTCCAACGTCTCGCCTTGTGCATGATGGCGGTCGCGCTGGTGATGGGCGTCTACAGCCAAATGCGGCGCAGTAAACACGTGCATCGCGATCGGGAGCTGCTTGCGGAGTTCCTCGACGAGGTGCAACCATGGGACAGAACGCTGTACGTCACATGGGAAGCTGCGCTGCCGTACGAAGTAGTCTCACCGCTCGACAACTTGAATCGCTGGCCGAGCGGGTCGTTCTTGAGTCTCGCTTGGACGCAGAAAACTGTGTGGCACGAATCGGTGAAGAAGCGCTTCGCCATCTCCGACTTGGCCCACGATGTCTACCGCCGCGACGACATCCGGCTCATCGCCCGACCGACGCACCGCGAACTGTTCGCCAAGTTCGTGCGCGAACACTTCGACGACGAGGTCGAATTCGTCCCGCAACTCGAAGCAGGTACCAAGTTCACGGTGGGGCAGTTTCGCTTACGTGACGCGATTGCGGAACTCGACACGCCGCCCGACGGCAATCTGGTCCGCTAATCTCGTGACGCGCTACTTGTCCGTCGCTGAGAGTATCATCACCAACACGGAAATGAGATTCAGCGTCACGTGCGCCACAATGCACGGGAGGATCCGGTGCGTGCGCTGATAGACGTAGCCCAGAAACATCGCAAAGATGAACAGTGCGATCGGACTTGGGCCGTTACCCAAGTGGGCAATGGAAAACAGAAACGACGACGCCAGAACCGGCGCCCAGCCATGGCCGAGGCTACCGATGGCGCCTCGTCCGCCTGGCTCCACTGGGCCCAGTTCTTCGATCGGCCTCGCTTCGGCCAGCAGTTCGCTTCCTTGCTCCTCTGGAGGCATTTCGAGTTGGGCTGCTTTGCGTTCGGAGCTAAGCGGCCAGGCGATTCGTTCGTCTTCCAAACGTTCAAGACCACCTTGTAGCAGGAGCCGGAACACAATCTCTTCGAACGGCGGCGCGGCAACCACGGCAGTGAACATGACGGCCGCGAACACTCCAAAATCTGGTGTCGATGCCATTTGATCGAGTAGCGGGTGGCTTGGTGGCACGCCCAACAGCATGACCGCCAACACTTGCAGTGCGTAGAGCGGCACCAAGCTGGCGAGCGCGCACCACACGCCAAGGGCAACGTCGCTACCAAGCTGATCCGTTGTCGTCGGCCAACCAAGGTCGCGGCGCGACGCCCCGAGCAAGGCGACCAAAACCGCTAGAATCGCCACGGTGAACGCTAGTTGGATGGTCGCCATTTGCAGCTGGGCGCTGACGAAGGCCGAAGGCGAGAACTCGACCTCTTCCAGATCCCCTACCCGGAGGGCAATCAGGTTCATCAATCCCATCAAGGTCATCAACGCGGCCAGCGCCCCAGCGGCGGGGCCCCAGGGCGGTCGTCGACGCGGCTCATACTGGAGCACGTAGCCTTGGCGGATCCAGCGTCGTATCCAAGCTACGAAGGCAGCCAAGCCCGCCACGGCAACGAATAGCACGAGCGCCCCAGCAAGTGGCGACAGTTCTACGTCTGCTTGCTGCATGAATGCGTGCGCGCTAATTGTCGGAGCTGCCGGACTGCTGCAGCATTTCGAGGGCTAGCTTCACGTAGCCCCAGCCACTGTAGACGGTCGCAATGAGCGACGCCCACACAACGCCGACCAAGAGGTTGTCGTACACCGGCGACGTCGCGTTGGTGGTGTCGATCACGTCGAGTCGCCACAGGCTCATCGCCACCGCGGCACACTGCAAGACCATTTTCACTTTCCCCGCCCACTTCGCCGAAAAGTCCATCGAACGGCCTTCGATCAAACCCCGCAGGGCTGTGACCAATAACTCACGCGCGGTTACCACTACGGCCATCCAGGCCGCGATCATCGAGTCGGCGATTCCACCAAGCATGATAAAGGCGCCACAGATGATGACCTTATCGGCAAACGGGTCAAGAATGCGGCCGAGCTGGGTGATCTGTTCGTACTTGCGGGCCCAGTATCCATCGAGCCAATCGGTCGCCGCGGCAAGCAAGAACAATACCAGACTCGTCAGGTACCACTCCATATAAATGGTCACAAAGCAGACTAACGCAAGCACGATGCGGGCGGCAGAGAGCTGATTCGGAAAGTTCCAAACAATGCTCTCGACGACGGGCGCGTCTGATGTGGTGGTTGTGTTGGCAGCCATGTTCCCCTCGTTTGAGTCACCGCTTGATTCGTTTGGGGCTTCGACTCTGTAGTTCCAAAAGTCGCCGTGAAACTGGAAGCCGTTCAACAGTTGCCCCCTCTCCCGTTCAACGGGAGAGGGTTGGGGTGAGGGCAGTAACATCCTAACTACGCCTCGCCCCTCACCCGGCCTTCGGCCACCCTCTCCCCTCGGGCAACATTATGCAGTTGCTAGCAGTCGTGGAGTTACAAAAAGGAGTTCGCGTTCATACTTGTTTCTTTTGGGACCAACCATCGGAGACAAGCCATGGA
>JANQOF010000004.1 GCA_028279215.1 Pirellulales bacterium
CTAGCCTCTCCTCCTGTTCATAGAAACCAACATAAACCGTAAAGACAATGACAAAATAGCTTCCCAAAAAAATTCCACTTGAACTGCGAGCACAAGACAGCAGTTGGGGCAAAACCCATCTCCGGGGAACGCCTCTCACCACTAGCACTCGCCACTAAACATCGTACGGCAGTTCCATTTGATCAAATCGAGAATCGATTTCCACAACGATTTTTGGCCGGCCAACTGGGGCGTCGTAGCAACTGGCAGGTGTCCACTCCGGAGCGCTCATCCGGTCAGGTTTTTCACGCCGAGAGAGATTGCCTAGGCTGCCCAGCGTCAGCGACTTATACTGCTTTCTCACTGACAAGCCGTACCTCAGTTGGCAATCGGCAACTTACAACAAGTCATGCGGCATGAACCGTGAGTAGATGAGCGAGTCCGAGTTTCAGTTCGATGCTACTGTCTCCGCGCATGATTTTGGTCGCATGGCGTACACTGTACTCTATGCACCACCGGCAGTCGTGTCCGCATTGTCGCTATCTGAGAACCCGCGACTGCGAATCACTGGCTACGTTGCAGACCAGCCGTACAAGGGTGCATTTCAACCCGCTGGCGATGACAAGTACTACTTGATTCTCTCAAAGAATTTTCTCAAGACCGCCCAACTAGAGGTTGGCGACTCGACGACAGCACGCTTCATAGTCGCGGATCAAGACGCTGTTGACGTCCCACCAGAACTGGATGCGGCCTTACATTCAAACAGCGCCGTTGCCGCAGTCTGGAATTCGCTCACGCCGGGGAAACGTCGTGGGCTCGCGCATCGGGTATCATCGGCCAAAAGAGAAGAAACGCGGGCCGCGCGAGTAGAAGAGGTTCTGGAAGAGCTTGAAGAATTCAAGTAGCTGCCAGACGAGCTCCGGCTTCAACGCTGAATGTTGCGTAGTTCGTAGCGACGGCCCATTAATCAGCTGGATATTGAGTCTTGCCGGATAACGGGCGCAACCTGCCTCGGCTTTATACGCCGAAGGCGTTGCACCCTCACTCCTCATCCTCCCCACCCCGCAACTTCTCCCGAATCTTCAACAGCCGCTCGGCCAACTCCCTCTCAAACCCCCGATCCGTGGGGTGGTAGTACTCGCGGTCGACGCCCAGGTAGTCTTGCGCGGCGATGGCGTCTTCCGCGTTGTGGCTGTACTCGTAGCCTTCGCCGTGGCCCAGGCGTTTGGCGCCGGCGTAGTGGCCGTCGCGGAGGTGGCGGGGGACGGGCACGGTACGGCCGTGGGTGATGTCGGACCTGGCTTCGGAGATAGCCACGGTGGCGGCGTTCGACTTGGGAGCGCACGCCAAGTAGGTCACCGCTTGCGAAAGCGTGAGCTGGCATTCGGGCAAGCCAACAAACTCGGTCGCCTGCATGGCCGCCACTGCGAGCGGCAATGCGTGGGGGTCGGCATTGCCAATGTCTTCGCTGGCGAGGATCACGAGCCGGCGGCAGAGGAACCGCACGTCTTCGCCCCCTTCGAGCATCCGCGCCAGCCAGTACACGGCAGCATCGGCGTCGCTGCCACGGATGCTCTTGATCAACGCGCTCGCGCAATCGTAGTGCTCGTCGCCCGATGGATCGTAGGCAACCGCGCGTCGCTGCACCGCCGACGCCACCAGTTCTTTGGTGAGCGTCGTGGCCGCATCGCTCGAACCACTAGACAGCACTGCGACTTCGAGCGTCGCCAGCGCCTGCCGGGCGTCGCCATCGCAAATGTCGGCCAAGTAGTCGAGGGCGTCGTCGGCGGCTTGAACCTTCCGCCGCCCGAGCCCACGATCGCGATCGGCGAGCGCCGTTTCGAGCAGCTTGCGAACGTCGTCGCGCGACAGAGGTTGAAACTCGAACACCCGACTGCGACTCACGAGCGCCGAGTTCACCGCGAAGAACGGATTGCTTGTAGTCGCCCCTACTAGTATCACGACGCCTTCTTCCACGTCAGGAAGCAGCGCGTCCTGCTGGGCGCGGTTGAAGCGGTGGATCTCATCGATGAATAGCAGCGTCGGCGGCCCGCCGGTGGCCACGCGGTCGCGGGCCGACTCCAATACCTCGCGAATGTCTTTTACGCCGCTGGTGACCGCGCTGAGCTGTCGAAACTCGTAAGCCAAGTGTCCCGCCAGCAGTTGGGCGAGCGTTGTCTTGCCCGTGCCTGGTGGGCCGTAGAAGATGACCGACCCGAGTTTCTGCGCCTTCAGTAGCCGCCAGAGTAGTTGCCCCTCGCCAATCAGGTGCTGCTGCCCTACAAATTCCTGGAGCGACTGCGGCCGCATCCGCGCCGCCAACGGACGCACGCGGGCAAGGTTGTCGGCTTCCTGATTGGCAAACAGATCGGCCACGGCGGTCGCTTTGGAACTGGTTTCGACTTTCGGCGGCAAGGCTTTAAAGGTAATCTACCGGATTCGCCCATCTCGAACGAGTGATGCCAACCGCCCGCCAAAGAATGACCTGGATCTTAGTCGCTCTGATAGCGATTCCTCTGATCGTCTTGTTCTTCACCATCGACGATTGGAGCCGCGACCTGACGACAAACGTTGCGGAGACATCCGTCGACGCGGCCGACACAGGGCTGCGACCGCTGGCGACGACTTCCACATTCGACCAAGTCTCCGACGCCGCCGAGGCGATTGGTCGGACCCAAACTGATTGGGAGTTCGTGGATGCAAAACCATCCGCAACTGGCGGCGTGATTCGCCTGGTGCACATGACGCGATTGCTGCGGTTTCGCGACGACGTCACGCTAGCCATCGATACCGATGCGGACGGCCAATCGATGATTCACATGCGGAGCGCATCGCGAATCGGCAAAGGCGATTTTGGACAGAACCCCCGAAACATCCGCCAGCTTCGACGGCTGCTGAAAGAAAAGCTGAAGGAGTAGCGGTAGACGACTTGCAGCCGCTTCGTAACTGCCCCGTCTCCCGAAGCACGAGAGAGAGTTGGGGTGAGGGCTATTGGCGAACTCACTTACGCGCCTCACCCGGCCTTCGGCCACCCTCTCCCCTCACGGGAGAGGGTTTTGAGAACCTAATAGTCGCATGGCCCGCTACGTGGTAAACGATGGCGCAGCGGGCAGGCGTCGCATTTGGGCTTTGCCCGGCAGTATTCGTTGCCCACGCGGACGATCAGCGCGTGAAACTCACTGTATAGCGACACATCAACCGTTAAGCGCTGCTCGAAGAGCTGTTGCATGTCGCCGTAACCACTCGACGCGTCGAGCCAACCGTGCCGCACGAGCACGCGCTTGGTGTAAGCGTCAACAACAAATTTCGGTAGGTTGCCAGCGTACAAGAGGATCGAATCGGCTGTTTCTGGACCGACGCCGTTGATCGATAGTAGTTGCTCGCGGGCGACGGCAAGTGGCAAGGCGAACAGGCTGTCGAGCGAACCGGCGTGCTCGTCAACGAGAAACTTGAGAAAGTTGCCAAGCCGTCTGGCTTTCACACGGTAGTAGCCCGCGGGGCGCAGTAATCGTTCGAGTCGCGGCCTAGTAACGAGCGCCAAGCGGTGCGGTTCTAGCAAACCGTGCTGCTTCAAATTGGCGATAGCGCGCTCCACATTCCTCCATGAAGTGTTCTGCACCAATACAGCGCCGACCACTACTTCAAACGGAGTTTCCGCTGGCCACCAATGTTGTGGGCCAAGCGCTGCGTGCAAGTCGTGGTACACGTCGAGCAACGGTGGCAAGCGGCGAGGCATGGCGGCGAGAGTTACCAATCAGGATTCGTCAAGAGTGAATGCGGTGTTTTTCGATAGTTGTCAATCGACCTTTGTAGCGTGCGCATGAGGAAGGTATAATTCAGGATATCAGGTGGCAATCACGTCCGCTGCCTTACCACCGTGATGTATCGATGCCAGCATCGTGACCGTTTTGACTTTCGCGAACATTCCTCGATTTCATAAGCAGAAGAGTTGTGCTTTCCGCTCGCCCAAAAATCGCTGACTTGGTGTTCCAGCTCTATGGGCGATCGTTGCATCCTGAGCTTTTTGAAGTGCAACGAGAGCGCAAGATTGAGCGTACCGCTTACACGGCGACTCTCAAAATCACCAGCATGGGCCATGCGATTTGCTGGCAGCAGCCTGAAGGATTGATGCTCACCGAAGTGGCCACCTCGGCGTTGCACGACCTGCCGATCAAGCGTCGGCTGATGAATCATCGGATGCGAGGCGAGCATGAAGACCGCATCGAATGTGCCGGCGGACTTGTGTACGAAACGAGCCTAACGCTCGAGCCAGTCGACGCCGCTACCATTCGTTCCTATCAACAGGAACTACAACTGGCGGGTGAGAAACATAGCTTGTTGTACCAGTTCGAGTCGGGCGGCCGCGTAGGACTCGGCGCGCTGAGCTATATTCACTTCGAATCACGAGCCAAAGCGCTGCGCATTCAGGCGTTCCACACTTTTCCCGACGATCGAGTGATTCTCAAGAGTCAATCGCTCTTCCGTCTACCTGACTAAATCGACGCTCCGCGTTGTGCTACAAGCGCCGCGCTATGAAATCGTCAATCGCATGATTGACCGCGTGCGGATTCTCCATAGGGCTTAGATGCCCGGAGTTAGGGATTTCGACATACTCTGCGTCTGGCGTCGCATCGGCCATAGCTCGCATTTCGGCGGGCGGACTGATCGCATCTTCCTCGCCCACCATGTAGAGCGTCGGCACGTCGATTGCCCCCAGCAACTCCGACTTGTCATCGCGATGCGCCATGCCGCGCTGAGCCGCGGCAATGGCGACGGGGTCGGTGCGGCTGATGATGTCGGTCACCTCGTCGACGAGCTTCGTATTGCTGCTCAAGGTGGTTGCGGCGAGCATTTTTGGCGCCATTAGCGTGGCCACGTGCGCCGCGCCCCAACCTTCGACGCTCTCGGCCATTTGGTAACGCGTCTCTCGCGCCTTGGGTGTGTCGGCGACTGACTTCGTATCGCACTGCACCAGCGCCCTCACCCGATCGCGATGTCGCTCGAAGAATTGCCAAGCGACGTAGCCTCCCATCGACAATCCGCACACGACGACCGGCTCGCGCACGCCCAAGTTGTCTAGCACCGCCGCTACATCATCGGCATAGTCGGCTATCGCGATTCCTGTCTTTGCGGCGATGGGCTCGATGGACGACTTGCCGAATCCCCGCAAGTCGGGCGCTACGACGCGAAACTTGGTGGCGAGCGTTTCGGTTTGATTCCGCCACATCGTGTGATCGAGTGGGAATCCGTGCAACAGCAACAGTACGCTGCCGGTCCCCTGGTCGATTGCGTGCAGTGGGTGCGACATTCAGACTCTCTCTCCAGCACCGAGTCGACGCCGCCATGGACGGCATCGGGGATTAGGGTTGAGCGGCGGCTTGTGCCTGGCGGAACTCGTCGAGCTGTCGTTGCAGCACTCGCTGGTGAGGCAGGTACTTGACTGCCTGGCTCTGATACTCAATCGCCAACTCAATATCACCTGCGGAGAAGTAGCAACGGCCCAGGGTGTCTAGTCGGCCCGCGTTGTCTTCGGGTTTGATGCTCCGGTCAATCGCCATCTGCTCGTCAAATAGGTCGATCGACTTTTGCGAATATCGCACTGCCTTGCGGAAGTCGCCTTCGGTGTTGCCGACCAACCACGCCCACTCGTTGTAAAAACTGCTTGCGCGATACACGGATGAAGGATACTCGCCGATTGCTTGCTCGAGAGTTCGCGCCCGCTTCTCAATGGCCGCCAGAGCGGTCTCACGGCGCTCGAGGTTTCCGTCACTGGCTCGGTACATAGCGATGATGATGTCGGCGTTAGAGTCATCGAGCTTGTAGGCCTGCTGCAAAGCGCGCCACTGTGCGTCGACGTCGCCTTGGGCTTGTTGGCGACAGGCATCGAAGTAGTGCTGATAGGCCTCAATCTCATTCAGCGGGTAAATTCGAAGCATCTGCGATCTTTGCCCCTGCTCGTACAGCCGATTGTACTGGGCAGCCAGATCGGAATCGGCCCGAAGTGGATTGGTGAAGGCCGCCAACACTTCGGTCGCCTCGGCATTTAGCTCCCAATCGTGCAGCGAGTAGGCCAGGGCCATGGCCGCCTGCGAATAAATGGCGGTGGCGGGCCCCGCTTTTGCGATGGCGGCCCGTAACTCGCGGCGTCCCCACTCCACGTGGCCTTCGTTAAGCAGTACGGTCGCTACCTCCAATCGACCTTGGGGTGTGCCGACCACACCACGATTGGCAGGCGCGGAGAACGCCCGATCGGCCAGGTCTTCGGCAAGTTGGCCGCGTCCTTGTCCGGCGCGCAT
The DNA here is from genome assembly GCA_028279215.1 of Pirellulales bacterium. Classification (GTDB taxonomy): domain Bacteria; phylum Planctomycetota; class Planctomycetia; order Pirellulales; family Lacipirellulaceae; genus Aeoliella. Next base: position 6,276 of record JANQOF010000004.1, read on the forward strand.
CCGCGCGAGCAGGTATAGCCCTGACTTCGACGAGTTCAACTCGGCCGCATAGCGCTCCGCCAATTGGTCCAACAGATCGGAGGTACTGGCAACGGCGGTCCACGATAGCAATCGCTCTAGTTCTTCCGCCGGATCGACATTTGCTTGCCTGACCAATCGATCGACCGCAGTGAGCGCCGCGTCGACGTCGTTGGTATCGATCTGTATGCGCACAAGATTTCGCAACAGCTCGGAGATTTGTTGGGTGAGCGTCCCGTCGTCTTGGGTTACGTCGGCTGCGAATGTCGCCTGTTCGACCGCCTCCGACCAGGCATCCGCCACACTATGTGGATCGTCGATCTGAGCAGCCAGCAGGCGGACCCACTCGGCTTGCGGTCGAACGCTGGCACCTATTTCATGCAGTAGCGTCGCCGCATCGTCGATTGTGTAATTGAGGGGGTACTCGTCGGTTCGCAACAGCGCGATCGCGGCTTGGCGGGCAACCTCGGGCGCTGGATCGTACCGACAAATGCGACACAACGGCGCAATGGCCCACCGATCACCTCGAGCGCCCAATCGCGTGACTACGCTGATTCGGTAGCTGTCGGGCTGGCCGGCGTAATTCGTCAGCGCCTTCTTCACTTCCGGCGGATCGTCGCGGCGTGTCCATCGAACCGTCATCTCGCTAACCAGAAATCGGCAGCTTGCCGATATCTCTGGGTCGACATGTTCGGTAGCCGCATCGATCTGGTCGAACGCCACCATGCCTATCTCGAGCAACTCCTGCTCTGCTTCGCGACGCTCGACGTAGCGCTCGCTCCCCAGCGCCTCGATCAAGTCGGCCACGCGCTGCTCATCGCCCAAAGTCCGTGACGTGGAAAAGACGGAAGACGATCCAGTCGCAGGTAGGTCAGAGTCCGCCACCGACCACGTAGCTGGCAGGCAAACGAGCAGCCCGCCGACGAAACACCTTGTCCGACAAATACGAAATGACGTCACTGCGGCTCCCCTATTTCCTCTGTGCGCTGTTCCATCTCTTCGATGTAACGGCGCAACCGCTCCACCTCATCGCTCACGGAAAAGAGGCGCAACATGTTCTCCACGCGTTTGGTCAGTTCTAGCTTGTTGACCGGCTTCGAAAGGAAGTCGTCGGTGCCAGCTTCCACAGCCCGCTCGATGTCGCCAAGCTCGTTCAGCGCCGTGACCATCAGAATCATGATGCCTCTGGTCGCCGGGTCGTCTTTCAGTTGTCGACAGACCTCGAACCCGCTCTTCTTGGGCATCATCACATCAAGCAGGATCAGATGAGGATTGAACGACGAGACTTTGTCGAGCGTGTCCTGCCCATCGATGGCGATTTCGGTGTCGACGTCGAGGTTCGCCAGGTACGCTTCGAGCAACTCGACGTTGGGCTCGTTGTCGTCGGCAATCAGAATGCGGTGTTTCTCTGACATAATTATGTGAGGCCGGAGATTGCTCCGCCGAGTTGGTCCTTTGAATCACTTGAGCGACCACCGCTCACGAATTATACCTTCGCTTCCATAGCGGCGGGCACGGGGAAATCGACGCATAGTTCGCGGACCTGACTGCGAATCCGCTCGTGCAGCGACCCGTCGTCGGCCGCGCGAAGCGCTTCGAGCATCCAATGCCCGATTGTTTGCATTTCGTCGACACCCATGCCGCGGGTGGTGAGCGCAGGCGTGCCGATACGGATGCCGCTTGGGTCAACCGGCTTTCGCTCGTCGTACGGAATCATGTTCTTGTTGACGGTGATGCCACATCGGGCGAGTACTTCCTCGGCTGTCTTGCCGCCAACTCCCAGCGGAGTGACATGGACCAGCAC
>JANQOF010000005.1 GCA_028279215.1 Pirellulales bacterium
CTAGCCTCTCCTCCTGTTCATAGAAACCAACATAAACCGTAAAGACAATGACAAAATAGCTTCCCAAAAAAATTCCACTTGAACTGCGAGCACAAGACAAGAATGCGGGCGTTTCGACAGCAACGTTGGGTGCGTGGAGCGCAAGTGCAACGCACCATTGATCACCGCCGCCAGCGGCGCGTTACGCTCGCGCTCCATACACCCTACCCGTCTTCACGTGTGGCGGCTGGCTCCCAGTGCTGCCAAGTATGCGATACCCAACAGCACCAACCCCGCTGGCTCCGGAACATTTGCAACCTGTGCCGACGCGGCGGCGGCAGTTGCGCCGAAGTTGCTTTTCCACAGGGCGTAGTCGGCCGTATCGACGACCCCGGCGCTGCCTCCGGATTCGTCGCCGTTACCATTCAGGTCGAACGAGCCGCCCAAGTTGTCGCGCCACACGGTGTAGTCGGCGGTGTTCACCATGCCGTCGCCGTTGAAGTCGCCGGCTAGCCCAGCGGCAGCGACGAATAGCACCACGTCGTTGCCGTCGCCGCCGGCGTAGTCGATGAACAAGTCGACACCGCCGAAATTGCCGACCAAAGCACCGTTGGACAGACCGGCGAAAGTACCGCTCTGCGTACCAGTGATGTCGAGGATCTCAAACGAGTAGCCTGCGGCAAGCGAGAAGCCAACGACCTCGACGTTGAGCGCGCCGCCGAGCGCAGCATCGCCACCTACTGAGATTGCGTCGAAGTTCGATAGCCCATTGAGGTCGATTCCCAGCGCCCCGCCGTCCGTCAGCGACACTCCGTCGACGAAGTCCACCGTCCCGACGATCTCGATGTCGCCATTGTTTTCGACCGCTCCCGCGATTGTCGAATCAACAGCCAACAAGGTTCCGTTGTTAGTAAGTCCCGAGTCAGTATCGTCGGAATCGTAATCCACCGATGTCGTATTGGAGACGATGATCAGTCCGTCGTTGGTTGTGTCTGCAGAGGAAAAACCTCCTTCGATAATGTTGAGGCTCCCGGCAGCACCGACCGTGGCGCCATTGTCGACGACGTTGATGGCTTCGTCGCCTTCGATCACGATCGTGGCGCCAAATTGGCCTCCGGCGTCAACCGTTAGGCTACTATTCGTAAGGTTGAACGTACCAGCATCGAAGTCGAGTTGGGAAGCGTTCGCTGATGTAATCTCGCCAACACTGAGCTCGCCGCCATTCAGGCGGAGCGGCACGTCGAGTTCAGCAACGCCATCGATCGCCATATGCTGGCCAGCGGTGAGGACGTAGGATCCGCCGTCGAAGATAACGTTGAAATCGTCCGCATCGAGCGTCTTATCTGCCGTGTAGCGCAGCGTGCCAGAAGTGAAGTTCACCGTGGGGCTGAGCGATCGATTCGGCGAGTCTTGAAACAGGAAGTCGTCGGCCGCCAATTCGCCTCCCGTGAGGTTGATGACGCCACGGTCCTTCAGCACTATCGTGTTATTCGCGGTGACTTGGCCGTTAGCCATTACGTTTAGCGTACCTGCCCCCGAGGTCAGGCTATTGCCATCGGTGAATGCCGCGCCAGCGCCGGCGATGATCAAGTCGGTTTCTACGTCCCACGTAGCGAGCGCGCCGGCACCGCCCACGTTGGCAACTCCCGTGTTGCCACTGAATCGGCCCACGAAGCCCTGATCTCCCGTATCGACGTCGCCGCCATCGGAGATGTTTAGTGTGCCGCTGGCGGTGCCACCACTCGCGGCGCCCATCGACAGATCACCCGGTACGTCGAATCTGGAGCCAACGCCCGAGCCCGTCATCCCAGAAACAGTCATGGTGGAGGTACCGGATCCCCCAGCGCCGATCTCAGCAAACTCTAACACTTCGAGAAGCCCGCCTCCGGTAATGTTCACGGTGCCGTTGGAAAGACCATCCTCCCCAACGTCCAACAATCGCGCCTCGACGCGAGAACCTTCCCCATCAATGGTTAACTTGCCGTTCGACCCAGATTGGTCGGCGACTACGAGCTGGGCTTGGCTGGCGATTGTTTGATCGGGGTTGCGCTGCACCGCTTGCAAGACGCCCCCGGCGAGGACCTCGAGTTCGGCCGGATTGGCCACGCTGCCGCCATCGAAGCCGACGCTCACGCGGTCGGTTCCAAAGTAGTCGACGCGACTACCGGCACCTTCAATCTTCATTTTCGAACCGTCGGAGCTACCCTCGTCGGCGATGAGTAAGCGGTCGCCGGCGCCATTTAAGGAAACGTTCAGTTGCCCCCCGTTGGTGACGTTCAGAGTGCCTCGATTGGTATCGCCCACGTGCAACAGACCGTCGATGTCGACCACCGAGCCTGCGCCGGCGATGTCGAGTTGGCTCCCATTCGAACCAGACGCATCCGCGATCAGCATCGAAGTCACATCGAGCCGCCCGCTATCGGTGACATCCACGTTGCCCAATCCCTGACGGCCGAGTTGCAGTTGTCCATCGACTTCAAACAGCGATCCGTCACCATCGATGGTAAGATTTCCGGCCGAGCCGGGACGATATGCCAGAATCGTATTATTCTCGGAATACCCCTTGCCGCCGTCTAGGATGTTGGCCGTTCCGGTACCGCCATCTTCGTTTGGCGATCCGCCGATGAACCAACCGCCGGCGGCGTTCGTGGTCTCCACCAGCGAGCCAGCACCAGTGACGGTGAGCGTGCCATCGCCTTCGTCGTCGTCGCCCAGTTGCAGGGCTCCGACCGCCGAATCGTTAGTCCCAGTAAAGGTGGCCACCGCCCCACCACTAACCGTCATCACGCCGGTCGATCCGTTTCCCGTGCCATTGCCATTGAACAGCCGAGCAGCCACGAGCGTTGTGCTGGCCCCGTCCAGCACGACTGTGCCGTTACTATCGCCGAGAAGACCGACTTCCAAGTTCGTTGTGATAGTTACCGTGGCGCCGTTGCGTGCCTCGAAGGTGCCCTTGCCTGCATCGCCGACGGTGAGGTTGCGGCCGATATCAGCGGTGGTGTTGGCGCCACTGATTATCACCTTGTTATCGAGATTGTTGCCAGCCGCTGCCCCGATGTTCAGGTCTCGCGCAACTTCGAGCGTGCCGTCGCCGTCGGCTATGCCGCTGAGGTCTTGCCCGACGAACAACTCTCCCAGTCCGACATTGCCGACAAAAAGGTCCCGGTCGATGTCGAGCGTCGAGTTGTTGGTGCCGCTACCGAACACGGCGACTCTTCCACTTCCGCCAGCACTACCCAGGACGGTGTCGAACGTGGTGCTTGCCGATCCGCCAGATTCGATCGACAGCGTGCCGTCGCCTAAGTTGCCAACGACTATGCGTCCTGCAATCCACTGCGAACCATCGCCGTTGACGACTGCGTCGCCCGAGCCCGATTCCAACGCAATAGTGGCCGTGCGAGAAGTAGACACGTTGTGGTTCAACACGCCGCCGGCAGTAATGTTCAACTGCCCACTGCCATTGCGACCAACAATGATAGACTCTCCACGAACGAGGGAGCTGGGGCCAGTGATGTTCAATGTTCCGTCGCCAGTTGCGGATACGCCCAGTTCGATGTTGGCAACGCCACTGATATCGTTGGTCGTTTCCACCAAACCCCCGTCGGTAACATTGAGCGTACCGGTACCGGCGTTACCGACGAAGATCGCGGTACCCGCGCCTTCGGCCTCCGCGGTTATTGTGGAGCCCGTGCCGTCGACGTTCACTTCGCCTGTCGCGCCAAGGTCGTTGCCGACGAACAGATTAGGGGAGGTGAATATGCCGCTATTGTTCACCGTGAAGGTGCCGAAACCGGTCGCCCCTACGGTTGCATTTCCAGTGCTCGTCCACGTGGGTCCATTGAGTGTGACCTTCGCGCCGTCCGCGAGACCTGCGGCGATCGCGTCGTCGATGGTCACCACGCCACTGTTATCCAGCGTTCCGCTGGGGCCAGTGAAGGTGACGTCACCGTTACTCGCGGTGACATCGGTTGCCGTGTTGCCGACACTGAGAATCACCGAGTAGGGACTGGTGTTGAACAGGAAGAAGATGTTGTCGCCAGCCAGCGGTGCGGCGCCCGCGGGCATCGTGAGCGCTGCATCGGTGCTCCAAAAGCTCGCATCGGTGTAAAACGGAAAGAGGCTACCGCTGTCGTTGTCCCAGTACAGATCGATGGCGTTTACCGAAGGCGCCGTCAGGAGTAGTAACGAGCTTAGCGCACACAACGAATACGATCCGAATCGAATCTGGCGAATCATGGTGTCCCCACGTAAAGAATGTAGCTGCGAACCGAAGAGATACCTGCGCCAAACGTCGACGCGGCTTTCTACAGCGCCCGCATTCTCTCACGAGGGCGGCAGAATACAAGTTTGTGGCCCGAATTGGGGAGCATGGGGACGCTGGCGCTCACCTGGTAGTTCGGCGGAAGAGCGCAGGAGGTCCGTATTCGAGGTCGGTTCGCGCCGTTATACTGTGGAACGGTTCCCCTTTCGGACCGAGGGACGAGCGGCCCGAGTGCTGGTAATCCGATGAAGCGAATATGGGGCGTGGCGTCGGGGTCCTTCGCGCGGCCGACGTTATAGCGTCGAGGAGCATGGCAGCAGGATCACCTCATTCCCGCATCCAGCAAAATGGAATCATGGCCGAGTGGCGGAATTGGCAGACGCTCTGGACTTAAAATCGCGTCAAGGCATTCGCCGTTCTTCGGGAAACACTGGAAAACAAGGGTGTTTTGAGAATTCGGAAACCCTCTACAACCCGCGAAAACCCGCCCTGCGGGTGTAGAGGTGTAGCCAGAAAAAGTGTCTCTCGTCATGCAGATTCCTCTACCATGACGCGCGTCCCCGCCATCGAGCTTGGCTGAACAGGTCGGGTGCCAGGCTCGGTAGGTCTGACACCTTCGCAATAAACGGAGGTGTATTCAGGCTGAACACCGCATCTGTGCGTAGCCTGCGGACGTGAGAGAGTAAGCTCCTCGGAACTTCTCACGTACCAATAAGTTCTTTTCCACTAAGCTGTCGAGTGCTTTCTCTTTGCCTTCCAAATCTTGACCATAGAAGCACAGCATTTTGTTAGGCGTCATGCCGAATTGGCGGAAGGTCTGCATGATTGTCTGTTCGGGTGTGGACAGCATAGTAAAATCACTCTCGACTTCAATTGGAAGATCATCCGTGGGGAATTAGGAGTTATCCGAGGCGTCCTCTTTCAGTGGGTCGGATTCCGTCTCGTCGCCGTCCTGTTCCTTTCGTGCGCGCCGCCTGTGCCTCTTTTCTTCTGCCTTGCGTTTCTTCTCCATTTCCCGACGGCGTTTTTCGGCGGTGTTCTGGTTTTTTGACACAACGGCCTCGTCGGATTAGATGCTTGATAAGATGGGCAGCAGGCAGTTGTGAGCCGATCACGCCACGCCGGTAGGGCGATGGGTTAGTAACGCCCGCCGCGTCCACCTCGTCCGCCACCGCCATATCCGCCACCACGACGACCGCCACGGTCTTCTCGTGGTTTGGCTTCGTTCACCGTCAGCGGCCGTCCGCCGTGCATAGTGTCGTTCAGTCCGGTTATGGCTGCCTGAGCTTCGGCGTCCGTGTTCATTTCCACGAAGCCAAACCCCTTGCTGCGCCCGGTCGCGCGGTCAGACACAACCTGCGCATCCCGTACCTGGCCAAATTCACCAAAGAGCTTTTCGAGGTCCAACGGCGACACGTCGTAGCCCAAATTGCCGCAATAGAGTTTCTTACCCACTGCAAATCTCCCATGGAAAAACGGGACGGCCACTCTACCGAGCCCGAGAACAAAGCGGTCTGCCAGGTGGGACGGGCGAAAGAAATGTCGGAGACTAGCACTCGGGTGTGCTAGAAGCGGATGTCGCTCACGACTGACCCATTTGGAGTATAAGCTAATCGTCGCCTGTCGAATAGGTCTGCTCCAAACGGTCCGGCAGCGCGGCCCATCGGCGTTACCACCAGGGTGCCGCCGGGCGTTACTTGACGCCGGTGAATTGAAAGCCGCATCGACAATTGGAGGAATGGATTACCGTTTTAGTGTGGCACTTGGGACACATTTTGGTTCGCGCAGCACGAGTTTGCTTTGGACTGGAACTCCGCACTTTTGTCGCCTTCGCACCAAGCCGCTTCCGGTCGGCCTGGACAGTTGCACATTGAGGATGAACTCCACCGGCGGAATAGGTAACGTGTCCACACACGGGGCATTCAGGACGCTTACGTGACGGCAGCAGGGGTGTAGGCATTTTCTCATTCACGTGTAACAGCCTTTACTCGTAGCTCGTCAAGTTCTGCCGAAAGTCTGAGACGGACTGGGCTGTCTTCGGGCAAGCTCTCAATCACCGCGGCTGCCTCGCGTAGGGTCAGCGTCGTAATCCGTTGGCCACGGAACAACTGGTGCCACAGTTGCATGGCGTGTTGTTCAGAAATCTTCATCAAAGCATCTTTCAGTATGTCTTCATTGATTGCTTCGATACAGGCCCAATGCTGGTGCCATGAAGGTCACTGCTGCGGCCCTTGTTCTGCGCGTTCCGTGGTGCGACTGATGCGCAGTAACTTGCGCCTCGCCTCGGTCTTAACCTGCTCCGAAGCCCCGCTCTCTTCCAAGACTTGGTTGAGGTCCTTAATCGCCTCCGCTTCGTCCCCAGACGACCAAAGCAGGAGCGCACGGTTGTACCGCGCCATGGCCCGCACGTTTGGATCAACTTCGGACGCTTCGATCACGTCGGAGTAATCCTGCATCGCTGCTACTGTACGTCCCGCCTTCGCCCGAATCAGGCCACGACGATATTGCCAATTCGCCTGATCTCTTGAAGAGAATCGCCCTCGTAGCCAACCTAAGATGGACATCTAATACAATCTCCGCAGGTGCTGAGACGCCTCATCGGGCTTTGCCGCCCGAGCCACTTGTAGTCGCAGTCCAGGTAAGCGTGCGAGCAGGCGTATCAGGTCTTTCTGAGTCAATTCCGAACTGTATGCGACCCGAAAGGTGCGTTGCGACGGCTTGGAGCCCTCCTGCATCGGCTCGCTGGTTTGGAATGCAAATCCTCGACTCAGATGCGAGATGATAAGGCGTGCAGCTTCTATCCCATCGACGCAAAAGCGGCAGGCATACCCCTCGTCTGTCATGACGACAGACGATTCAAGGGTGGCATGGGATGTCAGTTTGTTTGCCTCATTTTCATGTCTTAGAGGTCCGCTTCCTACGCCGGGTGGTCGGGATTTCTCGGCGACGATCGTTTACTGATCGATAAGGCAGGCCCTCGGGAAGCGTGTACCGCTCTGCCCGCAAAAACCAAAGTGCCAGGCCGCCGGTGTTGTGGGTGGGAGAGGACCGCGACTTGGGAGCGCGAACTCCTAGTGACCCCTTCTTTCCCGTCTTCTGCCAGCCCCGTCGTTCCATGACGATCCGAACTACGACACCGATCGCCTGTCGCAGCCGCTGACTGCGACGAGCATGGATTTGAGAAAGAAAACGATGGATGGACGGTTGCGATTCGAGTTCACGAACTACTCCCGCCAGCGGTGCCCGATCGTGATGAATCTCAGATTCCTCCATCCGCCGCTGCCGATCCTTGTCGCTGAAAAAGGCAAGCACGTCGTCAAACGGCTGCTCGGTATCATTGAGCACGTCCGTAAACGTGCGTCCTTGGCGGTCCCGGTTGAAGTCGTCTCGTGTAATGAGGTATTTGGGCATGATTGCCTAACCACTGTGGGTATATGAAGTGCAGATACAATAATTGTAGCTGCACATATGGGATTTGCAAGCACTAAGCGATTGCGATCCAGGTCTGTTGGAGAATAACGGGCCACGCCGATGCCCTGCTATACTCCGTGCCGAACGGTTAGCGGCCTACAAGAATGCTGCAAATGGCCGACCAGTTGATTTCTACCAAGATCATCCAATCGCACGAAATCTCTGATCGTGGATTGGGGCCAAAGCTGCGAACAGTTGGCCTAGTGTGGTTCGAGAGCCAACTGCCCTCTACTCCTGAATGCCGTGTTGTTCGAGGAAGTCTTCGGGAATTGATGCCGTCATTCGCCCTACCAAGGCGTAATAGAAAAGCTGTGTGCCTTCCATCGAAAGACGATGACGGTAAAGTTCGAGATGGTAGATATCTAGGTACTTTGAGAAGACCAGTTCGCGGACGAGACGCGCGAAACCAGTTTGCTCTTCGGCGTCGAGAAATGTCTCTTTGATGTTGAAGGCCAGCCACCCATCGGTGCGGAGCAGCTTCATTGCATTGAAGAAAGCCCTGGGGGGAATATCGCCAAATCCAAGAGCAGCAACGCACGTCAGGCAGTCGAAAGACCACTCCCGAAGGTCTTCGAGCACATCGGTGTCCAGTTCTTCAAAATCAGCAACGTAGTAGTCGTCATAAATCTGGGATCGGTCGCGGTAAGCTGCCTCGCGGGCCTCAGGGATGATATCTGCACCAACCAGCCGAGAAACTCCGTCCCGTTTGAGCACTTCTCCCATCATTCCGTTACCAGCCCCCAGGTCGAGAACTCGCAGTTCGTTCACGGGTTCGCAGGCTGTGATGAGGGCGCGCTTGAGAAGATCGGCAACTTTGCCGGGCGAGTTGCACTTCAAGCGATCGTAGAAGATTTGCTCGTACAAGCCGGGCCGCTTGTAAATCTCCGCATAATCGTGAAACCTCAACCGGCGACCCTTACCGTTCTCGATTAGACTAAAGAAGACTTCGTCTTGTCCGAGACGCTCAGAGTCTGCGGGCGGGAATTTGATGCGGTATCGTTGTGGCATGGTTGCCAGTATAGGGTGTTCTTCACGCAATGATCAGTGGGGTAGAGGCGGCGCGGTGAGCGGGAATCTGGGCGTCCTTAGCCAATAGCTGACCCACAGACTGATGCTTACGCCGTCTTCTTCATGGGAATGGGCTTCGACGGGGAGCCGTCAACCACGCGATGGCTGATCGGTACTAGGTCCCACACGAGTCCGACACGCTGGAGCACGACGAGCGTTAGGTAAGTAACATCTAACTCAAACCATCGGTGTCCGTGCGAGGCGGCACGCTGATCGGCGTGGTGGTTGTTGTGCCACCCATCGCCATTGCTGATGAGCCCGACAAGCAGGTTATTGCGGGAGTTGCCGCGCGTCTCGTAGTTGCGGTATCCCCAGATGTGACCGATAGAGTTTACGCTCCAGGTTATGTGCCAGACCAACACCGTCCGCACAAAGACGCCCCATACGAGCAAGCTCAGTCCAAACTGCACTCCAGCGGTAATCGACCCGCCAGGTGTCAGCCAACCGATGGCAAAGCCGACCAAATAGAACAACGCCGCATGCGCCGCGTAAAGCTGCAACCAGAGCACGTTGCGCTCCAATCGAAAATAAAAACGGTCGCGAAAGATGTCGCGGGCGTACCTGTCGTAAGCCGACGCATTGGTAAGCTGTGGATTATCGACGAATATCCATCCCATGTGTCCCCAGAATAGCGCATGGATCGGCGAATGAGGGTCGCCGTCGTCATCGCTGTGCTGATGATGCGCCCGATGAGTCGTGACGAATTGCCCGGGTGTTTTTTCTAGGCAGCAGACGCCGAGGACCGCTAGCGTATGCTCAAGCCACAACGGGCACTTAAAGCTGCGGTGCGACAGGAGCCGGTGGTAGCCGAGGTTGATGCCCAGCGTCCCAAACACATAACAGCCTACAACGGCTAGCGTCACTCCTGTCCAACTGAACAGCCACGGGAGGAATGCAGCCAGCGCCGCTACGTGAATGCCCGCGACGACGGCGATCGCCATCCAGTCGATTTTTCCTGTTGCCTCGGCTGACATGACGACTTCCTTGAATTCTCTTTTTTCGCGGTTTAGTCCGCTTGGCTTGTCCTTCTAGCCGATCTGAGGCGTCACGACGACCCCGGTTGTCCTTCATTGCTCGTTTTAGTCCTGGCACTTTGGCGAGCCGCGTTTGGTAAGCTCTTGAAAACAAGTGGTTACACGAAACTCCTGCAAAGTTGGGTTTTCGTACTCTGTGGTTGAAACTCATCCGTTAAGTGGCTACCGGCGGAGTGTTGTTGATCCAAGGCGGTAGGTAATGGAAGAGTGTCTCACATCCATGGTATTCTACGCCGCGTGGCAAACTGATGCTCCGCCTAACCACCTCCAATCAGGTAAAGCAATGCATAGATAAAATCGAACGGGAGACTCATGGGAAAACAAGCCCAAAATGACTTGGTTGACCGGTTGATCGAGGACGGGCAACACGTTCTATCGACCAAGTTTGACGCTGGCGACCCCAACTGTGTATACAGCGAAGGGAGGCCCTTTGGCGTAGATTTGCAGTCATTTGCGAAGTGGGCAGCCGGCTGTGCGAATTTAGTTCGTTTGCTCGGACCTTTAGGTGACACCTGGGCTGCGGACCTGGTTGGAAAGCAAAATGAATACAGTTCCGCAGTGCGAATGCTCGGTACTCTGGAAGCCATTAAGGACGCAATTGACCACGGCCTACTTGTACGAATTGAAGACTTAGTGCTCGCGGATGCGTTTGACAACTTGCTGGAGCAAGCCGAATATCTGCTAACCGAGAACTACTTCCTAGCTGCTGGTGTGCTGGGCCGTGCTGTACTTGAGGAACACTTGCGGGCATGGTGTGATGCCGCGGGCTGCGCCCCTACAACTCAGCGACCGACCCTTAACAACTACAAGGACGCACTTTACAGGGCCAAGCATTTCAATACGAGCGTGATGAAACACGTTGAGGCAATGGCCGCGGTCGGAAACGATGCTGCCCACAACAAACCGTCCCTGACCAAAGACGAAGTGGAGCGCTTGCTGCGGGATGTCCGCGACTTTTTGGCAAAACACAGCTACGCGGGCTAGTCTCAGCGCGCCCGCGGCGACGGCCGGATTCCGATGGACAACTCTAAAGGGGATAGACTGTGGAACTCCAAGGGATCGAACAATCGGTAGCCCAGACTATCGCAGAATCGGACTTGTCCGATCTGTCCGTCAGCCTTATTGACGCGGGGATTGAGGCAGCGACTGGCTCACCGATCCCAGTAGTGGGTACGCTTGCCAGGCTCTATCAGACTGCGCAGTCCGTCACAAATCGCTATTACATGAAAAAGGTGATAGCCTACTTGCAGGAGTTCAGTGATCTGCCGGCTGCGGAGAGAAAAGCAAGGTTTGACGAAGCGTTGCCCTCGCCGGCGGAGAAGGAGAGATTTGGCGAGCACATTGTGCTCGTGTTGGACCGCCTGAACGACATGTCAAAGGCCGCGCTTATGGGCAAGGTCACTCGGGCATTTCTCCAGGGCGAGGTTACCCTGGAAGAGACCAAGTCTCTCAACCTGTTGATTGACGCGGTGGACCCTCAGTTACTGGTAAGACTCAAAGACTACCCTCGCTGGTTTTCTAGAGAGGAGCAACAATCTCTTGCGAGCAGCGGTATGGTGAGATTTAGTATCGAAGCAAGGTTTGACGAACTCAAGGAGGCAAATATTGGCGGGCTTGGCGGAGACATCGGCACAACACAAATCGTAAACTCAGTGGAGTTGAAGTACGAGTTGTCTCGCATCGGCAGACGGCTGATAGAGGTCTGCTTTTCCGATCAGGACGCACCCGACTAGAGCGCAGCTTGCTGGTGTGGTCGCGTTGGCGCAGTAAGTCACTGCTCGTTTCGCCTGCTGTGGTCGTAGACTGCTACGCAGATGAAGCCAACCACTACTGCGCTCGCGATCAATACCAAGAATACCAACGACGTCTGTATATTGACGACAAGTTGGCCCTGCGATGTGCCGCCGTGCATGGTCGAAGTGAGATACCTTGCAGCATCTCTGGTCCAAGTAAGATTCGCACCATAGGAATTGAAGGTCGTTTTCATCGTGGCCAGCAACATCGTTCCGAAGAAAGCCCGCCACCTTTCCCGGTAGCTATAGGCGGTGACGCCTGACGCAACTACGATGGCTGTCCAGAAGTGCGCTAGTAGATCGTTCGACCCTTTGTAACCACCGAACGTAGACAGCCATACCGCCACCATGGCAATGGCGATAAGTAGGGATTTGGTTCTGAACCTTGGAACCTTCATTGTGCCTTCACTGGGCAACAATCAGATGAATCGCTTGTGACTAACTTGATGTGTCGGCTCAGTTCCAACCGTCCTGCTCGCGTCAATCGAACCCGTATGGTCGAGAGTCGATGCTTGATGGCCAGGCGGGCTTGCAGGGCCGTCATGCCGAAGCCCAATCTGCGACAACACATATCGTGTTGGCCGCAGGAAAGAAAAGATCGTGGCAGAGCGTTCTAACGCTTTACCGGCAACACCAAGCGTAGGGCCAACAGTCCCATTCCAAACAGGGCCACTGACGATGGTTCTGGAATGGTCCGCACAGAGTTCAGCACAAAGCTGCCGGGCAGGTTGCCGTTGCCAGTGCCAAACGAGATCGACCACACATCAGCGAGGTTCATACGCTCAACTTGCGAGAATTGGTCAAGAAACACATCCAATACGAATGGATGATCGCTCGAAGTAAGTACGATGCTCTGGCTTCCGCCAGTACGACCCGTACTTGTTACGTCACTTTGCGTAGTCAGTAAGACATCAAGAAGTGCCGGGACGCTGAACGAGGCCGATTCAAATTCAAACCGGATACGATCGGCACCGCCCGCTGTAAAATCAACGTGCAACGGATCGTCGATGCTGCCATACTTTGCGAAAAAATTAACCCCCAAAACTCCAGGGTCGGTGTCGTAAATCATCTGCTCTGCGTCGGTGTCGATATCGACCGTGACAGCCCCCGGTGAGCCAATGGCACCGAGTGTTACCTCCCTCTCACCGCCAATAACGCTATCGGTACTAAGGCCGGTTTGTATATCGGTGATTTGAGGATCACCCACCTCCCGGCGAAGCGACGCCGCCCCATCACTAAAGTCGTCAATCAGAACGGCGTGTGAAGTACAAGCAGCTGCCAGTGCGACGCAGAGCATGGCAACCAATCGAAAATCGCGAAATGAAGTCAACATTATGAATTCCGGGTATCCAGTGAACGCCCCTAGTCCAACTCTTATCATCGTTCAAACGCTTGCTACCGTCAACAAGAAGCTCTCTCAGGCAGTCAGCAGGTCAATGCCGGTTTGGCCGAGTAAGGCCCAAAAGTCGTCCAAATCCACGTCGCCGTCCCCATCCGTATCGCCATCGCTTTGCGTGGCCCCGCTTTGCATGCCAAAGTTGGCGCTCCAGATAGCGGCGTCATCGTCGTCGACATCTAAATCGCCATCGAAATCCGCTATGATCCATATCGATTGCAAATCGATTCCCATTTCAAAGAGAACGGTGTTGTAATCTGACAGATCGGTAACGCCGTTGCCATCGAAGTCACCTTCGGCGAACAGGATGCCCACATAGAAATTAAATAGCACCGTGTTCAGGTCGGATAACTCAACGATGGCATTCTGGTCGGCGTCGCCGGGAAGCAGCGTGACCACAAACTGAAAGCTCCCTCCCAGCACTCCATTGCCCGAACCGGCAACGAAGTTGCTAACTGCTCCGCTGGTGGAATTCACATTGGCGGGATTTGTCCACTCGCCATCCAACGCATTGCCGCTTGTGTCGGTAATGTTCTCGTTGAGCGAGATAACGAAATGATCGCCCAGATCCCATCCAGTCAGCTTCCAGGTGGCCGTGTGTGTCATCGGGTCATAAGAAAAATCTTCCGGCTTGGCCAGTTGCGGAAGATTGGCCGTCCGCAGCCCGATCACCGACAGGTCGGTCGATGCAATGTTCACGTCTTCGCTGAAAGTAATCGATACGGTATCGACACCTCCCACCGGTACCGTTTTCAACTGGTCGCCGGCAACCCAACTGGGGTTCTGCATTGCTTCGGCGAAGCTATACGGCTCGTGCGTGGAGGTGGAGCCAGAGAGCGTCACGTCGAGCACCCTCGGCGTGCTGTAGGCCAGCCGCAACCCGGAGAGAATGGGGGCATCGCCAACGATAGATTCCAACGAGACATCCAACCGGCCATCGGTAATCGTGACGGGGAAGCTCTTGACAATCGCCTTGTTGGCCCCGACCTCGGCGGCAATATCGACGGCCGATTCCAGCACGGCACCTTCCACCCGAATGTCGAACTGCCGCTGACCGGATAAGTATCCCTCCGTTTCCGCAAAATAGAGTTCGAGCGTGTAATGGCCGTTGGCTGCCCCAAACGACATCAACAGGTCGTCAACATTGGTTGGCGTGCCGTTGTCGTCCACGGTTGTGAGAGCCGTGTTGAAGAGCGCCTCCTTTGCGTCCGCCGGAACCGAAGCGTGGGTAAGGTCGATGGTGTTGGTGTTCACCGTGGGGGCGATAAGCTCCGCACCCCCTGTCGTCATAGCGGTGGAGAACTGGGCGATGCCGGGAGCACCGTACAACACCGTCGGCGGAAGGGTGGCGTGCAAACGGACACCGGCCCGCACCGCGTCGCCAATCGCCGCGGCGTATTCTCCAGGGTTACTTTGATTGAAGCTCAGGTACATCGAGCCATCCGCTAGGTCGTCGTCGGGCACGGCATTGCCAACCGAGCGGGGGATCGGAATGTTGGTTTCGTTCACGCCGCCCGTCGCCCGAGCAATGGCGCGAAACATCGGTTCCTCTTCCACTCCGGTCCCAAGACCGATCACCGTGGTTAAGGGGTGCAACTCGGTGAGAGCATCAAACGTCTCCACCACCCGAGCCCCTTCGGACAGAGAGCGGATTTGCTCGTCACCGTCGTCAAAGGGCGTGTCGTCCTTGCCATTTTCAGTGATCTGGATGTACGACACACTGTCACCCAATCGCGAAACTATGTCGGGTTCCACACCACCTGCTTCGGGTCGAAAGCGTGTTCCACGGTCAGCACTGGCCACAATGATGGGAATCGCATTTTCCCTGAAACCGGCTCCGCCCAGACCCAACGTGCCGTCTTCGGCCAAGGAGGATGGCGGAAGCATGCCCGCCGGCAGATTATTAACGTCGAGCGATGAGTAAGAAGGAGTATCGAAATTGCCTGGGGTGGCGGCCACATTCTGAGCGGTTAGCGATCCTGCCGCGCCCGAATCGTCGGTGTCCCCATTGTTGTTGCCATCAAAACCATTCTGACCCGCCCCCACGAACGCTACCAGTTGTTAAGTTAAACTCTGAATCACCGACAGGCCAGCCATTTCACGTAGCGAAGGCGCAGCCGTAGCGGAGTGAAATGGCTGGAATGCCTCGGGTGCTGGGGGCCGGTATCCCAGCGATCCGTGCGGT
>JANQOF010000037.1 GCA_028279215.1 Pirellulales bacterium
GCACTTGCTATACCGCACACGCGCAGCGATCGTGAGACCCTCAACCACCTCTTCAACAACCACTGTTCGCTGCTGATTGCGGACAAGTTGGCTGCTCGACTGATCCACCGTTTCGTGGCCCTTTCGGACCGTCGAATCGAGTTTGAGATCGACGGCCAACGTTTGGTCGACTCGGTCGCCCGGATTCGCGGCCAGCTTGGCGAAAGTCGCTCGCTGGTGGGCGCGCGGCACGTTGAGTGTCTGGTACGCCGCCAATCGCTCCTGAGCGTTGGTACCACAGGCAAGCGAACATAGAATCGCGGACGACACGGCCAGATTACGCATTTGCCAATTCTCCACAGCGAATCACCAGCAGCCGACGCGCGAACGCCCGTCGCGCACATTCGATCCTTGGCGATGATTCCTGCTTTGCGAGCTTGGGTCAAGATCGGCCTGCTGCACTCAATAGCTGATCCAGCGCCGTCAGCGCAATGGTCCAACTTACTCGCCCCGCCTGGTAGGTGGTCCACCATTGCCATATCGTACGGGCAATCTGTTGTGCGTCGACTTGCGTGCTAGCAAGGCCCCACACAATTGCCGCGTTGGCGATATCGGCCTCGCTGCACTGGGCCAGTTCGACCTCTTCGGCTGCAGTCAATGTTGGCGCGAGCATGGCCATCTGAGCCAATTGCGCTACTCGGCCAGCCGGCACATGCTCGGAAACTGCCGACAAGTCGAACGGTAACTGCCCCAAGAGCCACGCCAGTCGCACCGATTCGGGCAGCGCAGCGTGAGGGTTGGTAAGCACCGCCTCGAACGTGACGTGGTTCACAGGCAAGTGGGCAAAACCATGGCCGCCAACGATTGGAAGCACCACGACCACGGTGGCCTGCTCGGCCACGAACCACGGCTCGGTGAGCTGGCCGACTTCTCGCAGCATTCCGGGCCCACGCGCATCCCATTGTTGCCGTAGGGGTGCCGTGCGGGTGGTAATCTCGTCGACCAGTGGTGTTCTATTCTTCCCGCGATGCCAATCGTAGTAGACGCGCTCGGTGCTGCTAATCCATGCCGCCAAGTTGGAAACCAGCGCGTCGCTAGCAGCCGCTTCGCCATTGAGTTTGATGAGTGCGGACTTGGCGAGGGCATGATTCTGCTCGATGCCGCTGGCCGCCAGCTGGAGCAGCATGGCCGAAAGGTTGGCCAAATCGCCCCGCGCCGCAATCGGGGGCGCCGCGACCATTGGAGCCAGCGCCTTGCCCAAATCGGGCTGCGTCAGCTTCCATCCAAGCGCCATCGCGTGCACTGCATGCATCGCGCTGGCCGACTCCGATGCTCTCCAGGTTAGTTGCATGGCTTGTGCAATAAACGTTGCTATCGGGCAGCGCCGCGAAACGGTCTAGGTGAATACCGGTGTGCTTGCTACACTCCCAGCCCTTCCGCGGCGAAAGTACGGCTGTTCGCTCGCATCAACCCCACCAAACCTACGACACTTCGCGCCGGAGAGATACTGCCCATGCCCCGCCCGTCGCTTGCTATCGTCCTGATCGCCGCCGGTTCGGCATGCAGTATTCTCCATGCCCAGCAAGCTACCCCGGTTGCGGTACAGCCGGTTCAACCAGTGCAGGCAGCTCTGCCACCCGCGCAACCGCCGTTTGTCGTCGCGCCAGCTCATCAGGCTTGGCTCGATCAGGTACTCGCAAAGTGGCAAAAAGACAGCGACGCGGTGACCTCGTTCTACTGTGACTTTGAACGATACCAGCACGTGGCCATGCTTGGCCCAGCGGATGGGCGGCCTTACAAGCAAGAAAAAGGCAAACTCGGCTACACAAAGCCCGACCAAGGCAGCATCAAGATTACCGAGCACCTTGTATGGACGCCGCAGCAGCAGGCGGCCGCCCCTAATGCCCCAGCCGCCCAGCCCGAACCGAATAAGCCAGTGCAGGGCACTTACGAAGTACCCAAGGACGGCGATGGCAAGCCCGAACCAGGCGAGCATTGGGTGAGCAACGGTAAGAACGTCTATCAGTACAAATCTCGAGACAAGCAGTTGGTGGTCACGCCCATTCCACCACAGCTGCAGGGCAAGCAGATCGTCGACGGGCCGCTACCCTTCTTGTTTGGTGCCGATACCAAGAAACTGAAAGAACGGTTCTGGCTTCGTCCGGCGGCGCAACTCTGCAACGAGAAACTCATCGGTATCCACGCGAAGCCTAAACGCCAGCAAGACGCGGCAAACTACTCTGACGTATGGGTCGTGCTGCGGAACGAACCGGGCAAGAAGCTAATACCGGCGGGGCTCCGAATTCTGCATCCCGACAAGAGCTGGCACGAGTACCGCTTCGACTTGAAGAATGCCCAAATCAACCCGGTGTTTGCGGGCATGTTCGCCAAGCTGTTCCAGGAACCGCGCACCCCATTGGGCTGGAAACGCGTCGTAGAACCAATGCGGCAAGCCCAGGCGCCGCAGCCGCCACAGCGGTAGCGGGTTTCGCCTGGCTAACGTCCGACTGCGCGTCGTGCTCTATCTTCAGTTCTTCGAACTGCGTTGTGCCAACAATTCGGCGCGCCAAGTACGTCTGGTGCGCATTTGCCGACTTTAGCGGCCGGGTTTGAAGCTGCGACCATCGCTTCGCACCGCGCATTGCGGTTGCCCACTGCGTCGGCGAAACCGTGGCGTATCTTTGCATGTTGCAGGAGCCATCGTCGGCTGCTGCGCGGTTGGCGGCAGCAGCCGTGAGACGCCAGACTTGGAGGCGCAGTAGATGAGTAAGTCCCAACGAGCGAAACGCGGCAAAGAGTACGTCGATCCCCAGGTGCAAGGCGCCTTATGGAAGCGACTGGTAGCGCATTGGTTCGCCTACATCGCCGTGGCGGCTCTGCTGGTTTTGGGTTTGGAATGGATGAGTAATCCGTTTCGCCCGTTGGTCGACATCGCGACCGCCGCTTGGTGGACCTACAGCCCGTTGCTGTTGGTGTTGGCCTGTTTGATTCCCGTGTTCGTGTACGACTCGATTCGGCTGAGCCATCGGTTTGCGGGTCCCGTGTTCCGATTGCGACAAGTCATCCACAATCTGGCGATTGGCGCGGAGCCGGAGCGGATTGAATTTCGCGATAACGACTTTTGGAGAGAAATCGCCGCCGACCTGAATCGGGTGATCGATCGCGTGGCCGACGCATCAGCCCAACGCGAGGAACCGACCACATGAACTTGCCCAAACGTGTTCGTCGAAGTCGTCACGGGGTGGCGGCAGCCGAATTCGCTGTCTGCCTACCGGTGATCGTACTGTTGGTGCTAGGGATGATCGAGACCTGCAGCATGGTGTTCCTCAAACAGTCGCTATCAGTGGCCGCTTACGAAGGAGCCCACATGGCAGTGAAGCCTGGAGCCACCGCGGACGACGTCCGCGCCACGTGCAACTCCATCCTACTCGACCGCCGAGTGAACGCCGCCACCGTCCAGGTCACGCCGAGCGACATCGTCAGCACACCCGAGGGCGAGTACATGGAGATTCGAGTGACGGCCCCCTCCGACCGAAACGGCATGTTGCCCTTGCGGTTCTTTCGTGGCAACAACATCGACGCCGCGGCCATCGTGATGAAAGAGATTTGAGGCTTACGATGTTAAGACAGAAAAGCCTACGTCGAACAGATCGCGGCGGAGCCATTCTGGTGTTGGTTGCGATTGTGTTGCCGGTGCTGGCCATTATGGCCGCGTTTGCGATCGACGTCGCGTGGATGCAACTGGTGAACACCGAGTTGCGAACCGCCACCGACTCGGCCGCACGCGCCGGAGCCAAGACGCTGTCGCTCAGCCAAAACCAAGCCACGGCTCGGGCGGCGGCGATCGACGCCGCCAGTCGCAACCGCGTGGCGGGCGCACCGATGCAGATCGCCGCCAGCGACGTGCAGTTTGGCATTTCGTCGAGGCCGAATGAGACCGATCGATTTCAATTCACGCCCGCGACTGCCGGCCTGATCAATGCCATCAAGGTCGACGGGCATCGCACGCTAGGTTCGGCCGGTGGGCCGGTAAATCTGTTCTTCGCTCGCTTGCTGGGCGTCGACCACTTCGAGCCGCAACAGTCGGCAACCTCCACTATCCTGGAGCGGGACATTTGCCTGGTGATCGACCGGTCGGGATCGATGGGACTCGACCTGAGCGTGGTTGGCGACCGTAACGGCCAGAACTGCGGACCGCTCGACGCGAATACGCGGTTTGCAGCTCTCGACGCAGCCATTGTGGCCTTCCTGCAAGAGTTGGAGCTGACGTTTCCCAAGGAACAAGTGGCGCTTGCGAGCTACAGTAGCGACTTCAGCCGCGGTTGCAGCGGCGGGAACCTGGACTTCAGCGTCGCCGACGTACGCCAGCCGCTCACGCAAAATTACGCACTTGTACGCAACGAAATGAACGAGTTCATGACCCGCGGTATCGGCGGACGCACGGCGATTGGCGAGGGGTTGGGCCAAGGAATCGCAGCCATCACCAGCAACCGCGCCCGACCTTTTGCCGTCAAGACGATCGTGCTAATGACCGACGGATTGCACAACACGGGCGTGGAGCCAGCCACGGTTGCCGACGACGCGGCTGCCCAAAACATCACCGTTCATACGATTTCGTTTAGCGCTGGTGCCGATCAAACGCGTATGCGGCAAGTGGCCCAAATCACTGGTGGCCAACACTTCCACGCCGATACGGCTGGCGATCTGAGCCAAGTGTTTCGGGAAATCGCGCGAACGTTGCCAGTGTTATTGACCGAATGAGTATTGCAGTCAACGGAGCTGCGTGCCACGCCCACCGGGTGACAGGTTGCTGGAGGATGACGAAATGAAAACCAACCATTTTAGAGAACGTCGCGGTGCGATAATCGTGGAGTTCGCCATTTGCGCGCCGCTATTCTTCCTGGTGGTGTTGGCACTGTTCGAGTTCAGTTGGCTGAATGTCGTCCGCCACACCGCCGACAACGCTGCATATGAAGCGTCGCGGGTTGCGATGGTCCCCGGAGCGACGGCCAATGAAGCAATTGCCGAGGCCGAACGGATCATGGGGGTGGTTGGCACGCGTGGAGCTACCGTCACCGTGGAACCGGCAACGATACTTCCAGAAACCAACCAGGTCACTGTCCGCGTGGCCGTGCCTATCGACCAAAACGCCTTGCTCGCGCCGCGGTTTGTCGGCGGCCGGCGCATCGAAACCAAGTCGACGCTCCGCACGGAGCGTGTCGAAACACGTTGACCTTGGAACCAAAACCACAGCGATTACTTCTGACGTTTTAGCGCAACGTCTAATGCGTCGTTGGTCGATTCGGGCGCGTCTCCCGAGGGCGGCCCGGCCATGCGCCACCGATTGTTCTCGAACACCAGGTCGTAGACTGTCTCGGTGTTGCTGCTGATCTGGCGCGACGAGAAGTCGGGTACTCGCACGCGGGGAGACGTCGCATTAACGATGTCTTCGTGTACCATCTCTGGGTCAAGCACTTCATAACCCATCGATGCGAGATCCTGCGGTTGAATTGGAGGCGACTCTACCTTCTCGTCGTCGTCGCTTGAGTCGCCCGATTTGTCGTCGTCCGCCGAGCCAAGTGAAACAGAGGTCGATTCCCTGATGACTTTGATTCTTGCGTGAGGCAGTTGACCCGGCTTGGACGGCATCGTGATTTTCTCCGGCGCTTTCACGTCGTAGGAAGTCACCATGCTTAGGGTGCCGTATGGATCGCTGATTGTGTAGCGGCCGCCTCCCGAGTCCGTACCCGACGCCAACCTGCGGCGCAGTTCCGCAACAACTCGGTCGAATTTTGCCTGGGGACTTGCGTCAATCTTCGGGACCGCCGGGCTTGGCGGCGCGGTGTCGCACCCCGGCTGAAGCAAGAGTGCTGCAATGGCGAACACAAAGTACGCGCTCAAACGGCTGCGGCAGAATGAGATAATGAACAGCATCGCGCGTCTATCAGACCAAGGAATCGAGTGGGCCTTACTTGACCAACATAGCACGCTCCGGTTCGCCACGCTATCTGAAGCACCGTTCGCCAATGCCAGCAACCCACACAAACGCTACAACCCAACGTCGCTTAGATGGAACCGGTATCCGCGCTATTCGGCGAAGTCGAATGGATTGTCCGAATCTTGTCCGCCAAAATCAAAATCGTCGCCCTCGGTTTGTGGCATGCCAAACTCGCCAGGCGGGAAATCGTTGTTGCCAAATTCGGCGTCACCAAACCCACCTTCTTCGAAACCGCTGGCACCCATCGGGTCGGAGCCTCCCCCGATGCCCATCGGTTGGATCGGCACGCCTCCGGATGAAGCCGAAAGACTGTTGCTTGCCCGACTGCCAAGCCGGCTAAAGATGCCGAGCAGCCCCGAAGTTACAGACTTTGTCGTGTTGTTTGGCGTCCCCGTCGTTTGCTCGTTGTAGATGTCGTCGGCAAACGGATCGCCCGCTCTTTGAGATCGAGCGCCGCCCGTCTGTGCGACCCGGGTTAAATCATTTGCCGAAGCGGATCGATCCTTGATTGCCACGGTTCGCGCTTGATCAATCGTCAATCGGCTAGCCAACGCTTCGATGGGCAGTTGATAGTCGGTGCGGAGTACCCGCTGCTCGCGCTGTTCTCGCGCTGCTTTGCGTGCGCTGGCCACGGCTCGCAGTTGTTCGAGCTCTGCGCTCTCGCGAGCCGACCGGCGAATCCGCTCCAACGTCCGTCTTGCCGAGCCCTGTACCGAGGCCAGAGAACGGTCGACCAGCGGCGAACTACCTCCGGTTCGTGCTTCAAGCCGCGCGCCTTCGGCAAGGTCGCTCTGTGCCCTTCGAGTATCGCCAAGCGCCAAATAGTTGAGCCCTCGCAGGTAGTGCGCGCGGGGGTCTTGCGGTGCGAACTCGATCGCCGAGGTCAACTGCTGATCGGCGTCCATATGGCGACCGGCAAAATAGGCTCCGGCGCCACGCGAGTAGGCGGACGCTGGTTCTGACTCCTGGCCAAACGTTGCATGGGAAATCGTCACCAGAACCAGGCAATAAATCGACAATTGCATACGCACGTACAGCCTCCTAGCGGACAACCGACATCGGGAAAAAGCAGACGCGCCGCGATCGGCGAACGTCGACCTCCCCATGGTAAACCGTATGTCCCCAGGTGACAAATAAACGCCCGCAGGAGCAAACCAAGAGTTACAGACCTTGTCCCTTCGCACGCAATGCGTCGATCTGCTCCTTGAGCTTGTCATACCGCTGCTCCTCGAGCCTTCCGACCGAATCGCGAGCCAGACCCAGGCCCTCGGCACGCTCCCAAGCCGCCAGAGCGTCGCTATTCTGCTTTAGGCCCATGTGCGCTAGCGCTTTGTGGAAGTACTTCGAAGCGGTAGGCTTGTCGGTCACCGCTAACTCCATGTCGTCGACAGCCGCTTGATACTCGCCCCGGCCAATCCAAATGACCGCCCGTGTATCGAGGATATCGGAAATTGGCCCCAGGATGTCGACTGCCTCGCGAATCAACGACACCGATTCGTTGGGCGACTGCTCGTCGGCAGCCCCAAGTGCTAACAGATAGGCCAGGTTGTTGAGCATTGCTGCCTTGTTGGCCCCTTGCAAGCGATCCTCGGCCAACACTTGGCGGTAGATACTCGCAGCTTCTTCGTATTGTCCCTGGACGTCCCGGAGGCTCGCACGCGCAATCAATACCGGTATCGATCCAGGATCGTCTCGAGCAGCTCGATCAATCCAGCCCTCAATCGTGGCATCGTACTTGTCCCCGACTTCGTCGCGCTTGGCGCGAGCGATCGCAGTTCCCGCGTCAATGACTGCCAGTGCATTCGCGTCGTCGATTGCCTTACCTAGGATTTCGAAGGCGCGATCTGGGTCGCGATACGTGCCTATGAATCGAGTAAACTGCATTTGGTCGGCGAACGTAGCTTCGGGCCGCTGGGCAACCACGGTCAACAACCGCTCAGATGTATCCAGGTCGCCTGAATTCGCAAGCAGCATGGCAACTCGTGCTACCAGCCGGTAGCCGTTGTCATCAAGTTTCCTCAAGTCGTCGGGTAACATTCGTTGCAAGGCTTGCTTAGAGCGTTTCTCATCGCCCAGCTTGTCGTACACCAACGAGACAAGTTCATAAGTGGCGGGACTCCGCGGTGCGATGTCGATGAGTTTTCTCATATGTCCCTCCGCCGCCCGCAAGTTGCTTGACCTTCCTCGATTGAGCAACATGCGAATGTAAGCGTCGCGGACTGGGAATGAATCCGGGTAGCGCGTCACGACTGACTCCATGTGATCGCGGCACTTGGGCCAGTTGCCAACTGCGAAGTAGAGTTTGCCGAGTGCCAAATCGAGCTCAGGCGTGAGCTTCTGTTGAGCATTGACTTCTTCCAACAAACGGATCGCCTTGGTTCTAGAAACCGGTTCGGGCCGGACCGCGAGAATCTGGGCCATCTGAAGCTTGTCCTCAACCGCCAGCGTGCCGTTCTCGGCGTTGGATGCTAGCAGTTTTTCGGCCTTGATAAGGTTTTGGTAGTCACCCGTGCTGGCCAGCAGCTTCGCAGACGTACGGCGTGCCCAGTTGGCATTGGCTCGGGAGACCGAATTGGGGTCGGCTGCATAGCGCCGCAGGATTTCGTTGATCAGCTTGGCCGCTTTGGCCGGACCATCGGGCCTTGGGTAGCGCCGGCTGAGGTAGAACGTCGCCAGTTGTCGCGCTACCTGCTCCGACTCTGGGTTCTGGTCGTAGGTGGTCTGATAGATGTTCTCGGCATCGAACCAACGCCCCATCATTTCGTAGCCACGCGCTTTGAGCAGTTGCTGCTGGTCCTCCTCCAACTGAACCTGTGCTTCGCGCAGTGCGTCCTCGGCAGCGACCGGCTGGCCGGTGGCAAGCAGATAGGTGACATAGCTTAGCCATGGAGCGGGTGTGTCGCCGGCTAGCTCTACGGCCCTCGACAGGGCCTCGCCGGCGCTTTGCTGACACTGCTCTTTTAGGTCTTCAGGAACACCTGGCAAACCCGAAACCGCCTGTACGAATTGACCGTACCAAAGCTGCGTTTGGCCACTATCTTCGCCAGCAGCGTTGATCCGATCGGCGGCGTCGACCGCGTCACGAAATTGGCCGGCCTGCAACAACAACTGCGGGTAATCGCGGCCGATCAGTACGACGTTGGTCGCCGGGTCGTATTGCTCGAGCTGTGCAAGCGCTTCGGTGACGTTGCCCTGTGCCTTCAGCAAACGGACATACTGGGCAAGGGCAGTCGCATTTCCACGCCCCCGGCTGAAACCTTCTTTGTAATCCCTGAGAGCGCTCAGGTAATCGCGTTCCATCATTTCCAGCCCCGCCCGCAAGATGTAAGGGGCGTTCCAGTCGGGTCGACCGTCGAGCGCGGTATCGACGAGCTTCATGATTTCTTCGCGTAGCTTGTCATTGTCTGGTTCGCGGCGATACTGTACGTATTTTCGAGCAGCTTCGGTAAACGCCCAGTTGGCATCGTTCTTCGTGCCGACCAACTTCAGCACCTTTTTCTGAGCCTCGCGCATTGCGTCGTCATCGTTTCGCATGAGGGCCATTTCGAACATCTGCATGAGAGTCGGCAGACTGTTCGGGTCGATTTCAGCCACCTTGCTCCACGCAGCTTCAGATTCCTCGCGTTTTCCGGCTCGCGCCAGACGAGTAGCGACATGCTTCCAGATTTCGATTTGTTGGCCTCGCTCATACTTATCGATGTCTTCGGTCACCGACAACAGGTCTTCGACAACCGACTCCCGATTGAGAGCCATATAGAAGTCGGCGCGGTCCAACCGAAGTTGCCATTGATCGCCAACCTTTTCGTCGTCAACAGCCGCATCGAGCATCTTGAGCGCCCGCTCTGGACCTTCGTTGGGATCGAGTGCCACCAAGCGAATCGCCGCGCGCCGCACCGATACGTCGTCGTCGGCCATCTTGTAGGCTTCGACGAGCGGTTTGCGTGCCTCGTCGTACTTCTTGCGCGATACCAACACTTGCGCCGCGAATAGCTTACGTCGAACCTCGGGCACCTCGTTTTCGTCGAACCACTGCTCAGCAAACTCGTTGAAGGTCTGCCAGTCCTGCTCCTCCTCGGACTTGTTGAGTTCTTGAGCCAAGCGACCTTCGAAGGTAGTTTCGTCGGGCACGCTACCACCGTCCGTACCCATCATCCTCAGCAGGGCTTTGTACTGCGCGTCGGCAAACTTGTTGCTCGGATACTCGCGAAGCAATTGTCTATACACCGCCAGAGCCTTCTCGTTGTGGCCGTTCTTACGATGCGCCATGCCGAGCAGCATATCGACCTGGGGACGCATGCGAGGATTGGCTGACAGTTTCGGCCTTACCTCTTCGAGCATCTTCGCGGCCTGCACCCACTGATCGCGGGCAGCCATAATGCGAGCTTGGTAAAATTCTATCTCTGGGCGCTTGATGGGGACCTCGCGCTCAAATTGCTTTATGGTCTCTTCGGCACCGGTCAAGTTGCCTGCATCGATTTGGAAGTCGATCTTGTCGAGCAACAAATAGGGCCGCTGCTTTTCCTGGACGGCCGCCAGGCCACGCTCGATCTGCTGCAATGCGGCGTTCGCATCTGTTTGGCGCCGTTCCATACGCGCCAGCGCGCTGTAGAACACGGCCATATCGGTACCAATCTCCAAGCCCTCTTCCAAATATCTGCGTGTTTGATCGTAGTCTTCCTGCTTCTCCGCCTCGCCGGCCATTGCGAGAAGAATCTCGCCGTCCTTCGAATCAAGCTCGTAGGCTTTTTGAAGATCTTCGGACGCCTGTTTTCCATAGTCGTTTCGCGAGCCTTCACCCTCGTCGATTCGCGACAGAAATCGTCCTCGCTCGAGATAGGCTTTCGCCAATTCGGGATTAACTTCCACCAATTGGTCTTCAACCGCCCTGGCTTGCTCGGGCCGATCAAGCTTGGCAAACAGTGTGCGGGCCAACAAGGCATACGCGCGAGTGTCGTTCGGGGCGATCGCCACTTCGACATCGAACTCCTCTTTCAAGTCGTCGTAACCAACCAGTTTGGATAGCACGGCGACTGCCTCGTCGGGCTTCTTGATCGCTGTTAAGCACATGGCCTGCTTGTACATCAATTCCGGATCATCTGGATTCTTCGCCAGCAACGATTTGACATGCCCCAACACGTCCTTGGCGAAACCCTCGGCGAAGAACGGCATGATCGTCGGATGCATAAGCAGTTCCACTAAGTCCGACCGTAGCTCGTCGTCTTCTGGGTACTTGAATAGCGCGTTGACCACGTTGTCCTTTGCCATCATGAAATCTCGGAACTCTTGGTCCTCGAGCGCCTGGTTGCCAATATCGACGAACATGTGCGCCTGTCGGAGGCGGACCTCGTCGTCGCCCGGGCGGAACGCCAGATAGTTGTTCAACAGGCCGGCCGCCTCGACGTATTCGCCGTTGGCCTCGGCCTCGTCCGCGCGTTCAAGCAACGAATTGGCGTTGCCAGTCATTTGCCAAGACCAAATACCGTAGATCGAGCCGGCGGCTACCACCGAACCAACTAGCAAACCAATGAGAAGTGTGTAGTTAACGCGATAGCGTTGCATGAGGGAAATCCTCGGTCGAGTGGAGTAGGAATCGCCGCTGAACTCACGGATACGGTTGCTAGAACCCGAATCCCGCCGCGGATGTTGTCAGTTTCGACGTAAGCTTTTGGTAGAGGGGCAAACGGGTTATTTGGGTCTTCGCCGGCGCCCAAGGGGTCGGGCTCGCGGATTGTGCCGGACTATGTGCGCGCCACCCAAAGCTGCTCCGTCTGCCGTGGCTCGCCCGCTCAAATATTCCTTCATCGTAGCCGTGTCCGGATGGCTGTCAACGAACCGCTCACCTGGCCCGCGGCGTGTGGCAAGTAGTTGCCGGCAAAGGTGTTGCAACCGACATCAACCACGCATGCCAGACGCCGAAAATGGAGCCTCCGCTAGCGAACCAGCAGCCAAAACGGAGCCGACCGGGTTGTCTGATCGGGTTGCGGCAACACGTCGGTCGGTGGCTCGGTGGTAAGCTGGGCCACTAATGCCACCGGTCCGCGTCCAAGCAAGTGCGCATCAATAGCGACACTACCGCTGGTTCCCTCTACGTGGGCGACCCGGCGCCTGTTCTGCAAAATGTCGATACCCTCCGCGTCGGCAGGCCCCTCCACGGTGACCGTCAATCGGTCGTCGGCCGCAACTACCGGGTGGGGCGATACGTCGATGGATAAAGCGATCGCTGGTGAGCCGGGTTCGTCGGTGCCCTCGCCATCTGGCGGCGCTACTATCACCGACAAGCTATCTCGGCCTCGAAATTCAAGCAGATCGCCCGTCACGCCGACGACTCGAATCTCATGCCGGCCTGCGGCCAATTTCGACGTATTCAGCGGAAAGGGCAACGTGTGGGGATAGCGTGCGATGAGTCGGCCATCGACGTACAATTCGCAAAGTCGGGCGTTCGTACCAGGCTGGGCCGTGACTTTCGCCTTGACCGACACGACGCCGCGGACGACTGAACCCGGTTGCAGGTCCTCGATCTCTACCGTGGGCGGTTTCGCCCACGGTTGGCACAACGGGTCGCCCACCACCAGCAACTGATAGGGCCCCGAGATCGATTGGTAAAAAGCCTCGGCAAGCGAAGCGCCACGTCGGTAGTGCAAGTGGATCGATGGCAATGGGAACTTGGCCTGAATTGCGTAGGGCTCGGCCACGGTGCCACTGGCGCCGGCCGCTCCGGCGCGCAACCACGCTGAGAGTTTCGTCTGCCAGGGGGTTTTGAAGTTGCCGCCCGCACTGGTTAGATGATCGCAGATGGCGCCGGGGGCGATCACCACGTTGCTGCCCATAGAGAACTTGGCGGTTCCGGCCATAATGCCAAGCGCGCTGGCCGCCTGATCGGGTACGGTTCCGTCGAGCACTGCCACCTTGGCCCCTTCCGATTGGAGTTCGCTGGCGACCGACTTGAAGCAGTCTTGGCGGGCCTTCGATCGGACGTCGTTGTTCTTCATGAAATAGAACGTTCCGTCGGGCTGCGAAGCGTCGGCAACCGACGAACGCCTCAAGTACTTAACAATCTCCTCCACTGTATTGCCTCGCTCAACCGTGACGCCCAACATGGCGGAGAGATAGTAGGTTTGTCCTTCGCCCGCCTTGGCCGACCTGGTTCCATCTTTCTTCCAGTAGGGTCGCGATCGGAATCCGCTAGTTCGCGATTGACTACAATCCTTGCATACCACCTGGTTAAGCCGCGCATCGGGTGGCACATACCAGTTGACCGTAGGCATCACCAGGGCAGGGCTCTTGGCCATGGCATAGGCCCACAAGTAGGTCGCCCCCGTGATCGAGGCGACCGGGTTGAATTGTTTGGCCAGCTTCTCCCCTTTGAACTCTTCGACGAATGAGATCTTGTACGGAAAGTCGGCCGAATAGACAATGTAGTCGATTTGGGCGCCCAGTCTCCGCGCATCGATGGCCGCGAGCACCGGCTTGAGTATCTGCTCGCGGAATTCTTTGCTGGTCGCCAAAGTGGTGCTTCCCTGCCAATCGACGTACACCACGTTGGTCGCCGGGATGCCTCTTAGCCGGATGTAATGATTGGCGATGGTCTTCGAATCGTCACTGTTCTGGTTGACCACCAGCAGTAGATTCTCCGGACCACCGCCGGCAAGGGAGTTGCTGGCATGCACGCTAAACACAACCACCACCATCGCGGCCCAACGTGTTCGCGAAACCATTCAAACTCCTCAATAATTCATCCACGAGGCAAATCGAGTGCGCCGCCGTAGAGTCGGCGGACCCGTCCGCGATGGGCCGTTTGTGGGTAAAATAGGGCGTACAGTTCTCTTTACCCTACGATACTCGAATGGCCTTTGTTTCCACAACGCGCGAGGAAGTGTTCGAGGCGCGCGAGGTAACCAAGGTTTATCACATGGGCGAGGTCGACGTCCACGCGTTGCGGGGTGTCGACCTCCAGCTCTATGCCGGAGAATTCGTGGTGCTGCTGGGGCCATCGGGCAGCGGAAAGAGCACGCTGCTAAACATTCTGGGCGGCCTCGACGTCCCAACTGGCGGCACGATTCACTATCGAGGCCAAACGTTAACCGACTTTGACGACCGAGCGCTCACTCAGTATCGCCGCCGACACGTCGGTTTCGTGTTTCAGTTCTACAATTTGATCCCCAGCCTTACCGCCGAAGAGAATGTGGCGCTCATCACCGAAATTTCGAGCAATCCGATGACTCCGGTCGAAGCACTGGCTTTGGTCGACTTGGAAAAGCGGCGGACGCACTTTCCCGCACAACTATCCGGCGGCGAGCAGCAGCGCGTCGCGATCGCCCGGGCCGTTGCCAAACGGCCCGACGTGCTGCTTTGTGACGAACCTACTGGGGCACTCGATGTCCATACCGGCATCCTGGTACTCGACGCCATCCAACGAATCAACGAAGAACTCGGCACCACGACCGCCGTGATCACCCACAACGCCGTGATTTCGGACATGGCCGATCGTGTCATCCACGTCTCCGACGGCAAGATTGTAAGCACCGACTCGAACGACAAGAAGCGCCGAGCAGACGAACTGGAATGGTGAGGAGATTTATGATTGATGATTTATGATTTGAAGCTGGAATCAGAAGTCATCAATCATAAACCATAAATCCATCCATTCATGCTTTCCTCTCTTGACCGTAAACTGCTGCGCGACCTTCGCTCCCATTGGGGACAGGCGATTGCCATTTCGTTGGTGATTGCCTCGGGCGTGGCGACGTTTGTCAATTCGCAAACCACGCTCCGCTCGCTCGAATCGACACGAGCGGCGTTCTACGAACGGTATCGCTTTGCCGAAGTATTCGCTGGGGCCAAGCGCGCGCCCGACTCGCTCGAAACGCGGCTCGCAGAGATTCCCGGCGTCGCGCGAATTGAAACACGCATCGTGGAAGGCGTCAACGTCGACGTCCCTGGTCTCGACGAACCGGTGTTGGGGCAATTGATTAGCGTGCCCGATACCCGTCGGCCACTGCTCAATCAGCTCTATCTGCGGCGCGGCCGTTGGCTGACGCCCGGTTCCGACGACGAAGTACTTGCCAGCGAGAAATTCGCCGACGCGAATCACCTGCGCGCGGGCGACAAGTTGTCGGCGGTTATCAACGGTCGCTTGAAGGAACTGCGTGTGGTGGGCATCGTGCTGTCGCCGGAGTACGTGTTCCAGGTCAAACCTGGCGACATCGTACCCGACGCCAAGCATTACGGCGTGATGTGGATGAACGAAGAAGCGCTGTCGCTGGCTTTCGACATGGAGGGAGCGTTCAACGATGTGTCGGCCGAACTGCTTCGCGGTGCGAATGTCGACGAGGTTATCTTTCGGATGGACGAGTTGCTCGATCCCTACGGCGGGCGCGGCGCCTACGGTCGAAAGGATCAGATCTCGCACATGCTGCTCGAGAGCGACATCAACGGCCTGAAGAGTACCGGCCTTATTGCACCCACGATCTTCATGGCGGTGGCAGCGTTTCTCTTCAACGTTGTGCTCACGCGCATGCTTAGTTTGCAGCGGGAGCAAATCGCGGCGCTCAAGGCCTTCGGTTACAACAACTGGGATGTCGCTTGGCACTTCATGAAGTTCGTACTGCTGATCACGCTGGTAGGGTCGGTGATTGGCACGCTGGGCGGTTCGCTGCTGGCTGGCTTCTTCACCGAAATGCTGGCTCGGGTATATCAATACCCCGAGCTGTTTATTCGAGTCCGTTGGCCGCTAGTCGCCTTGGCGATTTCCGTGGCGGCGGGGGCGGCGATGCTCGGCGCGGCGGGAGCCATTTGGCGCGCGGTGCGCGTGCCGCCCGCCGAGGCGATGCGCCCCGAACCGCCCGCCAACTTCAAGCCCACCATCCTCGAGCGGCTTGGCATCGGTCGAGCGCTACCGAACATCGCCCGCATGGTGCTGCGCCAAGTCGAGCGGCAACGGTTTAAGACTTGTGTGTCGGTGCTGGCGGTGGGCCTGTCGGTCGGTATCATCGTCGTCGGGCAGTTTATGCAAGATGCGATCGACTACGTGCTCGAGATGCAGTACTTCCGCATGCAACTCTACGACATTCAGGTTAGCACCGTCGAACCACTGTCGACCGATGTCCAATACGAGCTGGCCAGCATTCCTGGCGTGCTGCAGGTAGAACCGATGCGCAGCGTCCCAGCACGGGTGCGATTTGGTTCGCGGTATCGACGCGTGGCAGTGCAGGCATTGCCCGAGGACGTGTCGCTGCTGCAGTTGATTGACAAGCACCAGGCGACTTGGCAACCTCCGCCATCGGGATTGGTGGTGTCTAAGATGTTGGCCGAATCGCTGCGGTTCGAAGTGGGCGACGTGGTGCGGATCGAAGTGTTGGAGGGAAAGCGACCGACGCTCGAACTGCCCGTGTTGGCGCTGCTCGACGACCTGGCAGGGCTCAATGTTTATGCCAGCCTCGACGACATGAACCGACTACTCCGCGAGGCCCCAAGGGCCAGTGGCGCGTACCTTCGTGTCGACAAGACGAAACAGCAGGACATCTATCGCGCACTGAAAGAGATTCCAGCCGTCGCGGGCGTGAATGTGAAAGACCACGCGCTCGACAGTTTTCGCGAAGTTGTCGCCAAGAATCTCTCGTCAATGAAGGCCATTAACCTGACGTTCGCCGTAATCATCGCACTTGGCGTGGTGTACAATGGAGCCAGGATCGCGCTTTCGGAACGAAGCCGCGAGTTGGCGACGCTCCGCGTCATTGGATTCACGCGACGAGAAATCTCCGCGATTCTTTTGGGAGAGCTTGGCCTAATCACGATGCTGGCGTTGCCACTGGGCATGGGCATTGGCTGGTGCTTCGCCTATTTCCTAGCCACGTTCCTCGCCCACGAAGAGGCGTTCCGATTCCCGTTTGTCATTGAAAGAGCAACTTATGGATTGGCGGTGACGGTCGTCCTCGCAGCATCCGTGTTGTCGGCGCTGTTCGTCCGACGTAAGCTCGACCACCTGGATTTGATCGCCGTGCTAAAATCGCGCGAATGATTTTCGCGGGCCCGAGAGCAAGACGTTTAAGATAAGATTGTGGAGATGCGGGAGATAACTGAGCTCGCTTGCCGTGGGAGCCAGATCACGGATCGAAGAAACGAAAAGAACAACCGCCAAGAATGGAATTACTCCGTGAAACAGTTGAGTCTGGGATTGATGAGGTACCTAACTTGGTTTGTGCATTAACAAAATGCTCGCATTTGACCGTTTTGGCGTCCTTGGCGGTTATCATCCTGAGTCACGACCTGTCTGCGACACGTAGTTACCCATCATCATCCCCATTCTAAACCGTCCTTGAACTGCAGAAGCGAATTGGTTTGATGAAAAGCTGGCTCTCATGGTTGCTGGTGCTTATGGCCGCGCTGTTGATCGCGGGCATTGGGTACTCGTTTGTGCCCGAGCCGAAGGAAGTCGACCTGGCGACCGTCGATCGCGGCACGGTGCGCGTGACCGTGGACGAAGACGGTAAGACGCGCATCCGCGAGAAGTACGTCGTTTCCACCCCATTGGCCGGGCGTTTGCTGCGCATCAACATGGACCCCGGCGATCCAGTCGCCGCCAGCGAAACGCTACTGGCGACCATCGAGCCGCGCGACCCCGAGTTGCTCGACGCTCGAGCTATTGCCCAAGCCGAAGCGCGCGTAAAGGCGGGCGAGGCGGCAGTGAAGAAAGCCGAGCCAGCGCTCGAGCAGGCACGCATCGAGCAAGGCAATGCCGAAACGCAATGGTCGCGTATCCGCGCGGCCAAAGCCTCGTTTACCGAAATGGACATCGAAGACGCCGAAGCCAAATATCTGGCGGCCAGCGAAGGATTACGCAGCGCCAAGTATGCCAAAGAGATCGCCGAGTTCGAGTTGCAACAAGCCGAAGCGGCTTTGTTGCGCTCACTGCCGAGAGCCGAACAGAACAACAACGGCTTGCCAAACGGCGAAGAAAACGGCAATGGCTCTGGCGGATGGAACTTCACGATTCGCTCGCCCATTTCGGGTCGGGTGCTGCGCGTGTTTCAAGAAAGCTCGGCCGTCGTCACTGCCGGCATGTCGCTGCTGGAACTGGGCGACCCTGTCGACTTGGAAGTCGAGATCGACGTGCTGTCGAGCGACGCGGTGAAGATCAAGCCGGGCGCGCACGTGATGCTCGAACACTGGGGCGGCGACGAAGTACTCAATGGTCGCGTGCGACTGGTCGAACCGAGTGGCTTCACAAAGATCTCCACGCTTGGCGTCGAGGAGCAACGTGTCAACGTGATTGTCGACCTGATCGACCCAATCGAAAAGCGGGCCGCGCTAGGCGACGGATTCCGTGTCGAAGCGCGCATCGTCGTGGCCGAAGCCAATGAAGTGCTCCGCATACCCGCCAGCTCGCTGTTCCGACCATCGTCCACCGGTTGGGCGGTGTTTCGCGTGGTCGACGGCCTCGCAACGGAAACCAAAGTCGAGGTTGGCAACCAAAACGGCCTGGAGGCGGAAATCATCGCTGGCCTCGACGAAGGCGACCAAGTCATCGTCCACCCCAGCGACCAAATCGCCGACGGAGTAGCCGTCGCGGCGCGGTGAAGTGCCAGTGTCGCCCCCTTTTGCCCGGCTGCCGTTCGGCTGAGTATATTAGGGGCTTACTCTAGCTCCGCTCGCTCCTCCCAAAGGCACGCCCGTGGGTATTGGCAACTTCTTCAAATCGATGCTCGAAGGCGGCAAGGTCGACGTCCAGAAGCGGTACGAGTTCTTGCGCGAAGCGGTATCGGGAACGATGAGCGAGTTTTACATGGCTCGCGATCGACAAACCGAACAGATCGTCGGGCTGAAGATTCTCGACCGCCCCAAGACCGAAGCGCTCGACGCCCGCTTCAAAGGGCTCGACAAGCCGAGCGAAGGCCAGATCGCCAGTTCGTTCAATCACCCATTGATCGTCACCACGTTGCAGCACGGCATGACGACCAACGATCAGCAGTTCCTCGTCATGGAGTTTCTCGACGGACCGGGACTCAACTCACTGATCGTTGGCCAGAGCCCACTCTTGAATGGCAATCGGCTCACGCTCGCGCGGCAAATGGGCGAGTCGCTCAAGGTGGTGCATGACGCCGGCTACATCCACCGCGACATCTGCCCACGCAATTTCGTCTGCAACAAAGACGCCACGTCGCTCAAGCTCATCGACTTCGGTCTCACCGTGCCCGCCGAGCGCGAGTACATGCAGCCCGGCATCCGCACCGGCACGCCCAACTACATGGCCCCCGAAGTGGTCCGTCGCAAAGCAACCGATGGTCGGCTCGATATCTTCGCGCTCGGCGTGTCGATTTACGAGTTGTTCGCCTTCGAGCTACCGTGGGTACGCGGCACCGATGGGCTCGCCGCCATGTCGCACGGCGCTTCAAAACCCGCGCCCGTTAGCGATCACTACCCCAACATCGATCCGCGACTCGATGCGGCCATTCTCAAGTGCATCGAAAACGATCCGTCCGACCGTTTTCAAACGGTCGGCGACTTCTTGAAGGCGATTCGTACGCTCAAGAGCGAGGACAAGGCGTAGGCCCGCCCCATGCGTTTTCTCCTCCTGCAAGTACGAAATGCGTCCGATCCGATGCGCCGGCAGGAAATCGGTTGCTTCGTCAGGGCGCTGGAGTGCGAGCCGGAAGACATCGTGCCGTTCGACCTGTTGAACGCCGCGCCCAGCCGCGAACAACTCGCCGCTGTCGACGCGGTGTTGGTCGGCGGTAGTGGCGATTATTCGGCCGCCGGCGAAGGCGCCTGGCTCGACCGCGCATTCGACGGACTGCGCGACATTGTCAACCAGAGAAAGCCGATGTTCGCCTCGTGCTGGGGCTTTCAAGCATTGGCCCGCGCCCTGGGCGGCCGCTGCGTGCACTCACCCGAACACGCCGAGCTCGGAACCATCGAGTACACCCTCACCGATGCCGGCCGCGAAGACCCACTGTTCGGCACGCTACCTCCAATGTTCCTCGCCCAGTCGGGTCACGAAGACAGCGTGACCGAACTGCCCGACGGGGTGGTGTGGCTCGCC
Source organism: Pirellulales bacterium (assembly GCA_028279215.1). GTDB lineage: Bacteria > Planctomycetota > Planctomycetia > Pirellulales > Lacipirellulaceae > Aeoliella. The sequence goes on from JANQOF010000037.1 coordinate 20,016, forward strand.
CGCTCCGAGTGCAACGCCTATCAGGCATTCCGAGTGCAAGACGCACCGATCTACTGCACCCAATTCCACCCCGAAGTCGACCTCGAAGCCCTCTTCACCCGTCTGACCGCCTACCCCCGCTACGTCGAAAGCATCGCCGGTGTGACGTTCGCCGAGTTCCAAGAACGATGCGTGGACACACCGGAGGCGAATGGGTTGTTGCGGGGATTTCGGGGGATGGTCTAGGAGTGGTTGTTCGCTACGACGCTCACTGTTTTGGCGGCGCTATAGGCCAATTTGACCACGCCCGTCGGAACGCCATCGTCAGGACAACCGAGAAGGTTAGCACTGTCATCGAGGATGGCTCGGGAACAGCTGTGCCCTCAACGAAAAAGCGCTGATTGCTGAATGAAGAGGGAGAAGTTCTCCAAAAATCCAGTTGAATTGGTTGATCGGCCTGATCGACGGGGTTTCCAAGAATAATTGTGAGGGCCCCAATGAAGTAACTGGAATTAGCTTCGCTGCTACTACCACCCAACGCAACTCCTGAACCTTCTGTACCGAACAGGCCACTTCCGTATACGAGTGCATACCATCCAGGTTTGAGGTCCAGCGACAAAGAACCTGCTACGTTATTAGAAAGACTGGGCAAAAGAATCGAAGTACTACCTAGCACATCAGGTGTCGACAGATCAGTGGAGTCCGGAAAGTCAGTGCCGTGCTCTAGGGCGACTACTGCTCCAAAAATGGTCTCAGTTTGACTGATCGGACTTTGGATAAAGTGCCCTCCTATTCTTGTGACCTGCGTTCGTTCCAACAGTTCGAAGCGTACACCGGTCAGCCTAGGGCCAATTGCGGTCCCAGGAACTCTATTCAATAGCAAATCGGAGAAAGGTATGTCTGTTTGACTTGGTGGAGCACTTTCGTAGATGACACCACCGAAAGAAGTCGCGGGAGATAGCGATGCTATGCCAAGTAGGCTTAGCAACAGTGTCATGTGTTTAAAGGGGTTCATTCGACGTTCCTTTTCAGGCAGGGCTGCACGAGGTAAGTCTACGCGCTGCTCAATCGAGATGTAACAGCACCTTGGAGCAGCTCGGAGATGTTGGTAATGCAGGGGAGGTTCGTGGCATACGATGAATGTCTCTGCAACCCTTTGACTCACATCCTGTTAGGAATAGCGACATGACTTTCTTCGAATGGTTAATCGGGAACGCTCATAGAAGAAACGCACGGTCTCCGCAATACCGAAGTATGGGCTATGAATCACTCGAAGATCGTAAATTGCTTGCAACCTACACGGTTGACACGAATTTTGGCGGAACGCTCCAGACCGGTCAATTCTCCGGGTCATTGCGCTGGGCCATTGCTCAGACCAATAACCTGAGCGATCTCGACCAAATTGTCTTCGATCTCGATAGCACTGAGTTTGCTGAGGGTATCACGCTCGACAACGCCGCAATAACAACCTCAAACCCAGTGCAAATCCTAGGAGACAACAACTCTAGTCCGTCCGTTGTCGATCTAGTCACCATACGCGCCAAGCTCTCATAGATAACAGCACTAACCGCCAATCTAGGAGAGAATCTCAGCGGAAGCAGGTAAGCTAACTGCCGAAAAGACTAAAGTGTTGCGTACTGCATTGATCACCCGTAGGGAACCATCGCGAGGTTCAGTTGCTGGCGATTACATGTGCAGCACTTATCACCGGGACTCAATGCTGCGATTTCGCAAGATTCCGATCGGTATCGCTGCCAGTGCTGAGAAGACCACTGAGGCTGGTTCGGGTACGATTGTTCCTTCTACAAAAAATCGGACCTTACCCTCTGGCTCAACTGGAAACGTGATCAGATTAGTCCAACCATTGCCAGGACTGTTGGCCTGCCAGTTGATATATGACGCCGACTCCGAACCAGGGTTATTGCGGACTGCAGCTCCTCTACCTTCCGCACCAAACAAACCGCCGCCGAATACTACCGCGTACCAACCTGGATGCAGAGTGAGTTCCAATTCTCCACGAACGTCTGAGGACGATGATGGAAACGACAATAGAGCAGTACCCAACACGTCTGGCGTCGACAGATTGCTGGAGTCTGGAAAATCTTCTTCATGCGTCAGCTGAATGACTGCACCGAAAAAGGTATCTTCGTTGCCGAATGGCCCAACAAAATGACCGCCGACGCTTGTAGTGACCACTGAGTGATTTAGTTGAAAGCGTGCTCCGTTGTAGACACCATCCCTGATGCTCAGGCCCAATACCGTTTGCGTGCCAACATCGATTCGTGGCACCTGAGTAGTACCAAGCGAACTGCTCTCATACAAGATAGCGCCGCGAGAACGGCCAGAACCAGCAAGAGCTAGGAACATTAAGATCGTGACGAGCAAACGAGACATCTGGTCATATCCTAGGAATGGGTTGCAATGAACAGAAACACACCTATCCTTGTATTGCCGTATAAATGTCTACATAATTCACATGATCAATAGTCTTACACAATCATGATCAATAGTCTTACACAATGTGGACGATCCACTCAATGCCAGTCTTTCGCTAGACCTAAGGATGCAACAGATGAGGCGTTCGATGACTCCGGCTTCCCGTCACCTACGCTTTGAAGAACTAGAGAATCGGCGATTGTTAGCAACATTTGTGGTTACTAGCACGGCTGATAGTCTTGCCCCGGGAACACTCAGGACGGCGATCAACGACGCCAACAACACCGCTGGCCCTGACGATATTAGATTTGACGTTGGATTGGCCGGCGAGACCATCACTCTGACACAGGGAATTCTCCAGGCGACAGACCGAGTGATTATTCGTGGTCTGACATCCGGCGGTGAGCCCGTGATCACTATCGATAATGGTGGTCTTGTAACTAATCCAGCATTCCGATTTATCAACTTCGAACAAGATCCGGCCGGCGAAGGTTCCGCATTGCAGGGCGTAGAAAATCTTCGAATTGAAGGTTTCGGGTCTGCGATTGTCGCGCAGGACATCAGCCTGAATACCTACGACCCAGACTCTGCGTTTGTAGTTCGAAACAACCGCCTGAACAACAACGCTCAAGGCGTATTTATCACCGCACCAACTAACGGTGACGAACTTCTCTACAAAATCGAAAACAACGCGATCGTTGGCGATGGTGGCACTGGATCAGGGGTCTTCATCGACAACATTGACAAGGCTCAAGGTACACCACTATTAGTTGGCGATTTTCGGCCAACGATTGGCGGTGACGCAGCCGGAAACACGATTAGCAACTACGGAAGTGGTGTGCGAGTGTTTTCGAGCTTTCAACCTGACTTGCGGATCACCCACAACACACTTGGACTTTCCGGCGCGGGAAATGGCCGTGGAATACAGATCGACGGAAGTACGTCGAATTCCGGTCAAGCCGACGTGGGGCTCGTCGCTGACAATCTCATCGCTAATAACAATGGTGATGGAATAACTGTACTTTTCAAGGACCGAGTGGTCATCGAAGACAATGAAATCAGAGACAACGCAGGCAATGGTATACGTCTACTAAGCGTTTCTGAGGGACACACCATACGTGGCAACATCTTCGACGCTAACGGCGAGGATGCGATATCAGTTGATGACACCTTAAATTCGGTGTATTCCTCTGGAGTCGAGATCAGCGCGAACGACTTTCTTGGCGTCGCGGCTTCTTTCCTGCCAATCGATCTTGGCGATGACGATCTTGCTAACCCGAATGACACCAACGACACGGATGACTTAACCGACGGTCCAAACAGACTGTTGAATCATCCAATTGTTGATGCCACAAAAGCGTCTCTAGTGGATACGACGTGGGTTGTGCCGGTGACCTTTGACGGCTTAGACGATGTCGATTACCGATTTGAGTTCTACCGGTACAACTCGACATTCAATAGCTATGAATTCATCAAATCACAAATTGTCGCTACTGGACCAGTCGTAGGATCAGGAGACGCTGAGACATTTGTGACGTTCGAGAACGTTTCGCAGTTAAGCGAAGGCGATCAAGTCGCAGCAATGGCGATCCAACTCTCTGGAACCGGCCAGGGAGACACGTCCGAGATGAGTGCACCGACGGCTGGAGTGGTTAGTACCGCCCAGGGTGTGTACGTCATTAATACAACGGTTGATCTTCCAGACGCTGCCCCTAACGATGGCCTACCTGTAGCCGCGAACGGCGCAATAACCCTTCGTGCAGCGATCATGCAAGCCAATGCGGACGGCGTGCCAACTACGATTATCGTACCACAAGGGACATACGTACTCACCGTCTCGGGCACTGACTCTGGAAACGCTGCAGTGAACGACCTCGACATCACAGGCAACGTCACGATCATTGGGGCAGGAGCCGGTATGTCGATCGTGGATGCGTCAGGGCTTAGTGTTGGGGGAGTAGAGGCCAATGATCGAGTTTTCCAAGTGAGCGGTGCCGGAGCATCACTCAATTTGAGCGGGATGACTCTGACTGGTGGAAATGTAGGTAGCGACCCGACGAGTGGTGGAGTCGGTGGAGCAATCCTGGTTCAAAACGCGATGCTGACGCTCAGCGAGGTGGCCCTAATTGGCAACGAAGCGAGGGCCGGAGGAGCCATACGGATTTCGGGCAGTGACGCGGACGTATTAATTGAGCGTTCCGTGTTCACAAATAATACAGCTTCGGTAACGGGCGGAGCCATTTATCACGGTGATGAAAACTCCAGTGTGAAGATTGGTGGTTCCATTTTCGCGAGTAACGCCGCGCCAGGGGCACCGACGATCAAGACCGAGATGGACACACTTAGCTTAGGTCTGAATCGCACCGACGATAGTGCTGGTGGATTTTTCGGAGCGAACGATTATGTGGCCAGCAGCAGTCCAGATTACGTCGTAACCGGCCTCGCGGATACGTTCGATCCAAACGATGACAACGTAGTGTTGTCGCTCCGTGACGCGGTCGCGGCTGCGGACGACGATGTCGGTACTCCTGTTATTTGGGTTCCCGGTTGGCACTTTGTGCTGACACGTCAGCGGCAGTCGGCGACAGAGTTCCTCGTTGGCGAGGGCGATATCGATATCCTCGAGCCGATGACTATTCGTGGAGTTGGGCCGGGCCTGACGCAGATCGACGGCTCCGGTTTCGGCAACGTTCCGTCACGGGTTTTCGATTTGGTGTCGAACAGCACGCTAAACGCTTCGCACCTTACAGTTCACTCTGGCAATAGCACCGAAGATAGCCAGGACCACGGTGGCGGCATTATGGTCCGCAGCGGCTCGACGTTAAATCTCGACCACGCAGCGGTGGTGAATAATGTTGTGTCCGATCCGAATAACACGTTGATGCTCAACGGGGGCGGCGTCTACTTTCAGAATATGGCCGCCGGCACCATTACGCGTAGCGTGATTTCCAACAACTCGGCCGATTATGCGGGCGGCGGCATTTTCCTGGCCGCATCCGGCAGCGGCCCATTTGGTACGGTGGAAGTGGGCGAGACGATCATCGCCGGCAATGCGGCCAATGGGGGTGCGGAAGAGAATCTGCTGACGCAGAATCACACGTTGCGGCAGTTCACGACGCTAGGCGGAAACTTACTGCAAATCACCAGCAGTAATCAGGGCTTTACCGACGGAGTCAGCGGCGACCACTTTGGTGTGCCCGATTACGTTGTTTCGACGACCGCCGATACCTATGACCACAGCGATAACGAACACGGTCTTTCCATACGCGAGGCAGTCGATCTAGCGAACGGCACCACGGCAACCGACGAAGTGGTATGGCTACCGGCGTGGAACTTTGTGCTTACAAGAGATAGAGCTCGATTCGGCGGAGGATCGGCGACCGATACGGACGCTGCTTTTGGCGACATCGATATCAAAGAAGACATGACGATTCGCGGTGTGGAAAACTCCGCACTCAATACGATCACCAACGTTGCCTGGCGGGCGGATTTGCCTAGCGATGAAGTGTTCAAAGTGTTGGGAGATTACAATCAGAATCTCGATGTCAGCCTAGCCGATTACACCGTGTGGCGAGATAATCTGGGTGGAACAGGAGCTGGCGATGGCGACGAGGATGGCGACATCGATCAAGACGACTATCAATTGTGGAAAGACTACTTTGGCACCAAGTTGACCTTAGAGAATGTCGACGTGTAAGCCGTATGCGCCCGATGAGATGATACGTTGCCGTCCTTCGCTGGAATGGCCAGAGATTGCTGGCTGAAGAACCTGTGGGTTGCCAAGGCAATACCTTGGTACAGCACCGAAACTACCTGAATTAAGCAGGCCAACGGGTAGCTCAGGTTGGCGGTAGCCCACCTGGGTCGCGGAGCGACAAGAGGTGGTTGCCCTTGAAACGATGCCTTTCGTGACTCGCGTCACACTGTTAGGCCTAACGG
>JANQOF010000043.1 GCA_028279215.1 Pirellulales bacterium
CGCATGTGTTTGTGGGATGTGTTGGCCAACGAGGGTAGGGCTTTGTCTCCCTATCGAAACCTCGAGTGCATCCTTCCACCTGCCCGGCAATCCTTGCTGCGCGCGGAGTTGAGCTACTCACCACCCCGGCGGACGTCCGCCTATTTTTGATGTTAGAGGTACCCTCACCCTAGCCCTCTCCCAGAGTGAGAGGGGAATCGGGTTGACCAAGTTCCATGGCACCCTCAATTGTCCCTTCGCCACGCACCAACGGACAAAATGGACAATTCAACTCCCCTTGGGAAATGAAAACACGTCGAGAAAACCAGAGGAAAACGGAAACCGACAGGGACGATGGGGGGCGAATAAAGTCGCCTAGAATCGTTTATCTGGATACGGGACAAAACGGACTTTATGTAGTGGCAAGTGGTCAGCACTTCAACTGGTTGGAATACGCGCGGAGGATGTAGTAGGCGAGCATGCCGGCGGCGAGGGTGATGATGCCGGCTAGGAGCACTGGGTCGTACGGGTCGCGGCGGGTGGTGAGCACCGCCAGTAGTACCACTGCGACGACGAACAGAGCGGCCGCCGTGAGTTGCCACCAGGTCGGGCGGTCGTCGGGGTCGCTGCTACGAATTCCAAATAGCGTGGCCACCGCGCCAGCGGACGATAGCATCAACACGAATCCAAGGTAGCCCAGTTGTTGTTCGAGCCCGACGACGAGCACGACGATGATCGCCAGGACGGCTTGCAGCGCGATCGCGGCGTGCGGCGCCGAGCCGGCGGTGACGGGGAGAGGAAACAAACCGTCGGCGGACATCTTGGCATACACGCGGGGGCCGCTCATGGTGAGCGCGCTGGCGCTAGTTGCCAACGCCGTGGCGATGAGCACTCGGGTGAAAACCTCGGCCGACGGTCCACCCAATAGACCCATGGCCACCGCGGCAATGTCCTTTTGGCCGGCGAGTTGGTCGAGCGGGCCGGCGAAGACGAGTACGGTGTTCAGTCCCAGATACAAGAGCGTGACCACAACGGTGCCGACCAACATGGCGCGAGGGAGTATATGGCGCGGGTTGCGGACCTCCTCGGTCACGTAAACCGCAGCATTGAATCCGGCGTACGCCAGATAAACGTAGGTCAACTGGCGGGCTAATTCGGTCCAGGCAAAATCCGCGGGCGGGATGGGCTCGAGCGGCTGGCGACCGACAAGCCACCCCATGCCGAGCACCAACAGCACGACGAGTCCTAGCAGCTTGGCAATCACTACGACGTTCTGCAGCAACGCACCTCCGGCAACGCCAAGGGAATGCTGCACGGCGCACAACACAATGAGCGGAACGGCAATCGTGCCGCGCGGTACTTCGAGCTGGAACAGCGGCGCGGCGTACACTTCGAACGTGCTGGCGGCAAACGCCAACGCACCGGTGAACCCAGCGAGCAACGACACCCAGCCAGCCAGAAACCCAACCAACGGATGGACACGCCGCGCCAGGTAAACGTACTCGCCGCCCGACTCACGGATTTGCACAGCCAGGGCACCGTAGCTGATGGCGCCACACACAGCGATCGCGCCGCCAATCGCCCAGCAAACAAGCACCCACACTGGCGATCGCAGGGTGGCGAGCGAGAAACCGGCGCTGGTGAAGACGGCCGCACCGATCATGCTGGCGACCACGAGTGCCGTGGCCGATACGAATCCCAGTGGAGTGGAGGAATGCGATGGGTCGTTGCTCACAGCATTAAGTCGATCCGCATGCGGTCAATAAAAAACCCCGAGCACCGGGCTCGGGGGTTGGCGAACAAATCATCGAGCAGCGAGCGGAAGCGACTCAGTCTTCTTCGTCTTCGTACTCGTACTCAAACTCATCTTCATCTTCTTCGTCTTCGTACTCATCGACGTATTCGTACCCGTCCTCGGCTGCTTCGTCGTCGTCAACATCATCCTCTTCAAATTCTTCGTCCGCTTCGTCTTCGTACTCCGATTCGTCGGCTTCAACGTCTTCGTCTTCGTCTTCCACCTCTTCCCATTGTTCTTCTTCGTACTCTTCCTCTTCCTCGTCGAGCGGCTCTTCCTCTTCTTCGGTCAGCTCCTCGTCGTCGACGTCCTCGTATTCGTCGTCGTCATAGTCGTCGTCGTACTCATCATCGTCTTCGTAATCGTCGGAGTAACCATCTTCGAAGTCGTCCTCCAGTTCGTTCCAAGCATGCCCACTCGATGGCGCGCGTTGGCCGTCGTCGCGGTCCACCACAGCGTTGGTAAACCGATTGAGGTCGCCTGGACCAAGTTGACTGTTAAGTTTCACGGAGGAGGTCTCCCTGGCTTGAGTTTACGCGGCTCGCCGAACCACATTCTGCTGACGCATACCGTCGGTTGCAAGCTGGCCTTGCGTTGGCTCGCCCAACCCGCCGACCGATGGCAGTTCTTTAAGACTCTTCAGTCCATAAAGTTGGAGAAATCGCTTTGTCGTGCCATATAGCAGTGGTCTGCCCAATTCTTCCGATCGCCCGACAATACGCAATAGGTCTCGTTCGATCAACTGGCGGAGTAACTCGCCGCAGCCGACACCGCGGATGGCCTCGACCTCGGCTCGCAACACAGGTTGGCGGTAGGCAACCACGGTGAGGGTATCGAGCGCCGGGGGCGTGAGCTTGTGCGAATCGGTGCTTAGGTCGTAGAACTCGCCTATTTTTACAAGCCAAGGAGCAAATTGGGGGCGTGTAAGCAGCCGATACCCCCCGGCGATATTCTCGATTTGGAACGACCGGCCTCGCTGGGCGTAGCGGCGCGCGAGTTGCTCAACCAACATCCGAGCCTCGGTGGCATCGGCCAAGTTGGCCAGTTGAGCAATCCGACGCAGGCCGAGTGCCTGGCGGGCCAAGAACAATACGGCTTCGACCCGAGCCAAGTTATCGAGTTCGGGAGCCACGTCGACCGGCGCGGCGAGCGCTGGTTCCGGCAGCCAATGCCGTTGCGGCGCGGCGGCCGGCTGTGGCTGGCCCGGGCGACGAGTCCCACGGGCAACACGGCGAAGTTGGTGAGCGAGAGGTGTCATCGAGTCGAGTTCGTGGCCGCCGGGTCAGTTGGCGGTTTGAGATTGTTGGACCTGCTCGAGCACCTGGCGCGCGGCGTCGGCTGGATCGTCCGCGATCGCGTCGAAGTGTCGCGCGTAATGACCACCAGGACCCCAAGGCACCGAGCAATGAAACCGATACGCCTGCCCGCTGTTGCCCCATTTGGTGAGCGAGTACTCGGTCACTCCCAGGCCGTTGAGCTGTTGCACCAACACAGCGACTGAAGACTCATCGCGCGGAGGACTTGGTGGATTTGTAGTCGCGGGCGGCGGTGTTGGTTCTTCATCGTCCCAACTGGCGGTGCGCTGCACGTTGGCGTCGATCAGCGGTGGTGGCTCCGCCGCAACCAGCGGCTCGGCCGGCATTTCGAATTCGGCGGGCGGCGCGGCGAGAGGATCTTCGCTGGGCAGTTGGTCGGCGGCGGGGTCTGGCATACAGGCTTCGGCCACCAACTGCCGCACTCGCTCGACTATCGGCTGCAGCTTCTCGAGCTGCGGTCCGTAGGCACGATACGCCAGAGCGCCCACGACGAGTGTGGAGATCATGACGGTGGCCCGGTAAACAACTTTGAGCGAGTGCATAGGAGTGAACTCCGACCAGTGATTGACGCGGGCGAGATGCCTGCGCCGGATCGGCGCGGAGAATAGGCACCGCCGTGCTACCAAACAACCCCAAACCGCGCGGGGCGGTGGTTCGTGACCGTCTGATTGCTAGCACCTATAATCGTCTTATGAATCGGCCTATTTACCTCGACCACAGCGCCACAACGCCGATGGCTCCGCAGGCCGTCGATGCGATGGCCGAGGCAATGCGGGTCGGGTACGCCAATCCGGCCAGCCAACACGACGCCGGCCGCCGGGCGCGGAGGGTGGTGGAGCAAGCGCGGGAGCGAATCCTCTCCCTGCTCGGCGGCGAAAGCGCCGGCCGATCGCCCGACCGGCTGATATTCACATCCGGTGGAACCGAAGCCAACAACTTGGCGATCTTGGGACTGGCCGCGGAGCAGGCGAGCGAGCCGGGTGAACTCGTCGTTTCGCCGATTGAACATCCGAGCGTTGCCGCGGCGGTCGACCAACTGGTAAGCCGCGGTTGGGAGGTGCGGCATTTGCCAGTATCGACCAACGGCGTAGTCGATGCGGATGCGCTCGAATTGCTACTAAGTCCGCGTTCCAGGCTGGTTAGCGTCATGCTCGGCAACAACGAAACCGGGGCTATCCAACCGGTGGCCACGTTGGCAGCGGTAGCCCATGAACACGAAATCCCCATCCATACCGACGCCGTGCAGGCGGTCACCAAGATCGATGTTCATTTCCATGAACTCGGCGCGACGACCATGAGCTTCGCTGCTCACAAGTTTCATGGACCAACGGGTATCGGCGGCCTAATTGTACGAGGCAACACGCAGCTACGCCCGCAGTTGTTCGGAGGATTCCAACAAGCGGGCATGCGTCCGGGCACCGAATCGGTTCCACTAGTAGTCGGCATGCGCGAAGCACTCGAGTTATACGCCAACGATCGCGACGCACGAAGATTGCATCTGGCAAGTTTGCGGGACCGGTTTGAACGCCAAATCTGCACGGCTTTGCCGTTTGCGAGGGTGGTGGCCGACGACGCTGAACGACTGCCCCATACCGCGAACATCGCCTTTGTGGGACTCGACCGACAGGCGTTATTCCTGGCGCTCGACATGGCGGGCATCGCCTGTTCGACCGGCTCGGCATGCGCCAGCGGCTCGAGCGAACCATCGCCGGTGTTGTTGGCGATGGGCGTCGACGAGGGCGTAATTCGCGGCAGTATTCGGTTCGGCTTGGGGGCCGCGACCTCAGCCGCAGACGTAGATGAGGCGACTCGCCGTATCGTGTTGATATGCAACAAGTTGCGCGGCGAAAAAGGTCCGTGAAAACAGGGCTCCGAGGCTCCCCTAACGAGCCCGAATCGGGTAAACTTTGGGTTTGCACTTTTCCCTCAATAATCGGCCGTTGGTAGGCCCTATTTTGGAGTTGTTGTGGTCAACGGAGTGTCGACGCTTCCCGTGCCTAATCAAGCGGCGGCCGCAGCCGACTCGACGCGCTCGACGGCCCGGCTATCGGCAGGTTTCGTGGCCGGTGGTGAAAACCGATTGCTCGCGGCGGTAGTCCAAGAGTGGTGCCACGCCCTCAACGAGAAACAGGAGACGGGTAGCCAAGCGTGGCAACGACTCGCCTCACCCTTGGTGTTGGTTGGACCTACCGGTGGCGGAAAAAGCCACTTGGCGGCTGGACTCGCACGCCTCGCCGGCGATCGTAGCTACTTCACTACGGCCAACGACCTGCGACGCGATCTCTCCACCGCCATCGAAGCAGGTACCGCGATCACGTGGTGCGAACAACTGGCTACCGTACCGTTGTTGGTAATCGACGACATTGATCACCTGCCGAATCGCGGAAGTTTCCAACTTGACTTACTGCATTTACTTCGCGAATCCGAAACGCAAGGCCACAAAATCATCGTCACCGCGGCGCGACCTGTTGCCCATTTGTCGGGTTGGCTGCCGGACCTGGTAAATTGGTTTGCTACTGGTCTCTCGCTCGAAATCGCGCCGTTGGGCAGCGAAGCCCGCCGCGCCATGATCTTGCAAATAGCTGAGACAAATGACTGGCACTTCTCCGAGTCCACGCTCGACGCACTGCTCGAACACACTTCGCCCGAGCCCCGCGAATTGTTTCGGCTAGTCGATGACGTCGAGCGGCAGTTTGGTCGCTCTTCGCACTTCAAAGTCGATACGCTCACGCACTTCCTGCATCGACGAAAGTCTAATCAGGCACCCGACTTACGCGACATTATCCGAGTCGTCTCACGCTACCACCGAGTGCCCATCAAGTTACTAACCAGTGCGTCGCGGCAGGCCGGCGTCGTGAGTGCTCGGGCTACCGTCATTTACCTGGCGCGAACGCTCACCGAAGTCAGCTACGAACAGATCGGCCGACAATTGGGTGGCCGCGACCACACGACCATCATGCACAGCTACCGCCAAGTCGAGAAACGATTGAGCCGCGAAACCGCCTTACGTTCCGCTATCGACGAACTGACGCGGCTGCTGCAAAAGTGATCCGCAGACCACCTTTTGCGTGAGGAAAATTTGTCGACTACTGGACGAGTCAAGCACGTCGACTATTGGACCTGCAAACACCAGCCCGTGTCGAACACGGGGCCATCAACATTTAGCGACAATCCACAAGCCACTCGCTGACCACCTGGCAACACGGATTGCACATACGATTTAACGACAGAAGTTACGGTGCCATGAGAACTTACCGATCGCTACTCGACAATTATCAACACCAAATGGCGACGAACAAATAACAATATCAAGAATTTAAGAAATGTAATGGAGTTAGGGAGGATCGACCATGAAGATCACAGCGAATCGTGAAAAGCTACTGCATGCGTTTCAATCCGTGGCGCCTGTGGCGCCTGTTCGTAGTCCGAAAGTAATCTTGCAAAACATCAAGCTCGACGTTGCCGATAACGGTGCCACGTTAATGGCGACTGACTTGGAAGTGGGGATTCGTTACGTGGTCGAAGGGATCGACGTAGAAGCACCCGGGGCAGTCGTTTTGCCGACCGGGCGTTTTGGCTCGATTCTTCGCGAAAGCACCGACGAATCGTTCCGCTTGGAGTCGGATGGCCAGACTGCCACGGTCAAAGGTGAGCGGAGCAAATTTAACCTTCCAGTGACCAGTCCTGGCGATTACCCACCAGTTCCGAGCTTCGATGAGTCGGCATTTTTTGAAGTCCCGGCGCGGCTGCTGAAGGAACTGATTCGCCGCACACTGTTTGCTACCGACAACGAAAGCAGCCGCTACGCCCTGGGTGGCGTCAAGCTAGAGGGTGACGGGGAAAAAGTCATAGCCATTGGAACCGACGGGCGTCGGCTGGCGAAGATGGAGGGACCGTTGCACGCAGCGGGCGAGCCGGCCGGTTTCGGCGAAGCGACCATTGTTCCTTCGCGTTCGATGCAATTGATCGAGCGGACGGTGATGGATGACGACGCCGAGGTGCAGATCGCCGTGCGGCCGAACGAAGTATTGGTGAAAACACCGCGGGCGACGATCTACAGCCGCCTGCTCGAAGGGCGATTTCCGGGCTGGCGTGAGGTGTTTCCGAGTCGTACCGTCTCGGCCAACATCGAGCTGCCAGTCGGCCCATTCGCCGCAGCGGTGCGGCAGGCAGCTATCGTTACCAGCGACGAAAGTCGTGGAGTCGATTTTACATTTGGCGATGGCACGCTGGTGCTGGCTGGCAAAACGGCGGATGTGGGTCAGTCGCATGTGGAGCTGCCCATTGGTTACACCGGTGCGTCAATCACCATCACGCTTGACCCAAAATTTGTCGGCGAGTTCTTGAAGGTACTCGACCCCGAGAAGACTTTTACTCTCGACTTGGCCGATGGCGACTCGGCTGCCGTGTGCAGCACCGATGATGGTTACGGCTACGTGGTTATGCCGCTGGCCCGAGATCGATAATCGCAATGCAAGACGAAACAGCCGAAAAAATCGCCCAGCTTGCGAAACGCCACGATCGACAGTGTAGGCGTTTCCATGCCCGGCAACCGCAACCGATTGGCAAAATCTTGGCTCAGGTGGTGATCAACAACCGATACGCAACCAACCAAACGAATGCGGCGCTAGAAGAAACATGGAGCACGATTGTGGGCCCAATCATGGCCGGCCGCACGAAACCAACTGGCGTGAACCGCGGGATGGTCGAGGTCACCGTGGCCCACTCGGCGATCGCCCAAGAACTGAGTTTCGACGCCGGCCGCATCACGCGCGAGCTGCAACAAGCGCTTAAGGAAACCAAAATCACAGGCGTCAGATATCGAGTTGGAACGATTGGTTAGCCGTAACACTCGGTTTCCTGTGTTAACTCCTGTTCGAAATGCAATGAAGCCGTCGCAAAGCTGTAGACAAAACCTGGAAAAGACGAATGGCAGACGATAACGAATCGTACGGTATGAATCCCGAAGCCGACGATGAGATCGGCGGATCGCAAGCCGGCGCGAATGCGGCCGGCAATAGTGAATACGGTGCTTCGGATCTCGAGCATCTGAGCGACTTGGAACACGTTCGCGAACGTCCAAGTATGTACATTGGCGACACCACTGGACGTGGTCTGCACCATTTGGTGTACGAAGTCGTCGACAATTCAATCGACGAAGCGATGGCCGGGTACGCCACCGAAGTACAGGTTATCATCAACGGCGATGGTTCGGTGACGGTGGAGGACGATGGCCGGGGGATCCCGGTCGAAAAGCACGAGCAACTTTCCGAGCAAATGGACCGCGAGGTATCGACGCTCGAGGGCGTGATGACCGTCCTGAAGTTCGGCGGAAAGTTCACCAAGGGGGCCTACCAAACCTCCGGTGGTCTGCATGGAGTTGGTGTGACGGTGGTCAACTTTCTCAGCGAATGGGCCGAAGTCGACGTATCGCGCGATGGCCATGTTCACCACCAAGAGTACGAGCGTGGCATACCAAAAGGCCCTGTTAAACGGGTGGGTGCCACCAAGAAGCGTGGTACAAAGACCACGTTCAAACCCGATCCGCAGATCTTTCAGACTACCAAGTACAACTACTCGACGTTGCTCAAGCGGCTGCAAGAGCTGGCGTTCTTGAATCAAGGCGTGAAGATCACCATCACCGATGCCCGTACCGGCGACACGGAGTCGTTCCAGTATGACGACGGCATACGGCAATTCGTCGAGCATCTGAATCGCGCCAGCGACACCGTCCACCCCGATGTGCTTTACGTGTCGGGCGAGGCAGAAGGCGTTGCGGTCGAGATCGCGTTGCAGTATTCGGGCGAGTTTACCGAGAACGTCCACTCGTACGTCAACAACATCAACACCACCGAAGGTGGCACGCACCTATCGGGCTTCCGTTCGGCGCTCACACGTTGTTTGAACAACTATGGCAAGAACGCTGGCATGTTCAAAGACTTGGTACCGTCGGGCGACGACGTCCGCGAAGGTCTGACCGCGGTAATCAGCTGCCGGGTGCCCCACCCACAATTCGAGGGCCAGACCAAAACCAAGCTTGGCAACAGCGAAGTTGAGGGAATCGTCAATTCGTTGTTTGGCGAGTTTCTCACCAAGTATTTTGAGGAGAACCCTAAGACGGCCAAGGTCATCGTCAACAAGGCCATTACGGCAGTCGAGGCCCGTGAGGCGGCCCGCAAAGCGAAGGCTCTACTTCGCGAACGAAAAGGTGCGCTGTCGGGTGGCAGTTTGCCCGGTAAGCTCCGCGACTGCTCGAGCAAAGACGTTGATCGCTGTGAGCTGTTTCTGGTGGAGGGTGATTCGGCCGGCGGATCTGCCGAGGGTGGCCGGATGCGAGAGTATCAGGCGATTCTGCCGCTCCGCGGTAAGATCATCAATGCCTACAAAAGCCGCGAAGACAAGGTGCTGGCCAACGAAGAAGTTCGCAGCATGATCTCTGCCGTCGGTACCGGCATCGGTGCCGAGCAGGACGTCAGCAAACGCCGCTATGGTCGCGTGGTGATCATGACCGACGCCGACGTCGACGGCTCGCACATTCGCACGCTGTTGCTGACCTTCTTCTATCGGCAAATGTACGATCTGGTCGCCCGTGGGCACGTTTATGTGGCCCAACCTCCGCTGTTCCGAGTTCGCAAGGGTAAGAAGACAAGCTACGTACAAACCGAAGAGGAGATGAAGTCGCAGTTGCTCGAATTGGGCTTGGGCGACTCCGTATTCGATCCTGGCGATGGACGCACGATCGAAGGCGAGGAGATGGCCAAGCTGGTCAAGACGCTCGCCGCGCTCGAGGAGTCGATCGTTGCCCTCGAGCGACGCGGAATCAGCCTGAAGCTGCACGCAGTTCGGCAGGATCCCGAGAGCGGAAAGCTGCCGGTTTACCACGTGTTCCTCGGAGCGAACGAACATTGGTTCACCGGTCGAGACGGGCTCGACGCATTTGTTAAAGAGCAGGAAGAAGCCACTGGCGGCGAGCTGATTATCGACGCGGGTGCCGGATCGCTAGCGGCCGAGCCAAGCCAAAACGGCACGCCGGCCGGCGAAACCAACGGTTCGGCGGCCATCCGATTGCGGATCGTCGAACTGCACGAAGTCCGCACCATCAACACGCTGCTCGGCGACCTGCGCGAAATGGATTTTGAGATCGACGCCCTCATCCCGCAAGAGCGCACCGGCGAGGAGGGTTCGCGTTACGCGCTCCGCCGTGGCGAAAACGAAACCGGCCTAGAAGACCTCCGCGGCCTGCCCGCAGCGATCCGAGCCGCAGGCGAAAAAGGCCTACAGATCACCCGCTTCAAAGGCCTAGGCGAAATGAACGCCGAAGAACTCCGCGAAACCACCCTCGATCCCGACAACCGCACGCTACTGCAAGTGCAAATGGAAGACGCCGGTGCCGCCGACGAACTATTCCGCGTACTCATGGGCGACCAGGTCGAACCTCGGCGGGAGTTCATCCAGAAGCATGCTCTGGATGTGAAGAATTTGGATATATAGAAGGCTCGGATTTAGACGTCGCTTACCACTTCAACCCAAACTGCTCCCCACCACTTGGCCCGCCGATGCCACCTTTGAGTT
The DNA here is from genome assembly GCA_028279215.1 of Pirellulales bacterium. Lineage (GTDB taxonomy): Bacteria > Planctomycetota > Planctomycetia > Pirellulales > Lacipirellulaceae > Aeoliella. The sequence goes on from JANQOF010000043.1 coordinate 10,663, forward strand.
CACCCTTGCGCTTCTCGGGCGTTTTGGGTGCGTTGGGCGGGGGGGCGAAGTCGGTTTCTTGTTCGTCGTCGCCGGCCTTTTTGGGTGGTTCGAGCAGCGCCCGCAGACTCAGGGCGATGCGTTGTTTTCCGCGATCGACGCTCAGAACTTTGACCTCGACCTGCTGGCCTTCGCTAACGACGTCGCTAGTGCGAAACACCCGGCCATGGGCCAACTCGGAAATATGAATCAGGCCTTCAACGCCCGGCTCGAGTTTCACAAACGCACCAAAGTCCATGATCTTCGAGACGGTGCCACTTACTTTAGCGCCGACGTAGTATTTCGATTCTACGTTGTCCCAAGGGTTCTCGGCGCTTTCGCGATACGAGAGACCGATCTTGCCGGTGTCGGAGTCGATCCGCTCGATCTTCACCTTCACCTGCTGACCTTCTTGCAGCACTTCGCTTGGATGGTTGACGCGATCCCAACTCATCTTGCTGACGTGGATCAGCCCGTCGACGCCACCCAGGTCGACGAATGCTCCGAAGTCGCGGAGGCTACGAACGATGCCTTCGCGCATTTGGCCGACGGACAACTCGGCCAGTAGCTTACCGCGGTTCTCGGCTTTTTCGCGCTCCATCACCGCCCGATGGCTCACCACCAGATTGCGGCGATCGCGGTTGGCTTCGGTGACGACGGCTGTGATTCGCTGGCCGACGTACTCCTCGGGGTTCTCTACACGGTAGATCGAGATTTGCCCCATCGGCATGAATCCCCGAAGCCCTGCCACCTCGCATTCGAGGCCGCCTTTGTTGCTCCCAGTGATGGAGACTTCGACCACCTGGCCTTCTTCGACGTCTTCCCAGTTGCCCACTTCGATTGCCGCGCCAGGGAGCGTCAACTCGTAAAGCCCATCGTCGCCCACGCGTGCGACCACCACGTCCAACTGGCTGCCGAGTTCGGGCAGCTCGCGATTGTCGAACTGTTTGACGGCCACGACGCCCTGCTTACGCCTGTCCAAGTCGACGAAGACGTTGTCGTGATAAAGCTTGGAGACCTTGCCGGTGATGCGTGTTCCTTCGGGTATCTCGCTGCCCTCCTCGGCAGCTTTGGCGTCGATGATGTCGTCGAGCGACGCGCCGCCCAGCGCGGCTTCGAGTTCCTGCTCAAGCTCCGGCGAAAGCTGGTCTCGGATGTTGGGTGGTGGGTAGATCTTGCCCGTTGGTTTAGGTGCTTCGGTATGCGATGCCGATTTGTCGGTGGGTTCGACGGCTGGCGGCAGCGCAGTTGCCTTGGCAACCGGTTTTTCCTCGCCACTCTCCTCGCGCTGCGTGCCAATGAGGATTCGTTGACGAGGCTTCGCGTCTCCGGCTTCAGCAGCCGTATCAATTTGGGGTGCTTCCGCCGACTCGTTGGGCGTGGGGGTCGATACGGTCGACTTTGCCTCTTCGGCGGGAGACTCTGGCGCAGATTCAGTCATCGTTTCAGCAAGACGGGACGAAGTAGAAATGCCACCAGACAACCCCATCTGATGTAGCACCACAGTGTACCAGCGCTACGGGAATGTGGGGAGCATCTGGGCCAAGGCCAACGAAGATCAGGGTGCGAGCAACTCACGCAGATGGTAATGAAACTTGCCCAATTTGCCGCCGTAGTTGCCGGCCGAAATCGCGGGGATTCCCTCGCCCGCGGCAGCTTCCATGGCCACGCGCATCGCTTCACCAACCGCTTGTTCGCTCATTCCGTCAACAACAATTTCATAGGCGCATTGAGCATCAGGGACAAGGTCGGTCTCCATGCGGCCTCGAAGCGTCGGGCAGAAGGCATCGTTTGTCGAGGCGACCATCCCTTTGTAGCGCGACCCAACCTTGCTGCCGCTTCGGACCACGCCACCGGGAAACGGAGCGATGACCTCTGGCAGTCTTGCTACCGCCTCAGCGACCCTCCGCGCCGCATCCAGCGCCCAGCGTTGTGACGTGCCCTGCAGAATGATGTTTCCACCGGCGACTCCCTTTTCGACGCCGATTGATTCCTCGACGAGGAACTCGCCATCCATCACTGGAATCCGCCAATAGCGGCGGTCACCTACTTCTTTACTTTTCTGAAACCCGTCACCAAAGAAGCGGATGTGTTTGCCCAGGGCAATGCGATCTTGCTCAGCGTCTTCGCGGGCTGGAAGACCGTCGTAGACGGCCGTGGTGGGACAGGTCATGACGCACTGACCGACGCGCTTGGGCAATGCCTTGGCGAGGGCATCGGCGTTGAAGCCGAATGCCAGCACCGCCGCCGCCGGGCGGCCATCGGGCGATTCCTGCGGTTCAATCCACCGTTCGACGGCAATCTCCGCATCGCACTGAATGACACTCGAGCCATAGCCGCACAGCTCCCGCGTGACCGCGTCGAGCCAGTATTCGTCGATTGCCGACACCACAAGCCGCGCAAAGCGCATACGAAACGCCTCGGCAAAGGTATCAACAATAAGCGTAGGGCCAAGCTGCATACGTGCCATCATCGCCGGGGTGGTGGTCGCCTACAAGGCGAGGCGAGGTGGCTACTCGAACAACGACGCGCTACCCAGCTCGCGACTCCGGAAACGAGCTACTCGACACTCGCAGCAGACGACCACCGCTTTCGTACCAGCCGAGGCTTGTGAAGCGGCACCACAGCAGGTCGACCTCGAGTTGCACTGGTCCGTCGCACGGTAAGTCGACAGTCAAGATACCCCGTCGGTAGGGGATTGGTCGCTCGTGGTAGAACCCTATTCCTCGTTCGGAGATGTCCTTACCAACGACTACCAGTGTTTGTTCGAGTTCCTCGGGCACTTCGCCTGGGGCGGCGGACAACTCGAACAGGAAGGGTATGGGGGTGCGACGGCTTGCGCGACGGTCGTGCTCGACCGCGGGGCGAATCCGCTCGAGCAGCTTTGTTACCTCTTCTCCAAGTGTCAATGGCGGCTTGCACGCCGTTCCGCCTCGACCCGATTTACCAATCCACGTCATAGGCCAGCCTCCAGTGAAGATTGCAACGGTCCCACGCTGAGCGACGCAGGGACCCCAAAAACGATCGTGGCAAACAGGCGAGGACAAGCACAGGACGTCAAAGGACCTGTGGCTCATGCCGCACAGCCATTGCGCGGCACTTGCAACTCAAGACTAGCTTGCGAACAGCCGGGCGACAAATGTAACACCTGCTTATTCAGTGATCAGGCGCTAAGTCCGACCGCTACATTCGACACAGGCGCGAGAACTAGATTGCCGCGTGGCCATTCGTTGGCTATTGCCACCACCATGCCACGGCAAAAGCCGCCGAGCCAACTAGGAAAAAGACGCCGGCGATTCCCACCACGTCGCGCCACCCGACGACTTCGTGCGATGGTCGTGGAACAAGATACCCGACTCGCTGCGGGCGCGGCGACTTTTGTAACGCTTCGATGCGAAGAGCCGTCTCCTGCACCTGTGCGATTGCGGTTCGGGTCGGAACTGCATCGCCCCAGTAGCCGGGCAGGTCGCACCCCTCGCAGGCGGGGATCGACTCCTCAAACAGATCTTGCGTAGGTCGCAGCGCTTCGGCGATCCGCCAGCACTCGGGACACTGCTCAAGGTGCAGTTCGACCTCCACGTCGGACGGATCGCCTGCTGGAAATGGTCCACTGGTAAGAACCATGAAAACCTGATCGCAATGCATTGCGCAAGCCCTCCGGCGACCAAGCGCGTCGCCCGATCCGGCGCTGGCGATAGAGGGGGGTCGTGCGCCCACGCTCCAACGCAACCTCATACGCCACTGATTACTAATAAACAGCCGCCCTGCCGTGGTGTAGTCATCTGAGGAGTTCAGCACAGTCTAGCGGATCGGCGCGGCCTGCCGCCAGACACTTTTGCGCGGGTTTCTGGAACTAGTTCCTGATTCTTGCGACCGACTATTCCAGCTCCGTAAGTGCTTCGAGCACCTGTGCGTCGTGACCATCAACTTTCACTCGTTTCCACAATTTCGCCACTTTCCCTTTCTGGTCGATCAAAAACGTGCTGCGTTGAATGCCCATCGACTTCTTGCCGTACATGTTCTTCTCTCGCCAGGCACCATATTTCTCGGCCACCTTGTGGTCAGCGTCGGCCAACAACGGGAAGTTGAGCTTGTACTTGTCGCGAAACTTGACGTGGCTCTCCACGGTGTCGGGGCTCACGCCAAGCACGACGGCCCCGCTCTTTTTGAGCTTTGCCTTCAGATCGCGAAACGCACACGCCTCGCGGGTGCAACCAGGAGTGTCGTCCTTGGGGTAGAAATAGAGCAAAACCGGCGAGCCGGCCAATTCCGACAAGCGAACCTTGCTGCCGTCGTCCGCGGTCAGTGTAAATGCAGGCGCTTTCTTGCCTTCCTCGATCCAATCGGCCATCGTTTTTTCTCTGCGGGAATAGGTTGTTTGTTTGAAGTCGGGAGACGGGGGAGTGTAGCGCGCAATTGTTCTAGCGGCCACCATAAGATAAAATACCTAGCTTAGGAAAGCCTTTCATCCTCATCATGAGCGCCAATAGCCCGTTGACCGAGTCGCCCACCGCCACAAGCGAGTCCCGAGCCGATCGCAGCCTGAAACTTGCCCTGGCCGCCGCACGCACTGCCGACGACAATCGCGGCGAGGACATCGCGGTGCTCGACATGCGATCGATCACCCCCGAGTTCGATTACTTCGTCATTGCCACGGGCAACAGTCGCCGGCAATTGCATGCCATCAGCGAGGAAATCGACCACTGCCTGGAAGACGATCTGGGCGACAAGCGAATGGGCATCGAGGGCTACAGCGAGAGCCGCTGGATTCTGCTCGACTATGGTTCGGTGGTGATCCACCTGTTCGATGCCGAAACACGAGAGTATTACGCCCTCGAAGACCTCTGGCACGGTGCCGAACGGATCGATTTGCCTTGGGACACCGAGAAATCAGAGGCAAGTTAGCGTTGACGCAAAGGCGCAGAGTTGCCAAGACGCGTCGAGAATGGTATACGCCCAAGATGGCTTTCTCCCTGTGTTGCTGTTTTGCTGCGCGGCATTCCTGTTTGTTGGTCCTTTGCGCGTCTCGTGACCTCTGCGTCCCTGCGTCGAAATGAATCTACTAGCCGAATTACGTGCTCGATTTGCTACAAGCCTCGCTTCGCTTGAAGGATTCGACGGCAACGTCCAAGCGGCGCTCGAACTGATTCGGCCCAGTACCGACGCCAAGTTTGGCGACTATCAGGCCAATTGTGCGATGCCGCTTGGCAAGCAGCTTGGCAAGCCGCCTCGCGAGATTGCCAGCGCTATTGTCGACAAGCTCGACGTGGCCGACCTTTGCGACCCACCAGAGATCGCCGGGCCCGGGTTCATCAACTTGCGCATCAAAGACGACGCGATCATACGCGGGTTGCAGACCGCCGCAGCCGACACCGAGCACCTGGGTGTGCCGCAGGTGTCCGATCCGCGGACGGTGGTCGTTGACTACTCTTCGCCGAATGTCGCCAAGCCAATGCACGTGGGACACATTCGTTCGACGGTGATTGGTGCGGCGCTGGCCACTGTTCTGCGCTTCTTGGGCCACCGAGTGATCACCGACAACCATATCGGCGACTGGGGTACCCAGTTCGGCATGATCATCTATGGCTACAAGCACTTCGCCGACGAAGCCGCGCTTGCCAAGTCGCCGGTTGCCGAACTGAGTCGGCTGTATCGGTTAGTCAACTCGTTGGTCGAGTACCATGCAGCTAAGACCACTGGTCTGCCTACGATCGAACAAAAGATCAACCAGCAGGAAGCGACCGTTTCGAAACTCGCGAGCGTCGAACCAACGGGCGACAAGAAGATCGACAAGCAAGCAGCCAAGAAGCTACGCGCGGCTGAAACTACGCTTAGCGATTTGCAGAATGAGAAGTCGTCGCTGAAGAAGAAGATCGCTGCCGTGGACGACGACGCGGAGCTGGCGCCGCTAGCTGCCGCACACCCAGACATTGGCAAAGCGGTGCTCGACGAAACGGCCAAACTCCACTCCGGCGACAAGACAAATCTGGAACTGTGGGAGCGATTTCTTCCCGCCTGTCTTGAAGCGAATCAACAGGTCTACGAACGCTTGGGCGTCGCGTTCGACCATACTCTTGGGGAGAGTTTCTATCACGACCGCTTGGCGGGCGTGGTTGACGACTTGGAGAAGCGCGGCTTGGCGACCGAGAGCGACGGGGCAATGTGCGTGTTCCTCGAAGGATTTGCCGCGCCGTTCATCGTGCGCAAGCAGGACGGGGCATTCCTGTACTCGACCACCGACCTGGCAACCATTGCCTTTCGATTCGAAGAGTGGCAGCCCGACGCCATTCTCTACGTCGTCGACCACCGACAGAGTTTGCACTTCGAGCAGCTATTCGCCACGGCCAAGTTGGCGGGTTGCGAAGAAATCGAGTTGCGCCACGTGAACTTTGGCACCGTGCTGGGCGAGGATGGCAAGCCGTATAAGACCCGAAGTGGCACAGCGGTCGGCCTCATGGGCCTGTTGGACGAAGCGGTCGACCGCGCCCGGCAAATTGCCGGCGATAGCCGGGTGCTCACTTCCGACGACGAACGCCAGCAAGTGGCCGAGCGAATTGGCATCGGGGCGATCAAGTACGCCGACCTCGCGCACAATCGGACCAGCGATTACGTGTTCAGCTACGACAAGATGTTGGCCATGAATGGCAACACGGCTGCGTATATGCAGTACAGTTACGCCCGCGTGCGTGGCATTTTCGGCAAAGCGGGCGTTTCCGAGGCCCAGGCGCTATCGGGCGCGGGCGACTTGAACCTCGGCTCGGCCGAAGAGCGGGCGCTCGGCATCGCCCTGTTGCGATTCGCGGAGGCGCTCGACAAGGTAGTGGAAGACTACCGCCCCAACCACTTGACTGCTTATCTTTTCGATCTGGCGAGTGCCTACGCGACGTTCTTCCAAAACTGTCCTGTCATAAAGGCTGAGACGCCCGAATTGCGAATGAGTCGCCTTGCGCTTTGCGCGCTGACGGCCCGCACGTTAGAGGTCGGGCTAGCGTTGCTGGGGATCGAGTGTGTCGAACGGATGTAGTTGCGGCCCGATCAGTTCGTCGGCAAGCTCACCCATTCGCTGTCGGCTACATGGCCGTGGCGATCGATCGACGCGCCGCCAATCATCAGGAGACGGTTGTCGCCGGCTGGTAGAAGCCGGTGGAAGAAGCGGCGATCGCCCAGTTTGGCAACCGACTGCCACTTGTTTTCCTCGGGCAGCAATTGATACACCTCGCCAGCCGAACCGCTCACGTATAGGTTGCCGCCGTGATTCCAGGCTGAAACACCAAACCCGTGCATTCCGTCGCCCGGCAAGTCGGAGAGTTGCTGCCATTCGCCCGTGTCGAGATTGAGCGCGTTGACCCGGCGGGAAATCTCCCCTTCGTCGTCAATGCCGCCGATCGCCACTAGTAGGTTCCCTGCGTAAGACGTTGCCAACGCGCGGCGAAGGAACTCCGATTTGGGCAGCGCGACCCACTCGACCGGATTCGCGAGATCAATTCTCCAAGCGGTCTCATGCCACTCGCCATCTTCGGTACCGGAAAGCTGCCATCCGCCGACAACGTAGAGCCAGCCGTCAATTACGACGGCGTCGTGCGAACTGCGAGGTTCCGGCAGCGGGGCCAGATCGGTCCACTCCTTTGTGTTTGGATCGAACACTGCAAACGTGTCGACCGAGTGTAGGTCTTCCTCATCTTCCGCCGCGTTCGTGGCGTGCATGCCCCCTACCCGATAGATCTTGCCACCATGAGGAACCAGCGGAAAACCTTGCAGCGGTTGCTCGATCGGCAGCGATTCCCATTCGCCACCGTCGAGGCTGATTCGTGAGAAATGCTGTGAAAGATTATCACGCGAGTGCGCGTGAGCAGTCCCCGTGTGGCCGCTGTACACGTACACGGTGTCGTCGACGACAGCGGCTCCGAAGCTGGCGATTGCGTCGGGCAGCAGTGGCAACGCCGACTGCTGAGACTCGTCAGGCTTCGCGGTCGTATCAAAGGTGAGCGTCAGGTAGTGCGACTTCGAGTTGTACTTCTCGCCATCGACCTCACCGTCAGTGTCCTCAGTGACTCCCACGATGAACGCTAGCGGCCCCGCAGGTAGGTTATGGAACTTAGCAACGCCGTCGCTGTCGGTCTCCTTGTCGGCGGTTTCGCCATCGGGATCCACAACCGTCACGCTGGCGCCCTCAACGGGCTTGTTGTCGCGTGTGACGGTGAGTTCGACGCCGTTGTCGACGAGCTTTGGTCGCACGTCCAGCGCAAAGCCCTCAGGCGATTCCTTGGGCTCGACTTCCAACGCACTGGCCAAATCGCCCGCGTAATGTTTGACGTAGTACGACAGCATCGTTCCATGGTAGTTGCCGTACGGGCACGTGGTCGTGAGTACGCCCGACTGCACTACGTCCGCGTCGCTCTTGCGCCCTACGAAGTCATCGGTGTCGACCGCATCGAGTTCAATCTCGTTGGCCTTGTCTTTGGCCGTGCGGAGCGTGACCACCGCCTCGGCTACAGCCTCGGGCATATGATAGTCGGTCTTGTGCGGCGACTCGGCGAAGTACAGCAATGCCCGTCCGTCGTTGTCGGATGTGAGCCAGGGGAAGTGGGCTTTTGCGTTTGGACCGATCAACGCGGCAGTCGCTGCAAGCAGAAATAGCCGTTGAACATTCTGCGACATCAGATAATCCTCTTACTGTGCATCGAACAAATTGATTTGTGTACCGGCGCTAGTTGTCCAGGCGTTCCACTTCGCCACCATCGCGTGTCACCATGGCACGGCGAACCTCGGGAGCCGACTCGTCGGTCACGAAGTGCACCGACCCATCGAGCAGGACAAAATTCACACCGCCTGTGTGGTCGCTACGATAACTGCGGCTGCTATCGGGATTGGCGTATTGCTGGCTGTTGTTGAAGACCGCCGGGATACTGGCCGCCATGTGTCCCCAGGCCAGCAGCCAGTAGCCCTCGGCCCAGGCGTAGCTCGATCGCTTGCCAGGCGTAGCACCATTCTCAATGCTGGAGGGCAATTCTTGGTCTTCGAACGCATAATTGATCTCGCCCGCCAAGAACGTCTTCGATGTGCCGTCCAATATGTGCTTGAGCCGTAACCGGTAGCTGCCGTCGCTTCTCACCCGGCTGAACGCGCCGTTGTTGGTGAAGGGCTTATATTCTGTGCGCGTCGAAATTAGATAACTGCCAGGTCCAAGCGGTGTGCCGCCGTCGGAGGGTGCCTCACTTGGCAGCCGCATGGTGGGGCACAGGTAGGTTTCGATGGTACCCGTAGTGATCGGAGCGTTGTGCGGGTCGTCAATGTCCTTGGCTAGATCGTAAGTCTCGTATCGGTTACCCTCTTCGAGATAAGGCAGTAGCAGCACCCAAGTGCTTCCTTGAGTGCTTGTAGGAGAGTCACCTAATTTGGGTGGCGGAAGGTGCCCCATCACATCGTGATAGTTGAGCGTCGCTAGGCCAACCTGCCGTAGATTGTTGCTACAGCTACTCCGCCGCGCCGCTTCCCGCGCCGCTTGCACGGCGGGCAGCAACATGCCCACCAGCAAACCAATGATCGCAATCGCGACCAACAGTTCAACGAGCGTGAAGCCATGCCTCGGACGGTCGGCTCTCAAGTTCCGTTTCTCCTCGATTCCTTGGGGCGAATGAACCAGTTTACCCAACCACAAAAAGATACCGTGATTGCCAATATGCCAACAAGTCGCGCACCTGTTGGCTCGGGCACGGCAAAGGTCGAACCGGCGAAAGCCTCGGGCGGAGTGCCACTGCCAACGTGGTCGCGCCAAACCGTGTAGTCGGCAAGCATCACTGAACCGTCACCGTTTCCATCCGCTCCGGTGCCCGCTGTGACGACAGTTGAACCAAAGTCCTGCTTCCATTTTTCGAAGTCGAGTTGGTCGACGTATCCGCTGCCGTCGAAGTCGCCGGCAATGTTGTCATCAGCAAACGAAAAGACGATTTCAAGTGTGGCTGCCTCGGCCCCTTCAACGGGGTTGAGTCCGGTAAGCGCGTCTTTCATCAGCCATTGCGGATACGGCGCGTCGCCCTCACCGAATTGTTCTGTACTGTGCAGCGAGGAAAGCATAAAACCGATCGCGCCGTCCGCCAGCGATTGCTGGATGTACGAACGCACGCCTGGCAGATCGAGGTCGAGGTCGAACGTGAACGTGGTCAGATCGGGTACATCTTCGCCAGCGTTAAGGTTGGTCGAGCCGATTGCCCAAGGCACCGCATCGAATGGCCCCGTTAAGTTGCCAGCCGCGGTGGCGCTGTAGCCGCCGCTGATGTTGTTTGACACGTCGACGTATCCACCATTCTCGCTATCGCCAGCCACTGGATAGCCAATGTAGCCTCCGTCGTACGGAAAGGTGTCTTCGCTAAATCGCTCTCCAGTCTGTTCCGGCCCCAGAGCGAATCCCTCGACATCACCAGAAAATCCCACACCGAACAATTCCATAGGTTGTGCTGTCGACGGACTTCCGCTCGCATATTCGCTCAGATAGTCCGCCTGTGTCTTGGCGTTTGGCTCATACACCAGCGCTTGCGTGTCGCTAGTGCCGTCTTCGATCATCGCAGTCATCTTTATTGACTCGATCACGTACTCTGATGGATCGCGCCCCGCTTCGATCTCCGGGTAGGTTTCAAAGGCAAATAGCGACATTCCATATCGCGTAGGATCGGTATTCGTGCCCTGCACGAACACGCCAGACTCTACTACAAGGTTGCCGAATGTGGGACCTTGTCGTCGCGTACCGACGCTTCCGCCATACAAGTAAAACCATGAGTCGATATTGGGCTCCGACCAGCGAGCCGTTTGGGCAGCCGGCGATGACGTGGCTACTGTGCTTCCAATCAGCAACGCAGCCAATGCCACGCCAACGCTCATCCGTGACCCCTTCAGCCAATGGGGCGTGACCGTGTCGTGTGCGATTCCTAGCATCGAATCCTTCGTGCCCCCAATCGCATTGCGACGAACAAGATGCCGCATACCACCAACCCAGCCGATGCGGGCTCCGGCACTGCCAGTAATCGAACGTTGTCGAGCTCAAACAGCAAGTCGGCGTCGAGTTCTGGCTGCGTCAAACCAAAAGGTTGAATCGCCGCGATCTGTATGCGGCCAATACGGTCGAAGACGGCCCCATACGGATCGGGCGCTGAGCCTGCCGATCCAAAATTGTCGATCTGGTCGCTGCCACGGCTAACATCGAGCACCACGTCGACCCACTCGCCCGGTGTTACCATTTGCCCGTTGGATACCGACGCGCCGGGGTTGTTGTTTGGGTCGGCGATTCGTGCGAAGAATGACAACGGCCGGGTGGCGTTATGGCGAATAGAGAATGCTAGGCCCACGTATTCCTCTTCAACCCAGTTGCCGAAGAATGCGTCGCCGCTGGAATCGTAGTCGTCGCGTGCTCGGAACAGCACCGCGAAGGCAGGCGCGCCGGGGAAGCTACTATTGAAGTCACCATCGAACGTTAGGGTTTCCGACTCAAGGTACCCACCGCCATCGCTGCCACCGGTTGGCTGGTACCCTGCAAGCAGATTTTCATTAGTCGTCGCCCAATTGGCTGGGCCAGACGAGAAGCCCTCGGTAAACGCGACAGTTTGAGCGAACGCCGAAGTCGCTGCGAACAGGTAAACGACGGCGGTGAGACAAATGGGTAGGTGCGATCTCATTTAGCGACTCCAAGAGGGAAACCGGGTCTTTTTGCGGGACGTTTCGAACTACAACTGTTGTCCACCAATTCTTGTTGCGAATGTGTCTCAATAGCAGTAGGATATCGAATCGAGCGTTGGAGTCAACCCCGTACACATTCCGAAAGACGTTGCAAAACAAGACGTTTTTCAAAGACTTGCAGAAAATACACAGAATGAACTGTCAAAATTCCATTGATGTTCGCCGCCGCGCCGCGGAAATGTTCGCAAACGGATTTCACCGTGGCGCGATCGATGTGCTCGAGGTTGCAACTCGCCAGGCACCTGATGATGGGTCGCTCTGGTGCGCCCGGGCCAAGATGCTACATGGCGTCGGGCGGCGCGTTGAGGCGCTCGACAATATCGAGCGGGCACAATTGCTTGTGCCGTTAGACTGCTGCGGTCGCCTGATTTTGGCCGACGGATTGCGCGAAGTCGGCAGGGAGACGCTAGCCGCCGATGCATATTTGGCTTTGGCCGAGGAGGAAAACCTCGATGGGAACATCTTAGTCGGACTGTACGACGGATTTGCGCATCTGGAAATGTGGCGGAAGGCAGCCCAAGTGAGTCGCTCCGCAGTCATCGAAACGCCCGACGACGACGCGGCGATATTCAACTTGGCACGTGCTCTCATTGCGCTGGAACAGCCCGCTGAGTCCGTAGTTCCATTGCTGCGCCGCGCGGTGCAGCTCGCACCCAAGTCCGAATCCTATCGCCTCGCACTCGTTGTCCAGTTGCTTCGGCAGCGAAGTTGCGACGAGGCGTACGACGAATTGAGAGTGCTATCCAAAAGTTCGATCACTTCGATTTGCTGCCGTGGATGCGGACGGCGGTTGCTTGCTCTGGCCATTGAGTATGGCGACCGCGAGCGTGCGGCATTGATTGCAACGCAACTGGCGACCGAAGCAGTCGCAGGCAAGTAAGAATGGTCGTAGCGGAGGGACGATCTGCCGAGTGTAGCCCCATCAGGGGGCCAATTCCTTGCCCGGCTTCACGTCGGCTTTGCCCGCGACGGCCCATCGGCCGTACTTCTTGCTACAGCGATTGTATTCAGTCGCAAACGCATCGGCGTCTTCGGGCGTAAACGGTCGGTCGATGGTCCGTTTGAACTTCTTGCACTCGTAGACATGCACCAGATAGTTGGCGGCTGGCGCTGAGCGGCCGTACTCGTCGGCGTCTTCTTCCGTAGGCGCATCGGTGGGTGGTTGATTGGTTTGCTCAACAGGCTCGTCGTCGGCGACTTCAGTCGGCTGCTCATTCTCGACAAGGGCTTCTTCCTCGGATTTGGATTTCGAGGGTGCCTTCTTATTGTTCTTCGTTGGGGTCTTCTTCTTCGCTGCAGCTGGCTCCTTGCTGGCCGTAGAATTACGCTTGGCGGGACTCTTCTTCGGCTTCTCTTTAGGCGGCGGCTCTGGATCTGGTTCCTGATCGGCAGCGGCTACCTCAGGCTCAACTTCCTCCTCCACCTCATCTTCGTCTTCATAGACGTATTCGTACTCTTCCGAGTCCTCATACTCGTCGTCGTCGACGAATTCGTATTCGCCATCGTACAGGTCGTCGTCTTCGACTGGCATCGCTGAAGCAGTGGGCTGGGGGATCAAGCAACGGGGGCGCGAGCGACCGGCTCGCACCGAGAGAGATATCCCAGTATCGGTCTCCCGACCACGGGCGTCAACGTCCCATGGTCGATGAATCTACGCGACAAGCAGGGTAGTTATCGGCGGGCGCTGTCGCCCGGAGACTTCTGCACCACCTGATTCCGGGCGATATCGACCGCTTTCGCAAGTGCCGAGTCGTCGCTGTCGCCACGGTAGGCGACCGTATGTGATCCCTCCGGCGACCCGGTAGCACGTCGCACGACGATATCGGGCTGCACTCCGACCTTGCTGATGGGCTGGCCGCTGGGGGAATAGAACTTGGCAGTGGTCAAGCGGATTCCGGCTCCGGCATAGCCGAGCGGAAAGATGCCCTGAACGGAACCTTTGCCAAACGAGCGCTCGCCCACCACGGTGCCGCGACGGTTGTCGCGGATCGCCGCGGCGAATATTTCGCTGGCACTGGCACTTTGGTCGTCGATCAGCACCACGAGCGGCACGCGCCAAGTGCCTGCACGATGGGCTCGGTAGTCGAAGTCTTCGCCGGCACTGCGACCACGAGTCGAAACGATTCGGCCTTGCGCCACAAACTTGTCGGCCAATTCGACGCTAGAGGTCAACAAGCCGCCTGGATTGCCACGCAGGTCGAGCACAAGCGTTCGCATCCCCTTGGCGTGAAGGTCCCACAGTGCTTGTTCTAGATCGCGGCTGGTAGTCTTCTGGAACACAGGAATCCGTGCATAGGCCACGCCGTAGGCAACGTCGACGATTCTTACATCTTCCAGGCTTGGTACTTCCACATGTTCGCGGCGCACGTCGGTGTCGAACGACTGTCGTTCGGATGCGGCAGGAACTACATGCACCCGTACGTAGGAACCCTCTTCGCCTGTGAGCAGCGCCGCGGCTTCGTCGGTCGACATGGAACGAATCGAACGATTGTCGATGTCGGTAATGATGTCGCCAGTCTGAATCTGCGCCCGCTCAGCCGGGCTACCAGGGATCACGCTCACGATCTCGAGTCCGCCGGTCTTGGCTGCCTTGAGTTCGACACCCAAACCAACAAAGTTGCCTTCTATCTGCGAGTAGATTTCTTTGAGCTGATCGCCGGACAGGAAAGACGAGTAGTGATCGAGACCCCCGGCCGCAGCCGCAGTAAATTCCAGAGCGGTGGCGGTTGGATTGACGCCCAGGCGTTGGGCGGCGATTTCCGCCACTTGTCGTTCGATGGCCAATGCATCTTGGCGCGTGGCGATTTGTCGGCCTTGGAGTGGCGAGTAGATTGCGCGGCGAACCTGATCGATTCGTGACGCATCTGCCCGCAGTCCGTTATGTCGCAAGAAGGTGGTCTTGGTCAGAGCCACATCGAGTGACTGGATACCCCGCCGCGCTAGTCCCTGCCAGGAAGGACTTACTACGTAATGCGAGTCGACCTTCGCTAGGAGGTCGTTGTATAGTTGGTGAGCCTCGGCTGGATCAAGCGTCGAGACCGTCTTGAGGAAGCTGCGATCGACGTATCGTCGCTGGACGCCAAAATGCAATCGGGCGACGTTGAATCGCTCGCTTAGATTCTTATCTTCCGGGTGCTTGCGCACCGCCTCTTCATACAACGCCAGGGCGTCGCCCCAGCGATGTTCCTGCTCCAGCGTACGGCCTTGGTCCAGCAAGTCGGCGGCCGCCATAGAATGGGCATCAGCCGAAATGGAAACGATCTCGGTTTGGCCGCACGCAAGGCGACCGGCTGACCAGAGATTTAGGCCAACCACGAAGGAGGCCAATATGCGCGGCAGGGCGCGGGAAAGGCTGTGACGCATGCTTTTCGTTCCGTCTGAATCGCGAGTGGCGTTGGTCAAACTAGTTGCCAAAGCAACTCGCAGCCAAGCCGAGCGGGGGCAGGGGCGCCTACCGGGGAATACTCGGGGCACAAGCGAATATAAGTCACGATTCGCAGACGGTCAAAAAAACTGCACGCTGTTTTTCGCACGCTTTTCGCGACGGCGTGCCACACGACCCGCACAAACGTGGCATTACGCTTCGACACCGAAGTATTGGTTCGCTTAGCACGAACCGGCGGAGCATGCCGACCTTGCGGACTAATCCGATCGATCGATCTGGCCGCAGCTGATACCCCCGATGGCGTCCGGCAGCCGGTAGGCCGCTCGGCATGATGGCGTCTTGCCAGAAAAGGCCGGGACTTCGCTATCACCGGCAACGAAATCAGCCGACAGAGAGGGGAAGCATCGCCGCTCCCTGGCTGCTGAGTACGATACGCACCGTTCTGCAAATCGGTTCGGCGCGAAAAGGGGCGACAGCAATCTATTCGCAGATCGCAACGCCCAGAAACGCCGCGATTCCATTTGCGCAAAAAACAAGACCGCATCCAGTCGCGGTCTCGTTTAGATGGACTTACTTGATTCAGCGGAATCTGCGGTGTGCCAGCAGTCCAACTACTACCACGGCCGCAAGTGCGAAGCTCGTTGGCTCCGGCACCTCGATGATAAAGGTACTTTGCACGGTGATTCGGTCGAATGGTGTAAGGCTGAACTCGTGACGAATGCCAAACGCTTCGCCAATGCTGAGTCCGGCACCAGCTGGATCGTCGCTGTAGGCACCGTCTACTTCGCCAATGACCACACCGGAGGCATTCACCGGTAGTGACCCACTAGTAATATCCGGAGGAATCAACTCACGTACGTCGCCATCACCTCCAAAAAAGGCGTTGTAGAGCGATTCGGTCGCACTGCTCTCTTGATCGAGTGTCGCCGAACCGCTGTTGTTCGCATCGGTAAGATCCCAGTTCGTCTGGCCACTTATGATTGGGGTCGCAATGGCGTCGGCAGAGAAATTCGACGCAATCACAATAAAATCGGATGTGGTTGCCGAGGTGCTCACAAATGTGAACCCGGTGGTGATAAATGGATCAGGATCTGAAGACACACTTGCGCCTGCTGGAATCTCCCAACTTTCACCCTGCAAGTCCTCGACCGCCAGCCAAATCTCTACGCCATTCTCGAAGAACGTTTCCCCCTGCTCGGTCACATCTACAAGATCACCAGGTGTGCCAACCTCCACCATGATCGCTGCTTGAGTTGGCGCGAGCAGCAGAACGAGCGAGGCGAGCACTGCCAGTACCACCCTGATGCGTGTTCGGGTGCAATCGGGTGATTTATCGCTCAACGTAGTCTTCATCATTAAACCTACCTCCCCTACACCCAACAAATGGCGGATGAACATTAGTTGTTTCGGTTGTCCCCTCACCTACACCCCGCAGCACAACCTCTCTCCCTTATCAGCGATTCGCCAGCAGTATACCGACAGATTTGGCGGAATAGCAAGGAACTTTTTAACGAAATTGCCCGAAACGACCGCTTAACTGACCCTCGGCCGGCCTGTGAAGCCCCGACGATAGTCAACTAGGGATCGAGCGTAGCTGCGGTTATAGGACACTTTGTCCGACTTCGTACCCACAACGCCGTTATGCCACCCAAACCCAGCAGACAAACCGTTGAGGGTTCGGGGACAATGACAAAGGTGCTTTGAATCGTTACACGGTCGAACGGAGTCAGGCGAAACTCGTGACGAATTCCAAAGTCCTCGCCAACACTCAAACCTTGGGCGATTACCTCGTCGGCGTATGCGGCAGAGATGTTTCCTATGTTCGGAAGCGTGGTGCTTATTGGCAGCCCAGCTGGTGGCGGGAATAGGTCCCGAACATCGCCATCACCCGAGAAGAATGCGTTGTACAGCGATTCTCCGGTGGTGCTTTGCGACAGCGTGGCACCATTTCCGGTTGTATCAGCCAGGTCGTAGTTCGTTTCGCCACTGATGATCGGGATTGGGATTTCGTCAACCGATGTGTTGGTCACAGTGATTACGAAGTCAGCAGTGGACCCAGTTGTGTTTAGAAATGTAAATCCAGCAGAAATGAAAGGATCTGGATTGCTCTCTACCACGAACCCAGGTTCGATTGACCAACCTGACCCCTCCATCGCATCTGAGTTAGTCCAGATTTCATCTCCAGCATTCTTACCCGATTCCAGCCGACCCGACTCGTGGCTTCGGATGATGGTAGTCATGTCCGGATCGCCGTTCACTTCCACCTTAAACATAATGGCCGCGTTCGCGGGAGCGACCAGAAATAGCGCCACGACGATGGTGGCTGTAGACGTAAGCCGATTTTGTTCCCGAGTCATTAACGTTTCTCCCCAATGCCAACAACGCTCAAGTGCTGATCAACGTTGTCGGAGTTCCAGCGATGCCGAGCCCTACGATAAAGACCGTTCGTCTAGAATACCTCCCCCACCTTAAGATGTGCAAGCATTTAGTGGCCGAAATTGCCAGATTTAGTTTACATCCGGCTTAGAGCTGTACATAGGTGTCCCACCACGCCTTTCTACGACACCTATTTGAGCACGACCCTAATGTGGCACACCCTTTGCATATCATTTCTCTCGTCTGCGACACCTGCAGGCCTTAGCGGCTCAAAGTCGCGGGGTCGGAACAGAGAAGAGAAAAGGGGTCGGTTAGATGAAGAGGCAAACGCAGCGAGTTGTTGGAACCTTCGATTTCTCAAGCACTTAGCGAATCGCTCCCTCCCCCCAACGAGCATTCGCCAACTTCGAAGGACGCCAACATTTACGGCGAGTCAAAGCGACCGGAACACTCCGCTTTGGCTCGCCTGTTGCGTTTTGAGTGTTGCAAAATAATACACGTGTTTGATTGTGCTACACACTTAGTCGACCTCACTGGCTTCGGCAATACTCTGACAGCTCATAGCGAATAACTTTTTTCGGAATGGGCCATCCAATAGCACTCTAAACGGGACGTCCGCACCCAACACGTACTGGATGCGGAGAACCAGTATCGGTTTCTGGAGTTGATAGAATAGGCAGCAGCCAAACGAAGTGAATTGATGGCATCCACCACCGAATGGCGCCGAGTCGTATGACTACACGCAAGATCTTTGTTGTGATTCTGCTGCTGGCAGGCAGCACTCCTGCTTTGGCTGTAACTTCGTCCGACCGAGACGTCTCGCTTTCAGCCGAGGGCTTTGGACTTCGACAGGTGTCGGAAATCAACCGCGCCGTGCGTGAGGGCTGGCAGGCTGCGGGCATCAGTCCTTCGAAGGCAGCAACCGATTCAGAGTGGTGCCGCCGCGTGTATCTCGACCTCGTGGGACGTGTTCCGACGGTTGAGGAATTGCAGGTGTACACCACCGAGCACGATGAATCGAAACGAGCCAATCTGGTCGACCGTTTGCTGGGCGACGACTACCTGGAAGAGTACGCCGGCAACTGGACGACACTTTGGACCAACACGCTGATCGGTCGCACCGGCGGGACGGGTGGGTCGCTGGCCGTTCGTCGCGGCATGCAGCAGTACCTGCGTCGGGCGTTTCAGAAGAATCGGTCGTACGACCAGATGGCAGAGGAACTGGTTACCGCAACCGGCAGTTGCATGCCAGGCGATTCCGACTTCAACGGTGCGGCCAATTTTCTGGCCGATAAGTTGGACGAAAATGGGGTCCAGGCAACGGCCAAGACCGCCGAGATCTTTTTGGGCATGGCGGTTGGGTGCACCCAGTGCCACAATCATCCGTTCAACGAGTATCGGCAAAACCAGTTTTGGGAACTGAACGCTTTCTTTCGACAAACACGGCTCCGTCGCGAGCAGGCCACGGGCGCTAACAATC
Source organism: Pirellulales bacterium (assembly GCA_028279215.1). Classification (GTDB taxonomy): domain Bacteria; phylum Planctomycetota; class Planctomycetia; order Pirellulales; family Lacipirellulaceae; genus Aeoliella. Next base: position 29,649 of record JANQOF010000043.1, read on the forward strand.
GTCGATACGCCGTGATCGTCGACCGCAATTTTGCCGGCGAAGGAGGCGATCCGTCGAAGGCCGAGCTGTACTACGAGTTGCGTAACGGAAAGCTCAAGGTGGCCTATCCTGTTTTCGTCAACGGCACCTCGCTGGCGGAAAAGTACGCCGACCGTGGCGAGGACTTTGGCGATAGCGGCTACCTGGAAGACATTCATCGGCGACGCGAACTCGCGGATCTAATTCTCTCTTCCGATGAACTCCCTCGCGCAGCAGTCAACCGCATGTGGAGCCACTTCTTGGGTTACGGATTTACCAAGCCGGTGTACGACATGGGTCCGCACAATCCGCCAACGCATCCAGAACTGCTCGACTACTTGGCTGGTGAGTTTCGTAGTTCGAGCTTCGATTTGAAGGAATTGATGCGATGGATTGTACTCAGCGAGCCGTACAGTCTCTCGAGTCGCATGACTCGCGACAATCAAAGCGATGACCCAAACCTTGGCGCTCGACCGTTGTTCAGCCATTTCTATCTCCGGCAGATGCAGGCGGAGCAACTCTACGAGTCTTTGCTCACGGCAACCGAGGCGGACGAGTCGCTGCCGTACGACGAGCGTGAGAGCATGAAACAGCGGTGGCTCGCCCAGTTTAACACCGCGTTTGGCACCGACGATAACAGCGAATCGACGACTTTCAACGGATCGATTCCGCAGGCACTTATGATGATGAATGGCGACTTGGTGAAGAATGCCACTGCGTGCACTCCGGGCAGTTTCTTGCACGACGTTGCGACCAGCAGCGGATTGAGTAATGCCAGGCGGGTAGAGTTTCTTTATCAGGCGGCGCTTGCCCGCAAGCCATCGCGAGATGAATTGGTAATCTGTAACAAACTACTGGCCGCCCGCGGCGGAAATACTCCTGAAGCGCTTAAAGACATTTGGTGGGCGCTTTTAAATAGCAACGAGTTTATATTAATTCACTAGGCAAGGTTCCCTCTCCCATTGGGAAAGGGCTAGGGAGGGCGCGTAACCCAACGCACCTCACCCCCGGCCCTCCCCAAGTGGTGGAGGGAGTTCAATCAAGCCGGAGTTCAATCATGATCCCGCTTTCCACTCCGAACGGCATGTCTCGTCGCCACTTCATGAGTCACTTGGCCGGGGCCAGCGCGTTAGCAATTCCCGCGCTCACACTGACTAGCAGCGTAAGGGCTGCAGCTGAGACGCTCCGTAAGAATCACAAGAGTGCGATCTTGCTTTGGATGGGTGGCGGGCCACCCACCATCGATATCTGGGATCTCAAACCGGGTGCGGCAACCGGTGGACCCTCGCAACCGATGGCCACCGCTGGCAACGCGCGGATCAGCGACAAGTTGCCGCTGGTAGCCAAGCACATGGACAAGCTATCGATCGTGCGTTCTATGAGCACGCGTGAGGCTGACCACGCGCGAGGCCGCTACTACATGCATACCGGTTACGTGCCCAACCCAAATATCCAGCATCCCAGTTACGGTGCCGTAATAGCCCACGAGCAGGAGAGCAAGGTACCAGACTTGGAAATTCCGTTGTTCGTGTCGGTTGGCGGAGCTAGCGAAGGTCCTGGCTTCTTGGGCATGGCGTATGCGCCGTTTCAGGTCGATTCAAACGGCCGCATCCGCAACCTCGACATGCGAATCCAGGAAGAGCGACTTGCCCAGCGGTTCGCACTGCTGGAGACCATCGAGACTCGTTTCATCAGCCAGCGCCGTGGGATGGCCGCCCTCGACCACGCCAAGGTGCTCCAGAAGACGAATTCGCTGCTCACCAGTGAACAAATGCAAGCCTTCAAGGTCGATAGTGAGCCGCAGCAGATTAAAGAGCTGTACGGCAATAGTGGATTCGGCCGCGGCTGCATGCTCGCCCGGCGTCTGGTGGAAGCCGGGGTGCCGTTTGTGGAAGTAAACATGGGTGGCTGGGACCTCCACCAAAACTGTTTTACGTCGCTCGACAATAAGTTACCCGAAATGGACAAGGGCATGAGTGCCCTGATGGAGGACCTCCACCAACGCGGACTGCTCGAGAGCACTGTAGTGATCTGGATGGGCGAATTTGGACGCACTCCGCGGATCAACGGCAATGCTGGCCGCGACCACTTTGCCCGAGCGTGGAGCGCGGTGGTCGGTGGCGGCCCCATCCAAGGCGGCTTGGCCATTGGCGAAACCAGTGCCGATGGCAGCCGTGTTGAGTCGCAGCCATTCTCGTCCGAGGACTTAATGGCCACCGTGTGCCAAGCCCTCGACATCTCGCTGCAAACGACGTTTACGTCGAACAACGGCCGGCCGATGAAAATCGCTAATGGCGGTCAGGTGATTACGGAATTGTTTGGGTAATCGTTTCACCGCACCTCTAACATCCGCTCTAACGCCACCAAACTCCACTTGGCCGTGTCTTCATCGACTTCGATGATGTTCGTCGGCGTACCATCGCGGTAGTTCTCTAGGCTCCATGCCAGGTGCGCCAGGTCGATGCGGTACATCGTGGCGCACATGCAGACGACCGGCGACAGGAAGTGAATCTCCTGCTCGGGGTGTTCGTGCTTTAGGCGGTTGACCAAATGTAACTCAGTGCCAATGGCCCACTTCGAGCCGGGCGGGGCTTCTTTGACCGTGCGGATGATCTTGCCGGTCGAACCGTACTCGTCGGCCAGCTCGAAAACGTCTTGGGGACACTCCGGGTGCACGAGGATTTGGATGCCGGGGTGCTTTTTGCGAAACATGGCCACGTGCTCGGGCCGGAACATCTGGTGCACGCTGCAGTGACCCTTCCAGAGGATCACTTTGGAGTTCTCGAGCTCCGCCTCGGTGTTGCCGCCCAATTCGTCGGCGTGGGGATCCCATACGGGCATCTGATCGTTGGTGATCTCCATGCCCAGCGCCGTGTTGCGACCTAAGTGCTGATCGGGAAAGAACATCACACGCGATGTCTTGGCGAACGCCCACTTGATGGCGGCTTTCGCGTTGCTGCTGGTGCAGACGATACCGCCGTGACGACCGACGAACGCTTTGAGGCTGGCGGCCGAGTTAATGTAGGTAACCGGCGTGATGTCTGAAGTTTCGAGCACCTCGCCCATCTCGTCCCAAGCGTTTTCTATTTGATCGATCGCCGCCATATCGGCCATGCTGCAGCCGGCGGCCATGTCGGGCAGAATTACCTGGACCCGCTCGCCGTTGCGCTCAGTGAGCTTTTCGGGCCGGTTGGCCAAGATGTCGGCTGTCTCGGCCATAAAGTGCACGCCGCAAAACGCAATCACCCGGCACCCTTCGCTATCAGCGGCCATCTGCGAAAGCAGATAACTATCACCTCGCAGGTCCGCCAGCTCGATCACTTCGTCTTGTTGATAATGATGGCCGAGGATCAAAAGTCGTTCGTCCAAGTCTTCGCGAACGGCGTTGATCCGCGTACGCAGTTCCTCGTTGGATAGAGACTTGTAAGGCTTGAGTTCGTGGACCAGCTCGACAGTTTGCATAAGTGGGGATTACGAGATCAGAGGTCGGAGATTAGCGCCCGATGTGTGCGCACGCGCAGCGCTTCATTATACGCGGGGCCAACGCTAGCACCCAGCGCGGGGTGCAGGGTGGATTGGGCAAAGTTTGCCGATGGCGGTGGTCGATAGTGATCATGTTAAGCCGCGCTGCTAGGCGAATACCCGCCGCTCCATTATTCAAGTTCGTTGTCGGTCTGCCGCTAGCATGAGTGAACTAATTCCCGACATTGTCGCCGACGTGGTAGCAGCCTGCCGACAGAACGCTGCCGAAATTGCCGAGGCACTCACTCGAGGCATCGATGTCTCAGCGTCCGTCTCCGTCGGCAAGTCGGCGACCTACGACAAGGAGTCTGTGCCCGAAGGCTTCGAAGGATCGGGCATCGCTGTGACGATCGAGGTGGGCGGAGTGGCGCTGGTTGCGCTGTTGACTGAGTCGTCCGGACAGGTGCCGGAATGGGTTCGCGCGCCGGATGTCACCGGCGAAAGCAGGCTAAACACGCTCGCCCAAGAGCTAGCGATGCTGGTGTTGCCCGAGTCTGTGCCCACGGGCAAATTCGGCGCGGGCTGGTTGGAAGGTATCTCGAAGGCACTGCACGACGCAGACGTAGCCGACGGCGCCGCTCTAGTGCCGCTCAAACTCGATTGCGAAGGCCAGCCTTCTCAGATTTCGCTGGTTTGGCCGTGTGCCGCGCCTGAGCGGCTGCTGCCAGCGCAAAAGGAAGCGGGTGCCGAATCAGCCGTCGACGGCGGCGTAACTAGCGACACCGTTACGACGCCCCAAACACCAAGACCGAAACCAACGGGGCTCGAAGAGCTGCCTCCTTATGCTCGGCACCTGTTGATGATCTCGGTGCCCGTTTCGGTGCGGCTGGTGTCGAAGAAGCTGCCAGTCAAAGACGTCATTGAGTTGGCGCCGGGAGCGATGATTAGTTTCGAAAAGTCGTGCGACGGCCCTTTGGAATTGACCGTCGGCGATCACGTGATTGCCGAAGGCGCGGCGGTGAAAGTTGGTGAACGATTTGGGTTGGAGATTGGCAAGATGACGTTGCCAGAAGAGCACTTTTGGCCCGTAACGTCGAAGTCCACGAGTTGAGCCACCAAGCGTTCACGCCACCGTCCCCGCGAGGCTAGTACTCGTTCATTGCGCCGCGATCCGATACTTCCGCTCCAATCGTCTGCTCGGCGACCTGCCGCACCTTTCTCGAGGCAATTTCTTCCTGAAGCTTGCTAATAGCCGCGGCAATATCCATTGCACCCAGGTCCCCGTCGATACGGTCGCGAATGGTAACGGTGCCGGCGTCGCGGTCTTTCTCGCCGACAACAAACATGTAAGGAATTAGCTCGAGTTGTGCTTCGCGGATCTTGGCTCCTAGCTTGGCGCCCCGGTAGTCGCCCGCGGCCCTAAGGTCCGCGGATAAGAGTTGCTGCTCGACTTTGCGACCGTACTCTTCGCTCTTGTCGCTAACCGTGAGCACTCGTACCTGCTCTGGAGCAAGCCACAAGGGAAACGCTCCCGCAAAGTGCTCGATCAGCACGGCAGTAAACCGTTCGAAGCTTCCCAGCGGGGCGCGGTGAATCATCACCGGGCGGTGCGGCATGTTGTCGGCGCCGGTGTACTCCAGCGCGAATCGGGCTTCGCTCGGCAGGTTATAGTCGAGCTGCACGGTGCCCAATTGCCACTCGCGGCCGATACAGTCGGTCACGACGAAATCGATCTTCGGGCCGTAGAAAGCCGCCTCGCCCGGCTCGGGCTCGCAACCGGGCAAATTCATTTCCCGAGCAACCTGTTCGATAGCCGCTTCGGCTCGGTCCCACTGTTCGGCGCTGCCAACGTACTTGTCGCTATTTCGATCGCGGAAGCCAAGACGGGCGCGGTAGTTCTCCATGCCCAACGACTTGAGCACCTTGAGTGTAAAGTCGATGCAGCCGCGGACCTCGTTGGCCACTTGCTCCTCGGTACAGAAGATGTGGGCGTCGTCTTGCGTGAAGCCGCGAACCCGGGTCATGCCACTCAATTCACCCGACTGCTCGTAGCGATACACCGTGCCGAACTCCGCCAAACGCACCGGCAAGTCGCGGTAGCTGCGCGGCTTCGACTTGTAGATCATGATATGGTGGGGGCAATTCATTGGTTTAAGCAAGTATCGCTCGTGCGCGTGAGCCCAAGTATTAAGCGCGGCGATCCGCTCGTCGAGCGACGCGCTTGGCTCGTAATTGCCGTCGAAGCCCATCAGTCGCGCCGCGTCAAGCAAACGTGCTTCGTCATCGGCATCGATGGTTCCGTCTTTCAGTTGGTCCATCCAGTACTCGACCAGTCCTCCGGCATCATGTTCGCAAAGCGGCGCAAACTGCGACTCTTTGTAATACGGGAAATGGCCGCTGGTTTCATACAGTTCCACACGGCCGATATGCGGCGTGTATACCCCCTCATAGCCGCGCTGGCGGAGTTCGTTGCGGATGAACTCCTCGAGTGTTGAACGCAGTATGGCTCCTTTGGGTAGCCATAAGATGAGTCCGGACCCAACGGTTGGATCGATGTGGAACAGTTCGAGCTGCTTGCCAAGCACACGATGATCGCGCTTACGTGCTTCCTCCAAGCGATGAAGGTGCTCTTCGAGTTCTTTCTTGTCGAAGAATACGGTGCCGTACAGTCGCTGCAATTGTTCGCGGCTGGCGTCGCCCTTCCAGTATGCGCCGGCGACCGACAGCAATTTGAACGCCTTGCCAATGTGGCTAGTGCTAGGAATATGGACGCCACGACAGAGGTCGACGAATTCACCTTGGCGATAAAACGACAAGTGCGACTGGTCGGCCAAGCCGGTCTCAATGTGTTCGACTTTGAATTGCTGTCCAAGCTCTTGGCATAGGTTGATCGCTTCGTCGCGAGGCTGTTCGAGTCGTTCGAACCGCTCATTCTGTTTGACGATCTTCTTCATCTCCGCTTCTATCTTGGGAAAATCTTCCTCGCTGATTGGGTTGGGCAGCGCGAAGTCGTAATAGAAACCCGTGGCCGTGGTGGGGCCGAATGCCAGTTGCACGCCGTCGAACAGCCGCATCACCGCCTGCGCCATCACGTGGGCGGTCGAGTGCCGCAGGATGCCGAGCGCCTCTGCGTCTCGCTTGGTGAGGATGCGAAGTTCGACGCTACCAGATTCGGGCAACCGCTTGCCCAGATCCGCTGGCTGGCCATCTATCTCGGCCGCAATGGCACTCTTGGCCAGTCCCGGACCGATATCGGCGGCTACGTCGTAGCAAGTGACCGGGGAGTCGAATGCCTTCTGAGAACCGTCGGGTAGGTGAACCGTGAGCATTTTGGGAGAGATAGAGAAATTGGCTTACTAGGCGAAGAACGACACAGAGTTCCCCCGATTGCGGAACAGAATTGCCGATTATACGACCGGTAGAAGGGAGTGCCTATCCGATGTACGGGACCGGCCATGGGAAACGGAAGTTCGGGCTACAATGTGGGCTTTTCTTACCAATCTCTCGACAAAAATACTTGCGTCCGTGCTGCGCGTCTGATCAAATGAAAGGAGGTAGTAGTTTGAGTTGGGGAGGAGCGACTACCGGCCTTTTCTTGTCAGCCAGCAGCTATGAATTCGCAGCGATGAAGGACCGAGACATGTGTTGCACACGAGGAGTTTGGCTTACCGGAGCACTAGCTCTGTTTGCGCTAGTTTGCGTACCTTCGCCCCGAGCGCGTGCGGCAGAGACTGTCGACGGCATGCAAGCATATTCTGATCTCTTGCCCGGCCACATCGACGTGGATTCACAGGGTGCCCTGCCGCCAATTGGCTTGGTCGAGCAACTCTCCACTGAAGAAGTAGAGCCAACCAAGAACGCATTGAATATTGCCGAGCCAGGCACCCTAGGCCTGATGGCTTTGGCCGGGTTGATGGCCGGCGCCGTCGCCATGCGACGGCGGCTTGGTTAGCCAGTAAGCGGAGAACCGTACCATATTCGGCACGGTCTGTTGCTTTCGTTGCTGTCTCGCGGTATCCTCTAGTTGATATCCATGAGCTTTGCGGTTTGTAGCATTGCTACCGAGGTAACCGCCATCGACTCTTGCTGCGGTATATTTCCCCGAATATCGCAGCAACCCAGCGAGGCTCCCGTGCTTCCCCAACACGGGAGCCTTCTCTTATTTGACGCTCCTCGTCGCCGGTTTGCGTAGCAGCGCGGATCTTACAGAACGCGATCCAAGAACCAATCGGAATGGAGGTACCGCATCGGCAAGGGGCCGCAGTACAATTGGGAGACGTGGACTATCAGTGGCTTTGCCACCGTCGCCGACTCGAACTCACAAAGGAGATGCTACCGTGAGACGCTATTTGACGCTCGCCGCTGCTGCATGTTTCATCCTGTCTCTTGCTGGTCAAGCACGAGCTCACTGTCAGGTCCCGTGCGGCATCTACGATGATCAGCGGCGATTTGAAGAACTATTGGAGGACACCGAAACCATCGCCAAGGCGATTGGTCAGATCGATGAATTGGCCGGCACGCATAATCCGACAGGCCACAACCAACTCGCGCGTTGGGTGAGTACGAAAGAAGACCACGCTACGAACATTCAGCTCGTCATTGGACAGTATTTCTTGGCCCAACGTATCAAGCCAGATGCAGCAAACTATGTGGATCAACTCAAAGCCGCTCATAGCGTGATCGTAGCCGCCATGAAGTGTAAGCAGGCAGCCGATCCGGCAACCGCAAACACGTTGAAGTCAGCCGTACTCAACCTATATCGCGCTTACGAAGGCAAGGAACCGCAGATTGGCGATCACTCGCCCGGTTCAGGGATTCAACAGGTGTCTCGATCTGCGGCCAACGATGCAGCTCATTACACCAGAGAGAACCACCACCAAGGCGACGCGGAGTGAAGTGGACATAGGCCGCTGCTCCGCGCTACTGCGGAACAACAAAGCTAGCAGGCATGCTAGGCGGAGCATCTCCGACTTGGTTCAGCGCAGCTTGGCGAGTACGTTGAGGTGCTGCGTGTACCGGAATTCTCGACACGGTGTGCACTGAATGCGCTGCGATGGCAGTCGCCGGTAGGACGATCTGTGTCGTCCGACGGGCGGGAGCGGCGCTGCCCGTGTTGGGTTGCATGGCAAACGGAAATGCGGGAGGAGCGTCGTCGCCTAGTGAGGGGCCGGTAGGGCCACGCTGCTGATTGTTCGGAAACAGATCGGCCGGCGGCTGTGGCGTTTCCGTAGGTGCTGGCGGCGGCTGACTGAAGGGGAGGTCAGATTCGCCCCCATTGTCGGGTTCGGTGGGCTCGTCAAACAGCCCGCTTCCCGGCGGACGATCCATGAAACCAGGCCGGGGTGGCCGAAATCGATCGGGCTCCGCGTTGTCGTCGTCTTCGCGTTCGGGGAGCTCTGGGAGTTCAAAATCGCGATCGGCAGAAGCCTCTTCGTCTCTGGATTCAGCTTCAAGCGCCTCGACCTTGGGTGGAGCCAACTTGTCCTCGACCGTTGGGTTAGGCGGACTGATCGGTTTGATTTGGGGTTTGCCTATCGTAGGTTCTGCACCCGATCTCGCGTCATCGAGAGTCGTTCCGGGCCATAATCGCCATTGTGTGCGGGTATAACCCCAGGTTGCGCGGGCGGGGACGCAGGCTCCATCGGCGGCGCAAGGGCATGGCGTTGGCTGCCCGATTGGGCCGGCCAGCAGGCTAGCGGTGGCAATCCATGGCACCATGGCGCCCAGCAAACGACCTGTGCGGAGAATCATCGTTTCGGTTCCTTTGGGTCATCGTTTCGCGTCATGCGACGCAAGTTTGCAGACGAGTCAGCGCCGCGATTGCTAGTTCAATTGTCCTAAGCCAAACCGCACGATGCGGTTGAGTGTTGCGGTGCCGAGCGAGACGAAGCCAAGGATCCGCTCCGCCGGCTGGGTGAACCGCGACAGAGTCCCGTCGAGTTTCCGCATCGGATCTTCGGCAATAAACAGTCGGTCGCCGGGCAGTAGCTGATAATTGGTCGAAGTCACCGCTCCGCGAGTAATATCTTCGTAGTTGACGTGGAGAATCTGTTCACAGCCCGTGCCGGCCGGCGCAGGGCGAGCGATCCAAATCTTGGTGCTCGAGAGTTGGCTCAAGCCGCCAATCGCAGCGATGGCGTCGAGCACGGTGTCGTTGCCGGTGATCGGCGCCGTGACGATATTGTCGCCAAACCCGGCACCCTGAGTGATGATGTAGTACTTCTTGCTGTTGTACGAGAAAACATCGACGATGACTTCGGGGTCTACCAAGAACTCCTCAAGTTTGCTCTCAATGCGAGTCTTGGCTTCGTCGAGCGTCAAGCCCGTCACATAAACCGAGCCGTAGGTTCCCAGGTTCACCCGTCCATCCGGGCCAACCAAGTGTTCGCCCACAATCTGCTGGGCACCAGCAGACACAGCCAGTGAGACCGAGACCTCCACATCGGGATAGATCTGGGCCAAATGACGCCGAATCGCCTCTTGAGCGTCATCGATCGTCATATTGGCAACTTCAACGCGGCCGTAACTCGGTCCGAGGTCGATTTTTCCTTCTGGGTCGACGAAAAAGGCATCCGCAATCGGTGCTCGCACGTCGTCCACCCCCACAGCTCGGACCAGCAGTCCATCGAACGGTTCCACTACGTGCGGCGGCTTGGGGACGATCTTCACTGCGTTTATCAGTAGTATGTCGGGTGGTTCGATCACGTAGGGAGGCAGAGAGACCATTTCCTTTTCCCGACCCGCGGGGTGCGTGGCGAACCCAGCGTCGGGATTGACGGGTATTGGGCCTCGGGGAGCCATGAAGGCCGTGCATCCGGAGGTGCACAGCACCAACATGGCGGCAATTGTCGTCAGCGAGCGGCCGGTAGGGTTAGATTTGAGCTTCATGGCCCCGTTTGCCTGTTGGTTCAAGACACACGTGAGTTCACGCATCTGCTGCATCGTTGCACCCGCCCGAGGCGCAAGCCATCCGGCTCGACCCGGGCGATCGGCACATTCGTAATAATCGGTAAAGTCACCGGTCAACTTTGCTTGCAATTGGAAATTCCGCTCAATGCCGTTGTAGGCTGCATGGTTCTTACCCGGCCGAGCCAGCGGGATTCTGAGAGTTTCTGCCGTTCTTTTTGCCCGTTCCCAGAACCTTCTCCGCACCGCGTGCGTACAAACCACCGAATGACCAGTGTGCCTTGCAGGCTAGGCCTAAGTGCTTGCATCACCTGCATAATCCGTAGCCGATCGACTACGGATAGGCCTTGTAATGCCCAGGGCTTTCTCGTCGAACGAGGCGAGGTGATTCGCAGTGCCAGCAGATCAACTGCAGCCCAAACCAACTAGCGAGACATTGGCTGCGGTTACGGTTTTTCCGGCAATTTGACAGATTGTAGAACCCCGCTTATCTTCGATTTCATGGTCGCCCGGCCTCTCAGACTTACTGTGTTTGCGGGGCCCAAGCGACGGCTTTCTCGGCGACGTGGCCCCCGAACGGTGCGTCAGCATCGGAAATCGGGTGCCTGGGGATGGATCTACCTTCGCAATCTTGCAAGCTGTTGGTGCGATCGACGATTGTACTCTTGTAGAGGTCTCCGGCGGAATCAGCCGCCACGGAAAAACTGTCAACAATCTGCATGCACTTGAATCACGTCAATCACAGGCATTCCCAGTATGAGCACGCCCACTGTTAGTCGTCCCGTTGGCCTTGGCCCAGCACGTTCGGCCGACCCTTCCCTGGAAATGGGTCCCGATGAGCAACGCACCACCATGATTACCATGGTTGCGTCGATTTCAGTGCTGATTGCCGTGTACTGGAATATGTTCGCGCTAACGAAGGATTTTTGGAACGAGGATACGTATTCGCATGGCTGGATCATTCCGTTCATTGCCATCTTTCTGCTTTGGAGTCAGCGGAATCCACTAGGTGGTCCAATCGATCGCGATCAGGAAAACAAAAACTTGATGCAGGTTGGCATCCCGCTAGCGATTGCTGTGGGGTGTTATTTTCTGGGCTTCTACGGTCTTGGCTGGTTGGCGTATGCCGTGGCCGTGGTCGTGGCGTTGGCGGTTGTGTTCCGATTTCACGAGTTCGAACCCATTGAGATGTACGAACGATGGCTTGGAGTCGGCTTAATTGTTGCTGCGCTGCTCATTCGGATCGTGGGAGCGCTTCGAGATACCATGCCCATCGACCGCTATAGTTTCATCATTGCCTTATACGGCGTGTTCATGCTGGCTGGTGGTTTTGCGGTGGTTCGCCGAATGTGGGCGTCCATTGCCTTTTTCATCTTCATGTTTCCACTACCATCGGTGGTCGAGAACCACTTCCTAGCATTCCTGCAAAAAGGTGCTGCAGTGGCAAGCACTACCGTGCTGCAGATTCTGGGAGTGGTGGCATATCGAAAGGGCTATCAGATCAACGTCGAGGGCTTAGACGACCAGTTGGAAGTTGCCCAGGCGTGCAGTGGTCTACGCATGCTGACGATCTTCACCGCTATGACGATCGCCTTGGTGCTGCTTGTCGAACGACCCTGGTGGGACAAGTTGATTCTATTGCTCAGTGCTATTCCTATTGCCTTGGCCACCAATGTGATACGCATCACTGCAACTGCTCTGCTTTACAAAATGGTTGAAGGAACTTCCATGGAGGAGACGCTGCATGAGATCATTCACGATTATGCGGGCTATGCGATGATCTTCATTGCGGGCGGAATCATGTGGTTGGAGTATAAGATTCTCACGTGGCTCTTCGTTGAAGAAGGGGATGAGGGAATGCAAGCGGCCGGCATCATGAGAGGGGTCCCCATAGCTGGCAAATAGTGGATGAGCATTGCCGCGTGGTGCCGAAACACCACCTACGTTGCATTGCGACAACAATCCGAAGTTGGGCCCCTCACCCATGAGAGCGTAGTTACGAGTGAAACCAGGGTTTCTCGGTATTGTTTGGTAGCGCGGCACATTTGGGCCCCGCAATTGCGTAGGCATCCTAAGACCGCTGCTCATCCAAATCGTTCATCGACGCAATCCCGTGAATTGGCAGCCATTACCCCCGAGGAGAGATTTACCCAATGGCTAATCAGCAACATCCGTCGTCCACTCCTGATGGCAATCAGCCCTTAGTGCCGTCGGCCGCTTACGGCGAAGAGCCTCATGACGGCCAGGCCCTGACGGTCGCTCAACCTTACGCCAGCCCGACGTTCTCTCGTACTCCGCAAGTAGTAAACGGGGGGATGGACGCATCGTGGTTCATCAACTCGCTTCGGCGGCGGTGGATGCTCGCGACCTTCATGGGGTTGTTGCTGGCTGCCACGGTTGGGGGAGCACTGTACTGGCTGTTCCCGGAATCGAGTTCCGCGACGGCGCGCTTCTTGGTCCAAGCGCAGCAAGAGACCCTGATTTACGGCGGTTTGGAATCCGGTGCGTCTGCGAAAGACTTCGACATTTTTAAGGCAACACAGGTTGCCCAAATCAAAGGCAACAACGTTCTTCAGGCGGCCTTGGATAACCCCGACATGCAATCGGTTCGCGTGCTGAAGGAGCAGGATAATCCAGTCATGTGGCTGCAGGAGAATATCAACGTTCAGTTTGAAGGAGAAAGTGAGTTACTGCGGGTCTCCCTGACCCTCGATCAGCGCTACGCATCGGATCTAGAGACAATTGTGAATTCTGTGTGCACTGCGTACAAGGACGAGGTTGTTGAAGCAGAGATCTTTGAACGCAAAGTGATCCGCGATTCACTCCTGGACAACCTCAACGATCTCAAGAACGATATTTACGAAAAGTGGGAAACCTATCGGCGTATGGCCGCCGAGCTTGAAGTAGCCGAGGGGCAGTTCGACCCCGGAGTTCGGTTGCTGTTCGACGAGATCGGCGAGAAGATGCGAAAGAAGGCAGAACTCGAAGGCCAAATGATCCAAATCCAACAGGAGTGGGCTCGCTGGCAGTCCTTCAAAGACAATCCCGATCTGAAAGAACAGCAAATCGATGCCCAGGTGTCACAAGATCCAGACCTTCAGTACATGGAGCAAGAGATGCTCGGGCTGAATGCCCAGATGCGCGATGCCCAGAAGAGAGCTGGCGGGCGGACGACGCGAGAGATGCGGCGTCTTCAAAAAGACATCAATATGCACCAACAGCAGATCAATACGCAGCGTGCGCAGGTTCGCCAGCAAATCGAACAGCAGATCGCCAACGCTCCCGATATAGAGCGGGCAATATACACTCAGGAATTCCAACGTCAAATGCAGAATGCCATGAGACAGTTGGATCGAATTGTAAATGGTCGCGACATCGAGAAAGCCGATGGCACGACCGAGCGTGAGCGTGGCCTCGACGAACTTCGCGAAGAGCTCTTGGCCAAAGCGAAAGGGTCGACCGAATTGATGGTTCGTCAGGCAGAGATCGACCAACTCGAAGAGGTGGCCAGCGACCTTGCCCGACGCGTCGAGTCGTGGAACATCGAATTACAGGCAAAGCCACGCATTCAGCAGGTCGAGAAGGCCTATATATCGCCCGGCATCAACCGAATGCAGCGCTACGCGATCAGCGGAGTCGGTGCCGTATTGACGTTGATGGTTACTTGTCTGGCGATTGGCTACATGGAGTTCCTCCGACGTCGCCTAAACGGTCCTGCACAACTTGATGAAGGCCTGGGCATCCGGGTTGTTGGCACCTTGCCTGCCCTCAACGCTAAGCGGATGATGAATCCCAAGCACCCGCTTGTGGCTCAGCTTACCGAGTCGATCGACAGCGTACGCACGGCGTTGATGCACGATTCGACTTCGAAGCCGCGTCAGGTGGTGCTCGTGACCAGTCCGTCGGCCATGGAGGGGCGAACCACGGTTGCCAGCCAGCTTGCCGCCAGTCTCGCTCGCGCCGGGCGCCGGACTTTGCTGATCGATGGCGACTTGCGACGACCGGCGTTGCATACGCTGTTCGACGTACCGCTGGAAGATGGGCTGTGCGAAGTCCTGCGGGCCGAAGCCGAAGTGACGGATGTGGTGCGCCCCACCCACGCCGAAGGCTTGTGGCTTATGACCGCCGGATATTGCGATGCCGATGCGGTGCACGCAATGGCCACCGACCAAATTCAACCAATCTTCGACAAGCTGCGAGCGGACTACGACTTTGTGATCATCGATGGTGCTCCTGTCTTGGGCTTGAGCGACTCGTTGATGATGGGCCAGCACTGCGACGGCGCACTGATCAGCGTGCTGCGTGACCACACTTCGGTGCCCAGTATCTACTATGCCAGCGAGTTGCTCCGGGATGTTGGAGTTAGGCTAGTTGGCTCAGTGGTCAACGGTGTTTCGGCCAAGGCCGACCGCCGCGTGACGCACTTGCAGGTTGCCTCGCCAAAGGCTGCTCGTAAACAGTTGGAGTCGCAATCCGAAGAAGTAGCCGTCGCCACCGAGTCGATGAGCGGCGACGACCTGGATGATCTGGACGATCTCGACTTCTCCGACTTGCCAAGCGATAAGTAGTCGCTTCTCACTTTCACATCATGCTCTCCTCAGCGGGGTCTCAAACCGGCGGCACAGCCCGGCGCGAGACCTCGCTTTTTCGTGGGTGGTTACTTCGGTGCCAGGTCGGGTAGAATGCGGCAGTTGCGCGCCCGCGGATCAACCCGCAAACTACTTCGCACCTCAGGGCTTTGGCGATGGATCCATACACGTTATGCCCATGTGGCAGTGGCAAGAAGCTGAAATTCTGTTGCTCGGACTTGATCGGCGAGATCGAGAAAATCCACCGCATGATCGAAGGCGATCAGCCGCGCGCGGCGTTGCGGCATGTCGAACAGACGCTCGCCAAAACGCCTGGCAGGGCGTCCTTGCTCGATCTCCAGGCGATGCTCCAGATGTCGCTCGGTGAATTCGACGCGGCGAAGACCACTGTCGACGAGTTCCTGAGGGTCGATCCCGACAGCCCGTCGGCGTATGCCCATCAGGCCATGTTGTTGGCGGAACAAGAAGATGCCGCCGCGGCGGTCAATGCGCTTCAATCCGCGTTGCAACGCGTGGAAACCAATTTGCCGCAACGTGTCCTCGAAGCCATTGGAAGTGTGGGACACGCACTGTTGCTCACTGGCGACGTGGTGGCGGCACGGGCCCATTTGTGGTTGTACGAAGCGATTGCGGGAGCCGACGACCATCGCGCGCTCGAGTTGTTGGTGCGGATGAATCAGGTGAGCGGGTTGCCATTGCTCTTGCGCGACCGACTTGCGATTCGCGGCGTGCCCGAAGGCCATCCGCTGGCGGCGCCAATCGAAGCAGTGCAACGATTGGCGGCCGCCGGTAAGTGGCGGGCTGCAGCGGCCCAAATCGACGACATTTTGCCCGACCACTTGGATGTGCCGCTGCTGTTCTACAATCGGGCTCTGCTCTCCGGGTATCTGGCCGATCGCAAGAACTTCACTGCTGGGCTGCGCCTTTACGCGCGCCAGGACATTCCAATCGAAGATGCGGTGGAAGCGGAAGCCATTGCCCAGCTTGTCGACGAAGCCAGCCAGGAAGATCCGACGAAGGCAGTGCGGTTCGTGTTTGACATCAACGACGAACATGCACTGGTCGAGCAATTCCTCTCTCACTCGCAGATTGCAAGTATGCCGTTGTCGGACGAAGAGCTCGAAATGTTTGAAGGACCCAAGCCACGCGGGTATTACATGTTGCTCGATCGTGAGATGCCCGACGATGCGCAGCATCTGACTCGCGATCAGGTGCCTCACGTGCTTGGTTTCGTCTCTCATTTCGGACGTCAGACCGATAGGGCGGAGCGGATCGAGTTGGTCACTGATCGGGACGACCAGGTGAATCATGTGCTCGAAACGTTCAAGCGGCTCGCTGGCGCCGCTTTGGGAAATCAAGTGGACGAACAGGACGCAGGTGAGTCGCCCAGCGGCGACTCGGCACTAAGTTGGCGGTGGCATCTGCCGCGCGAAACTCCTCCGAGGTTGCGTCGCGAATTGCTAACTCAAGAACGCCGCGCCGCGTTGTTGGAGCGCTGGCCCGACACCACGCGCAAGGCACTAGGCGGCAAAACGCCTCGCGAGGCCGCGAGCGATCCCGAACTGCGGTTGCCGTTGTCGGCTGCCGTGTTGCTGCTGGAGCAAGGTTCGGCGAATGTCGGCTTCGGCGATACGTTCGTTGAACTGCGAAACGAACTCGATTTACCACAGCATGCCACGATTCCGGCCGACGCCATCGACGCCGCGGAAGTTCCAGTGGTGCGCGTCGATCGCGTCGACTTGTCCGGACTGAATGACGAAGATCTAGCATTGCTCTACAAACGATGTGTGTTGGTCAGCGCCAACGCCGCGCTGAGGGTTGTGGTGAGCGAGGCTCTGGGTCGCGACAGTTTCGACGACTTGGTTCCGACCGAGACACTCTACGAGCAACTCTTCTCGCTCGAAGAAGACTCGGACGACGCAGTCCAAGTCTTGGATCAAGCGCGTAACTGGGCGAAGTCGAAGGATCAATCGAGCGCCAAGTGGGACATGCTCGAGCTGCAGCTCTACATCTCCGACGGCGATTCCGAGGGGGCCAACCGGCTGCTCAAGCACCTCCGCGAAGAGCATATGGACGAGCCGGAAGTCGCGCAGCAAATCTATCAGCTCCTGTACATGATCGGCGCCATTCCGCCACAAGGCGCTGGTCCCGGCCAGCCAGCGGTTCCGCCCGGTGGCGTTCCGGTCGAGACCGCGGCCGAGCCTGCGTCGGGCATTTGGACGCCCGGCGGTGAAGCCCAAACGGCGGGAAAGAGTAAGCTCTGGACGCCCGACTGAGATGCCATTCGTCGATCCGGTCATGTCGGTAGCGTTCGCGCTGGTGTCCATGATTTGGACTTGGTGGATCGCACGCAGTGTGCACCAACATGCCGATGTCGATCGCGGGCAATCGGTCGTTCGGTACAGCCCTGGTATTCGTGCAATCAGCCCGGTTGCGTGGCTGGGCGCGGTGGTGGCAACCGTGATCGCGGTAGTCGAGCCTTTGTTTCCCATCTGGTGTCGAATCGTGATTTGCGCCTCGGCATGGTTCTTGGCGGCCGTGCTGCACACCGAGTTGGCACACGCCGAAGTACGATTCGACCAACTCGGCGTGCATGTCTTGTCGCCCTGGCGGACCGATCGGTTTGTTCCGTGGGATGATTTCCAACGCGTGTACTTCAGCGACATGAACGATTCCTACGTGTTAGAATCGACCGACAGCGGCAAAATTTCGTTGCATCGTTACATGAGTGGTATCGATTCGTTGTTGGCCGAATTGGCCAAACACGACGTGACGATGGAAGATGTGGGAGACTAACTGGTAATCGGAAACTGGTCCATGAACGATTCGCACTTCATGCAACAGGCCCTCGATCTTGCCCGCCGCGGTGAAGGCCTTGTCGAGCCCAATCCGATGGTCGGCGCGGTGATCGTTCACGACAACCAAGTCGTTGGCGAAGGATGGCACCAGCAGTTTGGCGGACCCCACGCGGAGGTTCACGCGCTTCAAGCGGCGGGCCCTCGCGCCCACGGCGCGACCATGTACGTTACTCTCGAGCCGTGTTGTCACCATGGCAAGACCCCGCCTTGCGTCAACGCTTTGATCGAAGCCGGCCTGGCGCGGGTGGTTGTCGCCATGAGCGATCCGTTTCCACAGGTCGACGGCCACGGCATCGCCAAGCTCCGAAACGCCGGAATCGAGTGCGAGGTGGGAATGCTGGAAGCCGAAGCACTCGCGCTCGTCGCTCCTTTCCTCAAGTTGATTCGAACCGGCCGACCGTGGGTGATTGCCAAATGGGCCATGACCCTCGACGGCAAAATCGCCACACACACGGGGTCGAGCCAATGGATTACTGGCGAGGCCGCACGGGCGGTGAGCCACCGGCTCCGCGGACGGATGGACGCGGTGGTCGTGGGAAGCGGCACCGCGGAGGCCGACGATCCGCTGCTCACGGCCCGACCGGCGGGGCCTCGCACCGCCACGCGGATCGTACTCGGCGATGTGTCGCAAGCGAGTCGACTTGGACAGAGCCTTGCCGAGGCGCCACTCATGGCTGTCCACTCCCGGGCGGTTACCGACGACCCGTACGATTGGTTGGTCGAAGCTGGCGGCGAACTGCTGGTGATCGAAACGCCTGATCGAATCAGCCAGTTGAAGATGCTGCTCAGCGAACTGGGTCGACGACAAATGACCAACGTGCTGTTCGAAGGTGGAGGCCAAGTGCTGGGAGCACTGTTCGACGCCGGCGCGGTCGACGAAGTGCACGTGTTCGTGGCCCCCAAAATGGTGGGCGGCGACAACGCGCCCTCGCCAATCGCCGGGCTCGGCATCGCCCAAATGGAGGCTGCTTTCAAGCTCGACCGAGTCGCTGTCGAGGACATCGGCGACGATCTACACATCTCCGGCTGCGTCGCAAATAATGCCTGAACTAGCAGGGGTGGGGTAGTGAATCGTCATAACGTCCGGGAAAACTCGCAAACGCTCTAGGATCCAGGCACCAAGGTTTGGTACAACCAAACCTTGGCTGGGATCGTAATGGAATAGCGAACCGCTGGATGTAAGTGTTTAAGCAAGTGGCCTCGATCGGATTTGGTCGAGGCTATTTGCTTGCGCATCGCCCCACAAACACACCAGCCCCTAGCACCCCTGCAAGTCCTATTGCGTCGCCGCGCCCCACTTGCCACTTCATAAAGTCCATTTTGTCCCCGATACCGATAAACGATTCTAGGCGACTTTATTCGCCCCCCACCATCCCCTGCGAAGTTCGTTTTCCTCTGTTTTTCTGGGT
>JANQOF010000047.1 GCA_028279215.1 Pirellulales bacterium
CTGGCCGCCTCGAAGGCTACCGGCATGCCGGTACATGGTACGGTGGGACAAAAGCACTGGAGCGTGCGTCTTTCTTCCCCCGATGCGGCGGTTCGCGACGAGGCTCGTAACGATCTGCTTACGGGACTCGCCGACACGCACGCTTTGGGGGGCGACAGCATTCTGCTCGTGCCCGGTAGGGTATCCGGCAGCGACGAAACGCACGACGACGTTTGGAACCGATCGATGGAACAGATTCGATTGGTGCTTCCAACAGCAAGCAAGCTTGGCGTGCGCGTGCTCATCGAGAACGTATGGAACGGTTTCTGCGAAACTCCCGAGCAACTTCGCGACTACATCGACGAAGTCAACAGTCCGTGGGTCGGCGTGTATTTCGACATCGGTAATGTGCGCAAGTTTGGCCCCAGCGAAGATTGGGTGCGCGTGCTAGGTGAGCGGATTGTGAAGTTGGACGTCAAAGATTGGGGGCAAGCGGGCGGATTTGGCAAAATCGGCGACGGCGATGTCGACTGGGCAGCGGTCCGCGAAGCACTGGCCGAGATACGCTTTACCGGTTGGTGCACGGCCGAAGTCGAAGGAGGCGACCGTCAGCGACTTTCCGACATTGCCTCGCGGATGAATCGAGTACTAGAGCTTTGAGTAAGAAATCTGTAGCGACGGGGTGACGCCGGCGCCATGGACCATCAAACATTTCGTGTAAGGAGTTCAATCAAATGAATGGGAAGCCAGCCACTGACAGCTCGAATTCTCGACGCGACTTCCTAAAGCACTCGGCCGTCGCAAGCTCGGCTTTTGCTGCCATGAGCGTGCCAACGTTCGCCCACGCGACAGGAACTGACGAGACACTACGCGTCGGCTTGGTGGGCTCTGGCGGTCGGGGGCGCGGTGCCGCCCAGGATGCACTGATGGCCGATAAGAATACACGGTTGGTGGCGATTGGCGATACCTTCATGGATCGCAACAAAGAGGCACTTGAGGACATTCGGGCCAACGAGCAGGTTGCTGATCGGGTCGACGTCACGCCCGAGACCATGTACGACGGGTTTGACAACTACAAAACGGTCATCGACTCGGTCGACGTAGTGCTGCTGGCCACACCGCCGCACTTCCGGCCCGAGCACCTGCGTTACGCGGTCGAAGCCGGAAAGCACTGCTTTGTCGAAAAGCCAGTAGCTGTCGACGCACCGGGCGTTCGCCACGTGCAAGAAACCTGCCAAATGGCCGCCGAGAAGGGTCTTTCGATCGTATCAGGGCTTTGCTGGCGCTACGACCCCGCTGTGCGGGCAACCATGGAGCAAGTTCTCGGCGAGAAATCGATCGGCGACATCGTGGCCATCGAATCGAAGTACAACACCGGTACGCTTTGGTATCGCACGCCTGACGCGTCGTATTGGGGGCCGAGCCGTATGGAGCATCAGGTCCGCAACTGGCTCTACTATACATGGCTGTCGGGCGACCACATCGCCGAACAGGCCATTCATAGCTTAGACAAGTGCGCCTGGCTGCTTGGCGATCAGGCCCCAGTCAAGGCAATGGGTATTGGTGGACGCCAACAACGAACCGATCCGAAGTGGGGACATATCTTCGATCACTTTACCGTGTTCTACGAGTTCCCTGGCGGCAAACACGTGTACTTCACCTGTCGCCAGCAAGATGGTACCGATGCGTTTGTCGACGAGCGTGTACTGGGAACCAATGGGCAGGCGGAAGTGCTGAAGAACATGGTTTTCGATAGCGATGGCAAGCGAGCCTGGCGCTATCGCGGTCCACGCCGAAGCATGTATCTCGTTGAGCACGAGGAGTTTTTCAAGAGCATCCGCGATGGCAAACCGATTGATAACAGCCACTACATGTGCAACAGCACGATGATGGCCATCATGGGGCGAATGGCTGCTTACACAGGTAAGACGCTCACGTGGGAGCAGTGCGTCAACGACCAAAACCGTCTCGGCCCCTCCGAGTACGTGTGGGGCGACGTCCCAGAGCCACCCGTCGCTATCCCAGGTCGCACTAAACTAGGTGATCTAGCGAGCGTTTATTGAGAGCTTTCAATGCACGAAAGAAAAACTGTCTATTCAGCGACGGCTACCTTAGTCTTTTTAAGTTTGACCGCGGTCTCTTTGGCGTCGGACGACGTGCTTGGCATTGTCGCAGATAAACCTAGTGGTGAGCGCTCGGTTGCTACCGATCAAGGCTACATGGTGCCCTACGAGGAGACGATCCCTGGGACCAACGTCACCTTTACGATGGCGCCGGTGCCCGGTGGCGAGTACGAGTTTCAACAAGGGGATCGAACGCTTCGCGTGCAGATCGAGCCGTTTTGGATCGGCAAGACGGAGGTAACCTGGGCCGAGTATCAACGCTACATGGAAATGCAACAGGCGTTCGAGGCGTTTGACGAACTCGGGATCCGCCAGATTACCGAGGCAAACGCCGTAGACGCGATTACCGCGCCCTCTAAGCTCTATGATCCTGGCTTCACTTTCGAGAACGGAAATGCTCCGGACCAGCCGGCCGTTTCGATGACCCAGTACGCCGCAAAGCAGTACACCAAGTGGTTAAGCTTGCAAAATGGTCGGTTCTTTAGGTTGCCTTCTGAGGCGGAATGGGAATATGCGTGCCGTGCGGGAGCCGACACCTCGTACTTTTTTGGCGACGATGAGGACCAGCTTGAGGAGTACGCATGGTATGATGACATGAACGACTTCCAAACAGGCACAGTGGCGACAAAAAGGCCCAACGCCTGGGGAATGCACGATATGCACGGCAACGCGGCCGAGTGGGTGTTGGATGCGGCCGAGCCCGGCGAGAACCAGCCCGTTGAGGGTACTGTAGTCACTGTGGAAGAGGCCATTGCCTGGCCGGAAGTAAAATACCCGTTGGTGCTCAAGGGTGGCGCTTGGGATAGTGCTGCCGATGAATGTACCGTTGCCAGCCGTATGCAGTCGCAGGAAGACCTTGAATGGAAGCGGAACGATCCCAATCGTCCCTATAGCCCGTGGTGGTTTGCGTCGTACGAAGGTCAGATGGTAGGGATGCGCGTTGTCCGGCCTCTTCACGTTCCGTCACGTGAGAAACAGGAGAGATTTTGGAAGGCCAACGTCACTAGTACCGACAAAGCCGCCAATCGACGGATCGACAAAGAAGGTAAAGGCGAGCGCGGCCTCGTCGACCCCGAACTTCCCAAAGCCATTGAAAGTATCGATCAACCATGAGTTCCGTGTCTGAGCCTGCCACGACGAGCACTTCTGAGCCAATCCAATCTCTGATGTTCGACAACGTGCCGCTTGACGAGGTAGAGCACACCCCTTGCCGCGTGTTTCGGCACGCCACGCAGGCCAGCATGGCGGTTGCCCAGCAGATTGCCGCGCTCATTCGCACCCGCGAAGGCGAGGGGCGGCCATGCGTGCTAGGTCTGGCGACGGGTAGTACGCCCGTCGGCGTGTACAACGAACTGATCAAGATGCACACAGAGGAGGGACTTTCTTTCCGCAACGTCGTCACGTTCAACTTGGACGAGTACTTTCCGATGCAACCGCACGAGCTACAAAGCTATGTGCGATTCATGCGCGAACACTTGTTCGACCACGTCGACATCGACCCCGCGAACGTTCATATTCCAGACGGAACACTCGACGACCGACAAGTAGAGGATTACTGCCGCAAGTACGAGCAGACGATTCGGGCCGTTGGCGGCATCGACCTACAGCTATTAGGCATCGGCCGCACTGGGCACATCGGCTTCAATGAGCCGGGCTCCGGGCGGAACAGCCGCACACGGCTCATCACCCTCGACCGCATTACTCGTCGCGACGCCGCCAGCGACTTCTTCGGCGAAGAGAACGTCCCGCGGCGTGCCATTACCATGGGCGTTGGCACCATTCTCGACGCCCGGCAGGTGGTGATCATGGCCTTCGGAGAAGGCAAAGCGCGAATCACTGCCGAAGCGATCGAGGGTGAAGTGACCAGTTCGGTTGCCGCCAGTTTCTTGCAGGACCACCCGAGCGCCCAGTTCTTTATAGACGAAGCGGCGGCCGAACAACTCACTCGTCGGCGCTGTCCGTGGACGCTTGGCAAGGTGAAATGGGACGAGACGCAAACCCGCAAAGCCGTTATCTGGCTTGCTCAGCAAGTTCAGAAGCCGATCCTCAAACTCACCGAAGAGGATTACAACGAGGAAGGCTTGCAGGAACTGGTAGCCACGCGTGGTTCGGCCTACGAGATAAATCTACAAGTGTTCCGGGCGCTCCAAGGGACCATCACAGGCTGGCCAGGCGGCAAGCCTGACCACGAAAAACGCCCCGGCGACCGCTCGCAAGCGGGCGAACACATTTTCCCCAAGCGGGTGCTCATTTTCTCCCCGCACCCGGACGATGATGTCATCTCCATGGGCGGTACCCTGATTCGATTGGTCGACCAGGGCCACGAAGTGCACGTGGCGTATCAGACGTCGGGTAACATCGCTGTATTCGACGACGACGCAATTCGCTTTGCCGAGTTCGCCGCCGAGTACAACCGCCACTTCGGAATCGACCCGGCTCGCACCGGCGAACTTGAGGAGCACATCGACGAGTTTCTAAAGAACAAGCAGCCTGGGCAAGTCGACAGCCCCGAAGTGCAGTTCATCAAGGGCATCATCCGCCGTAGCGAAGCCCGCGCGGCCACTCGCTCGTGCGGCGTTCCTGGCGAACAACTGCACTTCATGGACATGCCGTTTTACGAGACGGGCCGCGTGCGCAAGAAGCCGCTAGGCGAAGAGGACATTCAAATCACGATGGACCTATTGCAGCGCGTGCAGCCGCACCAGGTATACGTGGCGGGCGACTTGTCCGACCCGCACGGAACGCATCGCACCTGCCTGAGCGCGGTGCTCAACGCCTGCATGCGAATCCAAGACGAATCTTGGTACCAAGACTGCGCCGTTTGGTTGTATCGTGGTGCTTGGCAGGAGTGGGGCCCGCACCAAATCGAAATGTCGGTGCCGCTGAGCCCGCAGGAACTTATGCGTAAGCGTGCGGCGATCTTCAAGCACGAGTCGCAAAAGGACAAGGCCTTGTTCCCCGGCCCCGACCCGCGCGAGTTCTGGCAACGGGCCGAAGACCGCAACCGCTCCACCGCCCAACTATTCGACGCCTTGGGCTTGGCCGAATACGAAGCCATTGAGGGCTTCGTACGTTGGAAGGGCGATTTGGATATGGTGTTGTAGGTTTGCGAGCCAATGTCGGGCACACAGCACGATACGTGCTGGCTGGCGACCACTCCAAGCGCGAAGTCACTTCCGTCGCGCCCGTGAAGCGGTCTGCGCATCGGCGATTCTTACGTTGAAGCGGACCACCTTGCGATCGCGGAACACCACCATGGGCACTTCGCGACCGACCTCGGTCAACCCGATGAGGCTCGAGAGGTGATCCATGTCTTCAACACGTACGCCGTTGTAGCGCAGGATGACGTCGTTTACCTGCATGTTGGCGCGTTCGGCGGGCGAGTTGGGCTCGATGGCCTTGACACGGATGCCAACTAGTCGTGAAAGCCCCAACGCCTTGGCGCGGCGTTCGTCGAATAGCGAGTCGTTGGTGATACCCAGGAAACCCTGTCGCACCTGACCGGTGGTGACCAAGTCGCGAGCCACGCGGACCACGACGTTGATCGGAATGGAGAATCCGATGCCTTCGTTGCCTCCCGAGTTGCTGGCGATCGCGGTGTTGATGCCGACCACTTCGCCCCGCAGGTTGATAAGCGGCCCTCCACTATTGCCCGGGTTGATCGCCGCGTCAGTTTGTAGGAAGTTCTGCAGCCGGACGTCGCCATCGCCCAGATCGAGGTTGTACCGCCCTTTGGCGCTAATGATGCCCCGGGTCACACTC
Organism: Pirellulales bacterium; assembly: GCA_028279215.1. Taxonomy (GTDB): domain Bacteria; phylum Planctomycetota; class Planctomycetia; order Pirellulales; family Lacipirellulaceae; genus Aeoliella. The sequence goes on from JANQOF010000047.1 coordinate 5,865, forward strand.
TGGCTCAGTCCAAATGGGCTTCCCACTGCAAGCACCTGTTCGCCAATTTCGATTTGGTTGCTATCGCCAAGCCGCGCCATGATGACATCCTCGTCAGGAATACGCATCACGGCGACGTCGGTCTTTGGGTCGCTCCAAATACGGTCGGGGTGCGTTGCATTTCCGTTGGCCATCTGCACGCGGACGTACGGCGCCGACGAATTCTTGATCACATGACGATTCGTTAGTACGAATGGCTTGCCATCGAGTTCGACAATGACGCCGGAGCCAGCTTCTTGAAGGTCGGGGCGGCCAGGAGCTTCACGCACCGGGCGAGCCTCGATGTGCACCACCGATGGTGTGACCAGCTTGACCACTCGCTTGATGATGCCGAGTTGCCGTTCGAGGGCTGCAACGTCCCGGGCTAGCTGGTCGTATTCGCGTTGGCGACGTTCCCGAGCCGCTTCGCGTTCGCCGCTGTCGAGCACGGCAATCTGGGCGAGGCCGGTGCATGCTGGCATCGCCAAAATCGCCGACGCAGCCAGCAACATTGCGGTCGAGAGTCGGAAAGCTATGTTGGTCACGAAATCCCTCGGCAGCGCGCGAACCAGTTGCCCGTGTGTGGCAGCCATCGGCCGTCACCTGGGTAGTATAGCCCATAGTTGCAGCCAACTAGGAATCGGTGCCGCAACGCCCGCGGAGCAAAAACCGCAAAAAATAAGCCGTTGACTCTCGGCCAACGGCTTCGGTGGATTTCGCAAGGTTTGCGGTTTGACAGCCCGCGCGACTACTGCATTTCCAGGTCGGTAAGCGACACGTCCGCGTCGTTGAATCCGGTATCGACCACGCGGCCCCAGTCGGCGTCGCGGCGAGCGTCCAAGTTGCCTGTCTCGGCTGCGCGCTGGCATTCGATGCACATCGTAGCGTAGGGCAGCGCTTGTAGACGTGCCAGTGGGATCTTAGCCGAGCATATCTCACAGTTTCCGTAGGTTCCTTGTCGCATGCTGTCGAGCGCTCGCTCGATGTTTGCCAACTCGCGACTTTCGACCTCTGCGAGCTGCGAACTGATTTCGTCCTGTGCGGCATCGAGTGCCGCATCGACCACGTCGCTTCCAGACTGCTCACGCAGCTGCTTCAACAGGCTCAAGTCGCCCGCGAGGGCGCGTCGTAATGCGTCGCGCCGTTTTACTAGCAGCTCGCGCATTTTTTGGATGGAATCTTTTCGTGCCATGGTGACTTCCTCTGTTGCCGACGGCCTCGCAGGTCAAATAGGCCTCCGCAAACCGTGTATCTCATGGTTCGGATTAGACCAAACCCTGGGTTGTGTTGGTGGAACAATCGTTACAATTTGACCGCCGGTATCCGAAGCGCCTCATGCCAGCAGTCACGGTAACTATAGTACGCATCCACCAGCGGGAAGGTTGGCCGGTTCGTGCGATTCGCTCCAGTTGGGTTGATTTGCCTGCGCAACCGCTAAAAGTGCCACTACCGCAAGGCTTTAGCCCACAGCGGTTTTCCGTGCCTGTTCGTTACTCCCACAGCCACCTGCCCCAATGCGAACAGGACACCTTGGCATCTCGCCTTGTGCGGGACAGTTGCGCGGTCGCGGCGGATTGCAATCCGACACCTTCACAATCGGCATGTTCCATGCAAACGGATGAGCCGGAAGGCGCCGAATGCATAAGTTCCGCTCGGTGATCGTGGAGTTTTGACCAAGGTTTACTTGCAAGCTAAATCTAAGCAGTTAGGAGAGTATCGGTCGCGAACCGCGATTGGCGGTTCGGGGCGCGGGAATCGTTCGTTCGGATCACCCTTCGGAATTGTGTGCCCCCATGAGTCACCTCACCGTGCCTGAAACCTCGACAGCGCTGCTTGCCTTGCGGCGGCTACACGAGCCGGCTGATCTGCTGCCGCTCGAGGGCGACAAGATCACTGTCGGCGGAGGCCAAAGTTGCACTTTGAGGCTAGCGGATCCTGGCGTGCGCCCGCTGCATTGCCTGGTGACCATCGTTCCGGACGGCCTCGTCGTTCGACGGTGGGCGGACGACACGCTTCTCAACGGCGAGACCTTTAGCGAAGCACCGCTGGTGGTTGGCGATCGCTTGACAATTGGACCCGTGGATCTCGAACTCGTCGAGCGCCACGAGTACGAATGCTCGGGCGACGATCACGACGTGGAACTGCACGAGGGTTTCGAGCAGTCCACTCCTGAAACACTTCCGTCTTTTGTTGAGACACCCGAAGTAACCGATGCGGATGCTGAATCGGAGCCCGTTAACGTCACCTCGGTGGCTGCGGAGCGGGCCACACACAACCGCCAGCGAGCCAAATATCTGGTGGGCGAGATTCGTCGATCGCGTCAGGCTTACCAAGACTTGCAAATCAGCTTCTCCGACATGGAGGCAAAGCTAGCCACCATCGAAACGGAACGTTCAGACCTGGCCGATCAGCGTTCGGACCTCGATACGCAACTGGCGCAGTTGCAAGCGCAGATTTCGGAGCTGAACGAGGAACTTCTTGGCGTACGCCAAAATCACGAAGAGCGCGAACAGCAACTTGCCGATCAGATGGGCGAGTTAGACCGCCAGATCGTCGAACGGAACGATATCATTGAGCAGCTCAAAGTGGAATTGCTTCGAGGGCACTCACCCGTCGAAACAACGTCCAGCGACTGGGTCGTTACTGAGCATGCCGAAGCGACCGAAACCATTGAACAGGAATCACCAGCAGAGTGGGACAGTGGTAACGCGAACTCGGCGGAAACCGATGATCAGTTTGCTGATTGGTCGGCGGTAGCCGACGGCCAGTCGACCGACCAACACGGTGACGAGGTATCATCCATCGACGAAGTGGAGCCGGTTGATGAAGGGGGGAACAACGAACCATCGGACGAGCCGCTGGAAACCCAAGTCGATGCCGACGTATGGGATGTCGAAGTTCAGTCGAATCACCAATTCGAGCAGGAAGGCAATGAGGAGTCGACCTGCGCTGACGTCGACGAGCACTCTGAGCCGACGAACGACTTGGACGCCGTTGATCAGCTTGCCCACGTAGGGAGGGTGCCGTTGGGCGACGCAGATTCAGCAGCCGATGGCTCAAGCAACGAAGAAGAGTTGTGGGGACGACTCAATTCGCTGCGGGCCGTCGCGTCGGACAGGTTGCACAGCGAGTTGGGCGGAGCGACAGATTTGCACTCCACCGATTCGGACCATGCGGCAGGTTGGTCATCGACGGAACACGAGCACAACGACTTGGAGCAGGCCCCACTTGCACTGCCCGATGATGCGCCTGGCGAAGCGGAAGCCATTGAACTCCCAACCGAATTGGACCAGCATTTATCTCTCGATACTGCCGCAGATCGGCCAGAAGATGCCCAGTTGGATGTAAACGAGCGTGATGAAGCTCAAGACGAAGTGATCGCGGTTGACGACCTGCAGTTGGAAGCTGAGGTCGACGAGCCCACCGCTCCAGTGCCGACCACGCTGTTCGATCGACCAGCCGAAACCGACGCGCCGCCAGCCGAGCGTGAGGAACCAGTATCGTTCGTCGAGAAGTACCAGCATCTATTGGAGGAGGAGCCCACTTCTGAGCTACCTTCTCCGCCGCCACAGTCGGAACCCAAGCCGATTGTCGCCACGCCTGATGACGACGAGTCGATCGAGAACTACATGGCAAAGATGATGGACCGGCTCCGTGGTGGTGTCGACGTAGCCGCGAATGTGGATCCGACAACCAAACTAGCGGTTACCTCAGCATCTAAGACGAGCTTGGCCACAGTGGCCGTTGAGGCGGCGCCGGAAACGGCCGAGGCTCCATTGACGAATCTCGACGAGTTGAAGTCGTCGCCGAAGCCCGAGCAATCGACCGACATGTCGGCACTACGCGACTTGGCGAACAATTCGGCGCGCCAAGCGATTCAGTTGGCCAACAATAGGCGGGCGCGTGGGCAGGCCTACGGCAACCTGCTGTTGAGTACGGTGGCCGGTGGTTGTGGCGCGTTTCTGGTGTGGTCTTCCCGAGGAGCGCTCGGGATATCGCTGTTCGGCGGGGCAGCCGCGGTGGCAGCGGCCGGCTATTGGGCGTGCCGAATCTTGCGTTCACTTGCCCAGTCCGACGACAAGCCGCAGCCGCAAGTGGCCGACGATCCGACTTCCGAGGCGGCGCTGCCCATAGCTGGAACTGAGTTCCCGACCGAGAGCAGCGAAGCGGTCTAGAAACCGCGGGCCACGACGACGTCTTCCCACTGGCGGATGTCGTACTCGATGCCCACGAAGTCGAGCACGCGACGTAGTGCGGTCAGCGCGACGCCCATCCCGTCTGGTCCGCTGAATCCGCCAAACTGGCCCCCGCCTTTCAGGTGCGGCTCCAGGTCAAGAAATACGCCAGGAATGCCCCGCCGCTTGAGCTTCCGCTCGAGTTTCGGCACTACCTCTTTGAAGTCCTCGAGGATCCGGACGTGACCGCTGTCGCCCATGTCGGCCGGCACAAAGTTCTTTATTTTGTCTTCCTCAACATGACCGACCCGACCCGACAGCGACGGATCGCGGTAGTCCTTTATGTGCATCCAACCAAGGCTCGGCTTCATGGCTTCGTATTCGTGGTACACCTCGTCGGTCGACATGCCTTGCATCACTAGATTGCCGCCGTCGAAAATGGTGACCATCGCCGGATGGTTGACCTTGCGGTGCAGCTCCGCCATTAAGTGACCCGTTTGGCCCACCAGATTAGCTTCTACCTCGAGGCCGAAGGTCAAATCACTGCGATGACACAACTCGGCGATTTCGCCAAGTTGGTCGGCTGCCTGATTGATGTAGTCGCGTGGGTTCGCCCCCTTCGGTTGGTAGAAGCTGAAACCTCGGATTAACTTCGTTTCAAACGCATGCGCTAGGTCGCAGGCCTTCTGCACCTCGGTCTTCAGGTATTTCTTGAACGGCACATAGCGGTTCTTGGTGCCGTCGTTCTTGTCGACGAGTTTCACTTTGCCAATCGGTGAACCGATGGAAGTGACGTTCATCCCAAATTCATCTTCCAAGTGGCGCAGCTTGGTAATCTCGCTCTTGGTGAGTTGCATCACGTTCTTGATGCCGTTGCCGACATCAACAAAGCGCAAGCTGTAATACTCGAGGCCAATGGCGGCGAACGCGGCAAACTGCTCGACGGCCGTCTTGTGATTCGCCGCTTCGTCGGCAAAGCCAGAGATGATCACTCGTGGAGCGTTTGCCATTCGATTCCTGAAGGTGTTGGGCGATAGTGATCTAGCCGGCGAGACCAATTACATCGCTGCGGTATACTGGGCGGAAACCGTCTCGGTGATGCCACCTCGGGCGTTGAAGGCCGCTTCGATCTTCATCCAACGTGGCCGGCTGATGGCGACCAAGTCGTCGAGTATGGTGTTGGAGACGTGTTCGTAATAGATGCCCTCGTTGCGAAAGCTCTGTAGGTACAGCTTGAAGCTCTTCAATTCGATGCAGTCTTTGTCGGGCGTGTAGGCGATCGTTATCGTGCCGAAGTCGGGCTGCCCGGTTTTGGGGCAAACCGAGGTGAACTCGGGGGCGACGATCTCGATCTTATAATCGCGATTGGGAAACTGGTTTTCGAACGTTTCGAGCAACTGACGATTCTCAGACACGGCTACCTCTCCTTTCGGGCGAGTGGCCATTTTGGCATGATGACCGGAAGCTTGAAAGGTGCCGCGCGGCGGAATGTGGCAGCGCGTCATCGCTCTGATGTACCTGCCAACTGTGCCTTATGCCAATCGACTCGGACCAGCCTCGCAAAGCCGTCATCCTGCTATCCGGCGGGCTCGACTCCGCGACCACGGCTGCCATTGCACGGAGCGAAGGTTTCGAGTTGTATGCACTTAGCGTCGACTATGGGCAGCGACATCGGTTCGAGCTGGAATCTGCAGTCCGCGTCGCGTCGATGATTGGCGTGCGAGAGCACAAAACGGTGAGTATCTCGCTCGACGAGTTGGGTGGCAGCGCGTTAACCGACAGTATCGACGTTCCTCAGGATCGCGATGAAGCATCAATTTCCACGGGCATTCCCGTAACTTACGTGCCGGCGCGAAACACCGTGTTCCTATCCCTGGCGCTAGGTTACGCCGAGGTCATCGGGGCGGCCGATCTGTTTATTGGTGTCAACGCAGTCGACTACAGCGGCTACCCCGATTGTCGGCCGGAGTTCATCGACGCATTCAAACAACTCGCGAACCTGGCAACCAAAGCTGGGGTCGAAGGGGAACTCTGTTTTCACGTGCATACGCCGCTAGTACAATTGACGAAGGCCAAGATCATCGTCCGCGGAACCCAATTGGGTGTCGACTTCGGCGTGACACACTCGTGCTATTCGCCCAACGAACATGGCGTTTCGTGCGGACGTTGCGATGCTTGCCAGCTTCGACGCAAGGGATTTGTCGAGGCCGGCCTCGACGATCCGATCGAATATCAGGTGTGATGACTCGCCGCCCAACCATTAGGCTCTATGCGAATCGCTGAAATCTATAAATCGACGCAGGGCGAAGGGTTGCTTACCGGCGCACCCAGCGTGTTTATCCGCGCGAGTGGTTGCAATCTGCGGTGTTGGTACTGCGACACGCCGTTCGCGTCATGGGACCCCGAGGGCAACGATCTAGGGGTGGACGAAGTGGTCGCCCAGGTAGACGAATGGGATTGCCCGCATGTGGTGATCACCGGTGGCGAGCCCATGTTGTTCTCCGAGCTGATCCCGCTGTGCGCAAAGCTGCGTAGCGGTGGGCGGCACGTGACGATCGAAACCGCCGGCACGCTGTACCTGCCGGTTGAGTGCGACTTGATGTCGGTAAGTCCGAAGTTCGCCAGCTCGGCGCCCGATCGCGATGCTCACCACCGTTGGCACCACCGACACAACGACACCCGTTTGCGTCCCGAAGTAGTCCGCCAGCTCATCGATCAGCATCCGTATCAGCTCAAATTCGTCGTTGACGGTCGCGATGACCTTGATGAGTTGCAGGATTTCCTGGTGCTGATTGGCGACGTTGACCCGGGGCGGGTGCTGCTGATGCCACAGGGCGTTGAGCAAACCGAACTCGCACTTCGTTCAGAGTGGCTTCGCCCCTACTGCGAGCAGCACGGATACGTATTCTGCCCCCGAAAGCAGATCGAGTGGTTTGGCGCGTTGCGGGGTACGTGAGGAAAGCTGGAGTTGCGATCTAACCTGCCGGCTTGGCTTCTACATGTTCGCCTTGTGGTTCGGGTTCTGGCGGCTCGGTTTTGTTGGTAGATGGTTTCGGTCGTGGCGCAAACACCAACACCATTGCCGAGCCGGCAATTGCGAGTATGAGCCCAGCGATAAACGGCGCCGAGAGTTGGCCTAGCAGGTTCTTGTGGTACGAATCGAACAATACGTTGACCACAGGCGCGCCGCCGAATACTAGTGGCATGACGAACACCGGCTTGCCGCCGAAATTGAACGCCATGATGATGCCCAGCGCGCCGATTGCCCCCGCCGCGCCCGCTGCCAGACTCCAGAGCGTTCCACCGAATTGGCTGAACGAGCTTTCTTCGACGATTGCACCGCTAGAGAGTAGCAGGTACGGTACGACCACGGCGATGGCGAAGTACGCGAGTCCTACGCACAACAAGGGTCGCAGCCGGCTGTGGTCCATGGCAGCCTGGCCCTTGTGCAGCACCGGGCCGTAGGCACCCCAGCAGAGGACCACGGTTAGAATCGCACCTGCCCGCATTACCCAATCGATCAAGTTTCCGTCGAAGTCGGCTTCGCCGGCATCGGGTTTGAACACTAGAACGGTCACCGCGCCGAGCAACACGATCACTAGTCCTGCAAGGAACAGTGGCCCGACCTCGCGAAGCCTCTTCGCCCAGAAGATTGTAAGGAATGAGTTGACGACCGGCGCGCCGCCGAAGACGAGCGGCATGACGTAGACCGGACGGCCCCCGAAGTGGAACGCCATGATGATTCCCAGTGCGCCGATCGCCCCTAGCGCACCGCCCGCCAGACTCCAGATGATTCCCGACATCGACCAGTGCCCCTTTTCGCCCTGGAAGTACAACAGCACGGCCGGAACGATCACACCGATCAGAAAATAGGCCAGCCCAACGCAGACGAAGGGACGCAATCGGGCCAAATGTGGACCAGGCATGTCTTCTGGGCCGGTGAACATGCCGTGCTGTCCGAAATGCAATACGGGGCCGTAGAGCCCCCAGCACAGAATGGTGATACCAAACGAGGCAACAACCAGCAGCAGACTACGCATGATGATTCGGTGGGATATGGAGGGCGGTCGTAGAGGTCGAGATCACTTTAGTCGAACGGAGGCCGTCAGGCCACCGCGTCGCCACTTGGCTAGTCGCCGCGTAGTGAGGCGAGTATCGGGTCGCGAAGCACCTGCCGGGTAGAAAGCCACGTAGCCACCGCGCCTACCACGAGAATCACCGCAATTAGCAGCATCATCGTCTGCCAGGGCAGGGAAGTGCCATAGACGCCCATCTGTGGCAATAGGGCCAGCAATGCGGCCAGGCCTCCGATCGCCAAGCCTCCAGTGAGCAGCAACAGGTTCTCAGCGAGCACCAACCAGACAATTCGCCGCCGCGTGAACCCCACGGCTTGCAGCAAGGCTAGCTCCCCGCGTCGTTCGAGCACGCCACGTAGCTGGACCACCGCCAATCCGATCGTTCCCAGTATTAGTCCCAAACCACCGATCGCCTGGAACGTGCTGAGATAGGTGTTCTGCACTGCCAAGAAGCGGGCCAAACGATCGGGCGCCCACGTCACGGCAAGCCCGTAGTCGCTGAGTCGATCTTCGAGCATCTCGTCGATCGGATCTGTTGAGGACGGCAAGTCGTCCTCCCGGATAAGGAACAACCGCGAGCCCGAGTTGGTGGGGAACAGCCGCCGGAAGTTGTCGTCGCTCACCATCAAATCGCCCTGCAGGATGCTGTTCTTCAATAGACCAACCACTTCCAGGGTGACCGGCTGATCGTCTTCGTCGCGCACCGTCAGCCGATCGCCGATTCCGCCGGAAAGGTGCAAGCTGTACATGGCGGTGTTGAAGTCGACCACCACGGGAACCACTGCGCGGGTGTTTGCATCGACTCCAAGGTCGGTATCCAGATCGGGTGTGTCGTCGCTGGTCGCCGACCAGGCAAAACCCTCAAGCACTCGTTTAGCATCGCGAACACCGAGGATTCGCGGTTGAGCAGTGCGATAAAGGTTCAAACAACTCGCGTCTTCGCCACCTTCAACACGGAGTGAATCGATTGTGCAATCGGCGAGTCGCAACTCGTCCTTATCGCTAAACCCCAGTTGCAGACGACCTTCGGGATCGTTGGCGTCGTAGTGGATCGGCACGTCGCTCGTCGCGAACCAATCGTACCCACCCGTGCCTTCGTTGCTCGGAGCCAGGCGGAAAGAGCTGATGGCCAGCAGCAGGAAGCTGGCCGACGCTACCAAGCCTATCGTGAGCGTACTGCGGCCAGATTTGCGCGCCAGATTTGCTGCTGCCAGGCGTCCGAGCGATAGATTCGCGGAGTTCGAGCGCTCAGCGGCGCGATGCGTGAGTCGTCGGCGGACCATCGCCAATGTGCCTGCGAGCGCCAAAGCGCCAACACCAAAAAACGCCCCGGCCTGTGCTTCACCGCGCAGAGTGGCTGCCCATGCGCCAATCAGTACAGCTAAGGAGAGCAGCATCTCTGCAACCGGCACCTTGCGAGGCGATGCAGCACCCGAAGTTTGCGGCTGCCGCTCGTCCACCATGCCTGCCAGTAGACTGCGCGGGGATTCGTGAAGCAGCGTGCGGATAGCCAGCCAAGTGGTTGCGGCGGCCGCCAGAAGTCCTACCAGAAACCCTATCGGCAAACTCCACCTACCTACGTGTAGTTCGATAAACGGTGCGGAAATGGCGGCCACCCATAATGTTGTCAGTCCGGCAACCATTATCCAGGCGTAGGCGACTCCTAGCAGCGCTCCGATCAAGGCTCCCGCAGCTGCGACGACGATCGCCTCGCCCCATAACAACTGCCGACTTCGAACGGCCGTGAATCCAAGTGCTGCGAGCAGACCAATCTCCTTCACCCGGCCTTCAATGGCTAATCGAAACAGCAACACGACGAGCATGACGGCTGCGGCAATGAGAAACATGCTAAAGCCGAGGAACAGCGCGTCGAATGGCGTTGTGCCGCCGGCAGCCGCCAGGCCTTGCCGCTTGACCGGCAGGAACGCGAGCCCCAGGTCGGCAGGGCGAATGGCGTCGCGGAGCTTCCGCCGCGCGTCGTCGACGGTAAGATCATCCGACGGCAGAATTCGAAGTAAGCTCACGCTTCCCCACCGCGTGGACCAGATTTTGTCGGCGAGTTCGGGTGCCACGAACGCCTTGGGGGTGGTTCGGAATTCGTCCCAGTAGTCTTCATCGGCTTGCGTGATTGGTTCGGTCAACTCGAATGGCAGGTCCCAATCGGCAATCGACTCTTGGTCGGTCACGCCTTTGAGTTCTGGCGTCAGGCTCGCATCGGCGGCTGCCGCAGGGTTACCTTCCTGGTCAGCCAATTCGACGATGCCGACCACCTTTAGTTCCAGCGGCGGTTGATGTTCGCGTAGCTTGCCGTGCGTACTCTCGGGTTCGTAGTAGTGAAGAATGGCCGTATCACCGATCTTCGCATCGAGTTGATCGGCCGCCCAACGATTGAGCACGATTTCGTCTAAACCAATGGTAATGGGCGCGCCTTGATCGTTTATCAATGGTCCCAACTGGTCGATCGAGTCGACGCCGGTGACCGTGGAATAGGAAATCGATTGATCACCGACCCGGATTGTATTGGCCAAGTACGTCGTGATCGGTTGCAGCCGATCATCGGCGAACGTGCGTTCCGCGGTGTCGACAATCTCGTCGGGCAACACCAATCCTTCGGACGACAACTGCATTGCTCCGCTTTCGAGCTGTTCGACCGCGAGTCCGTAGTCGGCAAGCGTGGGCTTGAAGTTGCCGTCGAGCCATTCGGTGGCAACCTCGCCCGCAGGTTCTTCCATGTCGAAACCTGTCACGAGCAACGTGTTCGCTTTGCCCGGCTGGTCGATGGCATCGGCAAGTTGCTCGAGCGGCGCGAAGACGGCTCGTGGCGGTCGTTGCGAAGGGCGCAATCCGAATCGAGCGAGGCCGTTGTTCGCAAGCACGCCAGCGACTGTGAACCGTCGACCAGCGATGGTGTCGGCTTTTTCCCCCAGCGGGCTATCGGCAGGCACATTGGATTGCAGCGGCAACCGCAATAGAACTTCGTCGCCGGCGGAGGCGTTCAGGTCGTTAGCGACTTCGTCGGTTAGCCAGATTCCAGCGGCGGATGGATCTTCGCGCGGGTCGCTTTGGCCAGCGGCCCAGAAGTCGTCGGTGACGCCATAGATATCGAGTTCGTTGGCCCTTCGCATACCGTTGGGCGTACGCGAGGTCGCCGAGCCGCGTAGCGACAGCATTGGGATGGCCGACTTAAAATGCTCGTCGAAGCCATCGGTATTGGCAAGTTCGCCGGCCAACTCCGCACGAAACAGACTCGGCGTTGCGAGCGCCAAGTCGATCGTACCCAGCCGCTGCAACGTTAAATTGCGAAGGCTACCGCGGACCGATGCGCCGACCACCAGCGCCCCCGTCAGTACGGCAGTGGCCACGGCCACGGCGGCCGCCACGGCCAGATGCATCCGCCAATGGTGGCGCAAGTTTGCCTGAATGTACGTAGATGCGTCGATGATCAGCTAATCGCTTTGTCCGAGATATCCTTGCGGCACCACGCCCCTTGCCAGCGAATGTGTTTGACTGCCTGATAGGCGGCAAGTTTCGCTTTGGCGATCGATTCGCCGAGCGCCGTAACACCTACCACTCGCCCGCCGGTGTTGACCACTTGTCCGTCAATCGACGCGGTGCCGGCGTGAAACACTTTCACGTTCGGCAATGCGCCTGCGTCGTCGAGGCCGCGGATAGGGTGGCCTTTTTCGTAGCTGCCCGGGTAACCCTCGCTTGCCATTACCACGCAAACTGCGGGGCGCGGGTCCCACTCGAGTGGTTCGATCTCGTCGAGTCGCCCGTCCACGGCCGCATCGAGAACCTCAAGCAAATCACTCTTCAATCGCATTAACAGCGGCTGGCATTCGGGGTCGCCGAACCGCACGTTGTATTCCAGCACCTTGGGGCCGCCCTTGGTGAGCATCAGCCCCGCGTACAAGATCCCGCGGAACGGTCGGCGGTTGCGTTTCATTTGGTGTATGGTGGGCACCAGCACGGTTTCTTCGACTTTGTCCAACATCGAGTTCGAAACCAGCGGTGTCGGGCAGTAGGCACCCATACCGCCCGTGTTGGGACCCTGGTCGCCGTCGTAAGCCGGCTTGTGATCTTGTGCGGCGGGAAGCGTTAGAATCGTTCGCCCATCGGTAATCGCTAGAACACTGGCTTCTTGTCCGACCAAGCGTTCTTCAATGACTAGCTGATCGCCGGCGGCTCCGAATTCCCTATCTCCAGCGATTCGCTGAACCGCTTCAAGCGCTTCGGCCCGGTTGCGACACACCAGTACCCCCTTTCCCGCAGCGAGTCCATCGGCCTTCACCACTACCGGGTTATCGTCGCGCTCGGTTAGGTAGTGAATGGCGCTCTCGGCATCGCGAAAAACTTGGTAGTCGGCACTGGGTACGTCGGCGTGTCGCAGCAGGTTCTTGCAGAACACCTTGCTGCCTTCGAGTTCGGCGGCTGCTTTGGACGGGCCAAACACTCGCAAGCCGGCATCCTGCAGTGCGTCGACCATGCCGGCGACTAGCGGTGCCTCGGGGCCAACCACTGTGAGTCGCACGTCGTTCTGCTTGGCGAACTCGACGATTCGGGGAATGTCGGTCGCCGAGATATCGACGTTTTCGGCGTCGACTGCAGTACCCGCGTTGCCTGGAGCAACAAAAACGCGGTCGGCACGGGGGCTGTCGCGTAGCTTCCAGGCTAGCGCGTGTTCCCGACCACCATTGCCAACCACAAGAACATTCATAATGTATAACAGAAAGGGTGGCCGAATTGGGAAGGCGTGTGATCAGGCTGTTCTGAGATTCTAAACCTTCCCGAGCAAGTGCAAAAGCGGTGCAACATCTGACTTCGGGCTCCTGTTGGTAAAGGCGACGCAATGTTAGGTAACTTCACTCCCCACGCTGTTTTGATGATACTCGTCGGTTTGGCGCCTTGCTCGGCCAGCATGGCAACCGATCAGTGGGGCGACTTGACTGGAACGATCGTGCTTCGTGGGGCGCCGCCAGAGTTGCCTAAACTCGACCTGGGCACCGACGCTTATTGCTGCAAGGCGGAACCGAAGAACGAAAGCTTGGTGCTAGGTGCGGAGCAACAGGTTGCCAACGTGGTGGTCTACGTGCGACCCAAACGAGGTAAACCACTTGTGGTTCACGAAGACTACCAAGCTGTGCGAGATGAGCCTGTGAAACTTGACAATGAGGGATGTGCTTTCACGCCACATGTCGTGTTGGTGCAAACGGAGCAACCGTTGCTGCTGAAGAATACCGACGCAGTGAATCACAGCATCAAGAGCGAACTGGGCGATGAGAGCTTCAATTTCATGCTCACCGCCAAAGGCACACAGGAGCTGTCGTTTGAAACGCCTCAGCGCGTGCCGCGGCCAGTAGCCTGCAGCATTCACCCGTTTATGCAAGGTTGGCTGCTGGTGCGCGACGACCCGTACATGGCCGCGACCGACGCCGAGGGCAAGTTTCTAATCGCCAATTTACCGGCCGGCGAGCATGAACTGCAATTCTGGCACGAGCTACCCGGCTATCTGAAGAACTGTCAATCCGACCAAGTGCAGCTCGATCGTCGAGGACGCGTGAAAGTGACGATTGAGCCCGACACCGTGACCGACTTGGGCACAATCGTCGTGGACGCGGAGTTGATGGCCAGCGAGGGCAGTTGATGCGCACCGACGCGAACGCCGGCTATGTTGTGCTATCGATGTTGGTGCTCATCGCTTCGGGATGCACTCAGGCTCCACCCGAATTCGAGCCGAGCTTACTCGTCGTCACCGAAGCGGACATGGTCGACGAGCATCGCGAGCAGATTCAATCTGCACTAGTGGATTGGTTCGGAACGCCCGACGAACCGAAAGCTCCGAAGTCGCCGACGACATTTCAGCTCGATCAAGAACTGCTCGCGATGGCTGCCGGTCCGGCGGGCTACGTGGATCGGGGTGACGGTGAGTATCTCCAGCGCGGGCTCTACCGGCAGCACTGTGCCTCATGTCATGGGATCACCGGCAATGGCATGGGCCCTGCGGCCGCCATGTTGGCCCCCTACCCGCGCGACTTCCGACCAGGCGTCTTCAAGTTCAAGTCGACCTATCGAGCTGCGAAACCTACGGACGACGACGTACGTCGGGTCATCAAGCACGGTGTACCCGGCACGGCCATGCCGTCGTTCTCGCTGCTCGACGACAAGCAAATCGATGCACTCGTTGAGTACATCAAGTACCTTGCCATCCGCGGGCAGGTGGAGCGCGAGCTGGTCGCGCACTTGGCGGATGAGTTCGACTTCGATCCACTCGCCAACACGACCGATCAACCGTTCGATCCAGACAACGATAAGGAGGACCGCGAATTGGTGGACTACTTGGTTGCCAAGGTTTCGCGGCCCTGGGGTTATGGAAACGTCCAAGTGGTTCAACCGGACCCCGAATTCGTGCCAAGCGAGAATCGTTCGGCTGCCGAAGTAGTCAAGTCGGTTGCTGCGGGTCGGGAGTTGTTTGTTTCGACGCGGGCGAAGTGTACCGATTGCCATGGACTGCCAGGTAGCGCGGTGATTGCCAAAGACTATGACGACTGGGACGAGGCCGTGGTCAACTTCCTTCGCAAGACCGATGCACTTGTCGCCTCGATTGAGCGGCGTGAACAGCAGATTGCTGGGTTGAACGAAGCGCAGCGAGAACGTGGGCAGCAGCAACTAGCGCACGACAAACGTAGACTTCAGAAACGCAAGCAGGTTGCGTGGCGATTGCTCGAACCGCGACCCGATCCACCGCGAAATCTCTCCAACGGGGTGTTCCATGGCGGCGACGAGCTGATTGACCTATTCCGTCGCGTCCATCAGGGCGTCGCCGGAACTCCCATGCCGGCCCACGGTTCCCCACGGTCGAACGTGCCCGGATCGCTGAGCGAGGGGGAAATCTGGCAACTTGTCGACTACTTGCGCAGCCAGCGACAAGCAAGATCTCTCTAAACGGTCCGTGTCGGTCGAGGGGTGCGACAATTTGACCCGTTTCGTCGCTCGAAGATCGGCACTTATACTGTTGAGTTCGGTCTGTTAAATCAGCATTGACGTCGACCTCCCGTTTGCGATCCCGCATGGCCAAGAAGAAGCATCGTAAGCCGAAGCGATCTAGAGACGCTGCGTCGTTGACCCCCGGCCAATGGTGGGAACGAGCTGCCGCCGTGGTGCTATGTTGCGTCACCTTCCCGCTGTTGTGGGTCGGCGGATTGGTGACCACGACCAAATCCGGAATGGCCGTGCCGGATTGGCCCGGTACCTATGGGTACAACCTGTTGCTCTATCCCTGGACCACTTGGCTGGCGGGGCCGTGGGACTTGTTCATCGAACACGGGCACCGACTGCTCGCCACACTCGCGGGCTTGCTGACAATTGGGTTGTTGGTGCTGGTGCTGCGGTTCGATGATCGTCGCTGGATGCGAGTCGTTGCGGCTGCGGCTCTGGTTGGCGTGGTTCTGCAAGGCGTCTTGGGCGGGTTGCGGGTACTTCTCGACGAGCGGCTGCTGGCGATGGTGCATGGTTCGGTTGGCCCATTGTTCTTCGCATTGACTGCTGCAATTGTTGTATGGACTTCGGCCACTTGGCGACTGGCCCGTCCCGCAGCTGTCGCCATTTGCCTGCAACGCGCAGTTCCGTTGGGTTTGGTGACAACCCTACTCGTGTTTGTTCAATTGGTGCTTGGCGCTACGATTCGGCAGATGCCGGTGACCGCCTCGCCGCAGACGTTTGCCGTCGCGGTCAAGGCGCATCTGTTTATGGCCGTAATTGTTGCAGCGGCTTGTTGGTTTCTCGCGATGCGTTTGCTGGCACGTGGAGTGCCGAAGCCTGTTCGAGTGTTCGGCGTGGCGGCTGCCGTGATGGTGTTCCTACAAATCTCACTAGGCGTCTTCACTTGGCTGTCGAAATATGGAGTGCCGCGGTTCGCGGTAGCGTACATCGGAACCGGAGACGCTGCGACACTCGCCGACGGATGGTGGCAGAATCACATTGTCACCGCGCACCAGGCGACCGGTTCGGCTTTGTTGGCCGTAATCTTGGTTGGCACATTGCTCGCTTGGCGGTTTGCGCCCACAATGACAGCAACTGATTCAGCCACTGCCCGGAACCTCCCGCCAACGGGAGTTGCGACCGCATGAGTACCACCTCGTCAACCAGCATTACCAGCGACCAAACCTCAGTGCTCTCGCGTGTGGGCGATTACTGGGAGCTCACGAAGCCGCGCATCGTGGCGATGGAGATTATCACCATCGCGATGGGCTTCTACTTGGCAGCCGGTAGCGACTGGTCGCCACTTGTGTTCGCGACAACGCTCCTAGGCACGGGCCTTGTGGCAGGTAGTGCGAGCGCGCTGAATCAATGGCTTGAGCGCAACTTAGATGCTCTGATGCAACGCACCAAGAATCGACCCTTGCCCGCTGGTCGAATTGAACCGTTCGGTGCAGCCTTGTTTGGTTTGGTCTTGCTGGCGGCCGGTGTCACGCTACTTGCCATCGGACCTGGTACGCCGGTGCTGGTGCTTGGTTTGATCTGCTGGTGTTTCTACGTGGTGCTCTACACGCCGCTCAAGACTCGATCAACGTTGAACACAGCCGTGGGCGCGGCCAGCGGTTCGCTGCCAATTGTCATGGGTTGGGTGGCGGCGGGCGGATCGCTCGACTTCGTGGCGCTTGCGCTGTTTGGATCTTTGTACCTTTGGCAGTATCCCCATTTCATGGCGATCGCCTGGCGGTGCCGCGACGACTACCTAAGTGCTGGCTATGTTATGTCGACAACCGTCGATCTAACCGGGCGTCGAGCTGGAATAGAAGCGATCATCGGCTCCCTAGTGCTTCTGCCGGTCAGCTTGGTGCCGGTGGTGCTCGCCGACTCACCCATCATGGCCGCGCTATTCGTCGCTTGGACTTTGGTACTTGGTGGCATTTACGCCCGTGCTTCATTTGCTTTTGCCGATTCGCCCAACGATGCAACCTCGCGTAGATTGCTTCGTACGAGCCTAGTCTATTTGCCGTGCTGGATACTGGGCTTGCTGCTGGTGGCGGTTTAATTCTTGCCTGGGCGGCGTTAAAGTTGTGTACGATGCTTCCTGCCCGTCCTTACCAAAGACCTTTCGCCGCCCAATGTCCGACACGCCCGCCCTTGCCATACGCGACGTTCGTTATGCCTATGGCGAACACGAGGCGGTGCGGGGTGTCTCGTTCGACGTGGCCATCGGCGAAGTGTTCGCGCTGCTTGGCCCGAACGGCAGTGGGAAGACCACGCTGTTCCGTTTGATTTCGACGCTCGTTCCGCTGCAAGCCGGCGACATTCGCGTGCTCGGCGCGAGCGTTCGCGACCAGGCAACCGCTGTTCGCGGTCAGCTGGGCGTTGTGTTTCAAGCGCCAAGCGTCGATAAGAAACTCACCGTGCTTGAGAACATGGTGCACCATGGCAGGCTGTATGGAGTGCCGAGTAGCCAGCTCAAGCAAAAGGCGCGGTCGATGGTCGAGCGCCTGGGGTTGGGCGAGAAGCTCGGCGCAACGGTCGAGACGCTGTCGGGCGGTCAGCGTCGGCGGGTGGAACTGGCGCAGGCCATGTTGCACGATCCACGCATGTTGGTGCTCGACGAACCGGCGACCGGACTTGATCCTGGAGCCCGCAGCGATCTGTGGCGGTACTTTACGGGGCTGGCCGACGAAGGCGTGACGATCGTACTAACCACGCACCTACTCGAAGAGGCAGAACGGGCCGATCGCATTGGCATCATGCATCGAGGCGAACTGGCGGCGCTCGATACGCCAGCCGCTCTGCAAGCGTCGCTCGGTGGCGATACGCTCATCCTCCGCACCACCGACGGCGAATCGCTAGCCGCGGCGATCCGCGATCAATTCCACCTCAGCCCGACGATTGTCGATGGCACCGTGCGGCTTGAGCAACCGAATGGCCATGAACTTGTGCCTCGGCTCATCGAATCGTTGGGTTCTCAAATCGATGCGGTGACGCTTGGCAGGCCGACACTTGAAGATGTGTTCATTGCTCGTACGGGCCACCAGTTCTTCCAGGACTCCGAGGACTGAAACACCTAAATGTCGTCCGAAACACTTTCCACTCGACCAGTCCCTGTTTTGCCGGCGATCGTCACCCTTGCGTGGCGCGAGTTGGTGCGATTCTGCCGGCAGCGCACCCGTGTGTTTGGCGCGCTCGGCCAGCCAATTATCTTTTGGCTGATGTTCAGCCAGGGCTTCCAGTCGGTCGACCTGGGGTATGCGTTTCAATTCCCAGGCATCCTGGCGATGATCCTCCTGTTCACGGCTATCTTCACGACGATCTCCATCATCGAGGACCGCAACGAAGGGTTCTTGCAAGGCGTGCTGGTGTCGCCAGTGCCAAGGTGGGCGATGGTGCTTGGCAAGATCGTGGGCGGCGCGGTGATTGCCTGGCTGCAAGCCATGATCTTCTTGCTACTTGGTTGGCTCACGATTGCCGAGATTCACCCTTCCATCACTAGTGTGCTAGCCGCAATGTTGCTGATGATGGTCATGGCGATCGCGCTCACCGGTCTTGGCTTCTACTTGGCTTGGCGTACCGACTCGAGCCAGGGCTACCACGCCATGATGAGTGTGTTGTTGTTTCCAATGTGGCTGCTGTCGGGTTCATTCTTCCCCGCGACGAGCGATAGCCTGATTCGTTACCTGGTGATGGTCAACCCACTCACGTACGGTGTCGCTGGGTTGCGTCACTACTTGGCGCCCGAGGCAACGATCGAAGGAGGCTGGTTGCCAAGTCTGGGGCTGTGTTGGGCGATATCCTTAGCATTCGCCGTCGCGATGATCGTGGCCTCCACACGAGTCGTCGAAACTCGTACGAAGGGCGATCTGAAGTAACATGTTCCTGCTTGCGGCCCATCCGATTGTTCACGTCAACGCTCTGCTGAACACAACGGCAACCATGCTGTTGATTGCAGGCTTCGTTTTCATCAAGCGGCGGAACGAATCGGCCCACAAATGGGCGATGCTGCTGGCCCTGGCTACTTCGACTCTGTTCTTGGCATGCTACCTCTATTATCATCTGGTGGAACGGCTACAAACGCCGTTTGCTGGCGAAGGACTGATTTGGTACGTCTACATCGCCATCCTAATCTCGCACGTTCTATTGGCAATGACCGTACCACCGCTCGCCCTGATAACCATCTTGTTCGGCCTGCGCGCCCATGGCGACTGGATGCCCTCGCGGCTTTTACAGGCTTCGGACGACGAGCGGCTGGAGTTTACCCGCCGATACCGAGCAAAACACCGTGCGTGGGCGCGAGTGACTTTTCCAATCTGGCTTTACGTGTCGATCACGGGTGTATTGGTGTACTTGATGCTCTATCACCTGTGGCCGCCGATCGAGTCATGACCGTCCGGCACAAGCAACCGTTTAGTTAAGTGGACTGTCTATCAGCTTGCACTTGTGCGTCGTTGCGGTACCACCTGGGCGGACGGGTTGCGAACGAATCGCCAGTTGCAATCGTATCTAGTTTGTTTTGAGGAAGACTTCCGCTTGCCAACAGTGCCTGGAACAGAACCACCTACGACAATATGAGCGCCATATTTTCCAATGAGTGGCTCGGCGCGGTATCGGTGCCATTCCATTCGGCTCACGGGGCGCACAGGTGTTGGATGCACCGTGATGCCCACGAACACGCCTGGTTGGAGTTGGTAGAGCACTTACCCGAATGGTTCTCACATTGCCGCCGCGCTGGTAGGCAGTTTTCCCCGATCCCGCCGCCACTTTCGCTTTAGTGGCCAACCAACCGATCTGCGAGACGGACTCGATACGCCCACGACCCACTACGGGTTCAGCATGCAAGCTCCGGTTGGTACTACGGAGCCATCGACCGTGGTTCTCGAGACTGGTGGCGTCGCCGGCCTGCTAGCGCTCCGCGGTTGTCGCGCGGCTCTAACGTTGCGTTGCGCTCCAGCGTACAATCGTTGTGTATGGAGAACGCGATTGGCAAAGTCTATCTGGTTGGCGCAGGGCCGGGCGACCCCCGGCTGCTGACATTGCGCGGCCAGCAGTGTCTGGCCCAAGCCGATGTGGTGCTGTACGACTACCTGGCGAGCGTTGAACTGTTGCGACATGCACCCGCTGGAGCCGAGTTGGTTTGCCTCGGACGCCATGGCACTGGGCGGTTGATGTCGCAGGCGGAAGTTAGCCAGTTGATGGTCGATTACGCTTTGGTCGGCAAGACGGTCGTACGACTCAAAGGTGGTGACCCAGGCATCTTCGGCCGCCTTGCAGAAGAAGCAGCCGCACTGACGGAGGCCAAAGTGCCTTTCGAGGTCGTCGCCGGCGTGACGACGGCGGTGGCGGCCGGCGCCTACGCGGGCATCACGATTACCGATCGCGAGCATGCTTCTTGCGTGGCATTCATTACAGGACGGGAGCGAGCGGGTAAGAACAGTGGCGATTCGCTCGACTATGCCGCGCTCGCCAGATTCCCCGGCACGCTCGTATTTTACATGGGCGTGACGACCGCACCGGAGTGGTCGCAAGCTTTGCTTGCCAATGGCAAGCCACCTGAGACGCCGGTGGCGATCGTGCGGCATTGTTCGCTGCCCACGCAAACAACGTGGACTTGCCGGCTCGACGAAGTGGCCGATCAACTCGCTCCCGGCGTGATTCGGCCGCCGGTTGTGGTGATTGTGGGCGACGTGGTTCGGGATCAAAGTCTTTCCGACTGGTTCACGCACCGTCCGCTGTTTGGGCAAACAGTGTTGGTTACCCGCCCGGCGCACCAATCCGACGCGATGGCAGAGCGGCTGCTGAAGTTGGGGGCGTGCGTGCTATACCAACCGGCCATCGAAATCGCTCCGCCTGACGATTGGACGCACGTCGACCGCGCGATCGACAAGCTTGGAGACTTCGACTGGCTTGTGTTCTCCAGCCGCAACGGCGTGAAGTATTTCTTGAATCGCTTGAGAGAGTCCGGACGCGATTGGCGCGCGCTGGCGGGCATAACACTCGCCGCCATTGGTGCGGCGACCGCCGATGCCCTCGCCAGCCGCGACCTGAAGGTCGATGTTCACCCCGAAGAGTACCGGGCCGAAGCGCTTGCCGAGGCGCTCGCGCCAGTCGCCAAAGGCAAGCGATTCCTTTTGCTCCGTGCGAGCCGCGGCCGCGAGGTGCTTGCCGAGTCGCTAGCCGCAGCGGGCGGAGAAGTTGAGCAGGTAGTCGTCTACGCCAGTCGCGACGTCGCCACGCCCGACAAAGCAATTGCCGAGGCCATGGACGCGGGTCGCATCGATTGGGTCACCGCCACCAGTTCGTCGACCGCCCGCTCGCTGGTCAACCTATTTGGTGAGTCGGTCAAAAACACTAAGCTGGTCGCCATTAGCCCATTGACTGGTGGGGTGCTTACTGAGCTTGGTTATCCTCCGGCGGCGGTGCCGGAGGAGTATACGGGGGATGGGGTTGTTGAGGCGATTTTGGGGGCGGGGCGGTCACGGTGAGCAAGACCAATCCATACGTCGCGTCTCGCGCCGAGCCCTCGGAACTCCATGGGCAAACGGTGTCATCGTCAACTCGCTTCACTGTTGTGCTTGCGAGCACGGTAGTCGCATGTGTCGTTGCGTACCTAATTGGGTACCACGTTGCGGTTCGTATGGATTCTATTGCTCCAGCGTTGTTCGCCATCGGGTTGACGCCAGCTGCTGGGGCGTTCGTTGGCGGGGTCGGCGACCCGCGACAGTTGCTCAAGATCGCAGCGTACGGCATAGTAGCGTGGTTGCTCGCGTACGCGTTTCGGCCCGCGGTCGCCCGAGCAACACTTACTGACACACCAGACTTGGACGCTCAATGGATCGCATTCGCGTTTATCCCCGCTTCAGTCTTGGCGGTAATCGGTGCTGGTTTTGCGTGCCGAACAAGATGGCGGTAGCTCAGATAGTCGGTCGGAACAGACGTAGCCACCGAATAAGGTCTGTTTGGTCGATTGTTCGCGCTTCGCAACTCGCCACTCGCTCAGCTGCGCTTCGCGGCTATCATTTCTTGCTCTGTCAAACTCTGCCGCCGTTAGCACTTCTTCGGCTCGGCGAAGGTCTGACGCGTAACGTCATACGTTTGCAGTCGTTAGCGTCGTCGGTCGATTTTCTTAGTAGCAAGTTGTAACAGCCCGCGTGGTCCGCCGTACGAGTGATGTGCCGGCCTGCTGCGCGGAATTACCCGCACCACCGGCCTGCCATGAATGAACCGTTACGTTTTCCGTCGCGCAAGGTTCGTGCGACGTTGTACTTGCCACCGGAGCTTCTCGACGAGGCTCGCGACGCCGCCTACCACTTGGCTGGGCACCCGGCCCACATGACGCTCACCAAATTGGCTGAGGAGGCGTTTCGTCGCGAGTTGGAGCGATTGAAGGAGCTGTACCACGATGGCAAGTCGTTTCCTCACCGCAAAGAGGACTTGAAAGGAGGCCGTCCCATTGCCGCATGAAAGTTACAAGCCATGCGATCGGTCGAATCCAAGTCGAATATCCTTCCCTTCCCCACTCGCCTCCCTGAGCGCACGTCATGCCCTACCACTGCCGATGTGGGACCGCTACGACGTGTCGAGTTGCACCAAGTAGAACACGACGAAGTCCGTTCGCTTCGCGAACGACTGCTGCAATTGATTCTCGACAACGAGCGGGAGCGAAAGTTCTCTCGGTTTCGGTTGGTGAATTAGGGTCCGTGTCCATTGAAGGAGTGCCCCTCCCCGTTGAGGGGAGGGATCATCGAAGTGGCCTCCCCGTCGAGGGGCGGCAAACGGTGTCTCATGCGATTTGTCATCTTTCTATCCATCGTCACCGCGGCGCCGGTTGCCGGCGCGCAGATGCTGGGCGGGCTGTCGTATGCGGCACCGCACCCAGCCGTCGTGCGCGTGGTGGTGCCCGAGGCTGATGGCACCGCGTACGGTAGCGGTACGTTGATCGACGTCCGCGACGAGTATGGTTTGGTGCTCACCAACTGGCACGTGGTGCGCAATGCCACTGGGCCAATCGAGGTCAACTTCCCATCGGGTTTTGCATCGCAAGCGCGGTCGCTGAAGGTCGATTCGGAATGGGACCTGGCGGCGCTGGTGATTTGGCGCCCTCCGTGCGAACCGGTGCGAATGGCTTCGCGGCCACCGCGCCCGGGCGATCCGCTCACGATTTGCGGCTACGGAGCGGGCAACTACCGAGCTGTGACTGGGCGCTGCACGCGGTTCTATGCGCCGCGGATGGAGCTGCCGCAGGAGCTGGTGGAACTCGACGTCGAAGCCCGCCAGGGAGATTCGGGCGGGCCGATCTTCAACGAGCGGGGTGAACTGGCCGGCGTGTTGTTTGGAGCAGGGCAGGGCACCACGCTTGGCAGCTTCGAAGGCAGAGTAAAGACATTTCTCGCCTCGCTGGCGCCCAACATCGGCGGGCACGACGGCGCGCCGCAAATCGCACGGCGACAAACGTGCCCGACATGCCAGAACTGTCCGCAGTGCCGCCCAGAGATGGTGTGCGAGAACGGAGTTTGCCGTTCGCGCGGCGACTTGGGCGACGTTTGCTTCGGCTGCGACAAGGTAGCCGAACACAACCGACAGCGCGCGAAACCTTCGACCAACGTATCTGCGCCCGACGACGACTGGCCCAAGTTCGACGCCGACCGGGCGACCGTGACTTGGAGTACGGGCAAGCCGGACGACGAACGATCGAGCGGTGAATCCTGGCCACGCTTCGAAGGTGACACGCAGGAAGACGCGAGTCCCAATCCGCCACCTAGCGGGCGCCCGCTGGTTTCGAGCTCGATGTTCGATACCATCAAGAACGCGCTGGCCATTGTGGGGATCGTGGCCATCGCACTGCAGATTGTTCGGTTAGCGGGATGACGCTTGACTTGGCGCCAGCTTCGCCCGAATGTCGGGTATGATCTCCCGGGGCACGAAACGCGCAAGTTCGTCGTCGCCAGCAAGTGGCGTGATCTGCTTGATGAGCGTGCTGGAGACGTGCGTAAATTCTTCGTCGGCCATCAAGAACACGGTCTCGATTTCCGGGTCGAGCTTGCGATTGGCGAGCGTCATGGTGAACTCGGCCTCGATGTCCGAGAGCGAACGAACACCGCGGACGATGACGCGTGCGTCGCAATCACGAACAAACTTCACCGCCAGCCCGTGGAACTGCTTTACGACGACGTTAGGCAACTCGGCGGTGGCTCGCTCGATGAGTTGGACGCGCTCGTCGGCCGTAAAGAGCGATTGCTTATCGATATTGATGCCGATGCCAACAATCAACTCGTCGACCAGCCGGCAACTCCGCTCGATCACATTCAGGTGACCCAAGGTTACGGGATCGAACGAACCGGTGTACACCGCGCGGCGTGACATAGTTCTTGGGCAGCTGACTAGAGGTTTGGGAATGAAGTAGCGCTTAGACGGGAAGAGCTTACCGCAACTCGCGGATCATTGCGACTAGTCGTTCCAAATCTTCCAGCGAATTGTAGGCGTGCGGGCTGATCCGCAGTTTCCCGGAACGGCAACTCAGCACGATGTTCTGGGCAATGCACCGTTTGCGGAACTCCATTGGATCGTGTCCAGGAATTTCGAAGCAGACGATGCCCGATCGCTGTGCGCCGTCGCGGTGCTGCATGTCGCGGTTGGTGAGAATATTCGCTCCGGCACTGGCTAACCGCTCGCAAGCTAAATCTGTATATTCCAGCACCTGCTTGGCGATGTTGGCCATGCCGACGCTGTTGAGCAGGTGGAGGCTTTGGCCCATGGCCAGCGTGCCCATCATATTCCAACCGCCGCCGGCAAACCGAGCCGCGGACGGCTTAAAGGTCAGATCGAAGTTCGTATAGTCGAATGGTTTGGCGACGCTATTCCAGCCAATGGTGGTAGGGCGGAGTTTATCGAGGTGCTCGGCACGTACATAGGCAAAGCCGATTCCCTCGGGGCCCAGCAGCCACTTCTGGCCGCCGGTCTCCAGGAAGTCGACGGGCGAGTTCGTCACGTCGATCGGAAACACACCGACACCCTGAATCGCGTCGACATTCAACAGCGCTCCGGCTGCGTGAGCAATTTCGCCGATCCGGTCGAGGTCGGCTCGGTAGCCGGTTTGGTAGCCGACCCAACTCACACTCACCAGTCGGGTGCGACGGTCGCACGCCGCGGTCAGTTCGTCGAAATTGATTGCGCCGTTATCGGTGGCGATCAGACGGCACTCGACGCCGCGCGACTCTAAGTGGAGCCACGGGTACACATTGGTGGGAAACTCGTCGGCAAGGGTGACCACGTTGTCACCTTCGCGCCAGTCGAGTCCTTCGGATACCTGACTCACGCCTGCGCTGGTATTGGGAACAAAGGTGATTTCCTCGGTTCGAGCCCCAATCATCTGGGCCGCCTCGGCTCGGGCCGTTTCGGCCTCGCGGAGCCAATCTAGCCAGCCAATGTTGCCTACCTCGGCCGATTGGGCGGCAAAGTCGCGAATGCGCTGGGCCGTGGCCCGTGGCAAAGGGGCGAGCGCGGCGTGGTCGAAGTAGGCCATCGAGGCACTGGCTGCCATCTGGTCGCGGAGCAACTGGAGGGGATCGGTTGTAACGGTTGGCGCGTCGGTCATGAGTGCTCGCTAGGCGTTTGGCTTATGGTATGCTGGGATTGTAGGCAAATGTCGCGCGATGAGCGAGCATCCCTGCGTTCGATTATTCGTATGGTTCCTGCCATGAGTCTTCGGCAATCGTTACTGCTCTCGGTGATGTTGTTTGTCGCTTGGTTCGCCGCGGATGGGTATGCCCAGTCGCGAGGCGATTGGGCTGTGATGCGCAATCGGATGGTCGACGAAGAAGTTGAAGGAGCGGGGGTAGAAAACGAGCGCGTGTTGGATGCCATTCGGCGCACGCCGCGCCACGAGTTTGTTCCGCGCAAAGAGCGAAGCCGCGCCTACTACGATATGGCGTTGCCGATTGGGTCGCGGCAAACGATTTCGCCGCCGTTTATCGTCGCCTACATGACCGAGCAAATCGATCCGCAGCCGCGCGACCGCGTACTCGAGATTGGTACGGGCTCCGGCTACCAGGCGGCCGTGCTGAGTGGATTGGTTCGTGACGTGTACACCATTGAGATTGTGCCGGAACTTGGTCGCTCGGCTGAGAAGACGTTGCGACGGCTGAAGTACAACAACGTGTACACGCGGATTGGCGATGGATACCTCGGGTGGCCCGAGCAGGCGCCATTCGACAAGATCATCGTTACTTGTTCGCCTGAGAAAGTGCCGCAAGCGCTCGTCGATCAGCTTGCCGAGGGTGGATTGATGATCGTACCGGTTGGCGAGCGGTATCAGCAGAATCTCTATTTGTTCCGCAAGCGCGACGGAGAACTCGAGTCCGAGGCGCTGCGAGCAACCTTGTTCGTGCCCATGACCGGCGCCGCCGAGGACCGACGCCAACTGCAACCCGACCCTAAGAATCCAAAGTTGATCAACGGAGGGTTCGAGACCGTAGTAGGCGACGACGATTTGCCCGAAGGATGGCACTACTTGCGACAGGCGACCGTGATCGACGATCCGCGCGAAGCTGCCAAGGGAAGGCGTTACCTGCACTTTGAGAACGAGGAACCTGGGCGCGGCTGCAGGGCGCTTCAGGGATTTGCACTCGATGGCCGCGAAGTCTCGCGCCTGGTGGTTTCGTTTCACATTCGTGGACAGGGAATTCGACCGGGACAAGACCGCACGCAGTGGCCGTACGTTGCTATCACTTTCTACGACAAACGTCGTGCGATGTTGGGCACCGAGACGATCGGGCCGTTTCGCGATTCGTTTGACTGGATGCAGAAAAAGCGGGTGGTAGAGGTTCCGGTCCACACACGTGAGGCGATTATTCGCATTGGCCTGTTGGGGGCGACCGGCGAACTAGATTTGGACGACCTGGAGGTTTCGATTCCGTAAGCGACCTCTTGGTTGCGCCCCTGCATGGTCCACTTGGGGGGCGACTCGGGTCGCCGCGTAGCGCCTCGAGCCCCGAGGCTATCTATTCTTCCCAGGCAAATTAATCACCAAAATCCTTGTTTTTTGCTTCCCTTCCTTGATTTGAAGCTAGCAGTTATTATCCTTTACTGTCGGTGGGGGGCGCCGCGCATACCCACATTTTTGGGTCCACAGGGCACTTAGGAGTTCAAGACCAGCTATGAAGCACACAGTTATCACCTCGCTCGCACTGATTGCGGTGTTCGCATTAGCAAGCGACACGCAGGCATTCTGGGGCAGCCGCGGTTCGTTCGGTAGCTACGGCGGTTCCTATGGAAGTTACGGGTCTGCCGGCAGCTACGGCTCGGCGGGCAGCTATGGTAGCTACGGTGGGGGGTTGTTCTCGCGCATCCACGCTCGCAAAGCTTGGCGTCGTGCCAGCTACGGCAGCTACGGCGGTTCCTATGGTAGTTATGGATCCGCTGGCAGCTATGGCGTGTCGTACGCATCGTGCGGTAGCTATGGCGGGTATACGTCGTACGGTTCGGCTGGTAGCTACGGTGCAACCTACAGCGAACCTGCTTACATCGAACACAGCGCCCGTACTACCACCTCGAGCGAAGTGGTAGCCAAGACCGAAACGGGTTCGGGCCTGTTGCGTGTAGAAGTGCCGGCCGACGCCAAGGTGTACGTCAACGGCACGCTCACCACCAGCACTGGCACCGAACGTCAGTATGTCTCGTATGGTTTGCAGGCGGGTCGCAACTACTCGTACAACGTGCGGGTTGAGTATACCCAAGACGGCAAGACCGTTACGGAGACCAAGCAGGTAGCGCTCACTGCTGGCAGCGAGGAACTGTTGGCCTTCAATCCTGTGAAGATGAAAGACAACGAAGCCGTCGCCACCACCTTGCAGCTTCGTGTTCCCGCTGACGCTCGCGTCACGCTGGCTGGCGTCGAGACTAAGCAGGTTGGCGAAGACCGCGAGTTTGTCACCACCAAGTTGGCCGCTGGCCAAGAGTGGGCCGACTACCGCGTGATGGTCGAACTGGCTGGCCTCACTCAGGAAAAGGTCATCACCCTGCAAGGAGGCGAGGTTCAGTCACTCGAGTTTGACTTTGGCGACTCTGCCGCTACGGTCGCGCTCAATGACTAGACGCGGTATTGCCGCAAGGATGGCGGATATCGACGAAGACGAACTAGCCGCCCTTCGCTCCTGCGATGGGCGGCTTTTTTCGTGGCACGTAGCAATACGTTATCGTGCAGCCTTGCGTGCTATCAAGATTGCTATCGGTGCTGCAGGGAGTATGTGGTAGCTTCCGTCGTCTAGGGGCTCTAGGCTCGCGTATGGCGCGCCCGAGCCTGAGCGATAGCTTTGGAGATTCAGCATGAGTACAGGCGGAAAAAAGGGCGACGCTCCGCCGCGCAAGCAGCAACCGCAGAAGCAGCAGTCGAGTGCAGGGCCTAGCCAGGGGCCCAGTCGGACGGTTCGCATTTTGGTAAGTGTCCTGCTACTGCTGCATGTCTCGGCGCTGTACCTCTACCCCCTGGCCAATTCGCGCACTTCGTTTACTGTGCGGAACATCGTGCAGTCGCCCTGGCTGCGTTGGTATGGCGATCCGCTTTACTTGAACCATGGTCACGGGTTCTTTGGCCCTGATCCGCCCGATGGCTTTCTTGTCGACTACGTGGTTTACGACGACCAAGGCAAGGAAGTCTCGAAGGGCACCTTTCCCGATCCCAAGGAAATCTGGCCACGGCTTCGGTACCATCGCTTCAAGATGCTTGCTGATCAGCTTGAAAGCCCTGGCCGAGGAATGAAGGAAGATCGGCTGCGAGCCTACGCTCGGCAATTGATTCGCGAGCACGACGGAGAGAATGCCGTTGTAACAGAGAGGTTGCACACGATTGTGCCTTACGAGGATTGGATCGGCGATGAAGCTAGCGGCCGGAAAGGCAAACCGCTCGACGACCCGTCGTTGTATCAAACGCTAACGAGGGTGACGCAGTCGCGGGCCGATGTCGATGCAGCGGACGCTGCGCTCGAAAGTGGTGCCGAAAGCGTGCCCGCACCGATTGGGCCTCCGGAACAAATTGGGCCGGGAGGTCCGCTTCAATGACCGGTTTGCGACTTGCACTTGCTGAATACTGGGGCGATGTTTGGGAAGCGTGGAACGAATTTTGGTTTGCGCCCACAGCGCCCGCAGCGCTTTCCGCGATTCGCGTTTTCGCCGGGGCAATGCTGTTCTACACCCACTTGGTATGGTCGTTCGATCTGTCTGCGTTCTTTGGTCCCAACGGCTGGTTGCCGCTCGACCTCTACGCGCGAGAGCGCGGCTACGACCTCGAAGGCGGGCACAGCTATATGTGGAGCCTGTTTCAGCACATACAATCCCCAACACTGTTGTGGACGATTCACATCGTAGCGTTGGTATGCTTCTTCTTGCTAACGATCGGTCTATTCAGCCGCACGACGGCTGTACTGAGCGCTTTTTTCGCGATCATGTATGCCACGCGGGTCACGCCCGGCGCGTACTTCGGGCTCGACAAAGTCAATTGTATGCTCGCGATGTACTTGATGCTCGGTCCATGTGGCGCGCGGTACTCGGTGGACCGCTTATTGAACATGCGTCGCGGCGCCACCGGCGAGGTGCCGACGAGTACCTGGGCGAACGTCGCGATACGTCTGATTCAACTTCACATGTGTGCGTTCTATCTGTTCGCCGGGCTTGGAAAGCTGGAAGGGCAAACCTGGTGGGACGGCTATGCCATTTGGCGCTCGATCGCGAGCTCGGAGTACCAATCGATCGACGTCACCTGGCTGGGGCATTATCCGCACTTGATGAATTTGTTGGCGCACGGCACCGTGCTGTTCGAGTTGTTCTATCCATTCCTTATCTGGCCAAGATTCACACGGCCTTGGATGCTTGCCACGGCGGTAGGTATGCATCTGTTCATCGCCAGTTGCATGGGGATGATCACGTTTGGCTTGGCAATGCTCATCGGCAACCTGGCGTTTGTGAAGCCCGCAACCGTCCGCAAAGTAATGGACCCGTTGGCGCGACGTTTTGCGCTGCTGTTGTTGGGCGACCGGGCGGGCCAGAGCGACTAGAGCAAGCCCACTTCGGTCCGATTTCAACGGTGAGTCCCTCACGATGGAATGGCTGAACGCCGTAGAGCTACTAGATATGGTTGGTCGGAGGGTTCGGTCGCTGCTTGGGTTTGGGCCGCCGGACCAAAAACCAATTAGCCGTGCGGCCGACATTTCGTTGGCGGTGTTTACACTCGTGGTTCTAGAGCGCCCATCGCCTATCTGTAGCGTGGCCGCTTACTGCGTCCGCATCTGACTACGTTGGCTTACATCGACGAATCATGCAGATTCGCCTACTTCG
>JANQOF010000056.1 GCA_028279215.1 Pirellulales bacterium
CGGTCGAGTACTTCCTCGGCTGTCTTGCCGCCAATTCCCAGCGGAGTGACATCGACCAGCACCAAGTGGTTGTCGGTGCCGCCGCTCACCAGATTCAGACTGCCGCTCATCAGCACCTCGGCCAGCGCTTTGGCATTGGCAATCACCCGCTCGATATAGGTGCGGAACTCGGGCTGCATCGCTTCGTGAAAGCAAACCGCCTTGCCAGCGATCGAGTGCATCAACGGCCCGCCTTGCGTACCGGGGAACACACGGCTGTTGATTACTTTGGCGTACTCTTTTCGCGCGAGTATCAAACCGGCGCGTGGTCCGCGAAGCGTTTTGTGCGTTGTTGTGGTCACCACGTCGGCCACAGGCACCGGGCTGTTATGCAGCTTGGCCGCCACGAGTCCAGCATAGTGGGCCATGTCGACCATTAGCTTGGCGCCCGTCTGCTCCGCGATCTCGGCGAACTTCTGGTGTGGAATCTCTCGGGGGTAAGCGCTCGCGCCGGCCACGATCAGTTTGGGTTGATGCTCGCGGGCAAGTTGAGCGACTTGGTCGAAATCGAGGCGATGGTCGTCCTTGCGAACACCGTACGACACGAACCGGTACAACATGCCCGAGATATTGAGCTTCATTCCATGCGTCAAATGTCCACCGTGTGCAAGGTCGAGCCCCAGCACGGTGTCGCCTGGTTCCAGCAGGCCAAGGTACACCGCGGAGTTAGCCTGCGAGCCGGAGTGCGGCTGCACGTTGGCGAACTGCGCGCCAAACAACTCCTTCGCTCGATCGCGTGCGAGGTCTTCCACAACGTCTACATGCTCGCACCCACCGTAGTATCGCCGACCGGGATAGCCTTCGGCGTACTTATTTGTAAGCACGCTGCCGACCGCCTGCATCACTGCCGGACTAGTGTAGTTTTCGCTGGCGATCATCTCGAGCCCGTCCTGCTGACGCTCAATTTCACCTGCGATCGCGGCCCAAACTTCGGGGTCTTGTTCCTGGATAAAATTCATACGCGCGGGTAGGGAGTATTGTTCAACTGGGAGACGGCGACTGAGCGATAAACCTTCATTGTCGAGGGCCAAGGCGGTAGTGTCAATTAGCCTGAATAATGTCTACAGAGTGCATTCGGCGCCCTTGCGTAAGTAGTTGCCGGCACGGCCGCCTACGGAACGCGACGGACGCTCACCGTCGCAGCGCCGCGATTGTCGTCGAGACCAGCGGGCGAGTCGTTGAGCCGCAGATAGAGCACGCCGGATTGTTCCGGTATTAAGTTCGCATGCAGTCCAATCGGCGTGGGACGCAGAAATGCGGACGTAGCGGGTGCGGCGGCCGATGGTCGCTCGTCGACGGCTGCCAGCAGTTTGCCGAGCGGATGGCCGGCGTGGTAATCGAGCGTAATGCCGCCCGGCTCGGACGGCCATGGAGGCCCGTCGGGCTCGGCGCCAATGACGAACCGACCACTCGCTTTGAGTTCGTAAGCCTTGCCTGCTTCGACAACCAATCCTGTACACTGCCAGCCGCACGCCGCATCGACCTTGACTCGCGCCGGAGTGTCCAGACGCCGGGGCGAAGCGGCTGGCGTTGGAAATGCAATTGCTTCCCGCTCTACATCGTGGCCGTACTCGAGCGACGACGCAAACAAGCGCCACTCCGACTCCATATCGGATCGATCGCGTTCAAATAACTCGGCAAACCGCTGGTCGAAATCGGGCTGGAGCGTTTGGTCTTGCAACAAGCGGAACCGCTCCTGATATCGCGGGTGGGCATCTAGAAACTTGGCCAACGCCCACACCCAAGCGTACGATTCGACGTCGAGTGCTTGGCGATTGTCGATTCGCATCACCGCGGCGATTGGCAGTAGTCGGTCCTCACTCACCGCGTCGCGGACCAACTTGGTCCGCCCCCACATCGGCACTTCGTCGCGATCCGCTGGCATCGCTCCAAGCACAAGTCGCCCAGTGCGCGCGTCCCAAGTGTGGGTGCCAAGCAACTCGGCCATGCCCTCCATGTACCAGCCCGGGCCACAACTGCCTAAATGGGTCGCCATGAAACTGTGCACCAACTCGTGCAACAGGAGATGGCGGCGATAGTATTCGCTCGGCTGATCGGCCACCCACAGCTCGTAGCCAATCGAAAGTCCGTCGGGAAACTGCTCGTTACCTTCTGGCATCAGTCCGGCAGCTTGGAACTTGTCGCGGTCGGCGAGCACCATCGCCAGCACGTGCCACTTGCGCGCCCTTCGTGGATCGACATCGAACCTTTCCGCAAGTAGCGGCACCGCGGCGTCCACCACCTTGGGCAATTCGTCGACGGCGGGCGAGGCTGGCAAATCGGTCACCAGCGTAACTTGCCGCCCCTCGAGCACGCGGAATCCTTGCCGCGCGAGCCGCGCCTCGTCGATCTTACGCTCCGCTGGCCACTGCTGAATCGCGCGATCGCGCAATGCGGAAGGCGTTTGCGCGTTAGCATTCGCAACGAAGCAACCCAGCAGTGCAATGGCCACAAACTTAACGGCCGCCGCCAAACAGCTTGTCGAGCGCGTTGCCAATAGTCTCTTCATTCAAAAGTTGTCCGCCCACTTGTTGCTTCAGACTGCTTAGTGCCGCCGAAGAGTCTATCTTCATGTTACTCAACGAACCGGTAATTGGCACGTCGAGGCGAGTTACCCCTACGTTTCGCAGAATTCCCTCCGGAGGAATCTGAACCTCCAGCATGACAGACACCGAGTTATCGAGCCCCACCGACCCACGCGACCGGAACACCCGTTTCTCCACTTCGAACTCGAGTCCTTGGTGATAAACGCGGCCATCCACCAGGCGGAAATCGATCGTGCGATCGCTAAACG
Organism: Pirellulales bacterium; assembly: GCA_028279215.1. Classification (GTDB taxonomy): domain Bacteria; phylum Planctomycetota; class Planctomycetia; order Pirellulales; family Lacipirellulaceae; genus Aeoliella. Next base: position 2,834 of record JANQOF010000056.1, read on the forward strand.
ACAGTAGCGTCACGGGCTGCCCCTGCCCGCCACCGAACAGCGGGTTGCCTTTGGTCAGGCGGGCAATCTCTTGAACCAGGCGGCTCAATTCGCCGAGCGCCGGCCCAGGCACGACGCGCATCGATTGCAGGTCGAGCTTTCCTGCCACGTCGCTGGTCGCTGGCGCACCTAGCGGCACGGTGCCGCCGCTTAGTGACATGGAAAACACGCCTTCGGTTTGCACGGCACTTGCGACAAACGGGTTGATGTACTTGAGCATCCGTTGGCTGACGTCAGGTGTGATGCGGATGTTCGTTAGCAGCGGTCCTGGCGGCAATGTGAGTTGCCCAGGCGCGGGCTCGAGCTGAATGGAGGGAGCAGCCGTCAGCCGTCCGCCGCCCACGGCGAAGTCGAGTGGTTCGATCGTCACTTGGCCCTTATTCAGTTCGGCCGAGATTCTGCCCGGCCCAATCGGCAGTCCGTACAACGACGCGCTTTGCCAGGGAGCCAAAAAGCGGGCATACCACGACGGAGTTTGTGAGACCGACACCTGCGCCGCAGCGACGTGTCCGGTGCCGTGCGGCGGCCTTGAGATGATCTGACCGCCGCCTAGATCGTTGAGCGAACCCTTGAGTTCGAAGCGGGCTTGCTCGCGGCCAGCGATCGTAAGACCTTGGCCAACGTATTGCGCCAAGATCGGTGTCAAACTAGCCAAATCGTAGTCCACCGTGCCGGCGACGTTTATCAACCGCTCGGTATTGAGTCGGTCGACACTGCCACTTGCGGCCAGAGCCAACGTGGCCGACTGCGTCTGCAATCCGTCGAACGTGAGTCGATCGATGCTCGGCGCGTAGCCTAAGGTGCCAACCACACGGAGCATTGGCTCCTGCCAGATGGTCGTCATGGTCGGTGTCACGCCCGGGAGCCCAGGCTGAGCTGTCTGCAATTGAATGTTCTGACCGCTGATGTCCACCGCCGCAACCACTTGCCCCGCCTGTTCGGCCAACTTCACCTGACCACTCATTTCGCCCACCGGCAACATCCGATGTGGCTCGCCATGCGGCATACGTTGAGCGCGAGCCAACCGTCCAAGGTTCACGCGCACGGCAGCCAGGCCGCCGACGCGTCCGGTCTGTTTCGGATCGGCGGTCCAGTACCAGTCGCGAAAACTCGCCGCCACGCTGCTCGACACCAACTTTCCGGCGCGACTTACTACAGTGTTGGTGGTGCTATCCCAGGCAATGTCGCCCGACCATTGCACGCGCGGCTCGTCGATTAGCCAATCGGAGGTCACTGCTCGTAATCCATCGACTTGGAGTTGCGACTCCGCGATGTTCACCACCAGTGGCGTCGCCTTCACCCGGCCACGCAGCGAAAGTTCGAGCGCGCCGGCCATTTGCCAAGCCGAGAGGTTCACCCAAGGGCGCAAACGCCGCGACCAACCGTCTAGCCGGCCTACCGTCGTGATGCTCAACGGCCAATCGGTGGCGGCCCAGGTGCTCTCGAGTACCGTTGGTTGAACGAGTTGGATAGCCAACTCGTCGCCTGCTGCAGTCATCGACAATCGGCCACGCGATAGCCGGTTGGGCCAGAGGCTGCCCTCGAGAGTCGATCCCTCGAGTCGGCTCGACCATTCGAGCATTGGTTCTGTCACCAGTTCGTCGCCGCCGTGGGCGACGACGAAGTCGGTCAGTGTACCCGAGGCATCCGCAGTGAACTGCCCGGTTTGGTCGCGTAGGCACTTGGCTGCGATCTCGCCTCGGCCAGCGAGTTGCCAGTTGGTAAGGTCGACAAATTGGTCGAGTCGACTGGCCAACTCGTCGAGATCCACGCTGCCGCTTAGCTGCATTTGCCGCGCGTCGCCAGAGCCCGAGACGTTGAGGAACTGCGACTGGCAGGCGATGCGATCGAATCGCCAGGCGTTGTTTGCGTATTTGGCAACCAGATTGACGTCGAGCGGTGTGTCCCACTCAATCGCCCGACCTCGGTTCGAGCCAGTGATCGGCGAGGTGGTGAGCGAGGCGGTGATTTGATGACCGCCGTTCTGCGTCACGCTTCTCGCGTTGAATCGCACTTGGCCTGACGTAATCGTCGTACCCTCACGCACGTTCAGCAAACCAGGCAATCGCTGGGCGAGTCGTGCTAGGTTCAATCTTCCCTCGGCCTCCAGGTCGCCGCTGGCCACGATCGCATACGGCCCCGCGGCGCCCACTAGAACTTGTTGCAGCGTTCGCTCGTTGAGTCTTCCGCGCAAGTCGAACATCGCCAGATCGCTGTTGAGCGAAAGATTCTCAATCGACACCGAGCCGCCGCTGGCCGAACATCTCCAAGCCAGGTTGGTATCGTCTAACCGCAGTGGTTCGCCAGCGAGTGCCGAGCCCGTGACTGCGAATTGTGTGAGCGAGATACGGCCCGTGGTATCGCCCGACAGCGAGTCGTACTTGTCCACCGGATAAGCAGCGGAGATTTCGCCGGTCAACAGCCCGGTCACTCGAAGCCGCGAATCGGATCGCTGTAGCCACGGTTCCAATGCCGCCAATTGCAAGTCCTGACACACAAACCGCATTCCGTCGAGCTGGCCGTTGTCGTCGCCGCCCCATCGCAGCTCGAACCGACCGGCTGTTGTGGTAGGCTCGTCGTTCGCAAGGCCGTTGTCGCTGCGCGCCGGACGCAGCACGCCGGCAGCCTCGATCCGTAGCGGCGCGCCAACAGGATGCCGAATGGTAGCCGAGAGCGAATCGGCCGACCACGTCTCGCCCGTCGTCGTGCTTCGCGACAGCAGTCGTCCATCGACAATTTCAAGCGTGTACGAAGGCCCGCCACCCGACACAGACAATTTATCCTCGCTGGGCTTGGAGTTCGCCTGCTTGGCAATCGTGTCCTCTAGATTGCTGCCGTCGGGCCGCACCAGCGCATAGAGCGTAGCGCCTTCGAGTCGAATCGTGCCGAGGTCACGGCTGTCGGCCAGAAGGCCAATGACCGTGCGGTCGATCGACAGACGTTTGATATCGGCCAATCGGTTGCCTTCCACGTCGTACAGCGTGACGTCGGTAGCAGTAACCGGGGTCAGCCATCCGGCAGTGAGCGACCCAACCGTCAATCGGCCCACCTCTGGCGAGATAGCCGTCGTCAGCACGCGCTCTCGCAGCGGCGTGTGCAATACGATCGACGGCGCGAAGATCGCGAGCGCCAACACCACGATCAGCAGCACCAACAACCGCCGTTTTGCCAAACCGAACCGCCAGCGCACACCGCGCCATCGGTTGGCCAACGCCAATAACATGACCAAGCCTCGCCAGATTACTTCCAGACGTGCGAAATTCGCGAGGTGGAAGTCTAACGAAGCAACCAGCGCGACGCCAGACGAACAGCACAAGCGATGCTAGCAAAGCGCAGCGCTCTTCCAAAGCTGAGTTTCGGGGTGAGCCGAACACTCGCCACTACATATCGAAATTGAACGTCCGCGATAGATAGCGTTCCAATCGCTCGGCCAGAGTGCGATCAGGGATAGCGATTTTGCCTTCGCCCACCAGGCCCACGCGCAGGGACCGGTCGTCGGGCAACGGAGCATACGCATAGAAGTGGGGAGTCAGCGGGCGAGGTACGCCGGCGTCGTCGGGCTGGGTAGCGAGCGGGCCACCCGACATACTCGACAGTCGGGCTGGCGCCACCGGCACTTCGTCGCTTTCCACACCGGTAATCTCCGTCACGTAGCGATGCGACGCCGATTGCTTTAGCAACACGTACACGATTTGGCCAAGCCTTATCTCCGCGGAGTCCGACTGCTCAACGAGCAGGCGGGCTTCGAGCTTGTTTGGATCGCCGATGTTGCAGAACTTGGTGCCAGTGGTAAGCGTGGCGCCCAAGTTGCGCTTGTCGAACGGCGTGCCGTGCCAGGTGGGAAGCTCGTCGTCGTGCCGATCGGGCTCGGGCACGATCTCAGGTGGAATAACGTACCCCGCGCGCGGCGCGCGAATCGTCAACCGATCTAAGTCTTCACGCTGCAGTCTAAGCTGCTCCTCGGTCGAATCGATCGACTTCTTCACTTCGGCAATCTGGCTCCGCACCGATCTCTGAGCGTTGCGATCGCCGTTGCGACTCAGCGCTTCGAGTGCCTGGAGCCGTTTGGCGTTGAGCTGTTGTTGCCCTTCCAACTCCAGTACCGACGCTTCGAGTTGCACGTTCCTTAGTTTGGCGAGCACTTGATCCTTCTCGACGTAGACGCCCGGCTTGATGCCACCGGCCACTTCTTCCAGCACGCCATCGAAAGCGACGATCACGCCCTCGAAGTCGCGCGGCTGCACCACCAGATTCGCATAAACGTAGGTGGGCAGTGGAATGCTCATCACGCCCACAATGGCTGCCACCACCACAACCGTCGAAACGGCTAATCGCCAGCGTTTCACTTTGCCTAACCTCCCGGGAACCTTGAAGTACTTGTAGAGCTTCCACAACGGCATGACTATGAGCCCGTACAGCGACATCAATGCAATTGCCTGGCCGAGAACCTTCAGCCCGTACGGCTCGAACACCTTGTTGAGGAAGTACAGAATCGAGAGCAGCACCACCCAACGATATACGGCAGCCGCTACGCTGTAGAGCGCAAAGAAGGCTTGGTTGCGCTGCGGCAGGAACGGGTCGTCGGGCGGCTCGATGCCCAAGCACCACTGCCCTAGTTTGCGGCTGAGAATGCTGGTGGCCTTTTGGCGCAGATTGGGTATTTCGAGTATGTCGCTAAGGATGTAGTAACCATCGTACCGCAACAACGGGTTGGCGTTGAACAAGATGGTGCTCACCGAACTGACGAACATGATGTTCAGGCAAATGTTGTTCAGCAGAGTGTCCGGGTCGCTAAACCACCAGATGAATGTGCAGATCGAAGCGAGCACGACCTCCACGTACATTCCGGCCGCGCCAATGGCCGCGCGATGCCAGCGGTTGGGAAGCATCCACGAGTCGGATACGTTGCAGTACAAGCAGGGCGTGAGCACCAAGAACATCACACCCATCTCGTGACACTCGCCGCCAAAGTACTTGCAGCTCAGTCCATGCCCGAACTCGTGCAGCACTTTGGTACAACCGAGCACAATGCCCAACAGCAGCCAGTTCTGTGCTGAAAAGAACGCATTGAACGAGGGCAGCCGCGACTGAAACACGTCGAACTGCACCAATATCAACAGCGCGGCCGAAGCTACGATGACGCTGTTGACGATCAGCGTCGGCTTGGTCCAGAACCACCACAGGTACTGGTGGAGAAAATTGAGAATCCCCTCCGGGTCGATGCCCTTGAAGCGAATCGCCAAGATGTTGCTGGCCGAAGCGAGACGTTGCTTTCTCGTCTTTTCGTCGCGCAGCTTCTTGAGCTGTTCGCCCTGTCCGCCGGCGTTGGTGATCACCAGGCCGCTGCGATGCAACATGCCGATGAACTGTTGCAGCTCTTCGGTCCGAATGGTTTGCGGTGGAAACTCCGCTTCAAACTGTTCGGCAATCTCGTCGAGGCTCGCGTGACCATCGAGCATCTGCAGGATGGCGAATTCTTCTTCCTCGAACCGATAATATTGTAATCCGACCGGGTCTTTCACCACCCAGTAGATACGGCCTTGATACCGCTGCCGCCGCGCTTCGAGATCGGGGCGCACCCGTATGGGCAGTGGCCGCGACGAGCTTGAAACCAGACTATCGGCAAGGGTGGTGGAAGGCATTACAGTGGGCTAAGGGCTGTAAGCATGAGGATCGGTGAAAGCACTAAGGCCCCTCGACTGATGGACCACTGCTCTCGACCCGGCGACTGAGATCTGTGGTAGCGGTGCCCAGGTGAATGGTCATCGTCGCCGGCAGGCCAGGATAGAGTGCCCACCGTCCGCGGTCGGTACGGTTACTGACCTCGGCCACCACGCGAAACGTGTACGTGTCTTCAAAAAACACTTGTTGCTCGACGTAGACAATCCGACCTTTGGCTTGCTCGGTGCGACCTAACCCAACGGTGGCTTCAATGGTCACTTCGCAGCCATCGATCTCGCGAGGGTCGTACTTCGACAGGTCGACGTATCCGTCGCACTGCAACACGTCGTAGCGAGCAAATTGCAAGATCGGTTCGCCGGGCTCAACCCACTCACCCTGCTTGCGAAACAGTTCGACAACCTGACCACTGAAGGGTGCATTCACCGCTCGGCGCTCGATTTCCATTTCGGCGGCTTCCTTTTCCACCTTAGCAACATTGTACTCGTAGATGGCCAGTTGGCGGTCTTTCTTGGCTTTGTCTATCTGCAGGCCGGCGCGAGTTACCTCGAGTTTCTTGGCCCTTAACTCGGTCTCGGGAACAACACGGTCTACGCCACCCACGTTGGCGGACTTAAGGGCGTCATAGTCAGCCTGGGCTGCGTCGCGAGCGGCAACGGCATACTCTTCTTCGATCGTGTCCTTCGCCCGAGCAAGAGCACTTAGGCGTTTTTGCTCCGAGACACGCAGCTGCATCTTGGCTTCTACATCGTCGATTTGAGCAATCACTGCTCCTTCGTCGACGATGGTTCCTTCGCGAACCGCCAAGTGCTTGATGGTGCCGGGTTTGTCGGCGGAGATCTCGATGTAGTTCTCCGGCAAGAGCGCCAACTGGCAATCCTTGAGCACGGGATTGGCGCGGTTGGGCGACTGCGCGTGCAACGTCGTCGGCATCAAGGTCAAGGCAATGGCAACGATTCGCGTTCTCATGACTCTGTTCCTCGGAAGAAGGGTACGCGTCGCGGTTAGCGGGCCCGCTCCGCCGCGCGTCGTGGCCAACTGCTTACCACAATCGGAACCACACTTTGGCTTGCACGAAATCAAATAGGTCGTGGAGGTACACGTATCCAATCGACTTGTTGCCGCAATGTACTTTGGCAATCGCCTCGGTGCCGACCTTGGGGTTGCCGTTGAGTATTTCGTTTCGCAGCCTATCGAGTTCGCCGGGCTCAAACCGGACTCTCAACAACACCGAGTTGCCGTCTTCGCCGCGGGCCTCGGCCGTGGTATCGATGTCGTCTTCGTTGTCGATATAACCCTTCAGCAATTCGCCCGGCTCGGTCGCCAGGTAGAACGTAACTTCCAGCGGCTCATCTTTCTCTTGCGCTTTGTGCCAAGCGTCGGCAACGAACCGCATGTGCCGCTCGGGCATCTCGACTTCGAGGTACCAGTCACCCGTCAGATCGGCCACTTCCAACACTTTTTGTCCGACGGTTATCGGTCTACCGGGCAATTGTTCGATTTGACTCTTGCCCGTAATGACTCGACCAGTAATCGGACTGGTGACCTTGAGCATTTCAATCTGCTCTTGCACCTTCTCGATGAGCGTATTGTAGTTCCGTTGCTCGGTGCGATACTCGCTGAGCTTAAACTTTAGTTCGCGCTCTTCGGAATCGGAGAGTCCCGAGTTTTGGCTACGCAGGGCACCTGTGATGCGTGCGTTGACCTCACTGAGTTTGCCTTGCAAGTTGGCTAACTCGCGGGTGAGATCGTTACTTTTTTGTTCCACCAATACTTCGCCGGCTTGCACCAATTGATTGTAGCCTGCATGGGTGGCGCTAATTTCGCCGTCCTCGCGGGCGAACACACCACGAAGCGTCACCGGCTTGAGGCTGCCATCGCCTTCGAGGTTGAAATCCTTCCTATAAAAGCAGGCAGCCGTTACGAGCCCCGCCACGGCCATGGCGCCGGCAAGTGTCTTCCACTTGGTTCGTCCGCGAAATAGCGAGGTCGCTCGGCCCAGCAACTTCCAAAGCGGCATCAAGAACAAGCTGTTGTGCTCCAGAGCATTCGCCAGTGCGGTTGCGCTATGCGTTCGCACGACCTCCACGCGCTGCGTAAATCCGTCCGATGGCGTCGTGTCGACCATTTGCTCGACGATCAGCGCCCCGATTACCTGTCGTCGCTTGCGCTCGCTGGCCGGTTTGTCCTCCGAGTCGCGGTCGGGCTTGAACAGTGGCAGGATGGCCATGCTCTTGGTATGCGATTCGTCGACGTAGGCCTCCAGAGTCTTCTCGACCTGCGGCGCCATGTCCGAGGTGTCGCCCGAGTACCACACATCCTCGCCAGTCTTGGTTACCGCGCGGGCAACGCGATTTAGCAGCGTGATCGTGTTCGACCGCTTGTCGAACACATCCTGGCCACTGACCGCTTCGACCATGCACTTGCTGCCGCGCTGAATGGCGACGCTCACTCGGTCGCATCCAATCAGCCGGCGGCCTTCGTTAGCGATGGTGTAAGCCGCCTCGCGCACGTCGAGTGTTTCGTGCGCCGTTCGGGTGAACGTTTCGAGTTGTTCCCAAAGGCCCTGCTTTTCGGCCAGATGCCGCAACCGTCGGCCACGCAGGAACTCGCCGGCCAGGTCGCATGTTTGCTGTACGAATCGCAAGTAGCCACGCTGAGTGGCGGGCCGTGCCCCAGGCCGCTGGAAGACTTCCACCACGCCTTGCGGGCCCTGATCGTTATGTACCGGCACCAGCACCAGCAGGTAATCGGTGGGGTTGGCCGCTGCGTGCTCGTCACCATCGTCGGTGCCCATCGCCGAGCCAGAGTGGGGCGCAACGAGCATACCCTCGTCGCTCGAAAGCGTCTTTTGTAGCAAGCGGCCGTGCTGCTCCTGCCCGATGGGGTTCTCCAACAGCCCGGTGCTGCGGAGGTTGATTTGGTAGGTCAGTTGCAGCCCGCTTCCCGAGAGTGTCCAGACAGCGCCGCCGGCAGCGGCGAGTGCGGCGACCACCTTGTTCAAGAATTCGTCGAAGTACTGCTCGACCGACGCGTCGGTACGAGACAACTCCGCGATCTGTTGAACGATCGACTGAATCTCGCGCTTGGCGCGTTGGACATCTTCTGGGTCGACCGATACGGTCGATTCGCTGGAACGGGGCGCGTTGGAGTATTCAGTGCTCACGGACTTATAAATGTATCGCAAAGTCCGACGTGCGGGAGCGTTTGCCACGCGGTTGCAGACGGATTTTCGTCATTCGGGCTGGGAATCGTCAAAACTGGCACTTTTGCCCCATGCGTCAGAGCCCTAGCCTCTTCCGTCGGCTGGACTTGTGCCCATCGTGGGTGATAGTATTAGGGATTGTAATTTTAGGTCGTCGCCTGGGCCAAGCCGATGCTGGCTCGCCAATGGCGGTGTCAGTTCGCACCGGAGGCCCACGCCACCGCGCGGGGAATCAATCGCATATGGCGAAGCAAAAAGAAGAGGCTCTCGAGGTCGAGGGCACCGTAACCCAGGCGTTGGCCAACACCCGATTTCGTGTGGAAATCGAGGGCGGACACATCGTCACTGCCCACGTAGCCGGCCGCATGCGCAAGCACTTCATTCGAATCGTTCCAGGCGACCGGGTTCGCGTGGAACTTTCGCCCTACGATCTGACCAAGGGCCGCATCACGTATCGCGAGCGTTAGACTGCCAGCATTGGCCACAGTCACGGAATTTCCGGGCAATCACCTGCGGTTGATCGTACTTATTGAGCCCCATCCCCATGGCAAGCCGCACCCCTAATGGCTGCCAGGCGCGTCACTTAACCGGTATAATCCCGCGGGTTGGCAAAACCTTTGCGGCGGCCGGAGGGTATTTTCTCTAGCGTATCGATTGCCACGCATACGTCTTCCCGTCGCAAGCATTCGTAGCGTAAGTTTTCCAGAGCCGTTGTGGGCATGCGGCCCGACGACTTTGGTGCTGGGCGCACCCGTGACTAATTCCATGCCGAGTCGACACTCGGATCATCGCACCGAATCCTGTTTACTCCCATTCCATAGGAGCACCACCGTGCACAACTCCCACCATACGAAGGTCCGATCGGCCGTAGCCGCGTTGATGGCCGCACTGGTTGCCGTTGGCAGCCAAGTTTCGACCGCCCAAGTCCAAACGGGCGAAATGAAGCCGATGGCCATCGTCGCCGCCGCGAACTACGACCAGTTGCTGGCCGACATCGACTACCTCGGTCAATTTGGCGGCCAGGTGAACGCCGGCCAGCAAATGAACAACATGCTGCTGTTGTTCACGCAGAACAAAGGTCTACAAGGCTTGGACAAAACCAAGTCGTGGGGTGCGGTGGTGCAAACCGATGGATTCCAGTTCGTGCCGGTGGTTTGCCTGCCGGTGACCGATTTGAAATCACTGCTGGAACTCGCTGGCATGTTCCAGATGGCCACGTCGGACGTTGGCGATGGAATCACGGAGATCGAGATTCCCAATCAAAGTCTGTACGTAAAGCAGGTGGGCAACTGGGCTTTCCTCGCCCAAGAACCTGAGTTGCTGGCAAACACTCCGGAAAACCCCGGCGCGATGTTCGATGCACTTACTGCCGACTACGATGTGGCGGCGCGCATCATGCTGCAAAATTTGCCGGAGATGTATCGCTCGATTGCGGTGGAGCAGATTCGCGCAGGCGCCGAGCAAGGCCTCACCCAAATGGAAGGCGAAAGCGACGAAGCGTTCGCCGCCCGACGCGACATGACCGAGGCGAACATCGAGCAAATCGCCCAGATGATTAACGAGATCGACGAGTTAGCCATCGGCTTCTCCGCCGACGCCGAGAACGGCGGCGCTTACCTCGACTTCCTCTACAGCGGACTGCCCAACACGCAATTGGCCGAGTCGATCAAGGTTTACGAATCGGCACAAACTCAATTTGCCGCCTGCATGGGCGACGAGGCGGCGATTCGATTCAACATTTCGGTCAACAGCCCGCCGGAACTCGTGTCGCAGTACAAGGATCAGATCAAGTCGCAAATGGACTCGGCCCGGCAACAAGTGATGAACGCGATCGACCAGGAAGTCGAACTGCCAACCGAAGACGCAAAGCAAACGGTCAAAGATGCTGCCAACGATTTGCTGGACGCACTGGAAGCTACCGCCATGAGCGGACGCATGGACATGGCAGGCCACGTCGACTTGAGTGGCAACTCGTTGAGTCTGGTAGCCGGCGGCTTTGCCAAGGATAGCAGCAAGATAGAGTCGGCGGTCAAGAAGATCGTTTCGCTCGTGGAAGAAGACCCGAACTTCCCCGGCGTGAATTGGAACGCCGCGTCGCACGGCGGCACGACCATTCACACCATGGCCATTCCGGTTCCAGCCGACGAGACGGAAGCCCGCGACCTGCTCGGAGACCAACTTGACGTGGCGGTCGCGATGGGTGATGACGTTGTATATGTCGCCGTTGGAACCGGCTACATGGACAACTTGAAGAAAGCAATCGACCGCAGCGGTGCCGCCACCAAGGTGCAGCCGATGCAGCTTTCGATCGCACTGACGCCCATTATGCAGATGGCCGCCCAGGCCGAACCGAATCCGGTCGTCGATAGCATTGTCGACGCTCTGGTCACCAAGAGCGCAGGCCAGGACCACTTGAACATGTCCGCCCAAGCGGTGGACAACAAGCTGCGTTTCCGCATTGAGCTTGAAGAGGGTGTGCTCAACGCCTTCGGCGCGGCCGCCATGAGTGCACGCATGCAAGGAGCCGGTGCCGGTTTCTAGAACCGACTACTTGCCGCTGCGAACCTACGACGCGGTGCCGGGCTCCATCAGGGGGCCGGCACCGTTTTTTTGTGTGCGGTGCGGCGAGACGTTCCCTCCCCCTTTGGGCGAGCGTTGGGTAGAGTAAGTGTGTTGCTACGAGTCTAATCGCGGCGCGGCTGACTACGCGCTACGCGGCGCGGCTAACCTGAACGGTTCGCTTTGCGGCGCGGTTAACCTGAATGCTTCGCTTTGCGGCGCGGCTAATGAAACCATACACATGTCGCCACTCGTTCACAAAATTGCTCGCTTGGAAATCGCGGAAATCGCTCGGCGGTTTGGTACTCCTTGCTACGTGTACGACGCAGCCACGATCGTCGAACGGGTGAACAACCTCGCATCGTTCGACGTTGTGCGCTACGCTCAAAAGGCCTGCTCGAATCTCGCCATACTCGACCTCATGCGTCGCAACGACGTTCTGGTCGACGCGGTGAGCGCGGGCGAAATCCATCGGGCGTTGGCCGCCGGCTACAAGGCAGGCTTCGCCGAACCGGCCCAGATTGTGTACACGGCCGATATCTTCGATCGCGAGTCGCTCGACATGGTGGTGGAGCTCGACCTGCCAGTAAATTGCGGCTCGCCCGACATGATTTCGCAGTATGGAGAGCGAGCGCCCGGCAAGCCAATCACACTCCGCATCAATCCTGGCTTCGGGCACGGTCACAGCCAGAAGACCAACACCGGCGGCGAAGGATCGAAGCACGGCATTTGGCACGAGCAAATCGAAGAGTGCATCGAGCGGGCCAGCGAGCACCAGCTCAGCATCGCCGGCCTACACATGCACATCGGCTCGGGCACCGACATGGAGCACTTGAGCCAAGTAAGCGCGGCGATGGAGCAGGCGGCGCTCACGGTCGGTTCGAGCATCCACAGCATCAGCGCGGGCGGCGGACTTCCCACGCCGTATCGCGTCGGCGACGAAGTGGCCGACACGGCTGCCTACTTCGAGCAATGGGACGCGGCGCGCGGCCGACTAGCCAAGGAGTTTGGCCATCATGTTTCGCTGGAGCTCGAACCGGGCCGCTATCTCACGGCCGAGTGCGGCTACCTGGTCGCCGAAGTTCGCGCGGTCAAACAGATGGGCCAAAATCGCTACTATCTGCTCGACGCAGGCTTCAACAACCTGGCGCGGCCCATCATGTATGGCGCGTATCACCCCATGGCCGTTTGCCCGGCGAATGGCGACGCCAGCCGGCCGCATCAAGAAGTGGTAGTCGGCGGCCCACTCTGCGAGTCGGGCGATATCTTCACGCAAGAAGAAGGCGGCTTCGTCGCCCACCGCTCGCTTCCGGAGGCCACCGTAGGCGATTATGTCGTCATTGGCTGCGCCGGCGCCTACGCCTACACCATGGCGAGCAACTACAACTCCAAGCCGCTATGCGCCGAGGTACTCATCGAACACGGCCAAGCGCACTTGATCCGCGAGCGTCAGTCGCTGGATGATTTGATTCGGCATGAACGGATACCCGGGTAGTTGGGCCACGAAGGCACAAAGAACGCCAAGGCGCGTCAGCACCCAAGTTCGTATTCACGCAATAGCATTGCGATGCGTCGTTTCGTCCAAGACGGCAACAACGATCGCTCAAGCGATCTTTCCGCCGCCCGATGCGGACGGCTCGATCGGAGAGATTTCGGCATAGTCGGTAGGTTCATTGCAGATGTTGCGTAGGTCGCCCGAGCCTCCGCGTGCGTCGAGCGCCGGGACCGTATAGAAATCACCATCGAGCACCACGACGGTCCGTTCTGGCCGAATGCCCAAGCTCGGCAGCACGCCACTCGCGAGTTGCTCGGGCAGCACTTCGCCAAGCAAACGAGGCGGCTCGGTGGTGGCGCTCTCAAACTGCTCTCTACCCTCGAGATCGGCCGTTGCAATGATTGCGTCCAGCTGGTTGGGCAGCGAACTCAACCGACCCACGTGAATGGGCAATTGATCGACAAAGAAGCCGCCGGCCCCCTTCCCGGCATTGGGAGACGGGATATTGCCGATCGGATCGTTGGCGAAAGACTCGCACTTCCATCTAGAAGGAAGAACAACGAACTGTTTGGCGGGTTCGCTTAGTTGAATCGATGGCCGGCCGCTTCTCTTCTGGCCATTCTACGTTCCCCAAGCGCGCAGATGTGGCACGCTTGGGCTCTACGTCGAAGGCATTGGTAAGGCAGGCATTGTGGATTCGGCGTTTCACGCGAATGGCACTTAGAAATTCTTAACCTGTTTGGCGCCAATCGTTAAGCTTTGCTGTCACAGCAGTGCCTGATGGTGGTGGCCAGTGG
>JANQOF010000026.1 GCA_028279215.1 Pirellulales bacterium
AGGCCAAGTCGTAACGCGTTGCAGCTCAAGAGGTTAGGAAGATGGATTTTGCCCCATTGGGGAACAACCGGCCTCCCACCTAACCTCTCCCCACAAAAAGGGGAGAGGGACCGTTTGATTACTGCGGATGGCGAAGCGCCCTCGCTATTTGCCATTCAGCGCGGCTTGGGCAGCTGCCAAGCGGGCGATTGGCACGCGGAACGGGCTGCAGCTTACGTAGTCGAGCCCAACGCCGTGACAGAAGGCGATGCTCGCTGGGTCGCCGCCATGCTCGCCGCAGATGCCGAGTTTGAGCTTCTTGTTGGTGTCGCGACCTTTCTCGACGCCCATCGCCACCAGTTGGCCTACGCCGGTCGTGTCGAGCGATTGAAACGGGTCGCGCTCCAGGACCTCCTCGTTCAGGTAGTCGGGCAGGAAGGAGTTGATGTCGTCGCGGCTGTAGCCGAACGTCATTTGGGTGAGGTCGTTGGTGCCGAAGCTAAAGAAGTCGGCCTCGGTGGCCACTTCGTCGGCGGTGAGAGCCGCCCGCGGGATCTCGATCATCGTGCCGATGAGGATTGGCAGTTTGCCTTTGCATTTCTTCTTCTCTTTGACTGCCGCAATGGTCTGTTCGGCAATCTCTCGCAGCATGGCGAGTTCCTTCACCGTACCGACCAGTGGGATCATGATCTCCGGCTTGACGTCAACCTTCTTGTTCAAGCAGTTGATCGTCGCCTCGGTGATGGCGGTGACTTGCATCACCAGAATCTCCGGGTAGGTGACACTAAGGCGGCATCCACGGTGGCCTAGCATTGGGTTGTGCTCGTGCAGCTGAGCGACTCGACTCTTAATCTGCTTGGTCGGTACGCCGGTGGCGTCGCTCACTTCCTTTTGGCTCTTGGCGTCGTGCGGCAAGAACTCGTGCAGCGGCGGATCGAGCAAACGAATGGTGACCGGCAGGCCTTTCATCGCCTTGAAGATGCCTTCGAAGTCCTTGCGCTGGTACGGCAACAGCTTCTTGAGGGCCGCTTCGCGGTCGGCCTTGTTGTCGGCAAGAATCATCTCACGCATGTGGATGATCCGCTCGGGCTCAAAGAACATGTGCTCGGTGCGGCACAGCCCGATGCCCTCGGCGCCGAATGTGCGTGCTCGCTTGCTATCCTCTGGCGAGTCGGCGTTGGTGCGAATGCCAAGCTTGCGGTACTTGTCGGACCACTTCATGACGACTTCGAAATTGCCACCGAGCTTGGGTGCAACGGTGGCCATTTCGCCGGCAAACACTTCGCCGGTCGAGCCATCGATTGAGATGACGTCCTTGTGCGTGAAGGTCTTTCCGGCGACTTTGATCTTGCGAGCTTTCTCGTCGATCTCGATGGCGCCAGCGCCCGCCACACAGCACTTGCCCCAGCCACGAGCGACGACGGCCGCGTGACTCGTCATACCGCCGGTGCTCGTCAGGATGCCAGCGGCCGAGTGCATGCCATCGACGTCTTCGGGCGAGGTCTCTTTGCGAACGAGGATGACCTTCTCGCCAGCGTGGGCGCGCTCGACGGCCTCATCGGCCGTGAACGCTAGTTTGCCGAACGAAGCACCTGGCGAGGCGGGCAGGCCAATCGTCAAGGGCGATTCCCGCTTTTTGGCGGCCGGGTCGAACGAAGGCAACAGCAGTTGCGTGAGGTCGTTGGGCGGAATTCGCATGACGCCCGTCTTCTCGTCGATCAACCGTTCTTTGACCATCTCGCAGGCGATTCGCACGGCGGCGGCACCCGTCCGTTTACCAGTACGCGTCTGTAGCATGTAGAGCTTGCCGCGCTCGATGGTGAACTCGATGTCCTGCACGTCTTTGTAGTGCTTCTCGAGCTTGGTCTTGATCTTCATCAACTCGGCGTGCACCTTCTTGCCGATTGTTTTGTCGTTGGGCGCTTTCCATTTGGGCATTTCAGCAACTGGCTGCGGCGTGCGGATGCCGGCCACGACGTCTTCGCCCTGCGCGTTGACTAAGAACTCGCCGTAGAACTTGTTCTCACCGGTCGACGGATTACGTGTGAACGCAACGCCGGTGCCGGAGTCGTCGCCCATATTGCCGAACACCATCGACTGCACGTTGACCGCGGTGCCCTTAAGTCCGACGATGCCTTCGATGCGTCGGTAGGAGATTGCCTTGTCGCTATTCCAGCTCTTGAACACTGCCTCGATGGCAAGTTCCAATTGCTTTAGCGGGTCTTGTGGGAACGCCTGGCCGGTATGCTTCTTGTAGACCTTCTTATAGGCGTCGACCAACTCGATCAAGCCCTTGGTTGGTACGTCGGTGTCTTGATCGGCACCGTACTTCTTTTTGATTTTGTCAAACGCTTCTTCGAAGTACTCGTGATGCACTTCCATCACCACGTCGCCGTACATGTTAATCAAGCGACGGTAGGCATCGTAGGCGAACCGGTCGTTGCCCGTCTCGTTCGCCAGGCCGACAACCGACTCGTCGTTCAGCCCCAGGTTCAAGATGGTGTTCATCATGCCGGGCATGGACATTGCAGCCCCTGACCGCACCGACACTAGCAGAGGATTGTTCGTGTCGCCGAACTTCTTTCCCGTCTCTTTCTCGAGCGTGCCGACGGCGGCTGCCACGTCCGCCATCAAGCCCTTCGGCATCTTTTGCTTCTGTTGGTAATACTGGTCACAGCAATCGGTCGTAATGGTGAAACCGGGAGGCACAGGCATACCAATCGACGTCATTTCGGCCAGGTTGGCACCTTTGCCGCCCAGCAGTTGTTTCATGGTGCCATTGCCATCGGTGCGAGTCTTACCGAAGTAATACACCATCTTCGCGCTGGAAGTTTTCTTCTTCGCCATGCCTGTATGTCCTTGCTTTCGTGCCGGAATGGAAAAATGTTATAGGATGAAGGGCGACGGGTCCGTAGGTCGACGAATAAGCGGCGTCGACAACGAAGCTGGGCGACCAGCGCGCAACGCCCTCGATGTGCCCTGATTTGTGCGACGAATCGGTCAATGTAGTCGGCGATTTACGGGTCCGTCAAGCGGCCCGGATTGCACAGTTTGCCTATGATGCACGACCACCAAGAAGCGTCAAAGCGGAGCTTCGCAGCAGTAGCCGTGGCGTTTGAGTTGTCGCTTGGCGCGGCGGGAGCGGCCGTCGCTTGGGGGCTGAACCTGCCGTTGGTGGCCGCCATTTGGCCCGTGCCAGCGCTATCGGTCGCGGTGGTATGGGGCGTGTCGGCGACGTTGCCGATGATACCCGTGTTGGTGGGGATGTTGTTTTGCCAGTGGCGGCCAATCGCGTGGCTGCGAAGGCTGGTCACCCGCTTCGTCCGCCAAGGGTTTGGCCGAGCGTCGCTGTGGCAGTTGGCCCTCGTGTCGGTGGCCGCGGGCCTTGGCGAGGAGATCCTGTTTCGCGGGGCCTTGCAACCGATCGCCGTGGCGGCGACGTCGCCTGTAGTAGGCGTTGTGATCGTAAGCCTGCTGTTTGGCTTGGTGCACGCCGCCAGTTGGAGCTACTTCTGGCTGGCATCGTTGGTTGGCGCGTACTTCGGCGTACTGGCCTACTGGCGCGGCGAGATTCTCAGCGCAGCGATTGCCCACGCATTGTACGACTTCATCGCACTCACTTGCATTGCCAAAGGGTACGGCGTGCGCCATCGCCCACTGTTTACGATCCGTTCGCGGTCGTCCGCTGAACGCTGACTTGGTCAAATCGAGTACGACTCACAGTCAGAAGTCGACGCCGGTCGCCTCACAGAGAAACTGCATGTACTTCTTTGCGACCTTGAAATGGTTGGCGACGTTAGCGACCAGCGACTTGTCGAATAGCTCGTCGTGGTCGAGATGCGCCACTGCGATGTGGTCTTTGCGCTTTAGATCCTCAATCAGCGGGTGCTCGGCATCGTATCCGCGTGGCGGCCGCTTGAGCGAGTCGCCCGCCAACTCGAACTTGGTGCGAAACGCCTTGGCGTCGCGGGCGCGCTTCCAATCGGCCGGGTGCTCGTCGATCGTCTGACGAATGGCGCCAAGCGTCGCAGAGTCGGGATGCCAAATGCCGGTGCCTAGGAACACGCTCTCCGTATCGACGTGGAAATAGAAGCCAGGCGAGTGGACGTCCTTGCTCGCTTCGTGCCGAAACTGGATGCCCAGATTTGTCTTGTAGGGCCGTTTGTCGTTCGAGAATCGAATGTCGCGGTAAATGCGCATCAGCGACCCCCCCACCTTCTTGGGTACCGCTGCGAAATGCGGCGAGATCTTGCAAAGCGGGCCTTCCATGGCGGAGATGAACGACATGGCCGGCTGGCGAACTTCACGCTCGTAGCGGTCGCGGTTGGCGTCGAACCACTTCTTGTTGTTGTGCCGCGCAAGGTCTTCGTAAAAATGCAGCAGACCAAGCGGAAAACCGGTGAATAGCGTGGCCGCCATCAGTGGCTCCTCGGAACGAATGGACGTAAGTCGCCATTCTGTCTGAGGATCTGCCAAAATCAAGGACTACGGAATAATCACGTTGCCATCGATGATGAGCCCATTGCCGCCATTGTCGAGGACATTGGTTCCCGATTCGACTCCGCCGAGCGGACCGGTGACGTTAATACCGTCGCCAAGGTTTTCAATCGCGGTGTTGTTCGTCAAGTTTCCGCCGATGTTGGCGCCAAACAGCATGCCGTCGCCTTCATTTTCACTAGCCGAGTTGGTTGCGACATTCAAGGTGACGGTGTTGCCGACAAACAGGCCTGTTCCGTCGCCCGTGGCACCACTCTCGTTCAGATTTGCCGTGTTCAAAGAGAACGAACCGTTTATTCCCCCGACGATGTGAATGCCGCGACCACCATCGGCGGACAGACCGTTGGTATTGGCCGTATTACTCGACACGGCTCCAGTGACGTCGCCACCGATGAACAATCCATCGGTGCCGTTGGTCGACGTCGTGTTGCCACTCACGGCGTTTGCAGTGTCGACACCGCTGTTTACGTTCCCGGTCACCGCAATTCCACGCTCGCCATTGTTGCTGGCGTTGTTGCCATTAAGAGTGCCGTTAATGGAGCCCAAGATCAACAAACCTTCACCTTGGTTCGAACTGGTTGTGTTGCCATTGACCGTTGTGGGACCACCGGTGATGCCGTTGACATCACCGTTGATGAGAATGCCATCGCCATCGAACGCGGCCCCAGTGCGGTTGCTGTTGGCAGTGTTCGAATCGAAGATGCCAGTCTGCGACCCGCCAATAAGCATGCCTACACCGCCTGACGCTGCCTGACCATTGGCATTGGTGATGTTGCTGAGGACGTCAGCTTCGACGTTTCCACCAATCGTGATTCCGTGGACGCCATTATTGCTAGCGGTATTCGAAATCAGTGCTGTGCGACTGGGGAGTCCCGCGGCGGTCGTCAGGTTGCCATCGACCTCGATGCCCGAGCCGCCGTTGTTACTTGCAGTGTTGTTGGTAATGCCCGAAGTACCAGCCACCTCATCGCCGGTCAACGTTCCGTTGATCAAAGCTCCATTGAGTGTGTTGCCGTCTAAGTTGTTGAGAGTCAGGTTGCCGGTCATCGCGCCGTCGATGAACAAACCGTGTCCCTCGTTGCTCGACGCCGTGTTTTGCGTGGCGTTACCGGTGTAGGACACGGCCGAAAAAATGCCGTGGCCATCGTTGACAGCGCCGGCAAGGTTGCCGGTGGCTGTATTGCTGATGATATCTCCGCCAATCGCGCCGCCAAACTCGAGCCCGTTGCCTCCTTCGCCGCCGCCTGACTGACCGTTGTTTGCAGCCGTGTTGTTGTTCACATTTCCACCAGTCGTGGTGGTGACCACGAGGCCACTGAAACCGTTCGAGCTAGTGGTGTTCGACGCTACCGCGCCACCGACACTGTTAACCACGATGCCCGTTTGATCGTTGCTCGAAGCGATGTTGCCGGTTAGATCACCGGTGAGGGCGACCGCCGAGATTCCTAGCAGGTCATTCCCGGTGGCTGTATTGTCAGCAATGTCGCCTCCGATGGTGGCACCCGTCAGATTGATGCCGGTTCCTTGATTATTGAGCGACATGTTTCCGGAGACGTCGTTCGTGACCGAGCCAACGATTAGCAGGCCGTCGCCGTCGTCGGTGGTTCCCGCAAGGTTGCTTTCCGTTGTATTGTCGGTGACGCTATCGCCGACGGTGCCGCCAATCGTGATGCCGTTTCCACCTTCGCCGCCAGCCGATTGACCGTTGCTAGAAGCCGTGTTGCCGGTGACGCTGCCTCCAATGTTGCCGGCGATCTGAATCCCAGCGAAGTCATTGTTGCTGGCAGTATTTCCGGTAACGCCTGCGGCAACCGTAGTGGCCGACAGACCGATGCCGCCATTAAGGTTGGTTGCGTTGTTGACTACCGACGAATTGACCGCATTGACTTGGATGCCACCCTCGCCATTGCTACTGGCGATATTCATGGATACCGTGCCCGTCACGCTCGCACCTTCTACCAGCACGCCAAAGCCATCGTTGCCGCTGGCAGTGTTGCTATTGAGCGTTCCACCAATTGTGCCGGCGACGTGCAGGCCGTCGCCATCGACGGTGGTTCCAGCGCTATTGTTCGACGTAGTGTTGAAGCTGACGCTGCTGACCACGTTACCCAAGATTCGGATGCCGTCGCCGCCATCACCGCCGCCACCGCCCGAGAGGCCGTTGCCGGTGGCCATATTGTTGGTGACGTTTCCAGAGACGTTGCCCGGCGTGAAAATGCCATCAAGCTGGTTGCCGGCAGCCGTGTTCCCGGTAACATCGCCAACAAAGAACGCGGCGGTCAAACCAGTGGCCCCGTTGTTGCTGGTGGTGTTTCCAGTAACCGAGTCGCTGGCGCCGGAAACTAGCGAGATGCCATTGGCGGCGTTCCCGCTTGCCGTATTGTTCGAAACTGGGCCCGCCACCGATCCGTTGATCAGGATGCCCTCACCGTCTGCCGATGCACCGGCGATATTGCCGTTGGCCATGTTGCTAGCGATGCTCCCGCCGACGTTGCCGGTGACTTCAATGCCGTTGCCTCCGCCGGCACCTTGACCGTTATCGTCGGCCGTGTTGAAGGAAACGTCGCCGCTAACGCCTGCAAGCAGCAAACCGGTGCCATCGTTGTTGCTGGTCGTATTGCCAGCGGCCTCACCGGTGATCGCGCCCGTGACCTCGATGCCAACTCCGTCGAAGGCCGCACCAACTTCGTTGCGAAGGGCGGTGTTCGATACAAGATTTCCGTTCAACTCGCCATCGATCAGTATACCCCCGCCACCGCTGGCGGCGGTGCCGTTGTCATCGGTTGTATTTGAGGTAACGTTGCCAGTCACTCCGTCGCCTGCACCGCCAGAGCCGATTTGGATGCCAAATTGGCCGTTGCTCGACGCCGTGTTAGTTGTCACGTTGCCGGTCACGAGATTGGCGACTACGATGCCATCGACGGTGTTGCCATTGGCGGTGTTGCCCGAGATGTTGCCAGTTACACTGCCACCGAGAGAGATACCCGAGACGGTGTTGTTCGACGTCGTGTTGTCGACAATCGAGCCAGTGACGTCGCCCGTGACGCCAATTCCGTCGCCGGTGTTGCCTGTGGCCATATTGCTTTCAATCGAGCCGCTGGCATTACCGGCGATCGCAATACCCCCAGCGCCATTTCCGGTTAGGGTATTGCCAGTAATCTCGCCTTGTTGGTCGCCGGTGAACTGAATACCTGCCCCCGTGCTGCCCGTAGCCGTATTGTCGGCCACATTGATGGCGCCGGTCATGTTGGTGAAGGCAAATCCCGCGCCTGCGGCACCGGTTGATACATTGTCGTGTACTGACAGCCCTGACTGCCCGTTGGAGAACACAGCGCTGGTTCCTGGATTGATGATGTTGAAGCCGGCCAACTCGACATCGGCGGCGGCCAGCGTCATCGCGTTTCCTGGGGCATTCTGTACGATTGGCACCGGTCCGCCGTTAACGGTAGGCAATACGACTTCGCCGACTTGCAACGTGTCGACCGTATTCACAATGCCCTCGCCTAGCACTTGCTGGCCAGCGGTGCTTGTGGTGAAGAACTCCCCATCGAAGGTGCTTCCGCCATGCACATAGATTACGTCTTCGAGTTGGTTCGATGCATCGGCCAGATTGTTGTTGGGGTTCTCAAACGTTCCATCGCCGCCCGCGGCGGCCGCAGAATCCACATGGCGAATGGTAAGTGGTGTGCCGTCGGGGTTCAGCGCAATCACGGTTTCGTCGGTTGCCGAACGATTCAGCACCACCTGTTGGATGCGCTCGACGGGGTCGCCCAATCGGGCAGATAGGTTGCACGAGGAGACGGCGCTCCGTCCTCGTCCCGTCACGCCAAACCTCCAGAGCATAGTTGCCCCGGCGGTGGTGCCGAACTGGTCGTCGTGCTGGGCGTAGCCCGATAGCCAAAACTCGTCGCCACCTCGGAACTCGAGACGGGCGCGGGGCCCGGTCGCTCGATCGCCAGACACGGTGTCTTCGAACGAGTAACCACCAATCGCCCCGCGAAGTTGAAACGTTCCGCGATCGTAGAGAAGGAAAGCGGTTTCGCCGTGAAAACCGCGCATGGCGGTCTCGGCCTGCAGGTTCGTCAGTAGCAAGTTGTACTCGACGAACTCCGGTTGCAACTGATCGTCGAACACAAGATTGCTCTCGTCGCCGAACGGCAGGTGGCCGTTGAACCGGAAATCCCAGATGCGTCCGAGAGTCTCGATACCGAACGTGACTTGTTCGTAGTCATGCTGACCGGTGTCGCGATTGTCGTAGTAAGCGTAGCCGCCGTAGATCCGCTCGTAGATTGGATCCAGCCAGCGCCCGCCAAGACCGGCATTCACTCCCACCGCGTCGGAGTTGTCGTTGAATAGAAGGAACCGCAGGTCGGTGAAAACGACAGAATTCGGAACCGGCTGGGCCAGCGGTAGCCATGCTTCGAACCGAGTGAACCCGTCGTCCAGCCCGATCGTGTCGCCGGTATGGTATCCCAAGCCAAGTTGGTAATCGATTCCTTGGCTAAAGACCGTGCATGTCGCACTTGTTGCGGCAATAGCCAAGACGAAACGGGCTAGTGTTGGTTGCAACTTCACAGCTAGCTCTCCGACGCTCCAGGTACTAACAGACCGGTAGACCGGTGGTGGTCCCTTACGTACTTCGGATCGCTACAACCGTTAAAGTCACTCTTTTCGTTACAAATCGCGCATAAGGAAGACTGGGCAGGATAGGCTTCGCTGGCAGTGCTTGCGAGTTGGACTTCAATTAGCTGTTGGCATGCAGATTTATGTTGCCTCGTAACCCTAACTGTGGTGATTCGTCACAGCGCGCCAAACGGTCTAGGGGGATTGTGGGGCTCGCCCGGCCTCGATTGGGCGTCTTTGCAATGTGGCGCATCGCTTGCATAGCGTGCATGTTCGTTCGTCTCTGCATGTACTCGCCTTCCTTGGAACTCGCCCCATGTCACATTCGCATCTTCCCGACTGGACTCAAGAAGACTTCAACACCGTCGAAGAGGGGGTGCTTGTCGCTAATCATGAGCTTGCTGATAGCGGACTGTTCACCGACGACTCCTTGGCTCACATTATCGACACCCATCCAGCAGCCGACCTCGGCATTAGCACGATGGGTGTCGACCCGAACGTATTCGACTGGCGCGAGGGCGAGCGAAACGGCGTGAGCGGCCGCGAATTGCTCGAGTTGGTTCGCGAAGGGCAGCTTTGGATCAATTGCCGGAAGATGCTGGCGAATCATCCAGACTACGCAAAACTGATCGATGAGGTGTACGCCGAGATCGAATCTCGCAAGCCGGGATTCACGGCGCAGCAGCGTACCGCCAACCTGCTCATCTCGTCTCCTACCGCCTGGGTGCCGTATCACGTCGACATGCCGGTGAACATGCTATGGCACATTCGCGGCACCAAAAGGGTTTGGGTGTATCCGCATTTCGATAAGCGATTCGCCTCGGCAGAAGTACTCGCCAAGGTCTGCTCTGGCGAATGGTCGGAGGACGTGCCGTACGACCACAGTTTCGACAAATACGCCCTGGTGTACGACGCGCAGCCGGGCCAATTGATCACATGGCCGCAGCTTGCTCCGCACCGTGTTCGCAACCTGGAGGGGCTGAATGTATCGCTCTCGACCGAACACAAGAACCCTCGCGCGCGGCGTCGTATCAACGTGCACACGGCAAACCATCTGCTGCACTCGCGATTTGGTTGGGAGAGCGAGACTATTGCTGTCAACGGCCTATCTGCCCACGCCAAACAGGCTTTCGCGCGGGCATCTCGTCTGACGGGCAGACTGGTTGGTCGGCAAAAGGAGCAATATGTGTATCCCAAGACCTTCGTGGTCGATCCCGCCGCACCTCACGGGTATCGACTGAAGGCCGGTGTTGAGCCATGCGTCTCCGCGCCGCATCAACAGCTCGAAGCAACACGGGTCTAGAGCGTCACGCAGGCGACCTCAATCCACTTCTCGTCCTACGTCGTGCCGCTGGGCCGAACACGGCCCGGCTCCGACTGGCAATTGACCTTCTGGTTTGCCTCGGATACCTTACAGGGCTCGCCTGCACGATCGGCCCGTGTGGGGAGTGTACGCAATTACCGGCCGGTTTTCGTCCTAACGCCGGACGCCCATCAGTTGCGCGGGTTTCCCTCGATTTGAGGGCTCGCGGATCCGTAGGGACTTCGCCGGTGTGCCCCGTGTTTGGAGATTTGTTTCGTGCCGACCCTAGTCAACGAGTTGGTGGAAGCCGGCGTCCACTATGGCCACCGTGCAAGCCGCTGGAATCCCAAGATGCGGCCGTACATCTACGCCCGCAAGAATCTAATTCACATTATCGACGTTCGCGAGACCATTCGTGGTTTGCTGCGAGGCAAGAAGTACCTCCACCAGGTAGCGTCGCGCAACGGCTTGGTGTTGTTCGTTGGCACCAAGCGTCAGGCTGCCGAGGCGATCGAACGCGAGGCGACCCGGTGTGGCATGCCTTACGTGAACGACCGGTGGTTGGGCGGCACCCTGACGAACTTCCGTACAATTCGCAATCGTATGGGCCGGCTTGAGGAACTCGAAGGGCTTAGGGCTAGCGACGACTTCAACAGTTACTCGAAGAAGATGCAGTCGTCGCTCAATCGCGAGTACCGCAAGATGTACCGCAACCTCAACGGTATGCGTACGATGAGCCGTCTGCCGGAGTGCTTGGTGGTGATCGATCCCAAGAAAGAGAAGAACGCCGTTCGCGAGGCGCAGGCGTTGGGCATTGCGACAGTGGCATTGATCGATACCGACTGCGATCCCGACAAAGTCGATCTTCCGATCCCCGGCAACGACGACAGCATGCGATCGATCGAACTGATCACCAAGATCATCGCCGACGCGATTGCAGCAGGTAAGACGCAAGCGGCCATCGATTCGCAGCAGCAACGCGAAGGTAGCGACACCCCGTCGCCCACGGCCGAGCAGGAAGCGGAGAAGAAAGCTGAGGAAGACGCATAAGCGACAATCTGCCGCACATAGCGACGTTTCAAAGCCAAACCAACGCGGCGGCAGGTGCGCCGTCGGCTAGAAAGCTGGACCACAACGCAACTCGTATCCGCTTAGCCAATAGAGCGAGCAACGATTAATAGGAGGCAACAGACCGATGGCAGAGATTACGGCCGCCATGGTAAAGGAGCTGCGGGATCAAACCCAGCTTCCGATGATGAAGTGCAAAAAGGCCCTACAGGAGGCGGGTGGCGATATGGAAGCCGCCAAAGAGGCATTGCGCAAGGAAGGAGAAACGTTTATCGACGGCCGTGGCGACCGCACCACCGAGGAGGGGCGTATCGCCATTCACACCTGCATCGAAAAAGGCCCGGGAGCCATTATCGAACTGCAGGTCGAATCGGCGCCAGTCGCCGCGAATGAGGAGGTCATTGCCCTAGCCAACGACCTGGCCAAGCAGTTGGCCACCGGACCCGGCGCCGCAACGCCCGACGAGTTGTGGGAGCAGCCGTGCCCAAGCAAGCCCGGCCAAACGCTCAAGGAAGTGCGCGACGAGATTGTGAATCGCATTCGCGAGGTGTTTCGGCTGCCGCGCATCCTACGACTCGAAGCACCGTGTGGCGGCTACGTTCATCACGATGCGAAGAGTGGCGTGCTGCTAGAAGTCGAAGGCGGCACTTCGGAGCTTGCCAAGGACATCAGCATGCACATTGCAGCGATGAAGCCACAGGCCGCCACCAAGGAAGAGCTCGATCCTGCGGTCGTCGACGCGGAGAGAAACATTCAGATCGAACGGGCTCGCTCGGAAGGAAAGCCTGAAAACATCATCGAAAAGATGATCGAAGGCCGAATGCGAAACTTCTATGCCGAAATCGTGCTTGAAGAGCAGCCATTTGTGAAGGACGACAAGCAAACGGTCGCGGCCGTCGCCAAAGCGGCTGGCATGAAGGTCAAGAGTTTTGCCCTTTGGAAGGTGGGTGAAGCCGCCACCGCGGAAGCCGAACCGGCAGCGGCAAATTAGTTCACTTCGAATTGTTCAAAGCCCCGGTCGAACTGACCGGGGCTTTTTTATGCGGCGGGGGCGCAACTCTGGTGTCGAGTGACATGTCAGAACCAACCTACAAGCGACTCATCCTGAAACTCTCAGGCGAGAGCTTTGCACCGCCTGGCGAGCGCGGCATTAGTATGGGCGAGGTGGTGCATATTGCCAGTCAAACCTATCGTGCGGCCCAGCAGGGCGTGCAGATTGGCATAGTGATTGGCGGAGGCAACATCCTTCGCGGCGCTCAATTCACCGCCGGCAACTCAAGCATTCAGGAAGCCACGGCTCATTACATGGGTATGTTGGCAACGGTAATCAACGGATTGGCGCTCCAGGACGCGCTGGAGTCGCTTGGCTGCGAAACGCGGTTGATGACGGCCATCAAGATGGACGGCGTTGCCGAGCCATTCATCCGCCGCCGCGCCGACCGTCACCTGACAAAAGGCCGCATTGTGATTCTTGCCGCCGGCACCGGTGCGCCGTTTGTCACCACCGACACCGCCGCCGCCCAGAAAGCACTTGAGTTGGACGCCGACATCTTGCTGAAGGCGACGCGCGTCGACGGGGTTTACTCGGCCGATCCGGAAAAAGATCCTAACGCCCAGTTGTACCATGAGCTGACCTACACCCAAGTGCAGGAGCAAGGTCTCCGGGTGATGGACCCCACCGCCATCGCCCACTGCATGGAGCACAACTTGCCAATCTTGGTATTCAACTATCGCACGGACGGAAACATTGAACGCGCAGTACGCGGCGAAGTCATCGGCACGCGCGTTAGTGCGTAGGTGAACTACCAATCAGTTTGACGGGCAACCGAGATAATGGTGTAAGTGAACCGCATTGTTGCTACGAACCTCAAGTGATCATGCTCGGCCATTATCCGTGCCAATCCATGTTCATCCGTGGCCAATATCTCCTTGACCTCCGTGGCTAAAGAAATGGAGTCCACTATGAGTATCGAAGAAGTTACGCTCGACGCCGAAGAGCGAATGGAAAAGGCCGTCACAAAACTGCGAAGCGACCTAACCGGCATCCGCACTGGGCGGGCGACGCCCGGACTGGTTGATTCGTTACGCATCGAAGCCTACGGCTCGCCAACGCCGCTGAAGCAGATCGCAAGCGTGAGCGCGCCGGAGCCCCAGCAACTGGTGATTCGACCATTTGATCCGTCGGTGATCAAGGACATCGAAAAGGGCATCATCGCCAGCGACTTGGGACTTGCTCCTCAGAATGACGGCAAAGTCATTCGACTCAACATCCCGCCGCTGTCCGGCGACGTCCGTAAGAAGATGGTTGCACGGACCAAAGAACTCGCCGAGGAGGCCAAGATTTCTATCCGCAACATTCGTCGCGACGCCAATAAGGCAATCGATCAGGCACAGAAAGACAAGGAGATCGGCGAAGACGAGCGCGATACCATCAAGGACGAGGTGCAGGAGCTTACTAAGAAATACGAGGGTGATGTCGACTCCGCTGCCAAGGCCAAGGAGGCGGAAGTGATGGAAGACTGACCGTCTGGCATTGCCGAAGGGGCAGTTGAGTCGCAACCTACTAAGATATTCTTCAAATCGAAGTCGACCTCGCCTCGCACCACCTGCTAGCACTCCATCCTTTCTCGCCTTGTCGCCAAGTTGCTAGCCTGCTACGTTCCGCGCCCCACTTAGTCGCGGAGTACGCCGAGCGCCGGATGGCTCGGCGTGTCGCGCGCCACCCGCTGTCTTCATTGGTTTACGGAGAAACCAACATGTCCCGCCGGATTCGCAATCAGGCTCGTTTAGGATATACATCGGGCGCACGCCGATGGCTTGGCATGCTCGCCGGCGCTGCTCTGGTGCTGGGCATTGCATTGGCGTGTCGCCAGCTTGCCGGCACAGCCGAAGCCGAAGCTCAGTCGCCAGTGCGTCACGATTCCAAAGTCGAGCCGGCAAGCGCTACGCAGGAGGAATACAAACCACCGCAACACGATGTGATGGCCATCGTGAATGGCGAAGACATCAACCGCCGCGAGCTGGAGAAGGCTTGCGCCGAGCGATTCGGTGAGAAGGTGCTTGAGAGCATCGTGAATAAGAAGCTCATCCTGCATCACTGCAAGAAGCGCGGCATCACCATCACACGCCAAGAAGTGGAATCCGAAGTCGACCGCATGGCGAAGCGATTCAAGCTAACCCGCGAGCATTGGTTGGAGTTGTTGGCCAATGAGCGTGGCATCGGCGAAGCGGAGTACAAGCGCGACATCTTGTGGCCGACCATTGCATTGCGGAAATTGGCTGCCAAGCAGCTAACCGTCAGCGACGACGAACTTCGGCGTGAATTCGAAAGCCAGTTCGGCGCTAGCGTACGTGCCAGGATCATCGTCGTCAGTGATCGCGCGAAGGCACAGCAACTGCAGCAACAGTTGGTGGCAAATCCTAAGGATTTCGCCCGCCTAGCTATGAATGAGTCGATCGACGTGAACAGCGCCAGCATCGGCGGCCTGATTCAGCCGATTCGCCGGCACGTGGGCGATGCAGCTCTTGAACACGCCGCTTTTTCGTTGCAGGAGGGTCAAGTATCGCAAGTGATTCCAATCGGCGACCAGTTTGCGCTGCTCAAAAGCGAAGGCATCAACCCACCTAGGCAAGTGGCGTTTGACTCAGTTAAAGGCGACTTGGCGGAGTCCATCAGCGATGGCAAACTCCGCGAAGAGGCCGGTGCGATGTTCTCGCAGCTTCAAGAGTCGGCCGACATTCGGAACGTATTCAACGACCCCAAACTCTCCCAGCGGATGCCTGGCGTGGTTGCCTTGGTGAACGGCGAAAAAGTCACCTTCGAGGAACTGGGTAAGGAATCGCTCGCGCGGCACGGCGAAGAGGTTCTGCAGATCGAAATCGGGCACAAGCTGCTGGAACAATCGCTTCGCAAAGCGGGTAAGCAGGTGACGCAACAAGACGTGAATGCCGAGATTGCTCACGCGGCAAAGCTTGCCGGCGTAGTAGACGAGTCGGGCAATCCCAATATCAATCAATGGATCAAGACGACGACCGAAGAGCAGGGCGTCAACTACAAGATGTACGTCCGCGACTCGGTATGGCCGTCGGCGGCGCTCAAGAAGCTCACCAGTGGCCAAGTGCAAGTCACCGAACAAGACCTGCACAAGGGATACGAGGCCAACTACGGGCCGCGAGTGCGTTGCCGAGCGATTGTGTTGGGCAACATGCGACGTGCTCAGGAGGTGTGGGATAAAGCACGAGCGAATCCTTCGATGAGCTATTTCGGTGACCTCGCCGAGGAATACTCCATCGAGCCTACCAGTAAAGCTCTACGTGGCGAAGTTCCCCCAATTCGACTGCACGGAGGCCAACCGCAGCTTGAAGAGGTGGCGTTTGACATGAAGCCAAACGACCCGCCGCGAATTGTGCAGTTGGGCGACAAATACGTGGTCCTGAAGTTCGAAGAACGAACTTCGCCGCAGAATATCGAGCTCGCCGCGGTGCGCGACATACTGCTACAAGATATCCGAGAGAAGAAACTCCGAATTGCCATGGGCCAGCGCTACGACGAAGTGTATCGCAATGCCCGCATCGACAACTATCTGGCGGGCACTACCCAAGCACCAACTGAGCGGCCGCCGAAGGCCGACCGTGTTGGGTCCACTCCGCGCCGCGACCACGCCGTCCGGCCGGCCGCCGTCCAGCGTTAGGCAAGATTGTCGGCGAATCGCAATATCGATCGACCGTGGCTCGCGCGTCCGAGCCACGGTTTTTCCATGCGCAATTGCGACGCGTTTTCCGGTACCTTCGCGCCACGGCGGGTGGTGCGATAGAATCGACCGCCCGTGCAATACCCGCCGCGCGCTGCTTCCAACTGCAGTTCGACACAGCAATACAGTACAAAGAATCAATCGAATCGTGGAGCCAAATATGTCGGTTACTCCTGCTAAAGTGCAAGCGTGGTGCGAAACCATCCTCGCCGGTCGCGAGGCCGCACCCAACCTAACCCTTCAAGACTATCTGGACGTAGTACCACGTCTCGATTCGTTGGACGATGTGCCCAGCGGCACCGTGGTGTTGGTGCGCGGCGATGTCGATGCGAAGCCGGGCGCGAGCATCGGTGACGGGGATACTCGTTTGCGCTCGATGGTCGACACTCTCAAGTTCGGCCAACAGCGCGGCTGGAAGCAGGTGATCTTTGGCCACATTGGCCGCGATCCGGAAAAGAGCCTCGACAAGGTGGCCAAGCGCATCAGCGAGTTGCTTGAGACGGACGCCCCGCTGATTGCAGATTGGCTCGACGAAGAGACGCTCACCATCAAGCCCGAAGTACAGCAGGCCATCGAAGCCGCCGCGCCGGGCGCAGTGATTGTGCTCGAAAACACGCGTAAGTACGACATCGAGCGCGTGATGTGGAAAGCCAAGCCAGCCGACTTGCCC
This sequence comes from Pirellulales bacterium, assembly GCA_028279215.1. Classification (GTDB taxonomy): domain Bacteria; phylum Planctomycetota; class Planctomycetia; order Pirellulales; family Lacipirellulaceae; genus Aeoliella. The sequence continues at coordinate 16,892 of JANQOF010000026.1, forward strand.
GACCTTGCCCCAAAGCTCGCCAAGTTTGCCAACGAGTGTGCAGAGAAAATTGGCACGGTTTACGTTCACGAGGCGTTCAGCGCCGGATCGCTCGATGCCTCGAGCGTGGTCGTACCCATCGCAATGCAGCGCGTCGCGCTCGGCAAGTACGCCGCCGGCGAATTCGACGGGCCCATGCAGCAATGCCTAAAGGCCGACTTGGCGGTGTTCAGCGGAATCAAGATCGACAAGTTGGACGACATGGAAGCAATGATCGCACGTGGCACGATCAAGCAAATCTTCGCGTCGGGCTCGCTCGCCATGGCGATTCGAAAGGCGATCGGCGAACTCGACGACGCACCTGTTTGTCTCGGCGCGGCCGAAGACCCCAGCAACAGCGAGAAACCCTGGTTTATTCCCGAGAGTCGCGTCGAACAGGCGAAGGAGATCGTTGCCGACGGTCGCGGGAAGGACATTGTTTTCACGGTGCCAATTGACTCCGTGATTGAAGACGGATCCACCAAGGACGAACTGGCGCCTTCCGACCAGCAGCTCGACATTGGTCCAAAATCGATTGAGCATTTCTCCAAGGCGGTCGGCGATTTCATCGAGCGGACTGGTGGCAAAGCAGTGGCCTTTCACAACGGTGTGTTTGGCGTGTTCGAGGACCCGAAATTTGAAGCGGGCACGAAGGCCTGGATTCCTGAGTTGAAGCGGATGAAGGAAGCTGGCATCAAGGTGTATGTTGGCGGCGGCGAGGGTGGCAAGGCCCTTGATAAGTACGGCCAGCCGGACTGGGTGACGCACACGTTTACAGCCGGCGGCACGGTGCTAAACGCTCTTGGAAGCGAACCCGTTCCGTACTTGGTGGCGCTCCGATTGGGAGTCGAGAAGTAGCGTGGTCGCTTGGTGAAGCTGTTCGTGGCTTGGCTGGGTGAACAGCAAACCTAGAGCGTGCTTCGGATGGCTCTCCAGCTTCAAGCAAGACAACTGCATCGACTAACCCATCACGGTTGCTGCCTCGTTGCAGAGCTCCTTGGCAACCTCCGCGGTTGGTGCTTCGGCAACGACTCGGACAATCGGCTCGGTATTGCTGGCCCGAATCAAAATCCAGCGATCAGGCCAGTCGAGGCGCAGCCCGTCCATACGGTCCGCTTTGGCGGCGTGGAAATGGGCTTCGAGTTTGTGAAGTACCGTTGCCACCGCCACGGGGTCGATGGCGACCTTCGCCTTATGGATGGCGTACTGCGGAAGTTCGTCGACAAGTTGGCTAAGTGGCACATCGCGTTGGGCAAGCGCGTCCAAGACCAGCGCCATGCCGATCATACTATCGCGGACGCCGATTACCCGCGGATGGATCACGCCGCCGTTGCCCTCGCCGGCAAGCACCGCGTCGTGATGCAACATGCAGTCCACCACGTTGGCTTCGCCGACTTTAGAGCGATGAAACGGCACGCCGTACTTCTCGGCGAGATCTTGCGTCATGCGGCTGGTCGAACAGTTCGTCACCACGGGTCCAGGACTGGATCGCAACACATGATCCACCGCCAGGGCCAACGTAAACTCTTCTCCGACGTAGCGGCCCTTCTCGTCGACCAAAGCGAGTCGGTCCGCGTCTGGATCTTGGCAAAACCCGACCACAACGTCTTCGCTCGTCACGCGCTTCGATACGCTAACAAGGTTCTCCGCGGTAGGTTCGGGTAGGTGCAAGAACTGGCCCGTGGGCTCAGCACCGAGATGAATCGTCTCGCAGCCGAGCTTCTCCAGCACATAACTTCCCACAACACCGCCGGCTCCGTGGTTTGAGTCGAGTAACACCTTGAACTTGTGGCCACGGATTCGTTCGACATCCACCAGCGGCGCGATCAGATCCCAATGTTCGGTTCGTGTGTCGGCAACTTGCTCGACAGTGCCGACACTTTCGTGCGCTGCCCAGTTCACTTCGTCCGCTTGGTACCTCCGTTTGACAAGTTCGCCTTCGTCGGCGGGAATCACGCGGCCATCGGGACCGAAGAGCTTCAGCCCATTGTATGCCGCTGGATTGTGACTGGCCGACACCTGGACTCCGCCTACCGCGTGGTAGTGCTTGACCAAGACGCCGGTAGTGGGAGTGGCGCACGGGCCGGCGTCCAGAACCGTGTGGCCAGTGCCCACAAGCGCCGCGCGCGCGGCCTCACACAGCATTGGACCTGTGACACGTCCATCGAACGACAGTACAACCGGCCCACGGGGCAAGCCCGAGGCGAACGCTCCCAAGTATCGGACGACCAACTCGGGCGTCAGTGATTCGCCGACTATTCCGCGTAGTCCAGAAACGCTGATGATGGGTTCGGGCATAACAGTTTAGTGAGGAGTTAAACTTTGCGATTGTCGCAGCTTTTCGCCGTATGCGTTCGATTTCGCCTATAATGCAATGATGAGCGAGCAGCCGTCCAGTCATCGACGCGATTTTCTCACGGGCAAGACCGCAGGCCAAGTGGCCGCCGACGCAATTCAGCAAGCGGCCGACCACGTGGCCGAGTTCGCCGACGCTCTTGCGCCTCGTGCGTTGGCGACGATCGACCAAGCGGCGGGCTACGTCGTCACGCTGCGGCGGCGAGCGATGGCTTGCGACTTTGAAGTTTGCCTGAATGCCGATCGCGATAGCCGTGGATCCGTGGCAGCGATGCAGGCGCTCGACCTGATTGACGAGCTCGAGTCGCAGATGACCATCTATCGCGACACGAGCGAAGTGCTTGAGATCAATCGCGAGGCCGCAAATGCGTGGGTCGACGTCGAGTCGCGATTGTTTGACGTGCTGCAGTTGAGCGATCGACTCCATTGCGAGACACAGGGCGCGTTCGACCTAACCGGTGGCCCGCTATCGCGAATCTGGGGATTCGACCAACGTAAGGGGAAGCTTCCTACCGACGATCAGATAGCCGAAGCACTGAAATTCGTCGGATGGGACAAGGTAGAACTCGACGTGAGCGCTGATCGGATCCGCTTCTTGCGATCGGGCGTCGATATCAACCTCAACAGCATCGGCAAAGGTTACGCCCTCGACCGAGCGGCTGAATTACTCGCCGATAGCGATGTCGACGACTTCTTGATCCACGGTGGGCGGAGCACGTTGCTCGCTCGTGGTTCTCGAGCAGGGCGGCAGGGCTGGACGACTCGGTTACGTCATCCACTGCGGCCGCGACAGATCGTCGCCGAGTTTCAACTGGAAGATCAGGCATTGTCGACTTCGGGGTCGGCGACCCAGTCGTTCGTTATCGGCGGCAAGCGCTATGGCCACTTGCTTGATCCACGCAGTGGATGGCCCGCCGACGCCATGCACTCGGCGACCGTCGTAGCACCAACTGGCGCAGAGGCCGACGCGCTATCGACCGCATTCTATGTAATGGGTGCCGACCAGGTGCAAGAGTATTGCACTGCGCACCCCCACATTCGGGCGCTGTTGGTGCTGCCAACTCGGAGAGTGGGGGAGGTCGAAGTGGCTATGTTTAACGTCGATTCAGCTTCGCCAAGTGGCTGACGCACCATTGCAAGTTACCGAATCGACTCGTCGGAAGAGCCAAGCCTATGCAAATCTTCGGCGGTCGCTTCCACCATTGGCTGAGACTGCCAATCGTCTTGAAACGCATGGTCGTCTCCAGAATCAGCAGACCAATATACGAGGTCTCCTCGTTCGTCGAACACGTACGCTGCTGGGCCTGAAGGTACCGCATACCAATAGTCCATGGGACCATATGCTATGTAGTACTCGTCGTCACCAATCGTGGTGGACGCCACCCGCGACGGCATTCTCCCTAGTGCAAGATACTCCGTCGCATTGGCGAATCGTCCATTTGCCGAGTTGACGTACGACCACCGAACCTCTGAAACCAGCCAACTTATGGGAAGAAGAAGAAGAAGCGCGGCGACAATCACCACTGGCTTAAGCCGTGACGGCGATTGGGGTCTTGCCATACCGCACCTACAAGTCGAGTCTGCGCTAAATGACTGGTCCCTTTCCGGCGGCGCGTCGCCAACCGGAGAGTTGCGCGAGATGGAAAGAGAAGTGAGTCGTAAGGAGGTGGGCTTCCATATCGGCTACGGTTTCAATTGGAGTCCCATCAAGCAATTGGACGCCGTGAGATTGCTCCAAGTTGCTGCTTTGTGCGACTTGGAGCATTTCGCAGAGCTTTGGATACTCGCGTTGAATCTGCGCGACGAACTCGTCTTTCGCGAAAACGCCGGCGTCGATGACTTCGTCGGAAGATCCAGGGCCAAATACCGCCACCCAATCAGGGTGCTGCATTTGCCCGCCAAGCAGCGATTGGCCCATCTCGGCCACGATTGCCAAATGGCCCAGCACCCAAAGCGGCGGATGGCCGCCGCCAGGGGCACGCTCACAGATTTGATCGGCTGGAATGTCGGCCACTACCTGATCGAAGTAACCCAGCAAGAAGCGATTGAACTTGATTTCGCGATCAAACATAGGAAAGCTGCTAACGAGGGTGGAAACCTAAACCTAGACGTAGCAGCGATTCATTCTATCGATCGCTCCAAATCCCACCACCACTTGCCGGAGTTCAATTCGTCTGGCAGCCGTTCGCGATGATAATCGAGCTGCTCGGTCGGTTCGGCTTGCTGGGTCAACACACGTTGGCTGTCGATCCATACACCTCCGCTCACAGCGGCTAGAATCTTCCCTTCCTCCATCATCTTGTGATTTGCAATCGTGTCGACCTCCTGCGGAGCGTGATACTCGGGAAGTGGTAAGTGCTCTGTGTCGAGTAGCAGCACCGGGTGCCAGCCGGCGGTCGAGTACAAGTCGCTGGCGTCGAGCAGCGCTGCGACGATGGCCAGATCGAACAAGTTGCGGAGTTCGCCGTAGACCGGGTATTTGGCCGCAAGCGATTCGAACTCGTTGGTGAATTGATGGGCAAACTGCTGGGTCGCGTCATCGGACTTGCCGGTATGAATCCGCTCGCCGCGCTTGGTCAACAGTTCATTCTCGCTCAGTACGCATACGCCCGAGCCGACGAGTTCGAAGCCGGTACCGCTTTCGTTCGATGCGATGCCCTGATAGTTCATCGAGAACCACCAACGTAGCACGTTGAGTGGCGGCGGCGGCTTGGTGCGGCGAGTGGCGGTGTCCAAGTAGCTTTCGACGCCGACGACCCCGTGGTCCAAGCCGATACCGATTCGCTTCATATGATGATCGGCCTTCACCAGCACGTGGGCAGCGTGCGTGCTGGCGTCTAGGCCGAATACTTCTATGTCTTGACGCCCCAGCATGTCGCGGACTTCGGCAAGCCACTTGTCGCGCGCTTTGCCGCCGGGTGGAAGCGGCTTGGCTGCCGATTGGTCAAGGTAGGCCTGCGTGGCAGCGAGGTTCTGTTGGCGCGGCGTGATCGAGCAACCAAACGGTTGTTGCTGTTGATCGCGCTCGCGGCGCAGCAGCGTGATTAGGTCGTCGAGCCTGACTACAGGCGTTCCATCGGCGGTTGCAACCAAGCGATTCCCACTATCCAATCGCCAATCGCCCGCCGGACCGGCAATTACCACATCGCCGATTTTTGGGTATACAAACACGTACTCAACGCGCTGTAGTCCGGCCAACACCAACATCGATTCGTCGAGTGGCTTGCCATCGCGGAGCCGTCGGTAGATCTCCGCTTCGAGCCTTGGCAGCGAGACGCAACGCAGTTTGGCCGACGCGCGAGGATTGAGACGGCCGATGCTTGCAGGAACTGGCGGTGTGGAAAGCGATACGAGTCTGTTCGTCGGCTTGGCGACGAACTGTCGCAACACGCCGGCTGGATCGACCCACACGCCGTTGGGGAATGCTCGGATATCGGCGGTTCCCCCGTTGGCGACCCATGAGTCGGCGCCAACGGTGGACGTGATCAGATCGATCAGCGAGTCGAAATCGGCATTCGCCGCGCCCCCAGGGAATCCTCCGTTTCCGCCTTGTTGCCCACCCAGTTGATTACCTACTCCCACCCCATTGCCGCCGATGAAATTGTTATTGCCAATGGCGTTGCCGCCCGGGATGAACGCATTGGGCTGGGCGAGAGCCCCACCGGAGACGATCAAGGCGATCGAGCATAATCCGGCGAGCACTTGTGGGCGTCTCATCGATTCGTTCCTTTCCGGCTACTGGGACAGATTCCGCCATTCTACCATTCCAGCCACATTCGTCGCTCCCCATCGAATTTATTCCTCGGAGCCGAAAGGGATGCCTACGTGCGAGTGACCTTGGATTACCTCCTCAAGCCGCAACCGAGCCGCTATAAACGGAGGCGTGCCGCACCGCGGCCGGTGCGGCCCCCACACGAACTACGGAGATTCGAACATGGCGGCGTATGTTGGCGAGTTCTTTGGAACGGCGCTCTTGATCCTGCTTGGTTGCGGCGTGAACGCTAACGTGGCGTTACCCGGAACCAAAGGGCACGAGGCGGGATGGCTGACAATCACGCTCGGTTGGGGGATGGCCGTATTCGTTGCCGTGTGGTGTTTCGAGGCAATCAGCGGCGCCCAAATCAATCCAGCAGTCACGGTTGGCCTGTGGGCGGTTGGAAAGATGACCGTCGCCGAAGCTGCATCCTACGTAGTTGCCCAATTGCTCGGCGCCGTCGTTGGTGCGGTGCTTGTTTATCTACTTCATCGCGATCATTTCCGTTTGTGCGACGAGCCGACAACCAAACTAGGAGTATTCTCTACCTCGCCCGCGGTTCGCAACTATCCAAGCAACGTGGCGTGTGAAGCGGCGGGAACGTTTGTTCTGGTGCTGGCGGTACTCATGGCGGTCGAGCCAGCGTTCAAGTTCACCGAGCCAGTAACTGGCGCGCCACAAATCCCAACTGGCGAGATTGGACTGGGATCGTTGGGAGCATTGCCAGTTGGATTGTTGGTTCTCACCATCGGCTTGTGTTTGGGTGGGCCGACCGGATACGCAATCAATCCGGCCCGCGACCTAGGGCCGCGCATTGCTCATGCGCTACTGCCCATCGAGGGCAAGGGCGACAGCGATTGGTCCTACGCATGGGTGCCGGTCGTCGGCCCGCTGGCTGGCAGTTTGTTGGCGGCCGCATTTGTTCTGGCATTTTCGTAGCCGAAACTCATGGACCGACGATGTGCCCCATCCACAACGCGTACGACACCGGGGCGGCCAGTAGAATCGAATCGAGCAAGTCCAGAAACCCACCAAAACCCGGCATCCAACTGCTGGAGTTCTTTACACCTGCGTCACGCTTCAGCAAACTCACCGCCAGATCGCCGAGCACGCCGGCCAGACCGACGACGATGGCGTAGATTAACACGCCGAGCAACCACTTGGTGGTCGACTGTTCGTAGGTGCACCCAAGCCACCCGGCGACGGGCCCCAGAAAAATCAGTGCGCCTACGATCGAACCTATGAAACCGCCGATGGTACCTTCCCACGTTTTGCCGGGGCTCAACTTGGGCGCCATCTTGTGCCGACCGAATGCGTGGCCGGCGGCGTAGGCACCGGTGTCGTTGAGTTTCACTGTGGCAATCGTCGTAAGCAGGGCGAGCATTCCCCAGCGGCAATCTTCGTCCCAGACGCCGCCGGAGATGATCCGCAACTGCACTACAAAGCCCATCAGCCCGCCGGCGTACGAGATGGCGAACATGGTGCGAGCGAGGCGTGTAGCGATGGTGCCTGGCGGTTGGTCGGGTCCATCGTACGTCCACATCTCGTACAACAGGGCCATGATCAGCCCACCGATCAAGCCCCAGGCAATCCAGCCGGTTCGGCCGCTCACGCCCCCATCTGGGTAGTACAGTGTCATTGGCGCTGTGCTGGCGATCACCGTAAGCATGGTGGCGGCGTAGACAAGTGGACGAGAAGGAATGCTGGCCGTTCGGTCTTGCTTGGCCGCTGCGACACTCGCACCCATGCGATTGGCGACCGCCTTCTCGTAGAGCCCCAGTATCTCGCCCGCACACATCCACGCACCGACAAGCGCCAGCGGCAGCATAATCATTCCAGGCCGCGGGCCAAATTGGTCGAGCCAAGCTAGTCCCAGGACCAGCGCCACGGCAATCGTCGCCTGTATGATTCGCCAGTACAGCATCCCAAGCTTATTTATGCATGCGTCGTTACTTGCCCACCCAATCGCCGCGTCTACTACATTCTAGTTGCCGCTTTTAGGCCAAGTCTGGCAGTCCGCCGAATCGGCGATCGCGGGCGGCGTAGGCCCGAATCGCCTCGTGCAATGCGACTTCGTCGAACTCGGGCCAACAGCGGTCGGTCACCCAGATCTCCGAATAGCTGATCTGCCAGAGCAAAAAATTGCTCACACGCATCTCGCCGGCCGTGCGCACCAGCAAATCAGGATCGGCCAATCCTGCAGTGTACATATGGCCCGAAACGCTCTCTTCGGTAATGTCCTCGGGCTCGACCGACCCGTCGCGAACTTTGCGAGCGAGCGAGCGCACGGCGTCGACAATCTCGGCACGTCCGCCGTAGTTGATCGCCAGATTCAGCCACATGCCGGTATTGCCACGACTCATTTCAATGGTGGTATCAAGTTCGGCCAACACGTGATCGGGGATTGCCTCGCGACGACCCAGCATGCGGACACGCAGGTTGTTACGCATGATCGGTTCCCGTTCGTCAATGATGTACTGTTTCAACAGCAACATCAGAAACTCTATCTCGTCGGCGGGGCGTTTCCAATTCTCGCTGCTCAGGCAGTACAGCGATAGTTGGCCGATGCCAAGGTCGGAGCAAAGTTCCGTTACGTCGCGCACCACGGCTGCGCCTCGTTGATGACCCTCGATCCGAGGCAGCCCCTGCCGCTGCGCCCAACGACCGTTGCCATCCATGATGATGGCGATGTGTACCGGCCGCCGTTCAGGCGGAACGTCGGTTAAGAGTTCGAGGGCGTGCAAGTTCGACATGCCGATTTGGCGCCCCCTCAGCACTTGGCCAGCGACTCGTTGACCACAATGGTTTGCTCGCGGCCGGGTCCGACGGAAACCACGTCGACCGGGCAGCCGATCAGATCCGAGATTCGATCGAGATAGCCTTTCGCCGCGGCAGGCAATTCATCGTACGAGGTGATATGGTCTATTTCCTCTCGCCAACCGCTCACCGTTTCGTAAATCGGCTTCACACGGCGCAGATCGTCTACATGACTGGGAAATGCCGTGGTGCGCCGGCCGTCGATCTCGTACGCTGTGCAGATCGCAATCTCGTCGAGTCCGCTCAATACGTCCATCAGCATTACGCACAGAGCGTCGACGCCGCCAAGGCGTGCCGTGTAACGTATCGCTACCGCATCGAGCCAGCCACAACGCCGCGGCCGTCGTGTCACCGTGCCGTACTCGTTGCCACGATCGCGAAGGTACTGGCCCGTGTCGTCTTCAAGTTCGGTGGGAAACGGCCCGCCACCAACTCGAGTGGAGTAGGCCTTTACCACGCCGAGCACTCGGTCGAGGTACTTGCCGGGTACGCCCGATCCGTTCGAGATGCCGACGCCCGAGCTATTGCTGCTGGTGACGTAGGGATAGGTGCCGTGGTCGACGTCGAGCAACGAACCTTGGGCCCCCTCAAACAACACTTGCTCGCCGCATTCCAGAGAGGTTAACAACAGCTCGGTGGTGTCTGCTACGAATGGCTGGAGCCGTTCGGCAAACTCGGCATACTGGCTGTGAATTGCATTGGCGTCGAGCGGCTCGAACTCGCCGTCGGCGACCATGGCGGCGAGCACGCGATTCTTCTCGGCGGTGATGTGGTGGATACGATCGCGAAAGTCCGGTCGATACATGTCGCCCAAGCGAATGGCGTGCGAGCGAGCCACTTTGTCGCGGTAGCAGGGACCAATACCACGCTGCGTGGTGCCGATGCTTTCGCCCCCGGTACTGCTGTCGAGCACGCGGTCTTCCGCGAAGTGCCAGGGTAGGATGACGTGGGTGCGGTCGCTGATCTTCAGGCTATCCCCGTCGAGCGTGATGCCGCGGCTCACCAACTCGTCGACTTCGTCGAGCACCTTGGCTGGGTTGAGGACCACACCTCCGGTGATCATGCAAGTGACGCCGGGTGTGAGCACGCCGCTGGGTAGCAGCGACAGCTTGTACACTTCGTCGCCTACGACCACCGTGTGGCCAGCGTTCGCGCCGCCTTGATAGCGCACCACATAGCGACGGCCTTTGGTCAGCAGGTCGACGATTTTTCCTTTCGCCTCGTCGCCCCACTGGAGGCCAATGACACATGTACCCGGCACGCTGATCGCCCTCATTGCTTGGCAAAGAAACCCGCACAAACCCCGGATTTTAGGCCGAGCGGTGCCGAGTGGTCAAGCAGCAAGGACGCAACGATTGCCAGGCGGCAGCGATTAGCTCAACCCACCTTCTTGGTTATCGCTGTCTACTTCGACGTGATTTTCTTCGTAGTTGCCAACTACCTGAATCGCCTTGCGGCCCTTGAATGCGCCGGGGGATGCATGAAACCTGGGCTGGCCTTCCACGCGGATCAGCAGCGGCGCATGTACGTCCTTTTCCGTGGTGACTATGTCGCCGACGCGCAGTCCAATCAGGTCGGCCGTAGAGAGTCGCGTATCGGCCAGATCGGCCACCAACTCGACTACTGCGCCGCCAATTTGGTTGCTCACTTGTTGAATCGACTCTCGAGTCGACGAACGCTTGCTGATGGCGACCCAGCTATTCGCGCTCAGCTTGTTGCCGATCCGTTCAATGGAATTGAACGGTATGCACAAGTTCATCATTCCGCGAACATTTCCAAGTGTAAGCTCGAAACTGATGAGCACGACCACCTCGTTCGGCGGCACGATCTGAACGAGTTGCGGATTGCTTTCTACGCGATCGACGCTTAGTTCCAGTTCCAGCACATTGGCCCAAGCTCGCTGCATCTCGGCGAGAAACAGGGTCGTAATTCGGTCCACCAATCGCAGCTCGATATCCGTTAACGGCCGTCTCGCGGGCGGCGTGGGCGTGCTGCCTCCGCCCAACAAGCGATCGATCATTGGGAACAGCAGCGACGGGTTGATATCGAGGATAAGTTGTCCTTCCAGCGGCTCGGCATTGATGAGATTGAAACAGGTGGGATTCTCAAGGCTGAATACAAACTCGCTGTACGTCAATTGATCGACGCTAGTGAGTTTCACTTCGACGATCGACCGAAGCAGCGCCGACAGGCCGGCGCCAAAGTTGCGACCAAAACCTTCGTGCATAGTCTGCAGCGCGCGCATCTGCTCTTTGCCGACGCGTTCGGGTCGCTTGAAGTCGTAGGGCGTGATCTTCTCCTTCGGCCGCGGCGGAGGTGCGGGAGCCGATTTTCGAGGCCCCGCAGCCGCAGGCGTTGTCGATGACTTTGCTTCGCTCAGCAAACTCTCGACTTCCTCTTGGCTGAGTACATCACCCATGGCGGCATTCCTTTGCCCTCGAACCAGGTCGACCGCTGCCGCGGCGACCAGCTAACTACGAATCTGCCCGATTCCTTGCACCACGTACTTGTACGTCGTAAGCTCTTCGATGCCACACGGCCCGCGGGCGTGAAACTTGTCGGTACTGATCCCGATTTCCGCTCCTAGTCCGAACTCGCCGCCGTCGTTGAAGCGCGTGCTGGCGTTGATCATCACGGCGGCGCTATCTACGCGGTCGGCAAACTCGCGGGCCGCGTCGAGACTTTGGGTGACGATCGCGTCGGTGTGGCCCGAACCGTAACGATTGATGTGCGCGACCGCTTCGTCGAGTGACGCGACGACCTTCGCCGATAGGATCGGGCCCAGGAACTCGGCGGAATAGTCACTTTCGGTTGCTTCAACGGCTGCGCTGACCAACTCGCACACTTTTTCGCACCCACGTATCTCCACTCCCTCGGCAGCCAAGGCTACCGCCGCGCGGGGCAGAAACTCGCCCGCCACATCGGCATGCACCAGCAACGACTCGCAGGCGTTACACACGCCCATACGCTGGCACTTGCTGTTCACCAAAATCGACTCGGCCATGCCCAAATCGGCATCGGCGTCCACATACACATGACAATTGCCGTCGAAGTGTTTGATTACGGGCATCGTCGCCTCGGCGATCACACGGCGGATTAGCCCTTCGCCGCCGCGCGGAATGGCGACGTCGATCAGATCGTTCATCTTCAAAAAATGTCCCACCGCAGTCCGATCCGTCGTGCTGACGAGCTGCACCACATGCGGTGGAACTCCATGCTCGGCTGCTGCTTCGGCGAGCAAGTCGACGATCGCCTGGCTTGAGTGGATGGCTTCTTTGCCGCCGCGGAGAATCACGGCGTTTCCCGACTTGGCGCAGATGGCCGCCGCATCGGCCGTGACATTGGGACGTGATTCATAAATGAAGAACACCACTCCCAACGGGCAGCAAACCTTATCGATTCGAAGCCCGTTCGGTCGAACCGTCGAGTGCTTCACCGCGCCGATTGGATCGGGTAACGCAGCAACCTCGTCGAGCGCGGTGGCGATCCCCTTAATGCGTTCTGGCGTGAGGCGCAGCCGGTCGACCTGTGCATCGGTAAGTCCATAATTCGGCGCTGCGGCAATGTCTTGTTCGTTGGCTTCGAGGATTCGATCGGTATGATTGCGGAGCGCTTGCGCTGCGGCGCGCAGCCACGCTATCTTCGTGGCGCCACTGATCGACGCCATGGCCCTCGACGCCTCCTTCGCCTGCTCGGCGACGGTGCGGGTATAGGCCTCCAAGTCGAGTTGCTGTGCGGTGGACATGCCCGTTTTGCCAAGGATTTTTAGGGTGTGGAAGTATTGTGAGTTTCGCTGCGCGGGTCAACGCTACTTCGCCAACCGGCAGCCTCGCTGCGGCTCACGCCATGCCGCCGCAGGCCGCGTAAGCTAGCACCGCTTCGCGTGCGGGCCGGACGTCGTGTACGCGGATCACTTGCACGCCTTGACCTGCCAGGGCGATGGCGGCTCCTAAGGTGGCCGCCGAGCGATCGGCGTGGCCGACCCCCACAATTTTACTCAAAAATCCCTTGCGAGAGTGCCCCACCAACAGTGGGCTTTGCAGTGCGTGGAACTGTTGGCAACCGGCCATCAACTGCAGGTTGTGCTCGTGGGTTTTGCCAAAACCAATGCCAGGGTCGAGGCAAATCTGGTCTGCCGCAACGCCTGCAATCAAGAGTGCGTCGCGGCGAGCTTCTAGATATGCCAGGATTTCCGCCACTACGTCGTCGTACCGCGGATCGTCCTGCATGGTTTGTGGTGTTCCCTGCATGTGCATCGCGCAGACCGCGGCCTCGGATTTCACGACCAGCGGCAACATCTCGGGGTCGCCCTCCAGGCCCGTTACGTCGTTGATGATCTCCGCACCGGCAGCAATGGCGGCTTCGGCGACCGCTGCCTTGCTCGTGTCAATCGATATTGGCACGGCGGTATGCTTCGCGAGCCGCTCAACGACGGGCAACACGCGGTCGAGTTCCTCCGACGCAGTCACAGGCGTCGCGTAGGGGCGAGTGCTCTCGCCGCCGATGTCGATGATGTCGGCGCCGTGCTCAATCAACTCACACGCCTGATCGAACGCCCGCTGCTCGTCGACGAACTGGCCGCCGTCGGAAAAGCTATCGGGCGTGACGTTCAAGATGCCCATCCAAGCGGGCAGAGCCGAGAACTCAAGCACCCGGGTACGGAGCCTCCAGCGCGTCGATCGATTTTCGATGGGGCGAATGGGAAACGACTCGGGCGCAAATGCATCGGACATGCCGTCCAGATTACCATGCGGTCCCGTCGAAGAGAACACAACCCGATCGCGCCTGCGCTACCACGACTCTTCCATCGAACCGACGATTTGTTGCGCAAGTCTTTCGATGGCCAGTTGTTGACTGGACGCCACGGTTTGGCCCACGGCCGGCACTTGTAGGGCCGTTTGCCCGGCAGGTGTTAGCGTGCCTGGTACGTCGAAGTACTGAGGCCCTGGTACAGCGAATCCTTGACGGCGATGGTTCACGAACGTCACTTCCGCGTGCAAACGATCTTCCGCTGCCCGAGTCTGGTCAAAGGCGTCCTCGACTAAGGTCCGCCGCACGTCGCCGAGCAGGCGAACCGACAACACAGCGTCGGCGCCTGGTGAGCTAACCACTTTGTACGGAGTCTTGCTCTCGATTTCGTTTACCACGGCTTCAGTCAGCCGCTCGCCCAGGTCGCGACGGAAACTCTCCGACTCGATCATTGGCACGTACACCGTGCGGATGTCGGGAGCGTAGAGCGAGTCGGCCCCCATCCGATACGACGCACAGCCAGTCGACAATAGGCCTCCGAGGATGGCTAGCGCGAATTGTGCGCGGCGGAGATTCACTAGTGGGAGTGCCTGCTACCTGGACTGAACTTCTAGCGGTCGACGGTTGAGTCGTCCTGTTCCGCTAACCGGGTTTCTTCGTCCCCGGTACGGCTATCACGCAGCTCGGGTACGCGAGCAACGCGTGTGCGTTCGGGGTTCTCGGGGAACATGTCGACCAGCCACTTCATCGGTTCTTCGGGCCTGGCGGGTTCTTCAGCGTTTTCGGCCAGCCGCTCGCGAGCCGCTGCCGCAAGTTGCGATTCGGGGAACTTCTTAATCACCTCGTTGTAGTAGATGCGCGCCGAACCGTGATTGGCCGTTTTCTCATAGTGAGCCGCCATGGTCATGTCGCGGGCAGCGATGGCCTGCGCCACTTGCGCGCGCGTTTCGTCGAGCCGCTTGCGTTCATCGGCGTTGAGACGTCGAGAGAATTGGCTACGAAGCTGGCTGGCAAGCACCTTTGCCTCTTCAAGTGGTGTGCCATCGTACTCGGGGCCTTGGTACTTCTTTAGCTTCGCTTGCAGACCTAGCAGGTGGGCTTCGAACTGGAAATCGCTTCGCGGGTACTGCTGGCGAAGCAGTGAGTAGTAATGGTCGGCGTCGGCGTACCGCTCGGTGCGAAAGTAAATGCCCGCGATGGCCATGATGGCGTCGTCGGAGCGGGGACCGGTGGGGTCGTAGAGTTGGATGTGCTCGTAGGTTTTGACCGCATGACCGAGCGTGTCGAACCAAGGCCTGGTTTGGTCGAGAAAGTTCGGCGTAAGCGCCCATCGTGGATCGTATTCGTGGTATTTCTCCCAGTACATTCCGATGGCCCATAGACGTTCGATGACGAGATCGACTTGCCCCGAGTTCGGGTATTTCTCGAGCAATTCGGCGTACTTGTCGCGAGCTTCGATGTACTGATCGTCGAAGAAGTAGCAGTTCGCTAGCTGGAACATCGCCTGCTGTTCGATCGACGACTTGGGCCATCGCTCAGCAGCTTCCTTAAACCGCCTTGCCGCGCGGCTGTACCGTCCTTCGGCATACAACTCTTGCGCTTTCTCGAACGCGGCCTGGGCGCGCTCTTGGTTCGGCCCCAACCCAATCGCCGCTCGAGCCTTGCCGTATTGCGCCTTCGGATCGATCCCTGGCAGCAAGCCTTGCGTCGGCTTGTCGTCTTCGGTGACCACCAGCGACTCTTCGGCCATAGGGGCGTCCATGGGACGGCCAGCGTTATCGAAGTAACCAGCCACGCCCTCCACTCGGTACCCTTTGCCGGGCACCAACTCGGCCTTCTTCTTGTTTCGCTTCCACCAGTCGCGTGTCCCCGGCTCGGCTGCCGCGCCGGCCACCGACCAACTGGGTATGCGTGGCATGCTTGCGGTCAGCGAAGTACAACCGGTGGTAGCCAACCACACCAAGACGACTGCTGCGGCGACATAAGATTCGAGGCGAGTCATGAATTCGTGCGCACCACAATGAAACAAGAACCGAAAACACGGGCCATCACCGGCCACAAGACAAGGCGGCGAAGGTTAGAGGAGCCAAGAGGCATAAGTCAAGTGCAGTCACTCGTTTGGGCTAGCATCAGGTTCTCTGCTGCGCCCTCTCCCGTTGAACGGGAGAGGGCTGGGGTGAGGGCAACGATCGGGCTAAGAGTTCGTCCCTCACCCGGACTTCGGCCACGCTCTCCCCTCGGGGGAGAGGGTCTCGTACCTGGTAGCATCTGGCTGCTCAACCAAGGGGGGCTGCATCCACCGCCGGCAGGTCGCTAACCACAGGGAATGCATAGAGGGCGGTAATCAATAGCATCACCGTACCGAACACCATTTTGCTGAGCGTGCCAACGAGTCGTCCCTTGGCCGCGCCAACCGCTACGTCGCCGGCCTTTTGCAGATCGCCTACGTCGCCGGCCAGTTCCAGTACTCCGGCGCCAACCGCTGCGCCCAGGATGGCACCTAAGATGGGGCCGATCACTGGCACTGGCACGCCGACCAAGCCGCCGACGATGCCACCGACCGCAGCCCCAACGATGCCGCGCCAGGTACCGCCGGCGGTTTGACTGCCAGCAGCTCCGGCAACGAACTCCACCACCTCGCTTGCGAGCGCCAGCAGCGCCACGACCACGACCGTCGCGCCCGTGAGCACCGTACCGCCTGTGATTACCGCATAGACGACGGTCGCGGCGACCATCAACCACAACCCTGGCAGCCCCAACACGCTAACGGCCAGCCCGATAATGCAAGTGATCAGTAGCAGGACATAGTAGAGAAGATAGAGCCAGAACATGGTGAATGTCCAATGACGACTTAACAATGGCCTGTACGCTCGATGCCCTTAATTGGTCATTGGGCCCTGCGACATTGGTCATGCCCCGCTACGCAATCTCTCGCGTTCCGGCTTGGATGCGCTCCAGGCGCACCCGGTCGATACGGCGGCGAGTGGCTTCGAGCACGGTGATCTTGATCAAGTCGTTCCACAGTAGCGACTCGCCGACGGCCGGCACACGACCGAACTCTGTAAATACGAAGCCACCGATGGTGTCGAAGTCGCCATCGTCGGGCAGTTCGACGCTCATCGCGCTGTTGATTTCGTCCATATGGGCGCGGCCGGCGGCTTCGAATACGTCTTCGGCCTTCTGTTCGATCGCCTCTTCGACATCCTCGTCGTACTCGTCGACGATTTCCCCAACGATTTCTTCGAGCACATCTTCGATCGTCACCAAGCCCGCGACGCCACCATACTCGTCGAGCACGATCGCGATGTGAGTCCTCTCCTGCTGAAACATCGAGAGCAGGTCGTCGACGGCCTTGGTTTCCGGGACGAATAGCGGTTTGCGAATCAGTTCTCGAAGCGGCTTACGAGGATCGTCCACCGGCTTAGCGAGTTCGGGCAACAAGTCTTTGCTGTACAGCACGCCAATGATGTCGTCTCGATTAGTGTCGTAGACGGGAATTCGCGTATGGCCGGCGGAGGTCACGTCGGCCAGTAGTTCGTCCCAAGCCAAATCGACCTGGACCATGTGCATGTCGGTTCGAGGCGTCATGATTTCGGCCACGTCGGCGTCGCCAAGTTCGATAACACCTTCGATCATCTCGCGTGCTTCGCCCTCGAGTAGACCCTCGCGGTGCCCCTCGGTAACAATCGTTCGGATTTCTTCTTCGAGCGATTCTTCGTCCATCTGCGGCGCGGTACGACCGAAAACTCGGTGCAGCACCGTATCGAGCAACTGGGCGAAGCCAACAATGGGGCTGGCCACCAGCGCTAGAACGCCAAACAACGGCCAGCAGTAGTACAGCACGTGAGCAGAAAACAGCCTGGACGCGGTCCACGGCACGGCGACTCGGATGAACACCAGAATCAGCCCGAGCACCAGCGCTTGGGCGAGCACGGTGGTCCAACTCGGCGGTGGAACCTGAGTGTCTTGAATCCAAATCCAAGCCGATGCGGCAACGATGAACGCAGTAGTCGCCAACACCACGAGCACATCGAGTCCGAGTGCCACTCGGTCGTGCGAGCGGAGCACTTCGCTGAACAAATCGTCGTCGTTACGCTTCTCGCACAGTTCCTTCAAGTCATGGCGAGAAAAGCCTCTTAGCACACGGGTGCCAATGGAAAAGAAACAAACTAGGGCAGCACTGATAATCGCCACCCAAAGCAGCGGATCAAGCGTCACCGCGTGGGTTCTCCTTCGGAGGTAAGCTGTTCCATATCGACTCCTTCGTCGATATACACCAGCCGAGCAACTCGCTCGCCCGGCACTCCTAACTCCGCGAGCCAGTACGCCTCGGCCTGACGCATCTTCTTGGAGTCTGCGGGCGACTTATCGCCAAGTCCTACCAGATGGAGCACGCCGTGCACGACGTAGAGCAGCAACTCTTCTTCAGCGAGGTTGCCGTATTCGCTGGCGTTCTTGATAGCCGTATCGGCGCTGACGATCACTTCGCCTGATAGCGGCGAACCGGGGTCGGAAAGCGGGAAGCTGAGAACGTCGGTCGGGTAGTCGTGGTCGAGATGCGCGCGGTTTAGGTCGTGCATCTCGGCATCGTCGACCACAGCTAGACTGATAGCCGCTGCGACGTGCCCGTCGCCAGCCAGAATTCTACGGCAAGCGTTCGCCAGTAGATCGGCGTTGATGGATAAGTTGTTTTGGCGATTAGTAATCGCGATGTCGATCATCATTCCATGTTGGCTGCGCGCCCGCCGTCCGCCTGGCGAGCCTGTCTGTTGTCGTCGGCACTACGACCGCGACCTCAACCCGTTCTAGCATTCTTTTCCTGGTCGGGGTATTTGACCCGACCATGATACACTGCGGTGAGCGATTTCACCAAACTGGCACCCACTTTTCGCACTTCCTCCAGCGTCAGGCCACACTCGTCGAATTGTCCGTCTAGTAGGCGTTTTCTCGTTAATTCTTCCACCAAACTCTCGATTCTCGACGGCGTAGGCTCGACCAGCACCCGGCTGGCGCTTTCCACCGCATCGGCCAACAGCAGCACGCCGGCCTCTTTGGTCTGCGGTTTGGGGCCGGGGTAGCGGAACGAGCTTTCGTCGACCTCGCTGGCGTCAGGGTCGTTCTCGCGGCGGTCGGTCGCCTGACGGTAGAAGTACTCCACCAGCGTCGTGCCGTGATGTTGTTGAATGAAGTCGATGATTGGCTCAGGCAACCTATTCTGCCGGGCCAAGTCCGCGCCGTCTTTTACGTGGGCGATGATCACCAGCGTACTCATTGCCGGCACCAGCGCGTCGTGGCGGTTGTCGCCACTGCTTTGGTTCTCCACGAAATAACCGGGCTTGAGCATTTTACCGATGTCGTGGAAGTAGGCGCCTACGCGGACCAACAACCCGCGCGCCCCAATCGACTCAGCGGCCGCTTCGGCCAGTGAGGCGACGTTGATTGAGTGGTTGTAGGTGCCCGGCGCGCGGCGTACCAACTCTTGAAGTAGCGGGTGAGCCGGGTCACCGAGTTCCAACAGGCTCAAGTCGGTTTGCACGCTGTAGAGCTTTTCGACCAACGGAAGGATGCAAGTCATCAACGAGCCGGCGATCACAGCCCACAACGCGAGCCACAAAGCCACTTGCAACGTCGGAACGAATGGATCGCCCTGTAGCGTGCCGACTCCCAGGTTTGTAAAGAAAGCCACGGCTGCCGCCACAAAACCAACGCTCAGCAGTTTGCTCCGCGTACGAACAGAGTCGAGTACGATAATAGCGCCGGCAGTGGTCGCCATTAGCACTACCGCCTCGTGCAGTCCGGTGCCGGTGGAGATTACGCCAACTAAGGTTACGGCCGTTGCCAGTAACAAAGCGAGTGGTTGAGAATAGGCGACGGCGATCGTCATCCCAAATAGCAGCAGCGGAATGACTTCGGCCTGTCGATGATAGCGATAGGTCAGATACATCAGCAACACGGCCAGTGCTACCGCGGCCAGCACGCCGATGAAGCGGCTAAGCTCACTTAGGATGCGGGGCTCCATTTTGTAGATGTAGAAGCCACACAACGTGTACAACGCCACGTACATGCCGAGCACCGCCGCCGAACGAGACAACTTTTGCTGCCAGGTGAGTTCCTTCAGCAGTTGCTCGTGACCTTTCTCTAAGAGGGCAAACTCGGCTGCGCCAATTCGCTCGCCGGCGGGAGCCAGCTCCTCACCCTGCACGATTTCGCGCATCACTGGCTCTTCGTCGACCTTTTCGGCCGCCCGTTGCCGCTCTTCGGTGGTCGCCTTTTCGTTCAACGTGAGTGTGCCGCTTAGGTCGTCGTAAAGGCGCGCAAAGATATGGGCTGCCACTTCGAGCGATGGCATCCGCAATTCAAGTTGCCGTCGGATGCGGTCTCGAACCGACACCAGCAGCACGTCGTTAATCTGCTTCTCAACCTGGACGCCCGTCGGTTCCATCTGCTGAATCGTGATCTTTGTGCTTGTCGCATAGTCCTCACTAGGCAACTCGGTCAGGACGCCAAACTGCTCGAGGTCCTCCTTGAACACGTCGTCCAGCACCCTTTCGATCTTCTTGTCCGACGCATCGTCGAGTAGCGCCTGCTTGAACAGATCGAACTGCTTAGCGCGCTCTGCATCGGTTGGTTCGGGCGTACCTTCAGCCAGGTCGGGTTGGTAGCTATCCCAAATTTGCGGGTCGACATCTTCCAGCGACTCGGCACCGGCAATCTGTGCCAACTCGTTGAGCACTCGAGCCTTGAGCTCGACCATTGGCTGCGGGTCTTGATCGTAGACGGCGGTCGCCGTATCCATTGCTTGCTGGCGCGCTTTCGCGGTCGCTTCCTCATTCACGACCGAAAAGTTAGTTCGCGCCACGACGTCACGGTGCGGGATTTCGCCAAAGTGATGGTCGAGCGGCGGCGCCCAACCGCCCGTCGCTGCCCAGAGCACCAGTGCCACCAACGCACAAATCGCCAGCCGAAGCAGCACGGGTCCTCGCTGCAGATTTCTCGCGAGCGCTTCAAAGCGACCGGGCGGCAACTCAACCGAGGCAACCCGATCGCTTCGCGTTTTCTTCGGCGTGGCGGTCGACATGGTGAAACGGCGATGTGTTGGGGCCTTAGGCGTCAGAACCTGGCTCCAACCCCCAACTCCTAACCTGTTCCTTCCTCATACGCTCTGACAATCGACTCGACCAATCGGTGTCGCACGATGTCTTCTTTCGACAGAATGACTTGAGCACAGCCGTGGATCCGTTTGAGCCGGGCGATCGCGTCGGTCAAGCCGCTTCGCGTGTGCGATGGCAAGTCGACCTGCGATGTATCGCCCGAAACCACCACCTTGCTGTTCGAACCCATACGGGTGAGGAACATCTTCATTTGCGAGACCGTGGTGTTTTGGGCCTCGTCCATGATGATGAACGCATTGTTTAGCGTCCGCCCGCGCATGTAGGCGAGCGGAACGACCTCGATGATGTCGTCGGCCATGTAACGCTTCACCTGGTCGTAGTCCATCATTTCGCCCAATGCGTCGAGCAATGGGCGAAGGTAGGGATTGATCTTCGAGAGCAAGTCGCCAGGCAGGTACCCGAGACTCTCGCCGGCTTCGACGGCTGGTCGCACCAATACGATCTTGCGAATTTGCTGGGCCTTGAGCGCTTCGATCGCGGTGGCCACTGCGAGATACGTCTTACCGGTACCCGCTGGCCCGATGCAGAACACGAGGTCGTGATTGCGGATGGCCTCGATGTAGGCCTCTTGGCCAGGCGTGCGAGCACGAACGCTCCGCCCGCGTTTGTTGACGTCGACCGGCTTGGTGGTTGACTTGCTCGACTTGCCGACCACGCCCGCGATGATCTCGTCGACCTGGTGCGGCATGAGCGCGCCATCGGAACCGATCGCCACGCGCATCTGTTCAAAGATCGCCGTGGCTTGCAATACCGAACTCTCAGGGCCGCTGAGGTGGATCTTGCCACCGCGCGTTGAGATCTTGGCCTCGGTCGCCTCGCGAATGCGGCGGAGGTGCTGGTCCGAGGTACCGAACAACAAGATCAGTTGCTCTGGACTACCAACCGGAATGGATGCTTCGATCATCAAGCATGGCGACGGCACGCTGGCCAACGCCCGGGGTGTCGAAAATAAACAAGGCCAGCGCACCGCTGGCCTCAATGGACAACTATACCTAACCGCCCGCCAGCGAAGCTACCCGGCGGTTTTGACTTGCGCGTAACTCTTTGGAAGAACGTAGATTATGACGATTATGCCGAATGGAGCCAGCCTGGAGAGTTGGGCGGCCGTGGCCTTCTAGGATGCCGGACAATTGGCTGCTTCGCGGTGGTTAATGGCACGCTAGGCTTGCGTGACTTCCCACTGGCAAGGCCCTCGAACTCGTGAAACAAGATAAGTCAGAGCAAAGCGATGATCCCGCTCTCCGACCCGCTGGAGTGGCTTCCATTGCGCTCGCCGTTTTGATGATAGCCGTTGGGTTGGCGGGAATCGTCCGCAATGTTCAGACCGCCCCTCGTTTGATCGACTTCTCGCATTACTACCTCGCGTCGAATTTTGTGATCTCGGGACGCGATCCGTACAGCGAGCCGTTGAGGCCGCACTGCGAGCGATTAGGGCTCGAGTACGACGCCCGCATTCCCATTGGCGCGCACCCACCGTTGCTACTCCGTACGTTCGCCACTTTCAGTTGGCTGCCGCTAGCTCAGGCGTACGGCATTTGGGCTTGTGTGCAGGCGCTATGTGCTGTGGCCACGGTAGCACTCACCTTGCGACTCCTGGCGATTCCACTCGCCAGTCGTTTGGGTGTGCTGCTTATCGGTCTGGTGCTCGGTTCCACGGCCATGCTCGACCATTGGTACTACTCGCAGGTGCAGTTGCTCGTGGGCGTGGTGCTGCTTAGCGCCTACGCGCTAGCGCGACGAGAGCAACACCAACTGGCGTGTGCGTTGGTGGGGCTGGCCGCGTTCTTCAAACTGTATCCGGCCTTCTTACTGCCGTGGTTCGTGATGTACCGCTCCATCGGCGTCCGCGACATAGTCGGGCGCTTGCTAGTAATCGCCGGTGTTGGCGCTGCGGTGTGGGGGGTGACCGGATTCGACGCGTGGTACGGTTTCGCAACGCGGGGCATGCCGGTCATTCGGTCGGGGAGCGAATCGCTAAGTAATTTTTCGTTGCAAGCGGTCGTCGCCCGTTCGGCCGAGGCTTGCCTCGACGGGTCCGCGGCTTGGCTGCCGGGATTGCTTGCCAAGATGATCTCGCTGTGCGTGATCGCTTGGGCTTACTGGACCGCCTGGCGGCGGCCATTGGCCAAGCATGTGCCGTTCTGCTTGTTGGTTACGGTCATGTTGCTGACGAGCCCTGTGTCGTGGGCTCACTACTTGGTGCTGATGATCTTCCCCGCAGCCGTGCTGATTCGCGAGTCGCTCAGGTCCTCGAATCTGTACGCCCGCTTCGGCGGAATTGCGATCGCCGTGTTGTGCCTGATGCCCTATCTCGACCTTTACTTGTTGCCGCCCGCGCCCAATTGGTGGCGAGTGACGGCGCACCTGTACCCAACGTTTGTATTGGTGTTTGCGGCAGCGCTGCTTGGCGGTTTGCGAACGGGCCTGAGCCGCGAACTAGCGCCGCCCACGCGATTCCCCGCGACGAGTTGGACGACGTGAGCCGAATGCGCTAGCCTCGGATGAACGCGGTAGCACCCGACGCTAGCGCATTCGGCTCACCCCACAGAAGATGTACAGCCGTTGCGACCGCACTGGCGCCACTTGGGTGCCACAAGCGTGACCTATACTTTTCGAGCGACGTTCACGTTTGTGCCCGCTTTACTCCGTCACCGCCTGTGTAACCTATGGAAGCCTCCGCACTTCAAACCGGTGTCAGCCAGCTTGTGGAACCTACCGAGGTTGTCTCGCACGATGGCCTGGAGATTCTCGAGAACGTTGGCCAGGCGCCCAAGTTCAATGATTGGCTGATGCAGGTGCTGAGGCCGTACTTGGGCGAGAGCGTGTTGGAAGCGGGCTCGGGCATTGGAAACCTCACCGAGCGGCTAACCGATCGCCGTCGAGTGGTTGGCATCGATATGGACGCGACCTACGTGGCGCGGCTTCGCCGACGCCATGCCGACCCCGAACAGTTTGCGTTCCATGCGGCCGACTTGCACGACCTTGATCAGGTAGTCGAGTTGGCTGACGAAAAGTTCGACAGCGTGTTGTGCGTCAACGTGCTGGAACACGTGCAAGACGACCAACTTGTGCTTGGCCATTTCGCCAAACTGCTCGCACCTGGCGGCACGGCAGTGCTGTTGGTGCCGGCGCACCCTTGGCTGTATTCCCAAGTCGACCACACGCTGGGCCATTACCGACGGTACACGCGCAGCGAGTTTCGCACCAAGATCGAGAACACGGGCCTCAAAGTGGAGCGACTGTACGGGTTCAATCGCCTGGGCACGCTTGGCTGGTGGGCCTCGGGCAAGGTGCTACGCCGACGCACGCTGTCGGCCCGGCAGATGAAAACCTACGAACGCTTGCTGCCAGTTGCAAAGACCATTGAGAAGTTCTCAGCACTGCCCGCTCTATCGGTGGTAGCGATTGCACGCAAAGCTGGGTGAGTGGAGAACACGAGCAAGCGCCTGTGTGCCACTGGCTTTGCCAGTGACAGGCTAGCTGTGTTCGGTTTGCACGCCACTATGGTCAAACCACTGGGCCACAGGTCTAGTTACAGGAGGCAGGTCGGAGTCTGCAATACCTTGCAGGTAGTAGCGGGCACTCGACCACCGCCAATCAATGGCACGACCACATAAGCCACGTGTCACAGGATTCGTGTGAATGTAGTCGATGCTCGCCTTTACCGCTCGTGGGCTGAAGAGATTTCGGTCAATACCTGGACCTTCTTGCCAGAACCGGAAGCAGGTCTTGCCTGGGCGCTCGCGTACGGTGAGTCGATCGAGAAGCAACGCATTTCCGTTTTGCAGAAGCTGCTTTATTGCTTTGGAAGTTGGCTGCTTCGCTCGAGCCAATAGACGGCTGACTCTTGCTTCCTGGCGGATCGGATGCACCAAGAGATGGACGTGTTCAGGCATGAACACGAAAGCCACAAGTTCAAATTTCTCCTGGGTGCATGCAGATGTGAGACAGCGAGCAAAAATCGCACGCCACTCATCATTGGTGAGAAGTGGCAGACGACGGTAGCAAGAGAAAGTTAGCTCGTGCAGATGGCCGCGTCCTTCAAAGTGCCTGACTCGTTTTTGGTGGAGGTCAACTGGCATCGCTTCATGGTAGTTCCGTTCACTGGCAGAGCCAGTGGCACACAAAACAGATGATGGTCGAAACAGCCCCACAACGGTGGCTGTCACTTGCGCCCAATAAACAACGACCTGATTCCGTGTCCTATCATGGCACCAACTCCGCCGCCGATGGCGCCGCCGATGGCCCCACCGGGCACAACGCCCGTCGCCATGTTTAGATATAGCATCATCGCGACCCCGGCGAAGGCGCCGACCACGGCGCAAAGATGAAGCGCCCCGTTCTTTGCGACCTGGCCATCGCCGTTGGCTGGTTTACCCGCTTGATCGTAGACACCCGAATGAATCAGCTCGTTGTCTTCATGAATCTGAAGATGAACAGCTGTCGCACCGAGCTTGCCAACTTTTCGAACTTCTACCGCGTAGTCTCGGTCGCCGACGCGCAACTTCTGCCGCGAATCGATTCCCATTTTGCCTTCGAACACCGTTTCGCCATTGATCGACACGCGATCTTTGGCAGAGGTGAAGGTCTTATCGATCTTGATCGTATCGTCCAGCACTTGGATTTTGGTGGCCATATGGGGAGCTCGCCGAGTTCATGAGAATATGGGCATGGAGACGCACGAGTCACCCCGATTGTAACCGCCGGACGACCGACTAAATGGGGTCGCGCGGAACAATTCTCGAGAATAGGCTGCCGCACTGGGAGTTCCGCGCCAGGACCTATTCCTCGCTGAATTCCGCTTCCACCACCATGCGGCTGAAGTCGGCGTAGGCCGAGCCGATGGTCTTGGCCATCGTGTCGGGGAAGACATGGAAGTCGCCGGCTTTCAAACTCTCTACAATCGCTTCGGCAACGAGTGAGGGTGGTTCGGCGATTTCCGTCAATCCTGCGTCGTCTCCCATGTCGGTCGCAATCGGCCCGGGGTGCACGCTCAACATCTCGATTCCATGTTCCTTTAGGGAAGATCGAAGCGACTGAACCAACGAGTAACTGGCTGCCTTCGACGCGCAGTAGGTGGCAAACTGAGGAAAGGCCTTCATCGAGACCACCGAATTGAGTTGGACAATCGCACCACCGCCGTTCGCTTTGACAACCGGCACGAAGGCTTGAACCACGTTGAGGAATCCAAACACATTGGCATCCAATTCAAACTTCAGGTCGTCGATCGCCGTCTCGGAGAGCGCCGTCGACGTTCGTAGCACGCCGGCATTGTTAATCACCAGATTCACATCCGCCGCATTCTCGGCAGCAGCGGCGATCGTGTCGGGCTGAACGAGAT
Organism: Pirellulales bacterium; assembly: GCA_028279215.1. Taxonomy (GTDB): domain Bacteria; phylum Planctomycetota; class Planctomycetia; order Pirellulales; family Lacipirellulaceae; genus Aeoliella. Next base: position 43,098 of record JANQOF010000026.1, read on the forward strand.
CAAGCTCCAGCGGTACGACCCGGTCCCCATACTCGTCGACAAGCGAAGCGACCGTCTCGGGGTTACGCACGGCGGCGTAGACCTTCTTCACACCGTTCTCCAGCAAGGTTTCGGTGATCACCCGGCCGATGCCTCGATTCGCACCAGTGACTAGGGCAACGGATCCTTCAATGTCGAATGGCATACGAAACTCTCTTGGTTTGGGTGCTAGAGTTGGGTATCGGTGGACGGGTACCGCATTGTAGCGAGCGGCGGTGAGTGGACCAGCGGCGGCACACCGGCGTGCCTGGTGGCCAAGAATCGTTGTGGAATCCATCCGCTAGTTTGATCTAATAGATGGCTGCGGATTGTTGTAGTCGCGTGGCCTGCGAGCATCCGACGGGTGCTGATTTGGTTACCAGGCGTTTGGTCGTTGATCACAGCGCAGGGGTTTTTTCCAACCACATGGGTACCCGTGAATTTACGGCCGTATGCTCGTGTTTCCCCGTTGCTGTAACCTGATTCAATGGAACAACTTACGAAGATGCGGCTCGACTCGCAGTGCCGAATAGATGCACAGAGAATCGTTTGTTCGCGGAGCGGGGTGCGAATTTACTCGAAGTGGTTGTTGTGTAATGAGTTACACGAACGAGTTTTTTCTCGCTGTGGCAAAATGTGAATTTACCTACAGTAGCCCACCCGGGGCTCATATACGGCTGGTTGTCCGGCACGAGCACCGAGTCTAAGGTTCGATAGAGGGACGACGTAGAGTTCAAGTACGCTACTTCAATAAATCATGAAGAACTACCACATGCTAATTCCACTCCTGCTGCTGGCCGCCGGCTGCGAAGCGATCGACACGTCGACTCTGCCTGCTACCCCTGCTGTAAAGGAAACCACGATGCCGAGTGATCCGTCGGACGCGAAACCGGAACCGGAAATCGAGCCAATCGAGAAGTCGGACGAGGAGTGGAAGAAGCACCTAACCGAAGAGGAGTTTTACATCCTGCGGCAGAAGGGCACCGAGCGAGCCTTCACTGGTGAGTACGACAAACACTTCGAGCCGGGCGCGTATGCGTGCGCTGGGTGCGGGCTCATCTTGTTCGAGAGCGAAACCAAGTTTAACAGCCGTTGTGGCTGGCCCGCGTTCTACGCGGCCAAGGCGGGCAATCGCGTAGTGCAAACCCCTGACTACAGCCTTGGCATGGTTCGCGTCGAGGTAACGTGTGCTCGCTGCGATGGGCACCTGGGTCACGTCTTCGAAGGCGAAGGCCTCGGCACGCCCACCGATCAGCGGTACTGCATCAATAGCGTCTCGCTCGATTTCATCCCTGCCGAGGAACTGAAGAAGGGGATGGCGGAGGAGGCCAAGCCGGCCGCGCAACCGGCAGCGGACGCCACGGCTGGCAAGGGGCCCGAAGCGAAAAAGGTTGAACAAGAGAGCACGGAGGGAACAGAGGAAGAGTGAGTTGCACTCTCTCACGCGCTCTAGCCGGGCCGCCACGCGGCCCACGAATGACGGTTTAACCGTACACCGATGCGTTATGGCATCTTGTCGATGATGGCCGTCATTTCCGCGGCGTCGAAAGCGCGGTGGGTTTCGGTTTCGACGTTGCCTTGCGATGCCAAATGCAGCATCAGTGCGGTCGCGGTTTCTTCGTCGGGGGCGTCCATCAGCAAGAAGCCGTCGAGCGAACCGAGCGTCCAGTAAACATGGGTGATAGTCACTCCGAGGTCTTTCGCTGTCGCTTTGAAGTGTTCCGAGCGATCAATGGACTCACGAATGTGTGTTACGCCATTGCCGGTCAGTGTGATGGTGGAGAGAAACGTTGCCATGGAAAGCCCTTTGTCAATCGCGAGGAATTGGAAACCCAGAAGCGGATTGGCAGTATACGAATGGCAATCGGTTGTAGCAACGAGGTAACAAGAGGTAAGAAGCTGTCGATGAAAAGTTGTGCGAATCCGCTCACTGGCGAATGTACGGTTTGGCGACAGCAATGCAAAAACCACCGCCGAACCTTGGAAGGGCCCGACGGTGGTTTTTGAATCCATCATTCTAACAGGAGTTGAAGGCCTGTTAGTCTTTCATCGTCTCTCAGTTGCAGCCACAGCTTGGCTCAACAATGCCGCAGCTTGGCTCGCAGCCACAGGTCGGCTCGCAGCAGCAGCTGTGACGACGGTGACGACGGAACATTTTTCCGAAGCACTCGAACAATCGGCAGCGAGGAGCACAGCACGGCTCGCAGCAAGGATCGCAGCAGCAATCTGCTTCGCATCCGCAGCTAGGCTCTTCGACACAGCAGCTTGGCTCAGGAGCACAGCACGAAGGCTCGGGAGCGCAGCAAGTGGGCTCGGCACAGCAGCTTGGCTCGCAGCAGCTTACGTCGCAGCAAGCGTGACGGTGCTTGCGGCACAGGCCACCGAACAAACGGCTCAAGCAGCAACCACGACGCGGTGCACAGCAACCGGTGTCGCAGCAGGTGGGCTCAGCCACGCAGCAAGCGGGCTCACAACCACAAGACGGTTCACATCCACAGCTCGGCTCACAACAACCACCACCACGACCGAACAGCCCGAAGCAGGCGTTGGCGTTTTGGGCGCTGGAGAGCACGAGGGCGGCGCCAAGGAACAGCGTCGCCAAAACGGCACGACTCTTCATTTCTACGCTCCTCAAAAAACACGGGGGGAGAGGGAAACACTTAAACTCAATCGGCGGCGGTTACCAAGCAGACAAATTCGAGCAGCGAGGCAGGTCGCGCCGCATGGCATATGGCGCCGGCCGCGTCGCCGCGGATTCTCGAATCTGAAGCGGTTGGTGTGCCACTTAGTCCATCAGCGTTATCGACAACCCGATCAGCCAATCCTCGCTCATCGTCGCATATTTCGCGATTCGCCCAGAACGCCATACCAGGAGTACCGAATGCGCCATATTTGCTAGCACCACGGATAGATATTGCGGATTATGACGCCGACACCTTGGGTGGGATCGAGCGCCGTGACGAGCAGACAAGCACCAAGTCGAAGCGGATAGTCGGCAGGTGTTTCGAGAGTGCCGCGGCTTGCGGCACTCTCCGCATGCAACGAAGGGCATTTTCGTCACAGGCCGCTACCTGGCGCAGAGATTCGGACGCCGACTATGGAAAACAAGGGCGCGGTCGCCGAGTCAACACTACAGTTTGTATATGCCGCGTCGGAGCTGGTTGTCGCAAAGTGAACTTCCCCGTCCGCGATCAATTCTCTAGGCTTTCGCGCACGATCGAATGCTTGGGGCAGGTTCGACGTGCACCCTGGCGGCAACTACCGCTGCAGACTGCCCGCGGTGAACATAGAGAACGAGGATACAAGGACCCACGTCATGACTCAGGAACCGGTTTACTCAACGTTGCGACGAACCGAACTCGCCGAGTTGGTGGATCTGTTTGTCAGCGAGCTTCCGCTACGCATGTCGATCATCGAGCAAATGGTGTCGGCCGACGACCGAGAGGGACTATGCCGGGCCGCTCATCAACTAAAAGGGGCGGCCGGAGGCTACGGCTACGGCGATCTTTGCCTGTACGCGGGCCGTGTCGAAGCCCTGTGTCGCAATCGCGGGACCGCTGCCGAGCTGCTAGAAGGAGCCGTGGACGAACTGATCGACCAGGCTGGCCGCGTGCGGGCCTGAGATATCCGCAACGAACGGTCAACGACGTAGCATCGTTCGTTGGCCGTTCAATCGCTTACAATTGCGCCGATTCGCTCTTTGCCCACGTACCTTTGCAGTACCTCGGGCACGACGATCGAGCCATCGGCTTGTTGGCAGTTCTCGAGGATGGCGATCAGTGCGCGGCTCACTGCGATGGCCGTTCCGTTGAGGGTGTGCACGAACTGGGTGCCCTTCTCGCCTTTCGTCTTGTATCGGATATCGAGGCGGCGAGCCTGGTAGTCGGTGCAGTTCGAAGTGCTAGTCACCTCACCATATTCACCGGCGCTGCCTCGCCCGGGCATCCACGCTTCGAGGTCAAACTTACGATAGGCCGGCCCGCCGAGGTCACCCGATGCAATGTCGAGCACTCTGTACGGAATGCCCAGACTGTCGAAGATTTCGCACTCCAGGTCGCGGAAATAGTTGTGCGTGTCCTCACTTTGGTCGGGCAGCGTGAAGGCGAACATCTCGATCTTGGTGAACTGGTGCACGCGATACAAACCTCGCGACGCACGCCCAGCAGCGCCCGCTTCGGTACGGTAGCAATGACTGATGCCGCACAGTTTGATAGGCAGCTGTTCTTCATCGAGCACCTGACCCGCGTACAGTCCGCCGAGTGTGATCTCTGCCGTGGCGACAAGGTTGAGATCGTGGTTCTCAATGCTATAGATCTGAGTCTCGGGCCCGCGCGGTACGAAGCCGACGCCCTGCACAATTTCGCCGCGGGCAAGGTCGGGGGTGATGGTGGGAACGAATCCTTCCTTGACGAGAAACTCGATGGCAAACTGCTGCAATGCAAGTTCCAACAACACCGCTTCGTTTTGCAGAAAGTAAAAGCCGTGCCCGGCAATTCTCGCGCCGCCTTCCAAGTCGATCAACTTGTGCTGCTCACCAAGCTCGAGGTGATCGAGCACAGGAAAAGTCATGGGCCTAACCTCCACCGCACCGCGTTGCAACTCGCGGCTGTCTTCCTCTCCACCGCGCGGAGTTTCGGGGTGAGTGAGGTTCGGAATCTGGTTGTAGATCGCGTTTGCCTCGGCTGCGATGCGGTCGATGTCCGCCTGCTTCGCGTCCTTCTGCTCGCGCAGGTCACGTCCTTCTTCCTTGCGAGCTTCGCGCTCCGCGTCGTCCTTTGCCTTGCCAATCGACTTGCTAACCGCGTTGGCCTGCCGCGAAAGTTCTTCGACTTCCTGTTGCATTCCGCGGCGTTCGGTTTCGAGTTCCGCAAACCTGGCTACGTCCGCCTTCACACCGCGAATATCGCAGTTCTCTTGAACCAATTGAACGTTGTCGAGGATGAACCGGCGGTCGAGCATGGCAGCTTGCTGGCAAGTGAAGAAGGGGCAGTAGGGCCGCCGGATGGTCTGCGGCCGAGCGAACCAATATACTCGGGGCAATCGTATTTCACCACCGCAGGTCGATCGAGCTCGGCCTACTCCGGCGGCACTCAGGCAGGTTCACCAATGGACGATACTCCTCTCGACCCCTTCGAAGAATCGTCTCCTTCCGACGATGGTGGCATGTCGACCGTCGTTGCGCCAAAAAAGGAGCGGAAGGCAAAGCGGGCAGAACGCGAGGTGCCAAAGTACCACGTTGTGTTGTGGGACTCGGACGACCACACGTTCGACTATGTCGAAACGATGCTCCGCGAATTGTTCGGACACACCAAGAAAGACTGCGAACAAATCGCCAAAGGCGTCGACGAAGATGGCCGCGCCATCGTGCTCACTACCACCAAAGAGCATGCTGAGCTAAAGCGCGACCAAGTCCACGCATACGGAAAGGACAACATTGAAGGAAGCAAAGGGAGCATGTGGGCGACGATTGAAGCAACGGAGTGATAGGTAGATCCACCCGTAACTGGCACGATGATCTCGGATTGCTAAACTCCTGCCTTCAGCATCACTCATGACCTTCCACATATTGCTCCGCGTGAAGTTGTATTCGATGCCGATTTCTTGGCCTTGTTGCGAACTTTCAGGTCGAATCTCGACCCCGTAGCTCGAATCGATTTCTAACTAAACTCTCCAACGGCCTACATATACATCTCCTTAACAAGCTACTCAACGAGCTATGCATCGCAATTACCTGCTATTCCTACTGTGGACCTTGTCACTCATTGCAACTGCGTCAGAACCTCCGTTAACGGCCAAGCGCCCGGTAACCGATAGGTATCACGGCACCGAAGTCACCGATGACTATCGCTGGCTAGAAGACTGGAGTGATCCGGAAGTTAAGGCATGGAGCGAAGGGCAGCATGAGTTTGCCCGATTGGTGCTCGACAACCTGCCAGGGGTCGGCAAGATTCGCAAGCAGGTGACCAGGATTATGCAGGCTAAGACCATGCGCTATTACGACGTGAAGTACGTCGCAGGAGCGTGGTTCGCCATGAAACACGAACCGCCGCTCCAACAAGCGTTTCTGGTGGTCGCCGACTCTCCGAAGGCCGATGCCGAGCGGCGAGTGCTAGTCGATCCTAACACGATGGACGGGTCGGGCGCAACGACGATTGAGTGGTACAAGCCGTCGCATGACGGCAAGCTGCTCGCCGTTTGCCTTTCAGTGGGTGGCCACGAAGTGGGCGACGTGAAGGTCTACGAGACGGCCTCGGGAAAAGAGCTCGACGAGTTCGTGCCGCGCGTGAACACCGGAACAGCCGGAGGCGACCTTGCCTGGGCGGCCGACAATGGAGGGTTTTATTACACCCGCCACCCGCGCGAAGGTGAGCGCGACCAAGCGGACATGAACTTCTACCAACAGGTGTATTTTCATCAGCTTGGCACTTCAAGCGACGACGACCGCTACGAAATCGGCAAGGACTTTCCTCGCATCGCAGAAACACGCATCGACGTCGATAGCGCAAGTGGCCGAGTAATCGCTACGGTGCAGTTCGGCGACGGCGGTGAGTTCGCACACTACCTACGAGATACTGACGGTTGTTGGCAGCAGTTTAGCAAGTTTGGCGACCGAATCATCCAAGCCGAGTTTGGCGAGCACGACGATGTGTACGTCGTTTCGCGTGCAGACGCTCCACGTGGCAAACTACTGCATGCGAGTGTTGGTGACCTCGTGTTGGGGAAATTTGAAACCGTGCTCTCCGAGGGCGAAGATACGATCGTCGATAGCTTCTGGGGCGGCGGAACACTCCTAGCAGACGGCGATCGACTGTACGTGGTTTATCAACTCGGCGGTCCGAGCGAGATTCGCGTGTTTGATCTTGAGGGCAAACCACTTCGAGCACCAGCGCAACCGCCTGTGGCCGCATCGGGCAACGTGCGCCGCGGCCCCGGTAGCACGGTGCTGTTCTCGGCCGGTTCGTACACCAAAGCGCCATGCGTCTATCAGTTCAATCCCGTAGATGCCGCAACCACAGCCACCGATTTCTGCTATGAATTGGCGGTGTCGCTGGACGATGTGGAGGTGGTGCGTGAGTTTGCAACAAGCAAGGACGGCACGAAGGTGCCAGTGAACCTCTTGTTGCCGAAAGGACTCGAGCGCGACGGCACCAATCCGACACTCGTTACAGCATACGGTGGTTACGGGATAAGCTTGACTCCGTATGCCAACCCGCTCAACCGGATCTTGCTCGATCACGGCTTTGTGGTTGGCATCGCCAACATTCGCGGTGGTGGAGAATACGGTGAGCGGTGGCACCGAGAGGGCAATCTGACGAACAAGCAAAACGTATTCGACGACTTCGCGGCCGTGCTCCAGCACCTGATCGATCGCAAATACACCAGCCACGAGCATCTCGCGATCGAGGGAGGCAGCAATGGCGGCCTGCTAATGGGCGCCCTGCTCACTCAACGCCCCAACCTGGTCAAGGCCGTCGTCGCGCACGTTGGAATTTACGATATGCTCCGCGTCGAACTCTCGCCCAATGGCGCGTTTAACATTACCGAGTTTGGTACGGTGAAGAATCCCGATCACTTCGACGCGCTATTGGCGTATTCGCCACTGCATAACGTTCGCGATGGCGCAAGTTACCCTGCTGTGCTATTCCTCACGGGAGCCAACGACCCACGCGTCGATCCGATGCAAAGCCGCAAAATGACCGCGCGACTGCAAGCGGTGGCGGGCAGCGGTGCACCCATACTTCTGCGGACGAGCGGCGACTCAGGACACGGCGCCGGCACGCCACTGAATGAACGAATCGAGCAAGAAGTCGACGTGCTTTCGTTTGTGTTCGACCAGTTGGGAGTACAACCCTAAGTCGGCAACGAAAAGCCCCAACCAACTCTGGTTGGGGCTTTGGTGTTCGTAGAAAGTTATCCGTGGTGCCAAGCGGCACTTACAGATCGAGGGCGATCTTCTCTTCCTTGGCAGCCTGTCGCAGCTTCGTGAGCGCCCGCATTTCGATCTGGCGAATCCGCTCCTTCGTCACACCCAGCTCGGCCCCAACCTCTTTCAAGGTCTGCGGTTCCTGGCTGTGGTCGAGGCCGAATCGGCCGATGATGATCTTTTGCTCGCGCTCGTCCAACCTGCGGAGGATCTTTTCGATCTGCTGCTCCCGGTGACTTTGAGCCGATTCCTCGAGCATCGGGTTGCCCCGCTGCTCTTCGGTGGCCGCGAACAGTTCGTCGTGGCTCGTTCGGAAACGATCGCGGTGCTTGAACTCACCTGGAATCGTGCGAGCGAAGTTCTTCATGATCGCCCACGTGGCATACGTGCTGAACTTGTTGCCGCGTGCGAAGTCAAACTTCTCAACGGCTCGCAGCAACGACATGTTGCCATCGCTGACCAGTTCGAAGAAGTTCTGATCGGGCGTGACATGCCGCTTGGCAATCGACACCACCAACCGCAAATTCGCTCTAGCGATCTCGCTCTTCGTGCTCACGATCTGGTCGTAGATCGCTTCAATTTCGTCGAGGGTCGACGCCTTGGGGTTTGCCGGATCAAGCGTGTCGCGGAGCTTCGCCGCCTTGTACTTCAGGTAGTTGTACTTGCGGAACAGGTGGCCTTCTTGCTCGCGAGTCAGCAGTGGCATTTCGTACAGGCTTGCCAAATAGGGGGGTAAACCGCTGGGCATCTTCGCCTTGCGGGTTGCCTTGGCCGCCTCGGGCATGGGGCCCAAGCACGCCTTGTCCGCGCCTTTGCGCCCGAAGCGTGGATTGGGAATGAAGTCGAGCGGCAATTCGATGACCTCCGCAGCGCGGATCTCGTTGATCACGCGATAGATGGTGGTCTTGGTCCGGCCGTACTGCTTCATCAGCTTTTCGATCGGCATACCGCGACGATGCTGCTGGAACAGCCGCTGCTTCTGAGCGGCAGTAAGCGGCGCCTTGGCATCAGGGAAAATCGCTAGCTGCGGATGCTCTTTGTCGAACTGACGAATCGTCGAGCGAATTGTCTCGATACTGCGGCCCGATCGCTCGGCCAACCGCCGTGAGATTTCGCTTTGGCACACTCCGCCACTTGCCAAGTGCCGCGCGCTGCTGATGATGTCGTTGCGCTGCTCGTCTGTTAATTGGCTAAATCGAGCGCCACGCGAAACACGCTTGCTGTTGTTTTTGACGAAGCGGTCGACGCTGCTGCGAAGAAAACCTACGCGCTTTCGCCCGTCGAACACAAATCGACGGCTTACCAAACCTAACTCTCGCCACCGTGAGATCGTCTTGGTCGAAACGTTGAACTGGCGCGCCAACTGCTCAACAGTCAACACCTGCTCGCCGGCAGATTCGGCGTCGAGGTCGATCGAGTCCGACAGGTCCTCGACCAGCAAACGCAGGTCATGAAGTAGATCTTCGCCTGCGATCTTCGACAACGCATCGTCGGTATCGGATTCTGGACGATACCCCGTGATTCGAAAGCATACGAATTCGTACGTATAGGTCTTGTCGGACACCACGTCGGCAATGAGCTGCTCCGCAGCTTCTACTTGCTGCAATCGCTTGGCGCGCGGAGCGTACCGCACCTGCTGGTCACGCAGGCGTCGGATCGCGTCGGATTGATAGTGGCGATGCATTTGTCACCTCTCTCTGCTGTCGCCTCTTCGGTCCCGTACACTCCTTGCGTGCTAACGCGGCCGCCACAGGCTCGTGACAAGCCAATCGTACGATTCTCTGAGGGTTACTTGTCCTTTGGTTTTCAATTCGCGTCACGCGACGTAAACGCGATAGGGGGGGATTAGTGTTTCGTCATTGATTTTCAAATCTTGATCGGAGCCCGCGTATGCCGCCAACCGCCATGGGTCAAGCGTTGCTAGCGACATTTGGGCCGTATCTGTTGTACGCATTTAGACGGAATTGGGTCGATAGAAAGTTCGCGCGGCAAACGGCATTTCTTCCGCCGATCGTGAAATATTTCACAAACCGCAGCTCCTAACTACCTATGAAGTATAGCTTTACGCCTCAATCGAAATGCAGACAGGGGCGACCGATAGTCCGACGAGCGTCGGGGAGCCAGACTACCTATCTTCACAACCATCAACTACGTAGCGTCGAGGTGAATTTTCTCGTCAATTTGCGTCGATGTACCCGACAGGTTTGGACCTTGGTTTTTTCGTGGGGTGCGGCATGTCGACGAAGAGATTGTTACCTCTAGTGCTTTCGTTGGCATTGGCTGCCGCAGGCACCACTTTGCGGGCTTCCGAACCGATCGACTTATCGCCGGGGCCGCACAACGGTGCGACACAAACGGTAGCTGTCGGGTTCGACCTAGGAGGCGACCTACTGTTCGACGGCCAGAACATGACAGAAGAGGCGCTACCGGTCTCGGCATCCGCCCAGCTTTCCTACCACGAGCTGGCTGCAAGTGACGGCCGCACCAGTGTACGTTTTTATGACACTATAGAAGTTCGAACCGAAGTGGCAGGTCGCGTTCAACAGCCGGATTTGCCAGCTTCGCGGCGGTTAGTGCGCGTGACGATGCAAGAGGATGAGCTCCAACTATCCGCGGTAGAAGGCGTGCTGCAGCGCCAAGAACTCGACCTACTGCAGACGGCTGCTGATTCTCTGGCACTAGACCGGTTGGCCCCCACAACCGAAATACAAGTCGGCGATAGTTGGCAACTCGAGCCTGGCTCGGTGAAGGCGGTCATCGGACTCGACTCCGTGGGTATTTGCGAAGTCACGGGTGTGCTTTCCGAAGCAAATTCCCACTATGCCCGCTGCCAAGTGGCAGGTACGGTGCATGGTGTGGTTCGCGGTTCGAGCACCGAGCTCGATATCGACGCGGTGTACTTGTTCGACCGTCGGGCCAGACACGTGACACGGCTGAATCTCGCGATTCGCGAGATTCGGACGGTTGGTCCAGCGACGCCAGGCCTGAACGGAGTCGCCAAGGTTCGGGTGAAGGTCGATCCCGTAGAGGGTACGTCGTCGCTAACACCCGATTTGGTCGCCAAGGCACTGAATGATGGCCCGTTTGATGGGTTGGCATTGATTGAGACACGCAACGATCGTTTGGGGTTCGCGTGTATCCACGACGACCACTGGTACTCGATTGCCGGATCGGGCAGCGCCGCGACTCTGCGTCGCGTAACTTCCGGGGGATTAGTGGCCCACGGAAACGTTGCCAAATTGCCGCCTGTGGGACTCAATACACGGACGGCACTCGGGGCGTTTCGGAGCGACGTGCTGCGATCGCTGGGCAACGATGCGGCGGGCGTAGCCTCAGAAGAACAATGGACCAACCAGCACGGCTGCCGCGTGATGGCCGTGGTGGTTGCCGGTGCGATCAGTGGTGCGAACGTCGAGTGGCATGCGTACCAAGTCGCTCCACCGGCGAACCGAGAAGATCTTCATCGGTTGGCAATCACGTTTACGGTCGAGCAATCGGAGCTTGAGAGACTCGCCGGCACCGATCGTAGCTTGGTCGACAGCATCGAACTGCTGCCCATCGCAACTTTCGAGGCGAAGTTGCCGGGTACGAAAAAGTAACACCGCGCGAACTCCGCGGCGACGGTGATTTGTGGTAACCTGAACGGGTCGAGTTTGGCTGCCCCTCACTAGGTTGTTTCACGATGTCTCAGTCCACGGCCAAGAACGTCCTCGGCGAGCCGCTCGCCGCGTGCTGCACTAGTCCCATGACAGGCTTCTACCGCGACGGTTACTGCCACACTGGCGGAGGCGACGTAGGCGTGCACGTCGTATGCGCGGAGATGACCGCCGAGTTTCTTACCTTCAGCAAGGCTCGCGGCAACGACCTTTCGACTCCCGTACCCCAGTTCGACTTCCCTGGATTGGTGCCGGGCGACCGCTGGTGCGTGTGTGCGGCCCGCTGGAAGGAAGCCTACGACGCCGGCAAGGCCCCGCCGGTGGTGCTCAACGCCTGCCACATCTCCGCACTTGAGTTTGCGACGCTGGACGAGTTGCGTGAGCACGCACTGGAGTATTGATTGGAGCGTCGCTCAGTGACTGATTGCGGGCCACCTAGCCGAGATCTTTCTTCAGAGCAATCGCCAGCCTTATCCCTTCGCGGCATTAAATACCTCCTCCACCTCGACACGAAACCCATCCAGCAATCTTGAAACGGCAGTTTCGCCGGGTGTGAAGACTCCGTGCTCGACGTATTTGGCAGCGCCATCGGCCAGCGCAAGGATCGTAATCTTCTTTTCCTTCGGATCGACAATCCAGTATTCAGGAATTCGAGCCTCGGCGTAGGTCACAACCTTTGCCTGATAGTCCCGTTCGTGACTATCGTCGTCGTCGCCTACGACTTCGATCGCCAAGTCAGTTCCTTTGAAGAATCGGTCGCCACCCCATTCCTCTTCATGCTGTAACGACAGGAAAAGTACGTCAGGGATGCGGAACTTCCCCTTCAACGTGTTAACGCGCACTCCTCCTGGTAACACTTCACCTAAGTCGTTGTCATCCACGAATGCCGTCAGCAGAAGAAACAAGCACTTGACTATCCGTTGATGGATGCCTGTTGGCATCGCGAGAAACTCCAGTGGACCGTCTGTAAACTCAATTAGCCGATTGGTACCGTCAGTCAACGCTAGGTATTCCTCCTCGCTCCATGCTCCCTGCGCTGGGTACATGGTTGCAAGTTCCCAAACTGGTTCGGGTTCGTGCAAAGGAATAGAGGGGACCGTAGACATCGCATTGCTTTCCGGTTCAAGACGCCTCGCATTGGGTGTCTAGAATCATCCGTAAGTCGATTCGCGCACACCGTCAATTCGAACAGCGGCGTCCCAAGAGCCACCGTTACTCCTCCGCCCGGTCGAACACCAACAAGAGCTCGTCTCCAGCAAACAGACGCAAGGTGGCACCTTCGACCTCGAAGGCATTGGCCTCGCTTAGCGAACGGGTAAAGTCGACTTCAAGCTGCATTGCTTCTGGTGATCCGGCTCGTCGCGTGGTGGCGATTGGGCCAAACAGTCGGTCCCCGTCGGTAAGGGTGCCGCTCATGCGGTTCACGCCGGTATAGCCGCTAACATCGCCGTCGTAAGTGATGATCAACTGGATTGGTTCGTCGGAAGGTTCCACTTGCTGGTCGCCAACTTGCTTGAGCAGCCACTTACCTTCAATCTGCACGTACTTCACTGGGATGTCCTTGTCGCCGACGCGAAAATGGGGTTCACGAACCCGAATACCCTGAGCGGGCTTGAACTCGCGCACCCAGATGTTGCGAAATTGCACGGGATTGTGGTGATCTTGTAACACAATCGGTCCCTTCGGTGGGTGGGCACGATACCGAGGGACGCGATCGAATGGCGTCTCACCTTTAAGCTCAAAATGGTTCAGAATTAGCACGCCGTTGTGCGCCACCGTGATGTAGGCAGGTGAGACGAGCTTGCCCGAATTGTCGAACCGCGGGCACGTCCAGAAGATGTCGTAGGTGTTCCATTCGCCGGGCTTGCGCGTCGCATTCACCGCCGGTGGCGACTGCTTGTAAACAGCTCCGGCTTGGCCATCGTGGTACGTGTCGGACGAATAGGAATCGAGCACTTGGACCTCGTAACGCCCCATGATGTACACGCCGCTGTTGCCACAGCCCTGGCCCTCGCCGGTTGGCGGGTCGGGTGACGACCATTCGATATGTAACTGGCAGTCGCCGAACTCCTGCTTCGTTGAGATTCCGCCACGTCCTACCGTCGCCACACCGTCTTCCACGGTCCACTGGTCACCGTTGTTCCAGGCGTCGAGGTTCGTGCCATCGAACAATACTATCGCGTCCGACGGCGGATCGTGCGCGTCTTGGCCAGGGTCGACTTTGGGCGGCGTATCCCACTTGATACCGTTTTGGAACTCCTTCGCCAGCGACTGGTGCGCGACAATCACCAACATGACTGCGCAAACAACTGGACAGGCTTTCGTCATCGTCGATCGATCCTTAACATAGAAGCATTGCGTCTAGGCGCCCGTGCTGTTAGCCAACCGCGAGCTGTATACTAGCGGTTTATGATATCTCGGCGACTACCGCTTTGCCACACGCTCAGTGATGCTGCAGGCAACCACAGCCTCTGGGGAAGTTCAAGGTGTTTGAGCGAATCGAAACGGCCAAAAGCGACCTTACAGACCAATACGTGGTGGTTGACGATCGGCAGCCCGAATTGCTACGGTTTGCCGGTTTGGTTGGACAGGTGAAAACGGTGAACATGAGCGGCCGTGCGCTCGTTGAATGGCTCGACCACAACGCCGACATTGGCTGGTACGACATCGACGTCAGCTATCTCAAGATCGTTCCTAAACCCGTTCCGAAGACCGTCGATACCCAAAAACCGGCTGCCAAGGCCACGAGTGCGAAAGCAGCGAAGGCTGGGCTGTCTCCTCTAGAGCAGTTGCGGCAGCAAGGTAGCGAAAAGCCAAAGTCCAAGACAAAGGCCAAGCTGGGTGGGCTCTCGCCTCTCGAACAATTGCGGCAACAGGGCGGCGAAAAGCCAACTTCCGAAACGAAGGCCAAGCAAAGTGGGCTCTCACCTCTCGAGCAATTGCGGCAACAAGGCGGCAAGAAGAAAGGGGCCGCAGCAAACGACAAGGATATCAAACAAAGCAAGCCTTCGCCGATCGAACTACTGAGGCAACAAGGTTCAGCAAAGAAGGAATCGACCGCCGAAGAGGATACCCAAGAGCAAGCACTTTCGCCAATCGAAATCCTGAGACAGCAAGCGGAGCAAAAGAAGCAAGACTCCCCAGCTGAAGAGGGAGGCGAGCTGCGAAAACTCTCACCCATCGAAATCCTGCGTCAACAAGCCAAGGACAAAGAGTAAGCATTGCCGCAGGCTCATTGTTCGTACGGCATCAGAATATCGAACTGCTGAATCTCGTCCAATCCGGGAAAACCACCCGCGGCAATCTGCCCACCCAAATCGGTAACCCGTCGATAGTAGCTGTTGGTGGCCCGCTCACTGGCGAGTCGCGCAATCTCCTTTTGGCAAAACGCGTCGGCAGCTACTCGAAGTACCTCGTCCGGTTGCCGCGCGGCGTACAGGCTCGTCGCCAGCACGGTGATTAGCGTCTGGCACCGTGTCGAGAGTTCGGCCATACGGCATTGGCGATCCGCCAACGCGAGCTGGAACTTGCTCATCGTCCCAGAGATCTCAACCGCCATCTTCTGCAATTGCTCGCAAGCGTACTCGGCATGGCGACGCAACTCGCTGGGCATCTGTGGCAGCTCCGGCGCGCTAGCAAACATCAGCCGGCGTCCAATCAGCCACTTGGCATACGGCCACGCAACCGGTGCAAGCTTCATGACGTGAGTCGGATTCAGCGGGTTGGGCTTCTTGATACCAGCTGCCGCAAGCACCTTGCCCACTGGTTCGAAGAACGTCTTGCCGTGATGCTTGACCAGAGACTTAAAGAACGCCATGGCTAACATCTCGCCTTCGCCCTCGTAAATGCACGGCGCGAGGAACTCGTGCACGTTGTCGCCAAACATGTGACCGCGCAGGAAGGAACGTCCGCCGTGCGTCTTCATAAACAGTTCAATCGCGGCATGCTTCTGGGCTTCGCTGCCGAAAATCTTGGCCACCACGCATTCCATTTCGCCACGATAGCCTTTGTCGATCAGTTCGGCGCACCAGGCCACCAGGGCGTCGCTCGCTACGATCAACCCTGCCAACTCGCCCATCCGCCGCTCGACCAATTCGCGTTTGGCGATCGGTTCGCTGTAGGTCACTCGGTAGTGCGACCACGGAATCATGTTGGCCAGCATTCCCCGCATAGCGCCAGCGGCGTTTGCGCACAGCGAGACGCGGCCCAGATTCAAACCGTGGTACGCAACCGTTAAACCGTCGCCCTTGGCTGGCGTCAGCAGGTTCTCCGCTGGCACGGGAAACCGATTGAATACCATCCCCTGATTGTGCGTGTGCTTGAGCGCCCACAGGCCGTACTTCTTCAGGCGAAACTGTTCGCTCTCTTGTTGTGGAAGATCAACCACGAGTACCGACGGTTTGCCATCGATCAGGCACACCAACCCAACCGTCCGCCCCAGTGTCACGTTGGTGATGAACAGTTTCTCGCCGGTCACTAGATACTGGTTGCCGTCCAGCACTGCTTCGGTTCGTAGCGCGGTCAAGTCGCTACCCGCGCACGGTTCGGTCAGCGCAAATGCGCTAAGGCGATCGCCACTGGCCAGCTTTGGCAGGAACCGTTGTTTTTGCTCCTCGTTGCCGAAAGCGCTTACCGGATCGACCGCGCCAATGCATCCGTGCACCGAAGCCAGTCCGGCGATCGTCGGATCAACCGTAGCCATCCGCGTGATGAAAGATGCGAACGCGGCGAACGGCGCGCCGCTGCCACCGTACTGCTTGTCGACCAGTAGCCCCCAGTAGCCAATCGTGGCGAGGTCCTGCATCACCTGGTCGGTGATCTTTCCGTTCTCGTCATGAACCGTGCCGGCCTGCTGATGGCGACGAACCACATCGACCGCGTCGTCCATCACCTTCTTGATCTCTGGAGCGATCGCAGGCGATGCACTTCGGAACTCGGCGACCGGCACGCCGCGATCCCAAACAGCCCGGTGTGCGGGGCTGTTGACCGTTTGATACTGTGGCGCGAAGAGCGCTTCGACCTGATCGTCGGCCGTGTCGATAGCGCCAGTGCGCCGCGCTTCGTCGGCGCTCTTGCCACCTAACTCCAAAGCCGTTTCGGCAAACGACTTTTCGTGAGGGTGCTGATCGGCTGTCTGGTCGTCGCCAACCGCCTTGCCTGATTCCTCCTCATCGATAATCGAAGAAGCGCCCGTAAGTTTGGTCATGGATTTGGTTGCCTCGATGCGTGGTCAGGTGCGTATGGTAGCCCGCCACCGCGTGGCTTGGTTTCGAGTGGGGCCCGTAAGAATAGTAGGTCGAGGATTACATGGTGACAAACACGTCCCACCGGTCAATAGCAGTAACGCCGCCCTTCGGACGTGGCCTATTTCTGCGTGGCTAGGTGGGGGCCAGGCACGGCGGCTATGGACAAATGGCCTGCAACCCGCGCATCATTTCGTAATTCCGCAAGCCGAACATTCCACGGACACAAAGTGATGCACGATCCCCGAATCGACCAACTCGCCGATGTACTGCTGGACCATAGCTGCCAAATCCAGTCGGGCGAAAGGGTGCTGATCGAGGCAATCGATCTGCCAGAGCCCAACCTGATCTGCAGCTTGGTCGAGGGGGCTGCGCGGCGCGGGGCAATCGCCTTGGTGACGCTAAAGAACCAAAGCGTCCAGCGTTCGCTTTATCAA
Organism: Pirellulales bacterium; assembly: GCA_028279215.1. Taxonomy (GTDB): domain Bacteria; phylum Planctomycetota; class Planctomycetia; order Pirellulales; family Lacipirellulaceae; genus Aeoliella. The sequence continues at coordinate 60,376 of JANQOF010000026.1, forward strand.
ACCGCCACCGCCGAGAGCATGATGCTCGCGGCCCAATTCGAAAAAGATCGAATGGAACAGGTGAACGCTTACATCGGTGTACGCGGTGCAGCCAATAGCAGCCAACTGGCCGACGTGCCTCAGCCGCAGATGAACCTCTACCAAGAACACTGGTGGCAACCGGTACACACCAAGATCCGCGTGCCGAAAACCAAATGGGTCGTGCTCCGCTACCCAACCGATTCGTTTGCCCAAGCCGCGAAGATGAGCACCCGGGCCTTCGAGGACTTTTACTTTCAGGTTTGCACGGCTGACTACGCCGCCATGGCAAAAGCGCAAGAGCCGCTCGTCGCGAGGATGCAAGCCGCCGACAAGGTGCGCATCGTGGCGCCGGACACCGAGTTAGAGTTTTCAATCAAGGGCATCCCGGTGATTGCTTGTAACGGCGATCGCAACATCCCCGACGGCGAGGTTTTCACAGCACCGGTGCGCGACAGCATCAGCGGCCGCATCCGTTTCAATACCGAGTCGCGCTATCAAGGCACCGTGTTCAGCGACATCTGCTATGAGTTTGAGAACGGCAAGATCGTCAAAGCCACGGCCAATGAAACCGAGAAGCTCAATGCGATTCTCGACTCCGATGAGGGCGCTCGCTACTGCGGCGAGTGGTCGCTCGGCACCAACAATCATGTCAAGCATCCGATGCTCGACACGCTCTTCGATGAGAAAATCGGTGGATCTTTTCACCTAACGCCCGGCCAAGCGTACGAAATTGCCGACAATGGCAACCGTAGCCGAATCCACTGGGATTTGGTTTTGATCCAACGTCCCGACTACGGTGGCGGCGAAATCTACTTCGATGGAGAACTGTTACGCAAAGACGGTAGGTTCGTGCCCGACGACCTGCAAGGGTTGAATGTCGGCCTCTGAGCCTTTGAATCGCAGCGCGGACTACTTCGACTCCGGGCTGCCGGCCAGCACGCGTACCGCCTGTTTCATCTCGCGACGCGTCGATAGTGAGTGCTCAATGTCGAACCATTCGACTTTACCTTCGGCGTTGAGCACATAGACACGGGGCATCCGTCCGGTTCCAAGGCCAGCTAAAGCTTCGCCCTTCGCATCAAGTAGCAACAACCCGTTGTACTCCGTCTTCTGGGCCAATTGCTTAGCCTCTTCGGGCGACATGCCGGCAGCGATCGCAATGGTTACCACCTTTGATTTCTTGGCGGCAGCCTTTGGCGGATTGTAGGGCCGGTTGATGTCAAAGCTCAGATCGCGAAGCATCGACTTCGCCATGGGGCCGTCGCCGTCGACTATCGCGACGACCGTCGCTTCCAAGCCGTATCGATTGACCAGCGGCGTTGGCTCGCCACCTTGCTCGGGAGTCGGAAGGGCCATGTCGGGAAAAGTGTCGCCGACTTGCACCTTCGCCATGTCGGCGTGCTGCGACGAGAGCAGCACCTTAGGCACGTGCAACCTTGGCTTTGCCGAGTCGGTCGCGTCTTGCGCGAGCACAAAGCCGGCAACCAAGCACGAAGCCAATGCGATAATTCTTGTCTTCACGGAGCGAACCTCTTTGCGACGATACGAACTACCTTCGCTTGTCTATAGATTGTCGCCTCGTCGGACGCGGCGAGTCAATCCGGTCTTGCCGCAATGGACTGCGCTAAAAGGCCGCTTCCGCTGCCAAGACTGGCTAGTCGTCGGTTTTCTCGGCCAGCGCCTGCTCAATCGCAGCCGTCATCTCGTCCGATTGCGGAGCAACCTTCGATCGGTAGTGGGCGATCACCTGCCCGTCGCGGCCAATGAGGAACTTCTCGAAGTTCCACTTGATGTCACTGCCGATCTTTGGCAACTGCTCCTCGTCGGTCAGGTATTCGTACAGCGGGCATTGGTCGTCTTCACTTCGCTTCACGTTCACTTTCGCAAGCATGTCGAACTCGACGCCATACCTCGACTCGCAGAACTCGGCAATCTCCGCGGCCAACCCGGGTTCCTGCCCACCAAACTGATTGCACGGCACGCCCACAACGGCCAAGCCGTCTTCGCCATACTTCTCGTGCAATGTTTGCAACCCTCGATACTGCGGAGTGTATCCGCAGCGGCTTGCCACGTTGACCAATAGCAGCACCTTGCCATCGTACTTCTCACCTAGGTGCACTTCCTTGCCGTCCAGGGTTTGCATCGTGAAGTCGAGCACCACAGGCCAGTCTTTCTCTTCGTTCTCGTGGTGATCTGCCATGACAATGCTGATGGTCAAGAAGAGCGACGCAAACGCGAAGGTGATCGTTTTGTGCATTGGGAAAGTACCTGGGAGGGGTGTTTTTGGGATCACCCAAGTATAGCAATGCCCCTATCCAACGACGACTAGCGCTCCGGCATCTGGTTAACCTCGTGTTACCGCGTCGCGAGCGCTGCGTACGAGTCGCTCTGCCTCCTGGGGCGATTCGGCAACCACGGTCAGGTGACCCATCTTACGCCCTGGGCGGGCTGTGCGCTTGCCGTACAAGTGCAGATGGACCTGCGGGAAATCTCGCTTCAGCACGGCCCAATCGGGCTCGCCAGCCGCCCAACGATCGCCAAGCAGATTGGCCATTGCGGCCGGTTCGTGAGCGGTCATTTCTCCCAGTTCCATTCCAGCGACGGCCCTGGCCTGTTGAGCGAACTGGCTGGTGGTGCACGCTTCGATCGTAAGATGCCCCGAGTTGTGGGGGCGTGGGGCAATCTCGTTCACGAGTACGTCACCGGCAGAGGTTTCGAAGAACTCGACGCACGCGAGTCCCACCAAATCGAGTTCCACTGCAATCTTCCGAGCGGCTTCGTGCGACGCACGGGCGGTCGGTTCGCTTGAGCTCGCCGGATGGACGCTCACGTCGAGAACGTGATTGGCATGCGCGTTTTCGACCGGGCCAAACGTTTGCATGTTGCCATCCACATCGCGAGCAACCAATACGGAGATCTCGCAGCGAAAATCGATGAACTTCTCGAGCACGCATTTGTGTCCACCCAAGTACCGCCACGCCCGCTCGGCGTCGTCGGCCGTTTCGACGATCGTCTGGCCTTTGCCATCGTATCCGAATTTGGTGGTCTTCAGCACGGCGGGCGCTTCGAGTTGGTCGATCGCTCGGTGAAGGTCGTCGAGCGAGCGGACATTGCGATAGGGCGTCGCAGGAATACCCGCTGCCACTAGGAAGCCCTTCTCGCGACTGCGATCCTGCACGGTGTATAGCACTTCGCCAGCCGGTCGTACGGGCACGTAGTGTGCCGCCGCCTCGGCCGCTGCCACCGGAACGTTTTCGAATTCCAAAGTGGCCGCGTCGATCGACTGAGCGAACTGTGCGATGGCCTGGAAGTCGTGGTAGTCGGCCACGGTGTGCCGATCGGCTAGTTGAGACGCCGGGCAGTCGGCCTCGGGGCAATACACATGCACCCGATAACCAAGCTGTTTGGCCGCGTTGGCGAACATTCGGCCCAACTGGCCGCCACCGAAAACTCCGAGCGTCGAATCGTGAGGAAGCGGCATTGGAAAGGGCGCGTATCGTGTGGCGAGTGGCAGGCGATGCCGACCCAACTTACCGCAATTGGCGAGCGTATTTCAACGTGGCGGTGCAACATTCCAGTCGATTCGCGACTCTCGCGCCCACGCCCTACTGCACCAACTGCTCCTCCTCATCGGTGGCATTGATCTCGATTTCGCCTACATCTTCTAGGTTGCGCACAATATCCACGATCCGCTGCTGCTCTGCTTCGACGGCCGACACCTTAACCGCGCCCAGAAACTCCATCTCCTCGCGGAGCATGTCGGCAGCGCGTTGCGACATATTGCCAAGCACTTTGTCTTTCAACTCCTCGCTGGCACCCTTTAGCGCTAGCGACCATTGCGACGTCTCGACGTGTTTTAGGATCGTTTGGATGTCCTTCGCGGAGAACTTGGCAATGTCCTCAAACACGAACATTAGGCGGCGAATCTCCTCGACCAAGTCGGGGTCTTCTTCGGCTAACTCGTCGAGGATAGCCCGCTCCGTTGATCGCTCGGAGACATTTAGCATCTCAGCAACCGGCTCGACGCCACCCGCATTTTGGAAGCTGGGACCAACAACGCTCGACATCCGTCCTTCCAGCGCACGCTCCACTTCGCGAATGATCTCGGGGTTCGTTTGGCCCATAGTGGCCATTCGTCGCACCACTGCCATCTGGCGGTCCTGTGGGAGGCCTGCGAGGATTTCCGCGCCGTAGCTGGCCGGCAAGTACGACAGGATTAGCGCAATGGTCTGTGGGTGCTCGTCGATCACGTACGTGAGCACATTCTGACAATCGATCGTCCTGAGAAAACCAAATGGCAAGGCTTCGATCGTCTGCCGAATGTTGTCTAGCGCCTGGCCTGCATCGGAACCAAGCGCCCGCTTCACCAGATTCTTGGCCAAATCGAGGCTGCCCCCCTCGGTCGACGAACTAGGACTCGTGTCGGCGAACTCACGGATCGTGGTGTCCTGCTCCGCCGGCAGAATCCGCTTGGTACGGGCGATCTCGATCGAAACCTGCTCGACTTCTTTGGCGTTAAGCTTGCTCAATACCATCGCGGCCTCGTCCTCGGGCAGGCTCATTAGGACGACGGCAGCTTTGCGAATGTCGGACATCGGCAGTTACGATCCGTTGGGGGGAAGAGGCCCCGGGCGCATCGCTAGCGCTCGGTTTTCTCTGCATCGACCTGATTGACCCGTGCCTTGAGAAGATTTGCCGGTTAGGCAATCCCAGTGAGCTAGCAATACTGCTAGCTCCGCAGCGTGCAAACCCCCTGTTGTCCCTTGCATTCGTCCACCGCCACGCGAAGCTCAGTTGGCGTGAATCCCCGTTTTTCGAGGGCTGCCAGCAACTCGCCGCTAATGTAATGTGCTATCAACTCGGCCGTGGTATTGGCAACGGGCAGCAGCACGCAGTCGCTCTTGGGGAATACCCACCGCCTGTCTTCGTAGGTCGCCGTCACTTCCTTATCATCGGCAGCCACGTGGATCGTGGGGTGCGCAGTGGGCAGCAACACGCGGTGGTCGAGCGCGCCGGTGATCTTGATGACCGCGTCCCGCGCGGCGATGAAATCGACCACGTATTGGTTCTCGTCGAGAGGCCCAGAAATCTCAGCTTCCACTCGGTAGTTATGGCCGTGCAGCGGCTCGCAGATGTTGTCACCATACGTGATGAAGTGCGCGGCGCAGAACGTGAAGTGATCTGTCGCAAGCCGGACTTGGTAGGAATCTTGCATGAGGCTAGTCGGAGGACAGGCGGGGATAGAACTCAACCGGCCAGCTTATCCTCTCTTGCAGCAGCAGTACAAATAGTGCCGCGGCGATCAAGTCTGCCGACGTTCCTGGGTTGCGCTGGTGGCCATCGGCGCGTAGCCAGAAATCGAGGTCGGCAAGTGCCTGGTCGCCGAGTTCGCCATCCATAGCGTCCGAGGCGAGCACCATGCCCGCTCGGTCGCTAAGCTGCTTCGATGTCGCTCGCCCCAGCTTCCGCTCCACCAGGCTGTCACCATGTCTCGCCAACAGGCGCAGGTAGGCTTCGATGATCGCCTGCTGCAAAGCAGCGCCGTAGCTGAGCCATCGTTCGATTTCGGCGGCGACGCCACAAACCTCAGCAAACTCGTTGGTGTACTGCCGCGCAATCAAGTCGCGTTCGGCAGCCAACTGCATCGCCTCGAGCAGCGTGACATCGGGCGGGGCCGCGATATCGCCGCGTTCGACCGTTCCGATTCCACCTGGGGCGGCCAAACGAATTGCCTCGTAGACCTGCTCGGTATCATTCGGGCTCGCTGCAGCGACCAGGCGGCTCGCTCGTTCGACGTTCCCTTTGGCAAGCGCCAGCGGGGCCAGCAACAACAGCGTTCCCAAGTTGGTGTTCAATCCAACTCCTGCCTTCGTTGCCCGCACTGCTTCGAGCACAGTGCCACCCAATCCCAACTCTTCGCTTCGTTCGAAAGTGGGCCCAACGATCGACGCACTCGTTAGAAAATCGACGTACGTCATGTCCTCGAAGTCCGCGCCACGATGCACGTTGCCAGGCTTGGCCGCTGTTGCCTCCCAAATACAGGCGAGCGTCGCGCAGCCTCCGATGGTGGTGGGCGGGGCCGATGGATTTGGGGTCACCGAAGGTCCTCCATAACGGTGCTAACGTGCTGTCGTCTCGAACGTAGGCCGCCAGCAGGCGGTGGGAAGCGAACCTACTGCCCGCTGCCCACCGCATATGTCTATTTTGTCTCGGATACAAGAAAACGATTGTAGGCGACTTTATTCAGTTCGCATCGTCCCCGCCAAACTTCGTTTCCCTCTGTTTTTCCAGGCGTTTCTTCATTTCAACGGAAGCAACTCGACACATCAAAAGTCCATTCTTAAGTGCCTAAAGGGACAATTGAAATCGCAATGACCAGTCCCGAAGCAACCACTCACCAATCAAGTCAACCAACACCCAACCTTCAACTCCCAACATCTACATACGCATTGACCTGCACAGCACGAAATGCGCACGGGACACCCCGGCTAGATACATGCAAACTAACACACTGGGTGGCCCACTTTCTACAAAAATCGCTTCAGAAACCTCGCTCCACCTTACGCGCTTCTGGCGAGAAATTCCTCTGTCAATCGCAATGCGTCGTCGGGGGCGTCTTCGACGACCCAGTGCCCGACGTCCTCCAAGCGATGCACTTCCGCTTGCGGCCAAACCGCTTCGAACTTGGCCAGGCAGTCGGGCCGAAAGCACCAATCCTGCATGCCCCAGACGAGCATCGTCGGAAGGCCGGCAAAACGGCGAAGCCCTAATTCAATCTCCGCAAGCGTCTGCCACGTCGGGTGGCTCTTGCGCATCGGGATGTCGGCGACAAACTCGTAAGTCTGGCGGCGACTGTCCCAGTCGCGCGTTGTGTCGAGATAGCCGCTGGCTTCCTGATCGGCAAGCGATCGACGCCGCGACAGGGTCATTCGTAGCGCGGCGCGGGTAAACAGATTTAGCCCCTGCACAGCCGCGCGCCCAACCCCCGGCCACCTACACACGCCGATGCGCCACGGGATGTACCAGGGTGGAAACGCTCCCGTGTTGAATAGCACGATCCTGGAGAAGCGGTCGGGCACACGCAGCATTGCTCCCAAACCAATCGCGCCACCCCAATCCTGGGCAATCAGCGTGGCACCCCGCAGGTCGAGGTGCTCAATAAGGTCGACGAGGTGCGAAATGTGATTGACCAGACGAAGCGATTCTTGGGGCTTGTCACTCAGGCCGCATCCGAGGTGGTCGATCGCCACGCACCGGTACGTGCGCCGTAGCGGCCCAATCATCCCACGCCAGTGGAACGACCAAGTCGGATTGCCATGCACAAACAGCAGGGGAGCTGCATCTTGCGGTCCTTCATCGACGTAGTGGATTCTCCCCTTGGGCGCGCCCATCCAATGCGATTCAAACGGGTACAGCTCGCGCCAGCTTGCGGTAGATTTCGCCATAACTTCGACGGAGTAGCGCTCGTGGCAGCCAAGTGAGCTGATCAACAACGGTCCGAGACCGTGTTAGACTAAGCGGTGAAGCCGTCCGACCACAAGGCGGTTGATGTCGGTCGCATGAACGATTCGTAAGAGCCATGATTAGCCTTACCGTCGAAAACTACCTGAAGGCCATCTTTCAGCTTGCCGACGGCGAGCAAGCCCAGGTTTCTACCGGTCGCATTGCCACGGCGCTCAATGTGGCCCCCGGCACGGTCACCAGCATGCTTAAGACACTTGCGGAGGGCAAGCTAGCCACCTACAAGCCGTACGAAGGAGTGGAACTGACGCCCGCCGGCAGGGCGCTGGCGTTACGAGTGATTCGCCGACATCGGCTGATTGAGCTTTTCCTTGTGCAAACGCTTAACTTAACCTGGGACGAAGTGCATGAGGAAGCCGAAGACATGGAGCACGCGGTGAGCGACTGGCTGGTCGACCGCATCGAAGAGCATCTCGGGCATCCCCGCTTCGATCCGCACGGCGATCCAATCCCGACCGCTGATGGCGCAATCAACTCGGCCGAAACCAGGTCGCTTGCCGAGGTGCCATCGGGGCAGCAGTTCCGAGTCGTCCGGGTGCTCGATCAATCGCCAACTTTTCTGCGCGAGCTTAGCGACTCGGGAATCGCGATTGGCGTGTCTGGCACCATCGCGGCGCGGCACGCCGATGGGGGGCGCACTGTTACCCTCGATGGCACCGACTTTCGAATCGAACCGCATGTGGCGGCATGCCTGTGCGTCGATGCCGTCGAATAGCTGCGGGACTCATTCCGCCACTATCCACTTGCACTTGCCAGTACAAGAAAAACCGCTTGCGGCTTAGCCCATTGGGCGAAGCCGCAAGCGGAGAAAAAACAAACTTCCGGTCGATTGCGACGGAGTGGAGTCACTCGAAGACAGACGCGAACCGGACGGTGCTGCGCACAGCCATGGGATCGGCTCGGGCCAATCGATTTTTTAGGTCCTCCCGACGGAATGGTGACCGGAAAGTTTGATTCGTTTGTCGACCGCTGTGGGTCGATTATTGTTGGCAAAGTTACGTATCGGGCCAGTGCGATGGACAACTTCAACTGCAATGGGAAATCCGAATTGGCGGCCGACGCGTCCCGCAACACGGGCGTGGAATCTTACTTGAGAATTCTAGTCTAGGAAAGGACGACCGACAGCATTTTGGGCAAGATTCTCGGATGTTTCACGGTGCAAACAGCGTGCCAGCCGTTCTTTGTTGATGGTGTTGCACGCCATGTCCAATTTCGCTAAACGACGATTTACTGAAACGTGCGCTGGCAGTTTTGCCGGGCCAAATTCTCCTCCATCGCCGTGTGAGTTTGCGATGCTGTCGCGACGTAAACTGCTGAAACTAACTGGTCGAGCGGTCGCAACGACTGTGTGCCTTGCAATTGCCGCAACCGTGGGACAGATAGGTCTTGGCCAAGGGCCGCCACGGGGTCCGGTGCTCAAGGAGCGGCTCCTGGTGGGATTGCGCGTGAAGACAGAATCGGATCGCGAGTTTATCGATCGGGTGGTGATACTTGTCGAGCGGCAGATCCTGCCAATCAAGCTGGTCGACTCGACCTACTTCTGGGCACGCAAAAAAGCGGCTCGCAGTCGACGCCTGCAGAACAACCCCATGGTCTATTTTCGGCCAGCGCTGATCGCTCGGGCAGAAAGACTTGGGATTCGCATCTAAGGCACGCGCAAGACGGGGTCGGTAGGCATTCCCCAGCCGTGGCGGTAGAATTGGGACCTCCCGGGCTCCATTTGTCCATATCGTGCATCGAAAGTGACCGCCATGGCGCGCAAAGTCGTAAGTCGCAAGGAAAAAAGAGCCGAAGCCGAAGCGGCGGAGGCGGCCGAGACGACCACCAAGAAAAAGAAGAAGGCCACCAAGCGAAAGAGCCGCGCCAAAGCCGCCAAAGAAGTGCGTCTCAAGGCGTTCTGGGGCGTTTTCAATCAATCGCTCCGCCGAGTGGCGCTGTACGACTTCAACCAAAAGAAAGAGGCCGAGAAGAAGGCCCAAGAGTTGAGCGCCTCGGGCAAGTCGCCTCATTTCGTCCAGCCGGTGAAAGAAGCGATCGAAGAGGCTTAGGACCATTGCCTACTTAGCGGTCCGTTTCTTGCCGCCTCACGTCGTTGGACCTGACGGTTAGCCCCCTATTGGGGGCCTCGCCGAATGCCCACCTTGAATTCGTTCGTTGGGCAATCAACCATGATCGACAACGCACTCACGCATTGGGTGCCCCGCACGATCAGGTTGTGTATTCCAACGAGGAGACTCCACCCGTGGCCAAGAAGAAAGTCGCCGCTAAGAGCACGCCCGTCAAAAAGACTCCCGCCAAGAAGACCACAAAGAAAAAAATCGGCGCACCTAAAGTGACCGTGTTGCTGTCGAACGATGACATCGGCCACACAGCCGGTCAGGTTTGGCAGACCCTGTCCGATGGCGGAAACCAGACCGCCGCAGCCCTGAAGAAAGAGATCGATGCGCCGGGCGACGTTGTGATGGCGGCCGTTGGTTGGCTGGCCCGTGAGGAAAAGCTCGACTTCGTAACCGAAGGCCGCGCCGTGAAAATCGGCCTGCGCTAGTCGCGTTCGCCCGATCGGTTCCCACGTGTGCCGCACTGGGTCCAACAATGTACCGCGCCTCTCCTAATCGCTACGAACAAATCCGGTACAACCGCTGTGGTCGCAGTGGGTTGAAGCTACCGTTGGTATCGCTAGGCTTGTGGCACAACTTTGGCGGCGTCGATAATTACGAGGATGGCAGGGCGATCATCCATCGGGCGTTTGATCTAGGTATCACGCATTTCGATCTCGCCAACAACTACGGACCGCCACCTGGCTCGGCCGAGGAGAACTTCGGTCGTATGTTGGCGGACGACCTGCACCATTATCGTGATGAGCTCATCATTAGCACCAAGGCGGGCTACACCATGTGGCCCGGGCCTTATGGCGACTGGGGATCGCGGAAGTACTTGCTGGCAAGCCTGGACCAAGGCCTCAAGCGGATGGGCCTCGAGTATGTCGATATCTTCTATTCGCATCGCCGCGACCCAGAAACGCCCATGGAAGAAACGCTTGGGGCCGTCGCCTCGGCCGTCCATCAGGGCAAAGCCTTATACGCGGGCATTTCGAACTACTCGCCCGACGACACCGGCAAGGCCTGCAAGATCCTCCGCGACCTTGGCTGCCCGCTATTAATTCACCAGCCCAAGTATTCGATGCTCGTTCGTGAGCCAGAGGAAGAACTGCTCGACGTGCTGGGCGCAGAAGGAGTGGGGTGCATTCCGTTTTCTCCCCTCGCGCAGGGAATGCTCACCGACCGATACCTCGGAGGCATTCCAGACGGAAGTCGAGTAGCCAAGTCGCACGGTTTCCTGCAGGCCGCGGCGCTGACCAGTGAGCGAATGTCCCAGATTCGCCGTCTCAACGACTTGGCGGCCAAGCGCGGGCAATCGCTAGCGCAAATGGCGCTGGCGTGGGTGCTACGCGACGACCGCGTGACGTCGGTCTTAATCGGCGCAAGTAGCATTTCGCAACTTGAGCAGAATCTTGGATGTCTCGAACGTCGCGATTTCGTCGCGGAAGAGCTGACGGCGATCGACGGCATACTGGCGGAGAGTTTGCCTTAGCCGTGGGAGGCCATTCGTCTGGGATCGACCTCAGCCGTCGACAAGCACCGTAAGATGGGCAATTGAGCGCAGCATAACGGCCGCGACCCCACGGTTGCCACGAGCAACAACCGGCTCAATACGCGCCGACAGAAGCCGAACCACCCTTGCGGCTGCCGGTGTCCCCTGTATATTAGGCGATTCGCACGATATCGCGGGGATGCTGCGTCTGAGACGATCCGTAGCCCGGATGCAGCCAGCGCGCTAGCGTAGCTCAATTGGCAGAGCAGCGGTTTTGTAAACCGCAGGTTGTGGGTTCAAGTCCCTCCGCTAGCTCTCAGTGAGGGGCGATCGCCTGCGCGGTGCGGCAGGCAATAGTGTAGTTGAGACCGACCACGACGATGTGCGGCGAAAGCAGACGGCGCTTTATCCATTGGGAATCCATCGGCCGATCGCGGTCGGTGGCTGACGACTGAGGACGGGCGGTCGCTGCGAAACCACCAACCAGAACCATCCGCTTGTGCTGGTGCGATCTGGAACTGGGGAGGTTACCGAAGCGGTCAAACGGGTCAGACTGTAAATCTGATGGCTTATGCCTTCGTAGGTTCGAATCCTACACCTCCCATGAGGAAATGACCAAACTCCAAATGACCAATGACCCACAAATGAAGGGAAAATCGACCATAGCGCTAGCGTTGGTCGTTGGTGCTTGGAAATTGTAATTTCCCCGCGGTGCGGGTGTAGCTCAATGGTAGAGCAATAGCCTTCCAAGCTAAAGACGAGGGTTCGATTCCCTTCACCCGCTTTAAGGACTATCGGCTATCGGCTTTTGGCTATCGGCTTTACGATATTGGTAGCCGACAGTTGACAGCCGACAGCCGAGAGCCTTTCTCGGCTGCTGTAGCTCAGTTGGTAGAGCACGTCCTTGGTAAGGACGAGGTCACGCGTTCGAGTCGCGTCAGCAGCTTTAACAGTGGTGACTTTCCGGTTACCTTTAACTATTTCCAACTTCTGTAACTTCCCAGGTTTGTGAGTTAGGGACAAAAATGGCCAAGGATACCTTTACCAGTACCAAGCCGCACGTGAACGTCGGCACCATCGGTCACATCGACCACGGCAAAACCACCACCACGGGGGCCATCCTCGCCGTACAGGCGGCAAAGGGCCTGGCCAATTTCAAGTCGTATGCCGACATCGCCAAGGGCGGCACGGTGCGTGACGAAACGAAGACGGTGACCATCGCCGCCGCGCACGTCGAGTACGAAACCGAAAACCGACACTATGCCCACATCGACTGCCCGGGCCACGCCGACTTCATCAAGAACATGATTACGGGTGCGGCCCAAATGGACGGTGCCATTCTGGTTGTCTCGGCACCCGATGGACCGATGCCGCAAACACGTGAGCACATCTTGCTGGCCCGCCAAGTGGGTGTGCCCAAAATCGTGGTTTACTTGAACAAGTGCGATTTGGTCGACGACGAAGAATTGCTCGAACTCGTGGAAATCGAAGTTCGCGAGTTGCTCGACAAGTACGACTTCCCAGGCGACGAAGTGCCTGTGATCAAGGGTAACTCGAAGGCGGCTTACGAAAACCCAGACGACCCAGCCGCTCAAGAGTGCATCACCGAGCTGATGGAAGCCATCGACAGCTACATTCCCGAGCCGACGCGCGAAGTCGATAAGCCATTCCTGATGGCCATCGAAGACGTTTTCAGCATCGAGGGTCGTGGCACCGTGGCAACCGGTCGTGTTGAGAAGGGCGTCATCAAGGTGGGCGACGAAGTAGAAATTGTCGGCCTGCAAGAAGAAGCCACCAAAACCACATGCACTGGTGTCGAGGCGTTCAACAAGACCATGGACCAAGCCGAAGCGGGCCACAACGTGGGCTGCCTGTTGCGTGGTGTGAAGCGCGAGGAGATTCAGCGCGGCCAGGTGCTCGCCAAGCCGGGCTCCATCACTCCGCACACCAAGTTCGAGGGCGAAGTTTACGTGCTGAGCAAGGAGGAAGGTGGTCGGCACACGCCGTTCTTTAGCGGATACCGTCCACAGTTCTACTTCCGCACCACCGACGTCACCGGCACGGCCAACCTGCTGGGTGACGCCGAAATGTGCATGCCGGGCGACAACGCTCGCTTGAGCGTGGAATTATCCAAGCCGATCGCCATGGAGGACGGCGTCCGATTCGCTATCCGCGAAGGCGGCAAAACCGTCGGCTCTGGCGTGGTGACGAAGATTATTGAATAGATGACGATTGGCAAATGGCGAGTGGCAGGTGGCGAATTGACAAGCCACTGGCCACTGGCCACTAGCCACGACGTTTTTAGGGGCGTAGCTCAATTGGCAGAGCACCGGTCTCCAAAACCGGGGGTTGTGAGTTCGAGTCCCACCGCCCCTGCCATACAAGTGCGACGCCGGTAGGTTGGTCCCCGACGCAATGCGTTGGGGACTTGCGAAATCTCCATCTGATGGCGGGAGTCATTCGTGGGTGCGCTGGTCCAGGAGCTCTTCAAATTCGACCTCTACAAACGAAGCCAGGGGCGCGTTGTCCGTCAGGTGACGTTCGCGGCGTTAGCGATCATCGTTGCGCTGGGGTGCTGGAGCTTGTCGAACGAGATGCAGGATGTCGACAGTCAGACAGCTAGGTACCTAGTGCCGCTGGGCCTGCTAGCAGCAGGAGTTTGGACCTGCTTCCGTTTGGTGCAGTATCCGCAATTCGCCGATTTTTTGATTTCGGTCGAAGCGGAGATGAACAAGGTTGCCTGGCCCAAACGCCGCGAGCTGATCAACGCATCGGTGGTGGTGATCTTCGTGATCTTCGTGATGGCCGGACTGCTATTCGGCTTCGATTTCCTACTCAAAGCGACTCCCGCGTTCGTGATGAGGTGCTACGGCTATCTCTTTGGAGCCCCCGAACCCGCCGAGTAGCTTGGCCCCATTCGATTTCCGCTGAATGCTAAGCGATAGCGAATTGAGAGAACTGTCGTGAACGATCAAGGCGAAAAGCTCGATCAGGAGACTCTCGCCGAGTCCTCCGCCAACGAACCGACTGCAGCTGGCGGCGAAGCCGAAGGTGCGTCGCAGCCAACCGAAGCGGAACTGAGCGAACTCGCGCCGCAGCCCAATGCGGTTGCTGCCGACACGGGTGAGCGAGCCGCTGAGGCTCCCGGCCAAGTTGCAGAAGAAGTGGTCGTCGACACCGCGGCGACTGCACCTCCAATCGTGTCGCCCGACGAGGTCGAAACCGCTGCCGCGGACGATACTGTGATGGACGATTCGGCGACCGTAGATGAACTGCCGGACGATGAAGACGAAGATGACGACGAGGAAGAGGAGGTGGCCGTCGCCCCCGCTGGGCCGATCGAAATCGACGAGCCTGAAGATGAGGAGGTAAAGCTCGAGTGGTATATCCTCAAGGTGCAAAGCAACCGCGAGCGTTCAATCTCTGAAGCACTACGACGGAAAATCGCTATCGAGGGCCTCGACAACTACTTTGGTCAGGTGCTGGTTCCGACCGAGAAAGTCACCGAGTTCAAGGGCGGCAAGAAGAAGATCGTCGAGCGGAAGCTCTGGCCCGGATACATCGCCGTCGAAATGCACGTGAACGACGACACTTGGTTCGCCATCCGCGAAACGTCGGGCATCGGCGACTTTACCGGTTCGGCAGGCAAGCCGACTCCGATGCAGCCCAACGAAATCGCCATGATCCTCCACACCGAGGAGGAGGAAACCGAAGAAGCCCCGAAGCTGGACATCAAGTTCACCCCAGGCGACAAGGTGAAGGTGATGGAGGGCAACTTCGAGAACTTCGAGGGCGAGGTGAGTACCATCGACGAGGCCCACGGCCGCGTGACCGTAATGCTCAGCATTTTCGGCCGCCCAACCCCTGTGGAACTTGAGTACTGGCAGGTCGAAGTGGTCTAACCTTTGCGAGCCTTCGGCTGCTGTGCAATGTCGCTTCCCGAATGCGCCGCCAGTCTGGCTGATATATTCTCGAAAAATCTGCGGGCACCCACTTTCACCCCACTGCGATTGCGGGTAGAAAACAGGGCTCGGCAGTAATCGATATTCATCACCCTTAGCCCTTCCACGGCGAGGTTATGGCGAAACAGGTCGTCGGCAAGGCAGCGTTTCAGATCCCGGGCGGGCAAGCCACACCGGCTCCGCCGGTTGGTACCGCGCTGGGTAAGCATGGCATCAACTTGGGCCAGTTCGTTCAGGCCTTTAACGATGCCACCAAGGAAGCCAACGGGATGATGATCCCGGTTGTTGTCACCGTGTACAACGACCGCTCGTTCGATTTTGTCACCAAAAGCCCACCGGCCGCGGTGCTGCTGAAGAAGGCGGCGAGCATTGCCAAAGGCTCCGGAGTGCCGAACAAGATCAAAGTGGGCACCGTATCGAATGCCCAACTTGAGGAAATAGCAAACACCAAAATGGACGACCTCAATGCCCGCGACCTGGAGCACGCCGTGCGAATGATCGCCGGCACCGCCCGCAGCATGGGCCTAGTGGTCGAAGGCTAGAGTGCACCGCTCTGCACAGGGGAGCAACAAGTTAACCGCGATCCGCAAGGGAGCGAGCAACAAGTTGGCCGCGAAGCGGAGCGCGTTTCAGACAGAGCGAGTACCAGACACAACAAAACGTGGGACGCCGGACACCGTAGAGCCGGCGGTTTGAACCACACTTCTTCCGCAAAGGGGGGAAGCACGATGCCAAAGCTAACGAAACGACTCAAGTCGTCGTCGGCCAAAAAACCGAAGACGCCAGTGCCGCTCTCCGAGGCGGTCGAAGCACTCAAATCGTACGACGCAACCAAGTTCGACCAATCGGTTGAAATCGCGATGCGACTTGGTGTCGATCACACGCAGGCCGACCAAATTGTCCGCGGGTCGATCGTCCTGCCGCATGGCATCGGTAAGGACCAACGAGTCATCGTCTTCGCGAAAGGCCCGCAAGCCGAAGCCGCCAAGGAGGCAGGCGCCGACGAGGTGGGCGACGACGAACTGGCCAAGAAGATCCAAGGCGGCTGGACCGACTTCGATGTTTGCATCGCTGCTCCCGACATGATGAAAGTCGTTGGCCCACTCGGCCGCGTGCTCGGCCCACGAGGTCTGATGCCCTCGCCGCGTGCTGGCACCGTGACGCCCGAAGTCGCCAAGACGGTCGAAGAGTACAAAGCGGGCAAGGTCGAGTTTCGCAATGACAAGGGTGGCAACATCCACGCGATTGTTGGCAAGCTGAGCTTCGACTCGCAAAAACTCGCGGACAACGTGCAAGCGTTTATCGACCGGATTCTGAGCATGAAACCGGCCGCCGTCAAAGGCGTATACGTCAAGAGCGTGCACTTAAGCGCGACAATGAGCCCCAGCGTGATCGTTGCCGTTTGAAAGGGTGGGTAGCAATCCCCGGCCCCTGACCCTCGACCCCAGCCCCCTTCAGTAGTCATGAGCAAGCTTGTTAAAGAACTGATTACCGACGACTTGCGTCGTCGTTGGGACGGCGTCGGAGATGCGCTGCTGGTAGACGTCGCGGCGCTCGAAGCGAACGACACCGTGGCGCTTCGCAAGCAGCTCCGCGAGAAGAGCATTCAGCTGCTGGTGGTCAAGAACAGTTTGGCCCGCCGCGCCACCGAAGGCACGTCGCTCGGTCCCGCGTTCGAAGGCGCCAGCGGGACCACGGCAGTGGTTTGGGGTGCCGAAGACATCGTTTCGTTGGCCAAGGAGATCACCAAGCTCACAGACGGCGACGACTTCGAGCAGTTCACCACCAAAGGTGGTGTGATGGACGGCTCGAAGCTCTCGCCCGAAGAAGTCAAGCAGGTTAGCAAGTGGCCAAGTCGGACCGAACAACTCAGCATGCTGATGGGTCAAATCCTATCACCAGGTGCGACTTTGTCGGGCCAGATGCTCGCCGGCGGGGCCAACTTGGCCAGTCAGGTGAAGCAGATCGGCGAGAAAGAAGAACAAGCAGCTTAGTTTCAGTCAGCGACGGTTTCGGCGCAGCCTCGGTAGCGATTGCCAAGCCCAGCGATAAATCATCCTCATTCAAGTTTGCGGCCACCCGCGCGGCCAACCCAGCGAGAAAGGGAAGTAGAAACCATGAGCGACGCAGCCGTTGCCGAATTCTCCGACACCACGAAGGATCTCGGAGAAAAGATCATCGGCCTCACATTAAAAGAGGCCAAGGAACTTAGCGATTACCTGAAGGACGTCCATGGCATTGAGCCCGCCTCCGGTGGCGGAGCCGTGATGATGGCCGCTCCCGGTGCGGGCGGCGATGGCGACGGCGGTGCGGCTGCCGCTGAGCAGACCGAATTCGACGTCGTCCTCGAGTCGTTTGGCGACAAGAAGATTGGCGTGATCAAGGTCGTCCGATCCGCCACCGGATTGGGCCTGAAGGAAGCCAAAGAAATGGTCGAAGGCGTTCCCAGTAAGGTCAAGGAAGGCATTTCGAAGGAAGATGCCGAGAAGCTCAAAGGCGAGCTGGAGGAAGCAGGGGCCACCGTTTCGATCAAGTAGCACGCCGCCGCTCGCCCCCCGTGGGCGGCACTGCGCCGATCGAATACTGGTCGCATTGGCCGACAGGTCGCGGGTGCTAGCATACCCGACCTGAATGTTGCTGAGGCGTGAGATTTCAGCAATTTTTGTGCCAATGCGAGTGCCCGAAGGAGCTGCAATGGTGTATAACAAGCCGTTGCAGCATCTGATTGCTTGCTCTTGTTCCCGGCTGAATGCATGAGCTTTCCGTCCTTGCCCTTCCCAATCGCCCGCTCGGTGAAGTGTGGCGTCGGTTGCTGCGCCCCCTTATTGCAGCGACTGGCCCGCTCTGCCGCTCGACGAGCCGACCACCTCTCGTCCACGTCCACGGACCCCGCTGTCCAATCAACGGAGTAGACCCGCCATGGCTGTGCCTGCGCAACGACGTCTCGACACCCCGGAAGTCCGCCGATTCGGCGGCGGTCGTGATCCGCTTGAGATCCCTGACCTAACGGAAATCCAAACCGCCAGTTACGCGCGGTTCCTGCAATACAGCGGCAGCGGCTCGCCGTCGCAAAAGCGAAAGGACGACGGGCTCGAATCGGTGCTGCAGGAGATCTTCCCGATCGAGAGCTACGACAAGTCGATCAACCTTGAGTACCTGCACTACGAGCTGGGCAAGCCGCGCTACGACGCCGACGAGTGCCGTCAGTTGCGCCTTACCTACGGCCGGCCTTTCCGCATCTGGTTGCGCCTAAACAAAGGCGACGAGCCGGTGGAAGAAGAGGTGTACCTGGGCGACCTGCCGGTGATGCTTGGCGGCGGCGAGTTCATCATCAACGGGGCAGAGCGCGTCGTCGTCAGCCAGTTGCACCGCAGCCCTGGCATCGACTTCGTTAGCGAAATCGAAGCGGGGGAGCGAAAGGTGTATAGCTGCCGCGTGATTCCGGAGCGTGGCAGTTGGATTGAGGTCAACACAACCAAGAAAGACACCATCACCGTCCGTATCGACCAGAGCGGCAAGTTCTCGGTGGTCACATTGCTTCGGGCAATGGACCCCAAGTACTCGCTCGACTCAGAGATTCTGAAGGCGTTCTTCGACACTTCCAAGCAGAAAATCGTCGATGGGCGCAGTGTATCGAAGATCGAAGGCAAGATCGCCGTCGACGACATCGTCTATCCGGTCGGCAGCGATCGGGCGGGCGAGATCATCGTCGAGTGCGGCCATCGCATCACTAAGAACACCGCCGAGCTAATTTGCACGTCGGGCGTCAAGAACGTGACGGTGATGGACCCGCCCCCAACGCCCCATCTACTCAACGCGCTAGCCGACGACGCCACCAGCAGCCACGAAGAGGCGCTCTTACGAATCTACCAGCGGTTACGCCCTGGCAATCCGCCGCAACTCGAAAAAGCGCGCACGTTGTTCCACGAGAAGTTCTACGACACCAATCGCTATCGGCTGGGTCGCGTCGGACGGTTCCGCATCAATCGTAAGCTCGACATCAACGTTCCCGAAAGCGAGATGATCCTGCGACCCGAGGACGTGATCAATTCGGTGTCGTACATCCTTGGACTGGCCGCGGGCGATCCGGAATACCACGTGGACGACATCGACCACTTGGGTAATCGTCGCTTGCGGACGATCGACGAACTGGCATGCGACGAGTTGCGAAAGGGCTTCTTAAAGCTGCGTCGCACGGTGCAGGAGCGAATGAGCCTGAAAGATCAGGAGGACATGACCCCTCGCAGCCTGATCAATCCTAAGAGTATATCGGCAGCCATCGAGTACTTCTTCGGCCGTGGCGAGTTGTCGCAAGTGGTCGACCAAACCAACCCATTGTCGATGTTGACGCACGAGCGGCGGCTCTCGGCGCTCGGCCCGGGTGGTTTGAATCGCAAACGAGCCGGCTTTGAAGTGCGCGACGTCCATATTTCGCACTACGGACGCATCTGCCCCATCGAAACGCCTGAAGGCACGAACATCGGCCTGATTTCGAGCCTGGCGATGTACGCGTCGGTCGACGAGTACGGATTCCTGGTGACACCGTATCGCGTGGTGAAGAACACCAAGCTGACCGACGAAGTGGTTTGGCTGCGAGCCGACGAAGAACATCGCGCTTACGTGGCGTCGGCCGACTCGCCGGTCCAAAACGACAAGCTGGCAGGCGATACGATTGTCGCCCGCTACAAGTCGGACTTCGTTTTGGTGCCGACCGACCGAGTCGAGTACATGGACGTGGCGCCGAGCCAAATGATCGGTGTCTCGGCCGGTTTGATCCCATTCCTCGAGCACGACGATGCCAACCGCGCCCTCATGGGTTCGAACATGCAGCGACAAGCGGTGCCGCTTCTCGTGGCCGAACCGCCCGTCGTGGGCACCGGCCTCGAACGTGATGTCGCCCGACATAGTGGGATGCTCGTGCGTGCCGGCCACAAAGGCACGGTCACCTACGTCGACGCCGAACGAATTGAGATCGGCCCCGAGGTGCACAAGCTGCGAAAGTTTGTAGGCCTCAACGAGCGGACCTGTCAAAACCAAAAACCGATCGTCAAACCGGGCGACAAAGTTGAGAAGGGCGACGTGATTGCTGATGGCGCGGCCACGTTCAAGGGCGAATTGGCTCTCGGCCGTAATGTGCTCGTCGCGTTCATGTCGTTCGAAGGCTACAACTTCGAAGACGCTATCATTATCAGCGAGGAATTGGTGCAGCGCGACACGTACACCTCGATTCACATTGAGGAGTTCGACGTCGAAATCCGCGAAACCAAGCTAGGCCGCGAGGAGTTCACCCGCGACATTCCGAACGTCAGCGAAAAGATGTTGCGGAATCTCGACGAGAGCGGAATCGTACAGATCGGCACTTACGTTCAGCCGGGTGACATTCTGGTCGGTAAGGTCTCGCCGAAGAGCAAGACCGAACTGACACCCGAAGAGAAGCTGTTGCACGCCATCTTCGGTCGTGCTGGTGAGGACGTAAAGAACGACTCGCTCGAAGTGCCTTCGGGCGTCGAGGGTATTGTGATCGATACCCAGAAATTCTCTCGCCGCATGAGCCTATCGGAGGACGAACGAAAGGAATTCGAGCAATCGCTCAAAGTGGCCGAGCAAGAAGGCAACGACGCAATCGCCACCACGTTTACTGCGATGGTCGAAGAACTCGAAGGCATCATCGGCCGCAAACTGACCGACGACGATGGCAACTCGCTGGTCCATGAACAGGACCCTAAGTTCGTCGCCGAACAAGCGCACACGTTCAAGGTCGACACGATCGACATTCGTAGCCCAGAGAAGAAGAAGAACGTCGAGAAGACGTACAAGCAACTCTGGCCATCGGTTGAGGAAGCAATCGACGACCGCGACCGCAAGCTCAACAGCATGAAGCGCGGCGACGAACTGCGAAGCGGCGTGCTGCAAATGGTGAAGGTGTACATCGCCACCAAGCGAGTGATTTCGGTGGGCGACAAAATGGCCGGCCGACATGGTAACAAGGGTGTGATTTCGAAGATCATGCCCATCGCCGACATGCCGTTCCTCGAAGATGGCACGCCGGTGCAAATCATGCTCAACCCGCTCGGCGTTCCAAGCCGAATGAACGTGGGACAGATTCTCGAAACCCACCTTGGCTGGGCTGGCGCGAAGCTCGGCTTCCGTGCGGTGACGCCGGTGTTCAACGGTGCAACGGAGGACGAAATAAACGAGTGCTTGGACGCCGCCGGCTTGCCGCGCAATGGCAAGGCGAAACTGCTCGACGGCCGCACCGGCGAACCGTTCGAGCAAGCGACCACCGTGGGCTACATCTACATGCTCAAACTGCACCACCTGGTCGACGACAAGGTGCACGCGCGTAGCACCGGCCCATACTCGCTGATCACGCAGCAACCACTGGGCGGTAAAGCGCGATTCGGCGGCCAACGGTTCGGCGAGATGGAAGTGTGGGCCCTGGAGGCATACGGTGCCGCCTACATCTTGCAGGAACTGCTCACCGTGAAGTCGGACGACGTGGAGGGCCGGACCAAGATCTACGAGTCGATGGTCAAAGGCGAAAACACCCTCGAAGCGGGCACGCCGGCCAGCTTCGACGTACTAACCAACGAAATCCGCGGCCTGGGACTAAACATGCAACTAGAAAAGCGACAGATTTGAGCAAACGTGAAGGAGATCTCACGCAAGGGCGCAAAGACGCCAAGGAATGTGTGAGAAGCTGTGACTCGAGTCTTCTTTGCGACTTCGCGCCTTGGCGTGAATCAAACAACTCAGGAGCTTTATTATGAGCCTGCTCGAAACTTCCAACTTCGATCGCATTAACGACTACGCTTCGGTCAAGATCAGCCTCGCCCGGCCGCACGACATTCGAAGCTGGTCGTTTGGCGAAGTGAAGAAGCCCGAAACCATCAACTACCGAACGTATCGCCCGGAGAAAGATGGCTTGTTCTGCGAGCGAATCTTTGGTCCCGAAAAGGACTGGGAATGCGCCTGTGGCAAGTATCGGGGCATGAAGTACAAGGGCATGATTTGCGACCGCTGCGGGGTAAAAGTCACTCACAGCCGTGTACGACGTAAGCGGATGGGCCACATTGAACTCGCAGCGCCCATCGTGCACATTTGGTTCTTCAAGGCCATGCCAAGCCGTCTGGGATCGCTACTGGCGATGAAGACTACCAGCCTGGAAAAGGTCATCTACTTCCAGGACTACGTGGTCACCGACCCCGGCGATACCGCGCTCAAGCCACAGCAACTGTTAACCGAAGAAGAGTGCCGCGCCGCTCGCGAGGAGTATGGTGAGACCGCGTTCGAAGCCGACATGGGCGCCGAGGCGATTCGAAAGTTGCTCGGGCAGTTGGATCTGGTGAAGCTCTCGGAGGAACTGCGCGTCGAGTTGAAGGAAACCGGTTCGAAGCAGAAGGCAAAGGACCTGATCAACCGGTTGAAGACGGTTGAAGCCATTCGCGATTCGGATAATAAGCCCGAATGGATGGTGTTAGACGTAATCCCGGTCATCCCACCCGACCTGCGGCCGCTGGTGCTTTTGGATAGCGGCAACTTCGCCACGAGCGACTTGAACGATCTGTACCGTCGGATCATCAACCGAAACAATCGTCTGAAGAAGCTGGTCGACCTCAACGCTCCGGAAGTGATCATTCGCAACGAAAAGCGGATGCTGCAGCAGTCGGTCGACGCGCTATTCGATAACAACCGTTGTAAGCGGCCGGTGCTCGGCAGTTCGAATCGTCCGCTCAAGTCGCTTACCGACATGATCAAAGGTAAGCAGGGACGATTCCGAGAGAACCTACTCGGTAAGCGCGTCGACTACTCGGCGCGTAGCGTGATTGTGGTCGGCCCGACACTCAAGCTACACCAATGTGGCTTGCCCAAGAAGATCGCGCTAGAACTGTATCAGCCGTTCATCATTCGCCGGCTCAAGGAATTGGGTCACGCCGACACAATTAAGTCGGCCAAGAAGATGCTCGAACGCAAAGACGAAGAAGTGTGGGATATCCTCGAAGAGGTAATCACCAACCACCCTGTGCTACTAAACCGGGCACCGACGCTGCACCGGATGGGCATTCAGGCGTTCGAGCCGATTCTGGTGGAAGGTAACGCGATTAACTTGCATCCGCTGGTGTGCAAGGGCTTCAACGCCGACTTCGATGGCGACCAAATGGCGGTCCACCTGCCGCTATCGATTGAGGCACAAGTCGAAGCGCACACGCTGATGATGAGCACGCACAACATCTTCAGCCCAGCCAACGGCGCGCCGATTATCAGCCCGTCGCAAGACGTCGTGATGGGTTGCTACTACATCACAATGAACGTGCCCGAAGCCAAGGGCGACGGTATGGCGTTCAGCTCGATGGAAGAGGTCGAGATGGCGTACGCTGCCGGCAAGGTGGGCACGCACGCCAAGATCAAAGTGCGCCTACCCGATAACCGCTGCCTGCGCGAAGAGATTCACGAAGAAGGATCGAAGGGCAAGGTGATCGACACCACCGTTGGCCGCGTGATGTTCAACATGATCCTCCCCAACGGCATGCCGTACTACGACGTACCGCTCGTTTCACGGCAGTTGTCGCGCGTGATTAGCGACTGCTACGACTTCCTTGGCCGGCGACGAACGATCGACTTGCTCGACGACATGAACCGCATCGGGTTCAAGTGCTCGACGCTAAGTGGACTGTCGTTCGCCACTGACGATCTGGTGACGCCGGAAAGCAAAGGTAAGATTCTGGCGACCGCCGAGAAGGAAGTGGTGAAGCGTAACAAGCTGTACCAGCGCGGCATCATTACCGAGGGCGAGCGATACAACGGCGTACTCGACGCGTGGACTCACGCTCGCGAGGAAATCACGAGCGCCATGATGGAGGCCTTGCAGGCCGACTTCCGCGAAGGCGGCTACGTGAATCCTGTGTACCTGATGGCACACTCGGGTGCTCGTGGTGGTGTCGAGCAGATGCGTCAGCTTGGCGGCATGCGTGGCTTGATGGCCAAGCCGAGCGGTAAGATCATCGAGACACCCATTAAAGCCAACTTTCGTGAAGGCCTAACGGTGCTCGAGTACTTCAGTTCGACGCACGGTGCTCGTAAGGGTCTGGCCGACACCGCATTGAAGACGGCCGATAGTGGTTACCTCACGCGTAAGCTGGCCGACGTCGCGCAGAACGTGGTCGTCACCATGCACGACTGCGAAACCACCCAGGGCATCACCAAGGGTATCATCTACCGCGGTGAAAAAGTCGAGGTGAGCCTGGCCGACTCGATTCGTGGGCGCGTGAGTCGATCGAATATCGTCAATCCGATTACCGACGAGGTGATCGTCGGCGAAAACGAGCTGATCACCGGCGAGATCGCCCGTAAGATCGAGGAACTCGGCCTTGAGAAGATTCAGGTCCGCAGCGCCATGACCTGCGACGCGCCGCTGGGTATCTGTCGGCTGTGCTATGGCATGGACTTGTCGACCGGCTCGTTGGTCGAAGAAGGCATGGCCGTCGGCATCATCGCCGCCCAGAGCATCGGCGAGCCCGGCACGCAGCTCACGATGCGGACGTTCCACATCGGCGGCGTGGCCAGTGGCGACGTCGAAAAAAGTGACATCAAGGCCACCAAGGACGGTATCGTCAAGTACGCTCGCCTGAAGGCTGTGGTGAACGCCGAGGGCCAACGTATCGTGTTGGCTCGCAATGGTGAACTCTCGTTGGTCGACGAGAAGGGCCGCGAAATCGAGAAGTACGACGTGCCCACTGGTGCGGTCGTGCAGTTCGAAGAAGACGCCCAAGTGAAGAAGGGCGACGTCCTGTGCGAATGGGATCCGCACTCGATTCCAATTCTTGCCGAGACCGGCGGTAAGATTCGCTTCGAAGACCTCATCGAAGGCGAGACCATTCGCGCCGAGAAGGAAGCATCGGGCCACACGCGCTACATGGTGATGGAACACAAGGGCGACCTGCATCCGCAAGTGGTTGTCGAAGACCCCAAGGACGGCAAGATCCTCGACTTCTACTACATGCCCGAAAAGGCGTATCTGGAAGTGAAGGAGGGCGAAACCGTCTCGCCTGGCTCGGTCATCGCCAAGACGCCGCGCGAAGCGGGCGGCACGCAGGATATCACCGGTGGTTTGCCACGGGTGACGGAGATTTTTGAAGCCCGCAAGCCGAAGGACCCGTCGGTCATCGCCGAAATCGACGGTACCGTCGAGATCATGCAGGAGAAGAAGCGTGGCAAGCGATCGATTATCGTCCGCAGCGAAAGCGGCATCGAGCGCGAACACTTGGTCACGCAAAACAAGCACCCCCGTGTGCACACCGGCGACGTGGTGAGCGCGGGCGACTCGCTGGTCGACGGACCGCTGGTACCGCATGATATCCTGCGAATCTCTGGCGAAGAGGCCGTGCAGCAGTACCTCACCCGCGAGATTCAAAATGTGTATCGCAGCCAGCGGGTCGATATCAACGACAAGCACATCGAGATCATCGTGTCGCAGATGCTACGCAAGGTGAAAATTGAGTCTCCAGGCGACACCGATTTGCTGCCGGGCAGCGTGGTCGACAAGTACGATTTCCGCACCGCCAACGAAAAGGTCGCCAAGTGTCTGAAGATTTCCGACAAGGGCGATAGCGAATTCGAAGATGGCGCCATCGTGCCCAAGGACGTGCTGGAGCAAGCCAACGCCCAAATCGAGGCCCTCGGCGGCGCGCTCGCGAAGGGTGGCAAGCCGAAGAAGGCCACGGCAGCCACACAGTTGCTCGGCATCACGAAAGCTTCAGTACAAAGCCAAAGCTTCATTTCGGCGGCGAGCTTCCAGGAAACCACTAAGGTGCTCACCGAAGCGGCCCTCGCCGGACGAACCGACCACCTCGTCGGTTTGAAGGAAAACGTGATCCTGGGGCACCTGATCCCGGCAGGCACCGGTTTCCGCAGCATACAGGAATCAGAGGTTCGGATCCGGCCCGAGGCGCTCGAGGCCCTGGCGGCCGAAAAGGCGTCGCTGCTCGAACGCAGCTTCCCGCTGCTTGAGTCTGGTGCCGATGGAGATGGTGCCGATGCTGAAATGACGCCAACGGTGGGCACCATTCCCAGCAGTTTGGACGCACTGCTGGGGAACGATCCCGAACCGACGGCAGCGGATGACTCGACAAGCTCTGGCGAGACTCCGGACTTCTCCGAGGAACCTTAACGATTGCGAAGATCTCGCCTACCAAAACCAATGCCGCACAGGCCGGCGGGGGCGTTGACCCTGATGGACAATTGCCTATATTGAGTGGTTCTCCGCAGGCCGATAGAGACGCTCATTACCAACCTTTTAGCTGCCACGAAGTATGCCTACGATCAACCAACTAGTTCGCAAGAACCGTAAGGCGAAGAGGAAGTTTTCCAAGTCGCCAGTGCTGGAGAAATGCCCGCAGAAGCGGGGAGTCTGTTTGCAAGTGCGGACGATGACCCCGAAGAAGCCTAACTCGGCGCTGCGGAAAATTACCCGTGTGCGGCTGTCGAACGGCAAAGAAGTCACGGTCTACATTCCGGGCGAGGGTCACACGCTGCAGGAACATAGCATTGTGTTGGTCCGCGGTGGACGTGTCCGCGACCTGCCGGGCGTGCGGTATCAAGTGGTACGCGGAGCGCTCGACACCCTGGGTGTGAGCGACCGTAAGCAAAGCCGCAGTAGGTACGGGGCGAAGAAGGGATAGATAAGTGAATGTCCAATGTCGAAGTTCCAATGACCAACACTGGTCGACGGAGTTCGTGAGTTGGGGCATACGAAGATAGTGATTGGTCATTGTTAATTGGACATTGGGATTTCCCCACCATGGGTCGTATTACCGCTAGTCGCAAACAAATGAAGCCCGATCCTGTACATGGGTCACTGCTGGCTTCGAAGTTTATCAACTGCCTGATGCTCGACGGCAAGAAAAGCACCGCGCAGCGAGTGTTCTACGACGCACTGGACGTGATCAAGGAACGTGTGCCCGACGTCGAGCCGATCGAGGTCTTCACCCAGGCGGTCGAGAATGTCAAGCCGGCGATCGAGGTCCGCAGTAAGCGTGTCGGCGGTGCAGCCTACCAGGTACCGATGCAGGTGAACCGCGCCCGGCAACAGTCGTTGGCGATTCGCTGGATCCTGCTGGCCATTCGCGAAAAGAAGGGCCGCCCCACTCACCTGAAGCTGGCCGACGAGTTGGTGCAAGCCTACAACCGCGAAGGCACCGCGATGACCCGTCGCGAAAACGTCCACCGCATGGCCGACGCCAACAAGGCATTCGCACACTTCGCCTGGTAGCGGGCGAGGGACTAGGGGCTAGGGGCTGGGGACTAGGATTCATGGTAGAATCCTGATCTTTGGCCCCTGGCTTTTTTCGTGCGCGGAGCTGGAACCGCCAAGGCCCCGAGGGTGCGAAGATCGGTTCGAGCGGTACCAGCTATGAAGCTACTTTTGATACTGATGGTAGTTCATAGTTGCTATCGCTGGGGCATTTTACTTCGTTCGGAGCCAAGGTTGGCTGGGACTAAACGACTGGCGGCTTGAACTAATGGTTGCCGTTGTGCTAGTCGAAATCCATGCAAGCATAACTGCACAAGCAATGTAAGGCACTACATCCTCTTGGCGCTCTTGGCGCCTTGGCGGTTCAATAAACAACACTATGGTCACCGACCTCACCAAACTGCGCAACATTGGCATCATTGCCCATATTGATGCTGGTAAGACGACTGTCACCGAGCAGATGCTCTGGGTGAGTGGGGTGAAGCATCGCGCTGGGGCGGTGGATCAGGGCACGACCACGACCGACGATGACCCCGAGGAGGGCGAGCGGGGCATTACCATTTACTCGGCGTGCGTGCAGTTTCCGTGGAAGGATATCCACATCAACCTGATCGATACTCCTGGCCATGTCGACTTTACGGCCGAGGTCGAACGGAGCCTACGAGTGCTTGACGGCGCGGTGGTGGTATTCAGTGCGCGCGAGGGAGTCGAGGCCCAAAGCGAGACTGTTTGGCGACAGGCCAATAAGTATGGCGTGCCGCGGATCGCCTTCATCAACAAGCTCGACCGCGAAGGGGCCGATTTCTACGCGGTGGTCGACGAGATGGAAGAACGGCTGGGCGCGACACCCGTCGCGCTACAGATTCCGGTAGGGCAGGGGCCCGCACACACTGACAACCCGTTCCGTGGGATTATCGACCTATTGCGAATGAAGCTGCTCATCTTCCCTGGCGGCAAGGAAGACATTCGCATTGAAGAAGCCGAAATCCCCGAGGAGCACTTGCCCGAAGCGCAGCTCTACCGCGAGAAGTTGCTCGAGTCGCTCTACGACTACAGCAACGAATTAATGGAGTTGGCGCTCTCGGAGGAACCGATACCGGAGAAGCTCGTTCACAAGGTGCTCCGCGACGCGACGGTGCATCAACAAATTCAGCCGGTGCTATGTGGCTCGGCGCTGCATGGCATTGGCGTGCAGCCGCTGCTGGACTCCGTGGCGGCGTACTTGCCCAACCCCTTGGAAATGCCGCCGGTCACCGGCACCGATCCAACGGGAAAGGCCGACAAGAAGTCGCAAGACGGCGAACCAGCCAAGATCTCCCACAAACCAGATCCCAAGGAACCATTTTGCGCCTTGGTGTTCAAGATCCTGCCCTACAAGACCGGCGACCTCTATTGGGTGCGGATTTACTCGGGCGAAGTGAAACCCAACAGCCGGGTGCTGAACGCGGGCAAGAATAGGAAAGAGAACGTGGCCCAGTTGTGGCGGATCCATGCCTCGAAGAAAGACGAACAAATCACCGGCGCGCAAGCGGGTGACATTTGCGCGATCATCGGTCTTCGCGACAGCGTCACCGGAGACACGCTGTGCGACACGCGCGCGCCCATTCTGCTCGAGTCGATCGAGTTCCCCGACACGGTCATTTCGATGGCTATCGAGCCCGAGAGCACGGCCGACAAGAAAAAGCTCTCCGAAGCGCTCGATATGCTGCGCAAACAAGACCCGACGTTTACCGCCATCGAGAATGAAGAGACCGGGCAAACGCTCATTAGCGGCATGGGGGAGTTACACCTGGAAGTGATCCAGCATCGTTTGGAGCGCGACTTCAAGATCAAAGTGAAAGTGCACCGTCCGCGCGTCAGCTACCGCGAGACCGTCGCCAGCAAGTTCGACGTGGTCGGCGACTGCAACCGACTGATCAACGGAGTACAGCATACCGCGGCGGTGAAACTGCGGGTGGAGCCGTTTGTCGCCACTGGCCCCCTGGCCGCGCACGCGCCACCGGTCACGATCAGCATCGATCCAAGTCACGGATTGCCGAACGAGTTTCTGAATGTGGTAATGGAAGAACTAGAGACAGCCGCCGCCGGTGGCGGTACGTTGGGGTTCCCGCTCATGCGGCTCAAAGTCACCGTGCTGGGTGGCGACGTGCACGAAACCGACAGCACCGACATCGCTTTCCGCACCGCGGCGAGCCACGCATTCGACCAAGGCCTCCGCGAGGCGGGCCTGGTCCTGCTCGAGCCGATCATGAAGCTCGAACTCTCCACTCCAGAGGAGCATGTGGGCGATTTGGTGGGCGACCTGCAGCAGCGGCGCGCGATCATCCACCAAACCGAAACCCGCGGCAGCGACACCGTGCTGCACGCAGAAGCTCCACTTGCAAACCTGTTCGGCTATTCCAGCGCGATGCGGAGCCTGAGCCAAGGGCGCGCTGGCTGTTCGATGACACCGAGCGATTACGGCCCAGCGCCGGACGACGTGGTGAAGAAGTTCTTGGGCGAGTAGGCCGGTGTGCCACGCGGTAGCGCTGGCGTCGAATAGTGCTGCCGCATCGCCGCGCGTCCGTTTCAAACTGATTTACAATCGCATAGCTCGGTGACAGAATGGAAGCATCCCAAGGCGCAATCTGGCACCGACTCGTTGAATCGACCAAAAGATGGAATCACCGCACAACCAACCTGCGACGCCCAGTGACGAAGGCGAGCCCGCCGACAGCTCGCAGTCGTTAGACGAGACACTGCTGCTAGGAGACGAGACGACTCCAGCGGGTAGGAGCGGCTTGCATCACGATCCCAACCAATGGGTCGGGCGTCGCCTCGGTAAATATGAGGTGACTTCCTTGCTCGGTGTCGGCGGAATGGGCGTGGTGTTGCAAGCGCGCGATCCGTCGATCGAGCGCGACGTGGCCATCAAGGTCCTTCCTCAGGAACTGTCGGCCGACCAGCGTTCGCTTGAGCGATTCCTGACCGAAGCCAAGAGCGCCGGAAAGCTGAGCCACGCGAACGCGGTCACGATTTACGAAGTCGGCCAAGAAGGACCGATACACTTCCTGGTTATGGAGCTAGTGCCGGGCGGCAGCGCCGCAGACCGCCTTGAACAGACGGGGGCCTACTCGGTCGCCGACGCCACTCGCATCATCAACGAGTCAAGCAAGGGACTCGCGGCCGCGCACAGGCAAGGCCTAGTGCACCGAGACATCAAGCCCGCAAATCTCCTACTGACCGACGATGGAGAAGTGAAGATTGCCGATTTTGGGCTTGCCAAGCACGCCACGAATCAGGCGATGGAGATGACGCAAGCCGGGCACTTGGTCGGCACACCGTACTACATGAGCCCCGAGCAGTGCAGTGGCGACGAGGTCGACGCACGAAGCGACATCTATTCGCTGGGAGCCACCTACTACAGTTTGCTGACGGGCCGCTTCCCGTTCGAGCAAAGTGGTAGCGTCGTGCAGGTCATGTTCGCCCACTGCAACGCAGGGCCACCCGACCCGCGCGAAGTACGAGCCTCGGTTCCTGCCGCGTGCGCAGCCATCATCGCACGTGCGATGGCAACCGACCCCGCGGATCGCTACCAGTCGATGGACGAGATGCGAACCGATCTGGAGGCCGTGCTTGCCGCGATATCTGGCGCTTGCATCGAGTTGCCCAGCCAATCGTCGGCCAGCATCACGCAATCACAAAGCAAGGTGACGCGACGGTCCATTGTCGCGCCGCTGCTGGTCGGGGCGGGTCTGCTATCGCTCGCGGTTACCGGGTTCGTTTGGTTCGGTGGGCAAGATGGTGGCGAGGATGCCTTTGGACCGAACGCGGCGATGGACAAAACACCCACGATTCCCCCGCCGACGGGAGAGCCAATCCGCGTCGGCGTACTGCATTCGCTCACTGGCACGATGGAGCACTGCGGGAGTTCGGTCGCCGACGCCACGCTCCTTGCAATCGACGAAATCAACCAATCCGGCGGCATCAACGGTCGGCCTGTCGAGGCCGTGGTCGCAGATGGCCGTTCCGACCCCACCATATTTGCCATCGAAGCTCGGAGACTGATTGAGGAGGAGCAGGTAGGCGCCGTTTTCGGTTGTTGGACCTCGGCCAGTCGCAAGACAGTGGTGCCGGTGTTCGAGGAGCTCGAACACCTGCTCATCTACCCCGTGCAATACGAGGGCATCGAAGAGTCGCCAAACGTCATCTACACGGGCGCTGCTCCCAATCAGCAGATCATCCCTGCGGTGCGCTGGGCTTACGCATTCGAGAATAAACGCCGCTTCTTCCTGGTTGGCTCCGACTACGTGTTTCCGCGCGTCGCTCACGAGATTATCAAAGACCAACTTGAAGAACTGGGTGCGGAGTTGGTCGGCGAGGCCTACTTGCCGCTAGGTAGCTCCGATGTGCAAGAAGTTGTCGCTCAGATCAAGGAAGCTCAACCTGATGTGATACTGAATTGCATCAACGGCGACTCGAATTTGGCCTTTTTCTCCGAGCTGCGGGCGGCAGGCATCGAGCCTGAGACAACGCCAACGATTTCCTTCAGCGTCGAAGAACAAGAACTACGTCACCTCGACCCCTCGGCAATGGCGGGAGACTACGCGGCCTGGAACTACTTTCAAAGTGTCGATACACCGGAGAGCAAACAGTTTGTGGACAATTTTCGCTCAAAGTACGGCCCCCAACGCGTCGTGACCGATCCAATGGAGTCCGCCTACTTCGGCGTAAAGCTGTGGGCGCAAGCGGTGGAGGAGAGCCAGAGCACCGACACCCAACAAGTCCGTAGAGCGATGCTCAACCAGAGAATGAACGCCCCTGGCGGTGAAGTACGCATCGACCCCACCACTCAACATACCTTCAAAACACCTCGCATCGGCCGCGTGCTACAGAACGGTCAGTTCGACGTGGTTTGGACCGCGGCCAAGCCCGAGCCGCCAAAGCCCTACCCACCAACGAGGTCCGCCGAACAGTGGCGCGCGTTCCTGCACGATCTCTACACAGGCTGGGGCGAACAATGGGCAGCGCCGACGGAATGAGGGTTGTAGCGCCGACGGAATGAGGGTTGTTCGGTCGATGAGGCTGAGGCGGGTATGATGCCTTATCTAAGGACCCGGTTGTTAAGAACCTAGCTGCATTGCCTCGTTTGAGGATTTGCTACGCGTTTCGGAGTTGATGATGGATGAGTCCGTTACGCTCGCGAGTGAGCAGTCCGGTGAGGAGATTGCACGAGGTCATAAGGCGGTTAATGTAGTGTTGCATGGCACCGGGGTGTGGGTGGCACCGCTGCCGCTTGGCGGAGCCCCAGCCAACATCAGAGCGTTGTTGGCTAAGCCAGCGTTGACGGCGGAGGAGAACTCACAGCTGAAGGCACACTTTCTACTTTCGCGAGACAAATGTCTCGAAGTGATTGCGGCGGCTGGTCGCACCCCACAGGTGTCGGGCGGTGGATCGGTGGACGCGTTGTGCGTGTCGAACGGCGTACAGTATCCACAACTTTGGGTGGTGGAAGCGCAGTCCGACTTTTCCGAGTTCTATTCGTTCCACGTCAACCAGTCGGACGACGGTACAGGTACGGACGAGATTGGCCAATTGCTTGCTGGTCGGCTGATGCGGTATCGCTATCCGTTGCTCGGTGGGGTTGTGTTAACCATGAGCTGCCAAGCAGACTTGGGATGGCTGTTCACTTTCAGTGGCGCTCAGCCTCATGGTGGGGTTCTCGATGAAACGGAAGTGGGCAGTAAGATTCTGGTACAGGTGCTTGGACCGAAACAGTTTGAATCGCGAGTAGTGACGTAGGGTGTATGAGATAGCTTTCGCTTCGTGCGTGTGAAACGCCGAGGCGTCGAACGGCTTGTCCGAAGAAGTGCCTCGATGGGGATTCTGCACGAGACTTCGAAGGATGTTTTCCGCCGACTCAGTCGATCACCAACACCAACAACATGTAATAAACAATCGCGATGCTGGCCGCTGCCGGTAGCGTTATCACCCAGCCACAGAAGATTCCTGTCAGTGTCTTCCATTTCACGGGCTCTTTGTCGGCCAGTCCACTGCCCATGATGGCGCCTGTGGCCGCGTGCGTTGAACTCACTGGCAGACCAAGCAGCGATGCGCCGACCACCGTGGTGGCTGCGGAAAAGTCGACGCAGAATCCGCGTGTGTTATTCAGTTGCGTCACCTTCTCGGCCAGGGTCTCGATCACGCGATAGCCGAGTAGCCCAATTCCAAGCGCAATGCCGCCGCCGCCCAGCACCAGCAACCACATTGGCACGCCAATGTTGGCGACCTGATCGGGAGTGGGCGCCCCGCCGATTCCCTGCCGGTTTAACATGTAAACCAAAAACACTCCGTAAGCTGGAGCAATCGCGTTAGCGACGTCGTTGGCACCGTGTGCGAACGCCACATAGCTACTGGTGCCGACCTGCAGCCTTCGAAAGATTCCCTCCACAGATTTCTCACTGTCCTCCATATTCGCCGTGGTGCCTCTTAGAATGGCCTGGCTGACAATCGCCGCGTAAGGAATAAGGATCAGGGCAAACGCAACGAATCCCCATCCTTCATGGAAGAGCTGATCGAAACTGATCGAAGATTGCTCAATGTTCTTCTTGAGTTCCGGCATCTTGGGCGAATCTTTCAGCGCAAATCGATCCACCTGCTCGCCGTGAAGCTGTACTTCCGGTCGTCCTGTCTGCTCTTCTAGCGCCACGACCACTTGCGACGTGGACGCGTGCTTGAGACTCTTCTTCATCAACAGCAGCGCGAAGATGCAGACCGCCACGGCAAGCACGAATGGTAAGTAGTAACGTAGCCGGTTCATCACACCAGGTTGGCCGTTGCGGGTAATGGCTTGCCGTATCAGTCGCAGCAATACGTAGGCGGCCAACGCGGCGAGCAGGGGAGAGATGAACCAGGAACTAACAATCGTGCCTAGTTCACCAAGACTCACCCCCTTCCATCCTGCGGCATACGCACTGACTCCGATCAACGAGCCAACAATGCTGTGGCTGCTGCTCACCGGCAGCTTGTAGAAAGTCGCTGTTAGTACGAAAGTCGCCGAGGCAAACAGCACGGCAAGCATCGCGGCCACGTATTGCCCGGTCGACAGGCTCGACGCATCGATCAAACCAGTAATCAGGCGGGCAGACACAATGCCACCAAGCATCGCGGCGCCCAGAAAGTTCATCAGCCCGGCGATCATGGTTGCCTGCCGAATGGTCACCGCCTTCGCACCGACCGCCGAAGCAAACGAGTTCGCCACGTCGTTACTGCCATTAGCGAAGGCCATGCATAGGCCGCCAATGCTCGCGAGAATGAGCCAGAAGAACAAGAAGTCCATATAGAGTCCCCATGGGTCCACATCTACACTCGAATCGACGAACGCGGGCGTCCCAACCGCCGAAGCGAGCCGGTGAGTTGATTAGAATAGCAAGTGGGCCCAGTGCAAGCATGGGGCGAGATTGATTTCGACCATCAATTCGACTTGCCGCAGCTGGCATGGGAATCGAAACGAATTGACAGCAACGAGTGCAATCGAATTTGCGGCTATACAAGTCGCGAAGCTATCCAACTGAGTAAACGAAGCGAATCTTATGAAACGCCGACGCTGGTAAGCCACCCTCTACGCCAATAAGGTGGCCGAAAATCGCTGTGGAATTCGATTCTTGATTTGATCTAATGGAACTACCGTACGATGTAGCGGTGGGTGTTTGGCAATTTGGCTCGTGATAACTTCTCGGTGGTTTTGAGCCCTCGGCAGGCGTCTGCATGCGCTCGGATGAGTCACTCAGAGCTTCTACTGGGAGCAAATGTACACCTGGGCAACAACCCGTGAATTTACCCACCTGGTTCAGCGCAGACGTCCGTGTAGTTTTGCCTGTATTTGCCGAGTGAAATTGGATCGGCCTCGCCAACTGGCAGGTGAGTAAATGCACAGCGAATCGTGTTTCGAAAACTGTGGCTGTGCAAGAACGGCAAGCCCAAGCCTACGAACGAGTTACAGCGAGGGATTTATTCACAGCGTGAATTTACACTCGGCGGTTGCCGACTGCCGCCCAACCGAACGTCGAGCGTCACTACCAATAACACCCGCCCTCGATCTTGGTAAA
Source organism: Pirellulales bacterium (assembly GCA_028279215.1). GTDB lineage: Bacteria > Planctomycetota > Planctomycetia > Pirellulales > Lacipirellulaceae > Aeoliella. The sequence continues at coordinate 95,808 of JANQOF010000026.1, forward strand.
CGTATCGGGCCGTTCGGTGTCGTCAGGGCGGCACCAGTGCTCGTTGAAGTACTTGGCGTGTTGCGGCATCGTTTCCCAGCGCTGGCCGAGGACGCCGAACACGAGTTGGGCGGGTCCGCCGAGGTGGACGCCCACTCTGCCCAAGCGTTTGGCATGCACTGCCAGCGGTAGCGACCAGGCACCGGCGCCGATGACCGCGATGTCGAAGTCGATCGTGTCCATCCGCTCGCGCATCGCGTCGAGGCCAGCGCCCCAGCTTTCGAACGGCGACTCGATGAGCGCGGCGCAGAGTGGTGTTGCCATCGTTTCCAATTCGTAGCCAGGCGCCAGGGCGGGCTTGGCCGACCAAATGTCGGTGAGCTTTTCATGCTGGTGGCGAATCGTGGCGGCGAACGGCGAGATGGCCAACACGCGTTTGCCGGCGGCCAACTCGAACCAGGGGCGATCCCACAGGTGGGGCTCGACACACGGTAGATCGACCAGCCTGGCGCTGGTCGCCAACTGGTTCACGACGCTCGCTTCGCCGGGGTTAAACCACACGGCCAGAGCATCGACGTCGGGCAGGCAATCGACCATCTCGCGACCGAACCGAGAGAATCCTTCTGCAGTGTCGGGAAACACACCGGCGTTGGTGTAAAGCCGCTGCGAGCGAGCGTCCCACGTGTTGCAATGACCCGATGCGTCGCGATGCTTGAGGTAGCAGACCATGCCGCGGAGTTCCGATTCGCCAATCTTGCCGATCGCCGCTGTGCCGCTGGCCACGAGCTCGCGGACCAGGTCGTGGCCCGCCTGGCCATCGCCGATTGGCCGCCCGGCGTACTTCAGTCGCTCGATCCAGAGCTTCTGCCGGTAGATGGGCCCCAACCACCGCTTGAGCGTGTTGACCAAGTTGGGACCGGCTGGTTCGGGCATGGGATGCGTGAGCGGGTGTTGGTCGAGAGGGGTTTGCGGCCCCCAATTGTAGCTTGGGCCTCATTTGAGGGCGAACCGGCCGTTTGGGTCGATCGTAAGTATTTGTAGGCCGCGCGCGCCAGCCGGTATGCGACGGGTTGCTTCAATCGCTTGACACTCCGTGCCGCGGGGCCTAACGTGAAAAGCTGTCTGAGGCCGTTTCCGGCTCGTCGCGGTCAATTTTGGGGACCGCAATCCATCCGAAATCGCTGGGCGGGAGTTTTATGCTCAAGTACCTACCATTCGTCGTTGTCAGTATTATCGCGATACCCCTGACTATCTATCAGTGGACACTGCTGGATTGGATATGGGGAGCGAACACGCCAGCGCTACAGTGTGCCTACCTGCTTGAAAAGGAGATTCCGTACGAGTTCGGCGACTGGGTTGGCGTGGACGATCCGGTTGATCCGCAGGTGCTGGACGTAGCTGGGGCCGACGGGTACATCAGCCGGACATACACCAACAAGAACACCAACCAAAGGGTGTCGATTTGGTTCATTGTGGGACACTTCCGCCAGGTTTCGCGGCACACGCCCAACTTTTGTTACAGAGCGTCCGGATTCGATCAGATTGGTCCTTCGCCAACTCACAAGTTCGAGATTTCCGGATTGCCGACCTCGAAGTTCCGCACCGCAAAGTTCGTCATGGTCGATGGCAGCCAACAGCGCTACGAGCGCGTGTTCTGGGCTTGGTGGAAGCCCGAAAAACTAGCCGAGGGCCAAACGGGAGAAGACGTGAGCATCGCCTGGTCCGCTCCTGAGGACCCGCGGATCGACTTCGGCTACTGCCGAGCGTTGTATAAGCTCTACTTCACGTCAGGCACTACGGCCGAGGAGTCGGCCCCCGAAAGCGTTTGCCTAGAGTTCGCTACCGAGTTCCTTCCGATCGTCAACGAACGACTACGCGAAAGCGGCATCGTCATGGCCAACGAGCAGCTGCCGGCCGATGCGGAACAGGTGCTCAAGCGGATGCAGGAGACCAATAAGAGCGGAGCCGACAACGCTGAGCCGGAATCGATCGAAGTCGAAGAAACCGAGGAAGCCGTGGCCGCGTAACGCAAGCTGCCAACAAGCGAAAAGCAGAAAGGGCCACCGGAGTTGGATGACTCGGCGGCCCTTTGGTAGTCTGGCTTGTTGCTAGCTCAATCAATAATCGTCGTCGGACACTGGCGGCAGCCTTCGATCGGCAGTTCCATCGGGGGCAACATAACTCGAACGCCGGGCCGACGATGTCATTAGTTGCGCGTATATTTGCGGCTCGACGCGATCGGTGACATACACGACTCGACCATCACAAAACGCAACATTCACGCCGCCTGGGTGGTTGCTGGAAGGGTACGACAAACACTCACTCGTTCGTTGCATTGCAGTAGCCGGATCACCAACATATGGATTGAATTCGTCTGGAACCAAGTCATAGTTGTTGTCGCCGTTGACTCGCAGAACGTCGTCACCGCAACCATCCTCAGCGCCCGTGTTAGTCCACATGAATCCAAAGAACCGCTTTGCATCGGCATATTCGGCTGCTTTGCCCTTCGAATCGGGCTGGGGATAAGTCCAATAGATTTTGTGCAGACTTTCACTGAGCATCATGGTGTTGCTCGTGCCATCGTTCGAGGAGACATAGTCGACTGAGCACTTTAGCTCTGGGTCACCTTCCCGCCCATCCTGGGAACCGGAGCCGATGATGTCGACGTTCTTACTGCGATCAAAGAAAATGCCGTTGGCAACATTCTCGCGGTTGCTGCTTCGACTAGTATCGGAGAACATTTGGCCTGCATTCACCACATACACGCACCATGGATCGCCCGGCACCTCCACCGGATTGCTTGGACATTCGAGCAACTCAATTTCGGGAGCGGCATCGTTTGGAATTCCATTCGGCATCCAGGTAGCGCCCAGATTGGAGTTCCACACATCCCATTCATTGGTTCTTTCGATGTATGGGAACAGCATTACCACCCAACTAGCTTGACGACCCTCGGTGGGGTTATTGGGGTTTACCAAGTCGTTGATGTAACCTGGGAGTTGGCCTTGATTTGAATCGTAGTTTAGCATGCCGAGCGACAGGTTCTTCAGGCTGTTCTTGCACGTGTTGTTCCGCGCCGACTCGCGGGCGCTTTGCACAGCGGGCAGTAGCAGGGCCACCAGAGTGCCAATGATGGCGATTACGACCAGCAGTTCGACCAGCGTGAAACCACGGAGCGATACCCCACGGTTGGGAAGGAACGGATGCCTCATATTTCTCTGTCTCCTAAGTAGGTGGTCCGACAAAAGGTCGAAGCCACGGGCGTACATGGGTCGCCAAGGCCCTACGTGATGCCCACGGGCACAGGCGCGGTCTGGTCCGGCAAGGTCGCCCCGAAACTGTTGTTAACGCGGCCAATTACAAACGAATGATTTCCATGCACAGGCAGCCGCGCTGGTGCGACCAATGGCGGGGCAAACCTGTAAACCTCCACCCACGACGCAGTGGGCCAAACGAGCACCGAGGCGCACGACCAACCGCCATGCGCTCACTACTCTAATTTTGTCAAAAACGCGGCCATTTGTCCAGAAATCGCCCTCCGGATCGCTGGTGGTCGCTTGAATAACTACCCGGTTTTGGTATGTTCTCGGTGCTGCCGAGCGGGCGACCTGGCACAGTGCCAACGTTGAGGTCCCCTAGGCACACTTCGCCCAAAGCAGCCCCATTTCTTCCTCAAGTGGCTGTTTTTACCCAACTTCTTGGGACTGGCGGCAGAATCAACGGCTTGCCACTTCACTCTCAAAAGACGTAAGGAGAACCCCACAATGTCTATGTACATTGGCGAAGCCCTCACCGGCGATGGCAATGAAATCGCTCACATCGATCTGTTGCTCGGAAGTAAAGACGGGCCCGTCGGAACCGCTTTCGCCAACGCCCTCGCCCGGCAGAGCGAAGGCCACACCAATCTGCTGGCCGTGCTCACGCCCAACTTGGCCGTGAAGCCCGCAACCGTGATGATCACCAAAGTCACCATCAAGGGCATGAAGCAGGCCGTTCAGATGTTTGGCCCGGCGCAGGCTGCAGTCGCCAAGGCCGTTGCCGACAGCGTGGCCGACGGCGTGATTGCACAAGACGCGGCGGAAGACCTCGTGTGCGTGTGCGGCGTATTCATCCACCCTGAAGCGAAAGACAACAAGAAGATCTATGACTTCAACTACGAAGCTACCAAGATGGCGATCAGGAACGCCATGGAAGGCAAGCCGACCGCCGCGGAGATGATTGCCGGCAAAGAGGAAGCCGCCCATCCGTTCCGCGGTTTCTAGACGCATCGGTCATCTGCTCGAGCGTCGAACGCTTAATGTTTCCCGTTGGAAGAGGAGCCAGTGTAAGGGCCCGTTGTGGAAATGCTTCCGAAGATACTCGTTTGCCTAGACACCGACTCCCAGCCTAGCGTGTTCGACGGCGTGGTAGCGGTGGATGCAGGCGTCGAACATGTGTTCCGACACGGCGGCGTAACACCCGACGCCGTCCGCGATTTGGTGTACGGTGCCATCTTCACCCGCAGCCCAAGCGAACTGAAGCATACGGCAATCTTCGTGGGCGGCAGCAACGTCGTGGCCGGCGAGCAGTTGCTTGCCGCGGTGACAAACACGTGCTTCGGTCCGATGCGCGTATCATGCATGCTCGACTCGAACGGCTCCAACACCACCGCCGCGGCGGCTGTACTTGCCGCTGGCCGGCATGTCGATCTCTCCCGTTCAACCGTTGCCGTGTTGGCCGGCACAGGGTCGGTAGGCAAGCGAGTTCTCCGAATGCTGGCCGACGATGGCGCCCGGACGCGACTAGGTTCTCGAACCATTCAACATGCAGAGGAAGTGGCAAATCAGGTGCGCAGGCAAGCGCCGCAAGCCGATATCGAGTGCATCGTGACCACCACCGAATCCGGCCTGCGGCAAGCGCTCGACGGCGCGAATGTGGTGATTGCCAGCGGGCCACCGGGCATCGAACTACTGGCCGGCGCGATCCGTAGCGACTACCCCAATCTGGCAGTGGCTATCGATTTGAACGCCGTTCCGCCGTTGGGCATTGCCGAGATCGATGTCTCCGACAAGGCGGTCGACCAGAATGGCACCATTTGCTACGGCGCGATCGGCGTTGGCGGAACTAAGATGAAAATCCATCGGGCAGCGATCGCGAAACTCTTCACCGCAAACGATCTAGTGCTCGACGCGACCGAAATCTACGCCCTTGGCAAGCAACTTGAAGCAGCCCGATAGGCACCATCTCGCAGCACTGATCGTTCAGACTTAGACTGGGGTAATGCGACCGCACGTCGATGCCACGGGATTGGCTACGGATGGGTTCTGCCTGGTCCAACATGCCATAGACAAACAAGCCGTGAGCGAGTTGCTCGCCGAGTTGGCCATTCTGTCCAATGCTGACGGTGGAGTTCGCTCTGGCTCGCCCAACGCGCGGGGCCTGCTGGAGCGATGTCCTGCCGTCAGGCGCATTGCTAACGGAAAGAGCATCCAGCAGATCGTCGACCCAGTGCTGGGGCCTGAAGCGTTCGCGGTGCGCGGGCTACTGTTCGACAAGGTACCCGACGCCAACTGGCAGGTTGGCTGGCATCAGGACGTGATCATTCCGGTCGCCCGCAAGGTCGAGACGCCAGGCTTTGGGCCGTGGAGTGTCAAGCAAGGCGTGCCGCACGTTCGCCCTCCGGCTGACGTGCTCGCCGGGATGCTAACGCTCCGCATCCACCTCGACGACTGCCCAAGCAGCAACGGCCCACTCGAGGTACTACCCGGAACGCATCGGTTGGGAATCGTCAAAGAAGAACACGTACGCGAAGTTGCGGCCAACCGAAGCCCCACGATGTGCACCGCGTCGGCGGGCGACGTGCTGGTCATGCGACCACTCATCTTCCACCGCTCCGGCCACACCACAACCAATGGTCACCGCCGCGTGGTGCATTTGGAATTTGCGGCGAAGGATTTGCCGGGTGGGGTGGAGTGGTGGGGTGGGTAGCGCCTAGCGCTTGATCTGGCGACCTTGGAAATTCGGCGGCTGGATATCCTTGATCGACACGTCGATCGCGAATGTGTTGTCTTCGCCGGCTTTCACTTCAAGCGCTTTGCCCCTTACGGGTACGCGTTTGAAGCTCGGAATCCCAGCGGGCAGCTTCGAGTCATCGGCGGGCCCGTATAGCGTGACCATGTGCTCGCCAACCACAGCCCCGTCCCCTTTGCTGTACGTCGACAATTCGAATGCGCCGTTCTCGTCAAGCCAGCCGATCGCTGGTTTGCCCGCATCAATGGCATCGCCGACGGCGCGAGGGGCAAACATTACTTGCCCGGCTGTAAGCGGCATTCCATCTACTGTCACCACGCCAGTCACAGGCGCCAGTTCGTAAGGCGACTGGTTACACCCAGCAACGAGCAGAATGACGCTCAAAGAGCCAATCAGATACACAATCCGGGTGCGGCTCATAGAGTTATTCGACCGGCTCAGATGCTCAATGAATTCAGGCGACGAACGCGGAGCCTAAAGGCCCTCAACAACGTATCCATCATCTCGATTTCCGAGCAACGCAAACGTGCGCAGCTCTAGGTTTTCGGTCAGGAACTGCACCGAGCCATCGACAAATCCAAAGAATGCGCCACCGACATGCCAACTGTAGGCGCAGTCGTCTCGCGAACTGCCGCCTGGCAACCTGGCCTCGTCCAGTTCGCTAAGTGGAATCTCAACACCCCCACCGAGATTACAATTAATCAAGTCTTGTGTCTTAAAGAGCGTGGCACCGTCCTCGCTGGAACTGCCGATCCACATGGGGAAGTCGGTCTGATTTACCGCGTAAGATGATTCGCCGACCGCGATGGTTTTCGTTGTGCCATCGGGGATGTTCTTGATACGGATCCGCGTGTAGCGGTACTTGACGACGATGTCGTCGAAATCGAGTTCGCCGTCACCATTGATGTCGAGGTCCCAGCAATAACCCTCGAGCAATCCTTCACCAGTCCGCCAGAACATTCCATTGTCACAGTACCCGCGCGATCCTTTGTAATGCGATGCACCGTATCCAACGGTACCCGGATCGGCGGGATTCACCGCCTTCCAACCCCGCTGGAAGAACTCCGCGTCCGGAACCCGCTCCGGCATTGACGACGACGATACTGTAGGGCAGAGGAACGCCGGAATCACCGTATCCCCGCCAGGGATCGGCGCCATGTTAGCTAGCTGTGCGGCACCAATAATATCGGGCTGCCAGGGATCGCCGCTGTAGGTGCCGCCACCACCTGGTTTCGGAACTTGGTTGTTCACCAGTAGTTCGTATGCCGCGTTTTGCTCCATGTATGGCAGCAGCTTCGAAGCCCAGCCCAACCCATCTTCCTGAGGCTTTGGATCTGCGCTATACACACCACGCGGGAACTGTCCATGCGAGTCGTGATAACCCAGTAGAGCAAGCCCAATCTGCTTGAGATTGTTCTGGCACTGCGCACGTCGCGCAGCCTCGCGAGCTGACTGGACCGCTGGCAACAGCAAACCTACAAGGATGCCGATGATGGCAATTACTACCAAAAGCTCAACCAAAGTGAATGCGCGAAATCGGTATCGGACGACTCGATCCATGGGGTCTCAAGAACTGGAACAGGGGAGGATTGGTAACCGGGAAGAGGCGATAGTACCAAACCGGGCTGAAGCTGACAATTAATTACTTGAAATCCAAACGCCGCATTCACGGAAACTTAACAATCGCGTGTAGACTTGCGGGATTGTCGGCTTCTGAACATCTTCGCAGCATCACGACTTTGAACTGGTTCAGCAATGGGAGATCATCGAACAATGAAGTTAGAAATGGCGGCAACTTCGCAGCTCTTATGCCTACTGATTGGGTGTGGAGGACAACTTGCGCTTGCAGGTGCACCAATCCCAGAGCTGTACATCAACGAAATCTTCTCCGATCCAGGTGGATCCGGCCTTGACGAGGAGGACGAGTACATCGAACTTCGGGGCACACCTGGAGCGTCTTTAGCCGACCACTACTTGATCTTCATTGAGAACGAAATATCCGGCACAGCTAACCCCGGCGTGATCGACAATATCTTCGACTTCAATGCGGTGGACGCCGGCGTCCCGTCACTTGGCAGCAACGGTTTTCTAACGATCCGACAGAAAGATAGCCCCTACACAGTCGCCCCAGGCACTACCGACCTTGTGAATCAAGGTGCCGGCTTGTCTGTCCCGAACTTACCTTTTCCACCACCGCCAGGGTACGGAAGTATTGGGCAGCCTGACGGCATCACCGGTGGGAATAGCACAATCGGCGCATCCGACAGACCCAGTCCTGGCAGCGCGTTCCGAGAGGGAAAGATTGAAAATGGCGGCTTTACCGCAATGCTCATTCGCAACGATGGTGGGCTGCCCCCAAGCCTGTACGCGGACGAGGATCAGCTCGTGGACGTCGACATCGACACCAACAATGACGCTGAGATCGACATCGACGATAATAGCAATGGAATCATCGAAGGTTTTCAACCTGAATGGGTCATCATTGACGCGATTGGCGTGGCGACCGAACCGGGCGAGCCTGATTCCTACCTGTACGGCATGGTGAACTTTGGTGCGGATAATGTAGCCGATCCAAATATTCCAGCAGGTGCAACCTACACGTCCACGGGGTATGAGATTGAGTACGTCGGACGCTGGGGCAATTCTACTGGTCAAACGGCCGAAGACTGGCACGCATCGAATCTGACCGACGACCTCGGATCGGGGACAACCGGCCTGCCCGACTGGCGACAATCGCGGGCCGATCCACACGCGATCAATGACGGCGACCCAACGACTCCTGCGCCGGAAACCCCGCTGGAGCAGTTGGAAAGCACCCAAGGAGTTCCCTACGGAACAAAGCTTGCCGACACGCTTGGGGCACCCAACTTCATTTTCGGCGATTTCAACAAGGATGGATACGTTACGTTGGCCGATTACACCGTGTGGCGTGACTCGATTGGCGATGGTGTTGGAATCGAGACGGCCCATCCACCCGCGGATCCCAATCACGACTTTGATGTCGACGCCGACGACTATGCCATCTTCAAAGCCAACTTCGGTGCTCCATCCGCCGCCAGCAATGGCTCGCTAGTCGCTTCACAAGTCTCGGTACCCGAGCCCGCTTCGTGGGTGTTGGCCATGTCGTTCGGGGCCGCTTTAGTTGCAGGGCAACGATTACGATAGCATTCATCACGACTCTAGAGTTTAGGCGTGGCATTGGTCTTCGCTGGGCAGCGCGGAGGCCAATGCCACATCACAATTACCGTACAACCTCAATCTTCGGTCTATTCCAGCTTAGCATTGCCACTAGTGTTACGAACCCTAACCGTGGGATCCTTTACACTTATACGCGCTTGTCAAACCACAGGTTCTACCTTGTAGTTACGAAGCGCAAACGCCAGTGCCGCAATTAGAGCCAAGCCAAGAATGCAGGTTGCGGGCTCAGGAACACGGATCACCGTAATCCCTTGCAACCGGGCGCCGTTGCCGATTGGATCATTCTGCGGCACCAGGTGATCCAGTTGCCCATACGTCAGCATGAATTTCTGGCCGGCGGCATAGGGAATACCCAGCGAGAGCGACTTGTCATCAACCGGGCCCCCCTCCTGCAAGAAGATAACTTCGCCGGACACGTCAATTAGGCCAGAGTCAGCGGTGCTGTTCTCAAACGAGTCGAAAAAATACCTATCTGGATCACCTGCGGTTTGCAATAAGAAGTACTCGTACGGTTCGTCCTTCACCCCGTCGAAGTCCAGCTCTGTAAGTACTCCGGGGGTGTCGAAGGAGAACGTCATGAAATCGGCTCCGACTGGCTGACTGGTCGATACGTCTCGCAACACGTCAAACTTGTCGACACCTTCGTCGAATGCCGTTGGATCGCCTCTACTTTCGATCCCGAGGCCGCTGTTGAACTCGCGAAACCTAGCGCCGGCAAACCCTGGCCCGGCGGACAGAGACATAGTGATACCGTCTTCGGTGACTTGTCCAGTCGACCGAAAGTTGAGGCCGTTTGTCGTGGTACGAAAGGAGAATGCTGACTGCCCGGCGCTAATCTGCGGCACTTGAATAACTAGCGAGCAAACACTGATGACGCCGAGGGAGATAAGCTGATGGCATGAGCGCACGAAATGTCCCTTATGTGTCGGGCGTGATGTGAATTGGACCAAACGAAAACGCGACCGCGCCGGCAAGTCCAGCGCGGTCGCTATTATGCGAATCTGCCGCACGCTTTAGGCGAGGCGAATACGAAGCGCGGCGATTGCGGTGCCCATGAGCAGCAACACAATAGCGCCTGGCTCTGGCACCTCTGCAAGGTAGCCAGGAGTTGCGATGGCCGGCTGACCTGCGTTGTTTACGTCGTTGGTGATCGCCGCATAGCTGGGATGGCTGAAAATCCCGTTGTAGACGTCGAACGAACCCCCACCAGCAGTGTTGGCGTCGGGGTAACTCTCAAAGTCGATGATGTCGCCTGCGTCTACCCCGTTCATGTCGGCGTCGAGGAACAACGTCGCACCGTCGCCACTTTGGCTCAGACCTGAGCCACTGTACTCACCGATCGCGGGGAGCACAATGTCGTCGCCCCAAAGTGTGAACCAATCGTTCGCACCTGCGGGACCGCCATCAATGAACACCACCGACTCGCCCGGGGCAATCGTGGCTGGACCTGCAAAGTTGATTGGGTCGGCAACGGCGAAGTCTTGCGAGTCGTCGTCGTAGTACAGCTTCCCGTCCGCTGCCTCGGTCCAGGCCATGTCGCCGAAGTTGGTTACTTCGAACCAATCCTCGGTTAGATTGGCACCCGGCTCATTTCCGGACCAGATTTCGGTGATCTGCAAATTAAAGGCACCCAAGGCAGTGGTGCCAGAAACCGCTACCGTAACCAAGGCGGCAGCAAATAGATTTGTTTGCGTCATTAAGACTTCTCCTTACTCAATGGTTGGAAACTCCGAGGGAGCCAGCAGTCGACCTACTTAGTCGAGGGAAAACTCGCAGGCATGCAGTCTACTGCGAATCGCCAATGCTTATGTGAATGCAGCGTGCAGAAACAGAGAAGATTGCATTAAGAACCCGTTAATGCGGGTCGTTTCGTGAGCAAGCTCCTGCGATTAACCCACCAGCCCCTCTTTCCCCATCCGGTCGCAAAAATCGCCAAAGCTCTCGCCTGGCTCTCGAGCTTCGCCGAATTGTTTGAGCACCGGCACGAGCGTGGGTACTACGTCGGCGGCGGGGACCAGATCTTTGTAGATCCAATTCAGCCGATCGCCCTGGCGACGGCCACCAAGGAAAATCGTGTACTTGCCCTTGGTCTTGCCCACTAAGCCAATGTCGGCGTTGTAAGGTCTGGAGCAACCGTTTGGACAACCCGTCATGCGTGTGGTAAACACTTCCTCCTCAAGGCCAAGGGCTTCGAGCTGCTGCTCCATCTCGTCCATGATGGTCGGCAACATTCGCTCGCTTTCGGTGACGGCGAGTCCGCACATGGGTAGGGCGGGGCAGGCCATGCTCCAGCGGCGCGAATTGGTGACCTCGTCGGTTAGTGTAACACCGTGGTGGACGAGTGTGCCTTCGAGCCGCTCGCGATCGTCTTCGGTGAGGTCACAAAAGATCAGATTTTGATGCGGTGTGAGCCGGATGGGTGGTGCGATGGTGGTCGTAATCTCACGGAGGGCCGTCATCAATTGCACCTCCTCGGTGTCTTTGACGCGGCCGTTTTCGACAAACAGCCCATAGAACCAGCGGCCATCGCCCTGCTCGTGCCAGCCAAGCGAATCGTTGTAGTCGGCCACCTTAATGGGGCGCGGCGGCTGAAGGTCGTGCCCCAAGTATTCTTCGACCTTTTTCGTAAACTTCGGCAGGCCCCAGTTGCGAATGAGGTACTTAAGGCGGGCAGTCTTACGGTCGCTGCGATTGCCGAAGTCGCGCTGCACGCGCAGAATTGCCTTGGCCACGCCGATTACCGCGGCGTTCGATTCATCTACGGGCACGAAGGCCATTGGCTGGGCAATGCCGACGAATGTCTTCGCAGCGCTAGGCGTGACGCCCATGCCGCCGCCAACCAGCACGTTGTATCCCACGACCCGCCAATCTTCGCAGACCGCGAGTAGCCCAATGTCCTGAGCATAGACATCCGCCGAGTTGTCGCCTGGAATCGCCACGCCAAGCTTGAACTTTCGAGGCAAGTAGGCCTTGCCATACAACGGCTCGGAGTCTTTGTGCTTGGCCGAACCGTTGGTGGCCACGTTGGTCTTGGCCCCGGTTTCCGAATCGGTAAGCCAAATCTCGTGGTACGCGGTGGTGTTGGGCTTGAGTTCGAGCGCCAACTCGTCGGCCAATTGCTGCATCTGGTCGTAGACGGGGTCGCTCTTGTACGGCGCGGGCGAGCACATCAGATTCCGCCGCACGTCGCCACACGCGGCAAGCGTGGTGAGTTGCACCTCGTTGATGCGGCGAATCGCTTGCTTCAGATTCGATTTGAGAACACCGTGCAACTGCAGGCCTTGCCGGGTAGTGATGCGGAGTGTGCCGTCACCCAATTGCGTGCCGAGGTCCAAGTGCTCGAGCAATTGCTGGCTGGTGATTTTGCCGCCTGGCACAGCGGTACGCACCATGAAGCTGTAGTACTTGCCGCCTGGGACGCCTTCGGCCTTGGCTTCTGCCCGTCGATCGCGATTGTCTTGCTCGTACGTTCCGTGATGCTTAAGCAGCACGCCATTGGGCCCGCTAAAGTTTGGCGCGTCGTTGGTTAGTTCTTCGGCAATCGTGCCGCGCAGGTAGTTACTACCGATTTTGATGCCTTCGGCCTTGCTCGGCTTGGGTTCATCGGTGGTTGGCTTGGTGGCTTCGGCCTTGCTCGCCTTGAGCATATCGAGCGGGTTCGGCTTCTTGGCAGCTGGTGTGGGCTGGTCGGAGGGGGCAGACATCGCGCAATGCTTGGGTTAGGTGGGTAGCGCAGGAGCTATTACTCAGCGCTACCTACTGCCAGAATGAATGCAAGCGACTTGTGGTGTGGTTCTTTACCACATCGCTAAACATTCGCTAGATTATTGGATCACATCCGCAATCATAGCTGCCAAGCAGCCCGAAGAAAACGGCGAAAGCCGCTTTCGACAAACCTCCTATTCGCGGGCAACTGCCGTTATGGAACCAACCGCCCCCGAGCCTACGAAAAAGCACACAGTGGCCGTGTGGCTGGCATCGGGCCTGGGGGTGGGTTTGGTGATGCCCGCGCCCGGCACTTTTGGGGCCCTGTGGGGCCTGCCGCTGGCATGGGCCTACGATCGGCTACCGGGCGAACTCTGGTGGTGGGTGGCTTCGTTAGCTGCGGTGGCCATTGGCATTCCCATTTGCGGCCGCGCGGCGGCCGACCTGGGAATGAAGGACCCGGGACCTGTGGTTTGGGACGAATTCGCGACCGTTCCACTCGTGTTTCTGTTCGTCCCCGTCGCATTGCCCTGGACGGCAGTGTTGGGGTTCGCCCTCCACCGAGTGTTCGACATCACCAAGCCATGGCCGTGCAAACGTTTGGAAGCGCTGCCTGGCGGCTTGGGCATTGTTGCCGACGACGTAGCCGCCGCGCTGTACGCGGCGGCTAGCTTGTGGCTGCTTAGCCTGCTTTGGCGATAGTGCATCGCCACCTGCCAAGCGACACCCAAAGCCACTACAATCGACGGCAATTGGCGAATCCTCTCCCGTAGCTGCGCCCTTTATGCCATCATCCGCTCAGATTATCGACGGCAAGCAAATCGCCAAGCAGATACGCGGCGAGTTGGCCGTCGAGGTGGTGGAGTTCATTCAGAACAACAGCGTAACTCCGTGCCTGGCGGCGATCTTGGTCGGCGACGACCCGGCTAGCGAAGTGTATGTGCGCAACAAGCGCAAGGCGTGCGAACACGTTGGCATCGATAGCCAACTCCATCGATTGCCGGTAACCACCACGCAGGACGAATTGTTGCGGCTGATCGCCCGGCTCAATAAAGACGAGTCGGTGCATGGAATTCTGGTGCAGTTGCCGCTGCCCAAGGGAATCGACACCGATCAGGTGCTGTTGGCCGTCGCGCCGGCGAAAGATGTGGATGCTTTTCACCCAACCAACGTGGGACGCCTGGTGCAAGGCAAGCCTCGGTTTCTGCCATGCACGCCGCATGGCGTGATTCAACTTCTGAAGCGAACCGGTATCGAAACGTCGGGAAAGCACGCCGTCGTGGTGGGGCGCAGCGACATCGTCGGTAAGCCACTCGCGCTTTTGCTCGCCGCGCGTGGCAACGGAGGCGATGCAACCGTCACCGTATGTCACAGCCGTACGAAAGATCTGGCAAGCTATACGCGACAGGCAGACATCTTGATTGCTGCCATTGGCAAACCCGAAGCAATTACCGGCGAGATGATCAAGCCGGGTGCCGTGGTGATCGACGTGGGCGTCAATCGCTCCGACGCTGGACTGGTAGGCGATGTTGAATTTGCCGCTGCCAGCCAAGTGGCGAGCTACATCACGCCCGTGCCTGGTGGGGTCGGCCCAATGACCATCGCCATGCTGCTGGTCAACACGCTGACCGCTGCTAAGGCTCTGGAGCAGTGATCGCGCGGAACACTGCAGGCCGACTAGTTGCACCGCTTGCGTACCGTGGATTACCATAAACCACACTCGGCGGGAGTAACTCAGTGGTAGAGTGCTAGCTTCCCAAGCTGGACGTCGCGGGTTCGAATCCCGTCTCCCGCTCTTCAATCGAACCGAGGAGCCGCGATGTAGTACGGCTGCCCCCATCTGACGATTCGCCGTGCGACTGCCGATTCAACACCAGTTCATGCTACCGATGCTCGGCGTAGCAACCATAAGCTTGGCGATCATTGCGTTGACCAATGCGCGCTCGGCGTCGCTACACACACGCGTCCGGGTCGAAAGCCAATTACGCGGGGTCGTCGGGGTGTTAGCGAACAGCAATTTTCCACTCACGAATCGCGTCTTGCGCCAAATGGGCGAGCTTGCAGGTGCCGAGTTGGTATTGGCCAGCAGCCAAGGCCAGGTTCTCGCTACAAGCGATTTCGAAGTCTCCTACACTGAATTGCCAGATAACGATCCGCCCGAGGCATCGGTCGAAGAGATTGAACTCCACGGACCAGTCGAGGTGAGAAACAAGTACTACTACAACGCGGCACTGCGAATGCCAAGTCGATTTGCGCGTGATCGTCCAGTGGTGCTGCACGTCTTGTTCTCGAAGGCGGAGTACGATTCGGCCTGGCAAGCACGATTTGTGCCACCGCTTGTTGTTGGAGTGGCCACGCTTGCGGTGGTCGGCGTCGTGATTCACCTGGTGGCAACGCGAATTCGTCGCGTGCTGCACAGGCTACAAGGTGGAATGCGACTGCTCGCCGAAGGCGGTTTCGAGCCGGTACCGATGCCATCGGTCGACGACGAAATTCGAGACCTAACTGCTGACGTCAATCAAACAGCCGAGCGACTGCTGGAGTACGAGTTCGAGGTTCGCGATACTGAACGGCTGCGGACCTTGAATACCCTTGGCGCGGGCCTTGCGCACGAGATGCGTAACGCCGCGACCGGGTGCCGTATGGCCATCGATTTGCACGACGAGAGCACCGTCAATGGGGCAGCGTCTGACGAGTGCCTCGCGGTGGCCCGAGGGCAGTTACGACTGATGGAAAAGCGACTTGACCAGTTCTTGAAGCTGTCCGATGGTCCCTCACAAGAGCAACGCACAGACACCGATCTGTGCAAGGTTGTCGGCGATGTGCTCCAGTTGCTTGGCCCCTCGGCAAAGCACAGTGGCGTTCGAATCGACTGGCGGCATGAAGGCGCGGCGCACGTCCTGGCAAACCCCGATGAACTATCGCAAGTGGTGATGAATCTTGCGCTTAATGCCTTGCAGGCGGCGCAACAACAAGCGGCGAGCGGCAAACAGGCCTACGTCCGCGCGGAAGTCGCCGAAGTGACAGGAACTGTCGAGCTGTCACTCACCGACTCTGGCAAAGGCCCCAGCCCTGCCGTCGTCGACAACTTGTTCAATCCATTTACGACCGACAAACCCGAAGGCATTGGATTGGGGCTCGCGGTAGCGCGGCGTGTGGTAGAATCACATGGAGGTACGATCAGCTGGTATCGCGAGGCAGATGAGACGAGGTTCGTCGTTTGCCTACCGGCAATAACGGGTGGACAAGGTAATGGCTAGCGTACTGGTTATAGACGACGAACAGTCGATTTGCTGGGGTCTGACCAAACTGGGTCAGAGCATGGGACACCACGTTCGATCGGCCGCGTCGGCATTGCAGGGAATCGAGCTTGCCCAAGCAGCCCCACCCGACGTGTTGGTGCTGGATGTTCGCCTGCCAGGCATCGACGGCCTGGAAGCGATGCATCGCTTTCGAGAGATTACTGATGCTCCCATCATTGTGATTACTGCGTTCGGCGACATGCGAACCGCAATGACCGCGGTGAAGAACGGTGCTTTTGAGTACCTGCTAAAGCCATTCGATCTGAAGGATGCCCGTGTCGCGATCGAGCGAGCGCTTACCCAGCAACCCACCGTCGAAACCGGCACCAATCTTGCAAATCAGGAGATGATGGTGGGCGACTCACCAGCCATGCAGTCGCTCTACAGGCAGATTGCACTTGCTGCCGACTCGCGGGCGAACGTCTTATTGCGCGGCGAAAGTGGTACCGGCAAGGAGTTGGCCGCCCGAGCGATTCACCGTCACAGCTCACTGGAAGACGAACCATTTGTACCCGTGAATGTCGCGGCACTGGGGGGATCGCCGGCCGAGTCAGAACTGCATGGTTACCTGCGCGAGGCGTTCACCGCGGCCGATCGCACTAGGCAAAGCGTCCTACATCGCGCAAGCGGAGGAACCCTCTTCTTGGATGAAGTGTCCGAGATTCCACTGCCGACACAGGTTCACTTACTCCAAGCCATCGAAGAGCAACAAATTGCGCCAGCGAGCGCCGGCGACTCCACACCTAAGCCGTTCCGGGTGATCGCGGCGACCCATCAAGATTTGAAACGCCTTGTGCATGCAGGTGCATTCCGTCGTGACCTCTACTATCGCATCTGCGGATTCGAAATCCGACTGCCCGCGCTGCGGGATCGGCCGCAAGACATCGCACCGCTTGCAGTCTACTTAGCAGCACATCTTGGCGAAGCACAAAACTCGTTTGCCGAAGAAACTCTAGCTGAACTTCGCAATCGGAAATGGTTTGGCAACGTTCGAGAGTTGCGGAATGCGGTTGAACATGCGCTGGTATTGGCTCGATCGGGGTTGATCCTTCCAGAGCATCTGCCGCCACCCGAGCCGCTTCTGGAAACTCATAACGAGGATGAGACGGATTGGGAATCGACCTTGGCTGATTCGGCGCGTCGGCGAATGGACGACTTGCTCGACGACCCATCCACCACCGGTGCCATCTACGAGCGCTTGCTGCACGAGTTGGAGCAGGCCGCCTTGCCCAGAGCCCTGGAGCGATTTAACTACGAATACGCTCCGGCCGCACGTGCGCTCGGCCTACATCGCACCACTCTACGAAAGAAGATCGATTCACCACCACAACCTGAGTGATCACCCAGCTCGGCGGCGCGGTGGAGGCAAGTCCTCTTTCGGCAGCGGCGCTGCGCTCGAGAACCATAGCGAGCTGTCGCCCCAAGGTTCGGCGACGCTCAGTTTGAACGTGGCGAACCACTGTGCCAGTTCGGGTGAACCTGGTGCCTCCTCTAGGAACTTGAAGCGCTCAGCGTCCCACACAATGTTGCAAGCAATCAGGTCGACCACGCCGGAGTGAAAAAAGTACGACGTGTGTACAAGTTCGTGGCCCGTTAGCCGGTCGCTAAAGTGCTCGAGCCCACTGGAAAACGAAGGGCAACCCAGTAGCTCCCGGAGCAATGGGGCAATGACGCCCGCGTAGTCGTTTGACTGGTCGAGGATTTCCTGTTGTAGCGACTTCGGAATTGGCGGAGCGGCGTTCGCTTGGGCGACGGGCACTGGCTGCACGTCGACAACTCGCGTTGTCGGTCGGTCGTTGCCTTGGGCAGATCGAACCAGGATGCTGCGCACCGTGGAGTCGATCGCCGGGCGAAGGAAACGATTGAAGATGGGGCCAAGGACCCAGTAGTAAGGGCGAGACAATAGCGCGAGGTGATCGGTGAAGAACACCCGGTCGTGCGGCGCGATGCGTTTGACGAACGATGTAGACAGATCGAGCGTCGCACGCAGGCCATTAATCGCTTCGTCGTCGTCCGACCACAAACCTAACCAGCGGGTTCCGTAAACCTCAAAGGCCCGCCGCTGCAGTCGCTTCTCGGCTTGTACACGGATCGACTCGATGACCGGTCGCAGCGTGAGCACCGCGAGGTGCAAAAAGAAGTAGAGAAACAGCGACAGCACTCCCAGCAGCACCAGTCCTTCGCGCGAGAGAAACAGATACTCGATCAGACTGACGTCGCCGGCGGGGTCAAAGCTACCAATATGAATGCCCGCGTCCGACCGTTCGACGGCTACGCCAAGCGCCTCGGCCAGTGCGATGAATGGCGCCCGCAAGATGGCGTAGACACCCGCTTGCGCGTCGGGCTTCAACGTCATTGCGATGGGATGGCCCGATGCCGCGTCCCACATCAAGACGACAAGGTCTTTGGCCGCCGTAAATGCGGGACGTAGCAGCATGACGCCTACCAGGACGGCTAGTATGTTCAACGGGTGCCAAGGCTGACGGCTACTTTGATGTAAGAATGGAGTGCCTACGGTGGTCCAACTCTTGAGTCCCTTGAGCGGATTGCCGGATAGCATCGACAGCCGCAGCGCCATCCAAATCACCGAGCCGCCGTGGCTGTGCCCCACCAAATGGTACGACTTGCCCGCCTTTTCAAGCGGCTGCAGGTGATGCAGTAGTTGGGCAGCGGCCTTGCCGCGAGCCCGCTCGCCATTCTCGCCCGACCAATGGAACACTTCGTCGCCTGTAGCGATGCGGACGTTGTCGGGCAGCTTCTCGGTTACCTCTCGGGCAAACGGGCTGTCGGCTTGCCACCATTTTTTACCGGCATCGGCCGTGCTTCCGGCAAAGGTGCCATGGACCAAGATGGCCAGTTCTTCTGGTTTGGCGTCAGACACCTCATCCGCAGGCATGTTTTGCATTCCCGTTGGAGGCACGGCGCACAACCTCGTGGTGGCTAAGAATGGCCGCGCGAAACGCGCAGTGGGGAAGTTAGCGGACAAGCCGACGGATGCCAAGGTCGACTGGCGGCAATCGCTCTGGCGATTGCCGCTGGTGATTGCTAAGTTCCGCGTCGAGTCGAGAGGCGTGATAGCATCACACAACCCGCTGGCAGCAAACAAAGATGTTCCGAAAACGAAGACCCGAAGTTGGCGCGCCGCCGGGGACCTTAGTGTTCCGTGGCGAATGCGTGCCCGCGCGGGTACACGTGGTACGCTATAGCTCCGACGCTATCGAAACGGTCCCCATTGCCGGACTCGATGACATACGCCCCCCCACGGGCGACGACCAACTATTGTGGATTGACGTTGCCGGAATCGATGACCCAGAAGTGCTAAAGACCGGCGGTGAGCGATTTGGACTTTCTGAATTGACGATGGAGAGTATCGTCAACGTCCCGCAACGACCTAAGACCGATCTACTCAACGACAAGCTGCTGACGATTGTTCATGTGCTACGAATCGACGCTGACGGGGCACTGCAGGTCGACCAGTTGAGCTTGGTGCTCGGCCCGAACTATGTGATCACGGTGCACAATCAGGCCGACGCGTTCTTCGAACCGGTACGCGCGCGGCTGCGAAGCTCTGAGGCCCGCATTAAGCACTCTGGGCCCGACTACCTTGCCTACGCCATCCTCGACGCCGTGGTCGATGGATACTACCCGGTACTCGAGGTGCTGGGCGAGCGGCTTGAGAGTCTCGAGGACGAAGCCTTGGAAGACCCGCGGCCAGAGTTACTCCGTGGTATTCACCAACTTCGTTCGCAACTCATCCAGGTGCGGCGAAGTTGCTGGCCGATGCGCGACGCGCTCGAAGAGCTGTTCCGAACCGAAACGCGGCTGGTGGCCCCAGACACCACCTCCTACCTGCGCGACGTGCACAGCAACTGTGCGCAGATCGTGGACGTTGTGGAGATGTATCGAGAAGCAGCCGGCGCGCTGATTAGCACCTACATGTCGTCGGTCGCCCATCGCAGCAATGAGATCATGAAGGTGCTGACGTTGATGTCGAGCATCTTCGTACCGCTCACGTTCATTGCCGGAGTGTACGGAATGAACTTCGAGCACATGCCAGAGCTGAACTACCAGTGGTCGTATCCAATTGCCCTCGGCGGTATGGTGGTCACCGCGATATTCATGGTGCTATTCTTCGTACGCCGTGGTTGGTTCGGCCCCGTTAGTCTGCGCGTCGGGGGAGGGGCCACGAAACTGGCGATTGCGCAATCCGACTCGTTACGGATGGTGGCCGTAAGGTCGACACCTACAAGTCAAGCGGCGTTGCAAGTTGACGACCGAATGGCCGCGTAACACTGGCGCTCGCCAGGCGCATAAAAAAACGGGCCGAGTTTCGTTAGAAAACCCGACCCGCCTAGGTATCGTCACGTTCTAATGCGAATGCCGCTTAGTTGCAGCAACCACAACCGCCCCGGAAGAAACCTCCAAGCCGGCAGCCACCGCATCCGCCGAAGCGCGAAACGCTGTAGCTTCCACAGCAAGAGTTGGCGGGAACGGTCACTTCTTGGGCAACCATCTTGCAGACCTTCACCGGTACTTCCTTCGTAACCTGATGAGGAACCTGGACCGTGTAGGTCTGAGTTTTCTCTTCAGGTACGCAGTCGTAGGTGGTCACCGTGTACTCGCGAGTACGTTGCTGCGGCACCATGACGGTGTAATTCACCTCTTTGGTAACGGTCTCAGGCACGCATTTCATCACCGTGTACTCACGGGTGCGAGTCTCCGGACGGCACTTGGTAACCTGAACGGTCTTGGTACGAGTCTCGGGAACGCACTTGGTGACGGTGTAGGTGCGAGTCCGCTCCTCGGGACGGCACTTGTGGACCGTGACCGTGCGGGTTCGGTCCTCGGTGGTCATGCTGCAGACCTTAACCGTCTTGGTGCGACTCTCCGGAACCATCTTGCAGACCTTGTAAGTGCGAGTCCGCTCCTCCGGGCGGCACTTGGTGACGGTGCAAGTGCGAGTCCGCTCCTCGGTGCGGCACTTCGTGATGGTGCGGGTGTAGGGAACTTCCTCCGTCACGCACTCGTAAGTTGTGCAAGGAACCTCGCGAGTTTCGCAACCCGGCACCCACACACGCTTACACACGGTGCGCGTGGCCGGTTCACAATCGCAAGGATCGCAACCGCAGCCGCCGCCACAAGGCACCTCGACCATCTGTGTTTCCCAGTGCCCGGTGTTAACGGTCACCGTGCGAGTCGACTGAACTGGAACGCGCTTCATCACTATTCGAGTACCAGTTACTTCTTCGGTATAGGGAACCTGCACCGTGTACGTCTGTTCGACCTCTTCGGTGTAAGGCATCTGCACCGTGTACGTTTGAGTCTTTTCTTCGTACGTCGGAACCATCACGGTGTATTCAACTTCCTTGTCCGAATACACAGGCACCTGCACCGTGTAGGTCTGCTCGACCTCTTCAGTGTAAGGCACCTGCACCGTGTACGTTTGAGTCCTTTCCTCGTACGTCGGAACCATCACGGTGTATTCAACTTCCTTATCCGAGTACACAGGCACCTGCACCGTGTAGGCCTGCTCGACCTCTTCGGTGTAAGGAACCTGCACGGTGTAGGTTTGCGTCCGTTCTTCCTGCGTCGGCACCATCACGGTGTACTCGACGGTTTTCTCTTCGGTGTACGGTACTTGGACGGTGTATTCCTGCGTACGGGTCTCAGGCACTCGCTTCATTACCGTGTAATCAACCGTCTTGGTACGAGTCTCGGGAACGCAGACCGTGTAGGTGGCCGTCTTTTGTTCGGTGCGAGGAACTCGCTTGTACACGGTATAGTTGCGAGTCCGCTCTTCGGTCGTGTACTCGGTGCAGGTCACGGTCTTCATGACCGTCTCGTAAGTTGGCACATAGATGGTCTTAGTGACCATACAAGGCTCGCTCGTTTCGCATCCGCAATCGGACGCGACTTCAGCGCAACCGCAGTCGCTGGCCCCGGCTGGTGAGACGGCCAGCAGCAGGGCGACTGCCGGGACCATCATTAGTGAACGCAACATTATGAGTTCCTCCCATCCATCGAAAAAATAGAAAATGACTTTCCCGCGTTTCCAGTTTTTCTTAAGACCGCCGTGCTTCCGACCTGTCATTACTCACTGTGCGTGGAAAACCGGGGGACCTGGGAAGACTCGCGACCATCAACGGGCAGGCGGCAGAATCCCCCACAGCTACTTTGAACCATCGCACCAGATTCGCCGAAATTTTCGCGGCTCTACGACCTCTGATGTTGTTGGCTCTTGGATAGAATACTCCTACTAATTGGGGCTTGGAAGCGGTGGATTGGGAAAATCGGCAAACTTTTACGATTGGGGGGTAGGCGCGAACTACTGTCGTTGGCGGTCGTCAATTGCCGACGCCTGCCCGGGAATGGGCGTGCGATTCCATAGGGGTGCCGTAACCTCCTCTCCATGCACTCTTTACGTTAGGTCGTCGAACGCATCGGAACTCTCGTCGTGCCCGTGAGGGCTGTTGCCTGCGGCACTCCGCGTCTGGGATGCCGTTTTGGTAGCTCCAGAGGGTACTGCAAGTCCATCGACTGAGCGCACGCTCACAGAATTTGGTGGCTAGGTGCCAACCATCGGGCGATTTGTGTAGTAGGCTTGTAATGTCGGCCGTCGCCCACTTGATGGCTTGATGCAATTGCCAGCCTCTTCTACGAACTCATCGCCTCGATTGCTAACCCAAGCGGATATGCGTCCCGAAGGCGCACCGTACCCGCCCAAATCGCACGCTCCCGGTTACTGGGTACGACGCGCTCGATAGATCACCCCGTTTGCTCGCTCGACCCCAGCGAGCACCCCGCCAGGTCGCCGATTGCCTTGCCAATCGGCGACCTTCTTCTTCGGCCAGCTTAGCATGGCTTCGGCATCTAATTCGGGCGTTTCCAGGATTCGACCGGTCCACCCAAAGCAAGAAACCGAAGTAGGCAACAGCAGCGACATCGTGATACTATACGGCCGCTGTCGCCACCTCTCTGTATCCACTGGGGGTAATCGTGGAAGACAACCAAGCGGACTTCACGAGTCTTGGTTTCGTTAAGTCATTCATGCTGCCTGCACTTTCGGTGTTTCTGATACCGGTGCTGACGCTGGTGTTTTTTCTGCACGCTCAATCGACGTTTGATGTCGACGCAAGACAGACGCTCATCGCACAGGTCAAGGAAGATCCCACCCTGACACCTCAGGAGCGTCAAGAGGCGATCGACTTCTATGAAAAGGTGCCGTTCTCAAAGCTCCTTCGTGTTCCTGAATTCGCCGCGGACGTAGACTCCGAGCTACGCTTCCACTACGCCACGTTTCGTTGGATGATTTGGCTTTCGGTGGCCAGCATCGCCAGCGGTGTGCTCATCTTCTTGCTGGCTGGGCTATGTGTCCTGTTGTCGATGCATTCACAAGAGATGCAGTACGTGAGTCTATCGACAGGCTGGTATGTGCTTCGGATTTATGGCGCCATCCAGACCGTGATCCAAGGTGCAATGGTCGTCGCCCTATCGTTTTGGGTCACGGCATTGTGGTTCGACATTTACATACCAAAGATGGTTTTCCTGGCCGGAGTTCTGGCCTTGTTCGGCGTTGGCGTCGTCATCAAGAGCATCTTCACCAAACCCAACATGGACTTTGAGGTGGAAGGCGAACTTGTTGACGAAGCGAAAGCGCCCGCTCTATGGCAGAACCTCCGCAACATCTGCGCGCAGGTCGATACTGCCTCACCGGACCATCTAATCGCGGGCATCGACGACAACTTCTTCGTTACCGAACAGCCAGTGACGGTGGGCGATCGGGTTTACCACGGGCGCACGCTGTATGTTAGCCTCTCACTGCTCAAGCAACTCGACGGCGCGGAGGCAGACGCCGTGATGGCCCACGAGATGGCGCATTTTAGTGGAAACGACACAACTTTCTCGAAGAGGATCTCTCCTCTGTTGATTCGATACCACAATTATCTTGAAGCACTATCGCAGAACCCAATCACTTTGCCTGTTTTCTATTTCATGGTTTGTTTTCGAGGTATGTACGAACTGTCGCTGGGACGCTTGAGTCGGCAGCGTGAGTTCCGAGCCGACCGAATCGCCGCCGAGACGACGTCTGCCAGATCGATTGTGGGCGCACTAACACGAATCGCTGCCTACTCAAAGTACCGGGGGTCGATTGAGGAGGACCTGTTTAACCAAGAAGAGGCCCTGGAGTCGGCCGACATCGCCAACCGAATCGAAGACGGTTTTCACGCTTACGCTGTCTCATTCGGCAGGAATGAAGACATTGGAAAACTGGAAACGGCCCACCCGTTCGATTCGCACCCGCCGATGCACGAGCGGATGGCGGCTATGGGAAGCGAATATGGTCCGCAATCAGTTGACCAGCACTTGCAGGTGCCGGGCGACGGTCGCTGGTTCCACAGCATCGCAGGGTGCCAAGAACTCGAGCGACGACAATGGGACGAATACGAAGAGCGCTTTCGTAAGTTCCATGAGGAAGTGCTTGCGTATCGGCTCATACCCTCTACCACTGCCGAACACGAGTTGGTCGCGAAGTTCTTCCCGCCCGTGTCGTTCGAGGGCAAGAAGGGCAGGCTGGCGATCGACTACAAAAAACTTGTGTACGAAGAATGGCCAGAGCCCATTTTGTGGAGCGAGGTAACAGACATGTCGCTAAACGACAACGTCCTGCACGTGTCCGTCGAAGGCACGAAGAAGAACCAGGTTCTGAAGATGGGACGGTTTGCCAAAGAGCAACAGACCGACGTGCTTGAACAATTGAATCGTTTCTACGTCCGCCAACAATCAGTCGTAGCCTACCAGGAGGAAAAGGCGGTCGAGACGCAGGCCGACACTTAGACGGCGGCGGTCAGCGCCGCGCTCGAAAGAACTCCCGCAGTATCTCACCACATTGGTCGGCGAGCACGCCTCGAGTGACTTCCGCCGTGTGATTCAAACGATCGTCGTGCAGCAGTTGGTAAAGTGAGTCGACCGCGCCTGATTTGGGATCGCTGGCGCCGTATACGACATGACGAATTCGCGACTGCACGATCGCTCCGGCGCACATCGGGCATGGTTCGAGCGTGACGTACAGCGTACATGCGGCCAATCGCCAGCTATCCAGCGCTGCGGCGGCTTGCGTAATGGCGATCATTTCGGCGTGGGCGGTCGGATCGAGCAAGGTCTCCCGCTGATTATGGGCTGCGGCAATCACCGTACCATCCGCAACGATCAGGGCGCCCACGGGTACTTCGCCCATGGCGGCCGCCCGTTGCGCTTCGACGAGCGCCTGTCGCATGAAGCTTTGGTGAATTTGCGGGGCGGGTCGCAATAACTCGTCGGCCATCGTTCGACTTTCACGGTCGGTCGGGTTATGGTTGAAGGATCGGGCCTTCCATCGTAGCCGCGACTCGCACTAGCCATTTGCCGTTGAGCGTCAGCACTTCCGCCAGCTCCGACGAATCGGAATCGCACGCCGCCGATCGTGGGTGGCGCATCGCGGTAACGGCATTCTATTGGGTGTCGTTGGCTGTGGCGACGCATTGGCCGTCGGCTGCTCCACCGAGTCACGGCGGGACATTCGACAAAGTGTTGCATTTCTTCGCGTACGGGATCCTCGCATGGCTATTGTGCTGGGCATGGAACCCCGGAAAGGCAACTGCCACCTGGCGATGGTCCATCCCTATTGCGCTGCTCCTTGCCGGTTATGGAGCGATCGACGAGCGAACCCAACTGCTCGTCGGGCGTAGCTGTGAGCTGTACGACTGGTTGGCCGACTTGGCTGGTATTGCCGCTGGAATCGCGATCTACGCAACGTGGCTCAAGTGTAGTTCGGGGTCGGCGCTCGATAGTCGCCCAGATCAATCGACTTGAACCAATCGATGGTCTGGCTAAGCCCATCACGTAGCGCCACCTTCGGCTCCCAGTCGAGGTGCTTCTTCGCGAGGGTAATATCGGGTTGCCGCTGTAGTGGATCGTCGGCAGGAAGCGGCCCTGTAACCATCTTCGACTTTGACCCGGTCAGTTCGATCACCAGATCGGCCAACTCGCGAATGGTAAACTCGCCTGGATTCCCAATGTTCACCGGCCCGACGAACTCGTCGCTTCCGTTCATCATGCGAATCATTGCCTCGACTAAGTCGTCGCGATAGCAGAAGCTGCGAGTCTGGCTGCCATCGCCAAAGATCGTGATGTCCTCGCCTGCTAACGCTTGACGAATGAAATTCGATACGACCCGCCCGTCGTAGGGGTGCATCCTGGGCCCGTAGGTATTGAAGATTCGAACGAGTCGTATGTTGACCCGATTCATTCGGTGGTAGTCCATAAACAGCGTCTCGGCTGCCCGCTTTCCTTCGTCGTAGCACGAACGGAGTCCAACTGGATTTACCGCGCCGCGGTAGCTTTCAGGCTGCGGATGGACTTCGGGGTCGCCGTACACTTCGCTCGTCGACGCCTGCAGTACCTTCGCTCGGCATCGTTTGGCCATGCCCAGCACGTTGATCGCCCCCATCACCGAGGTCTTCATCGTCTTGATGGGATTGAACTGATAATGGCCCGGCGCGGCTGGACAGGCAAGGTTGTAGATTTCGTCGACTTCGAGAAACAGCGGGTGCGTAATATCGTGCCGTATCAGCTCAAAGTTGGACTCATCGAGCAGATGCGAAACGTTGCTTTTCTGGCTGGTAAAGAAGTTGTCGAGGCAGATCACGTCGTGCCCGTCGCTCACCAACCGCTCGCACAAGTGAGAGCCCAAGAAACCGGCCCCGCCGGTGACCAAAATCCGCTGAATCTGAGACATGCTGGTGTAAGGCTCCAGACTAGAGTGACGCGAAGCAATCGATCATAACCAGCGATTCGGGCGGCGGCTATGGTAGATCTTCGCACGCACATGCGGGTGTGCAAAACAGCATACTAGTGCGACGTTGAGCTGGTCGACTGGGCATCGCGCTTCGCGGCGGGCGAACGATCGCGACCTCTTCCAACGACGATTCCCGATATCTAGGATATAGGCGCTAGACTACGAGATTCGTATGCCTACTTGGGCCAGATTCCAGCGCTTAGGCCGGAGCCAATCTTCGGGCACGGTTTGAATCGGAAACAATGCACATGAATCAAGACTCCCCAAAAGCTGATGCGCAGGATACGGTTGGCGAAACCGAAAGTGACAAGACTACGAAAGATACCGCCAAGGGAGAGGGTCAGCATGCGAAGGCGCCGCGCCATTGGAAGATAGATGGTATCACGCTTGCCGTGATGCTTGGGTTGTCGCTAATCGGGCTCGCAGTGACTCAAGGCGCGCCAAATGGGGCTTGGGAGTGCTGGCTCCTGATTGTGTTGGCGTACGCTGGCATCTCCATCTGGCGGGCGATCAACAACAAGAAATCCGAGGGATCAACCTGGTCGAAAATCAAGAAACCGCTGCTGCACTGGGCATCGCTATTAGTGACGTTCAAGGTGCTCGTCATGCTCGAACAAACGAACTTAATGTCGCGCGACGCGGCGTCGGACTGCTCGTTGCTAGTGCTCGCCTTGGCCAGCTTCCTGGCGGGCGTCCACTTCGATCGTCTATACCTCTTCGTTGGAGTATTCTTGCTGATCATGACCGTGACCATCGCGGCGGCCGAGAATGGAGCCTTGCTGATCATGTTCGGCATCGGTGCTCTGGCGGTCGGTTTCTTCTATTGGCGGACGATGGAGAAGAGTCGTTAGTCGAACGATTACCGTCGCCCCCGCCCATTCCCATTGTGCCCATTCGATGTCGGCTTCGGAGGGCTGCCGATCGGTTGGGCGTTGCCGAGGCCTAGTAGATCGTCGATGCGGCAGCGGAGTTCGGGGGTGACCTCGATACGCTTGCCACTTTCGACGTGGGCGATGGCACCGTCTTCGAGCGTTAGCTGCAACTTCAGCGCCTTGCTTCCCGGATAGCCGCGGACTATCTCGTGAAGCGTCGCTAGTTTGTCAATGCCGTGCCGTCGCTCGTCGACGCGAACCGACAAACCGCTGGTGAATCGCTCGGCCAACGATTCGATTGGCATGACTTCGTTGATGATCAGGTTCACCTCCTCCGCGCCGGGGCGGCGATCGATCACTGCTCGCACCGCCACCGTGGCATCAGGTATTACTAGGTGGCCATATTGATCGAATTGCTCGGGCCACAAGATGCACCGCACGATGCCGTCGAGGTCCTCGAGGTCCCACATGGCGTATTTGCTCGGCGCGCCGGGCTTGGGGTTCTTGGTGTGCGAGAACTTGATGGCCGCCAGCATGCCACCCATTACCACGTCGCTACGGTGCTCGAGGCTTGTGACTTGCCGGCTGGAGTGCGTGCAGTACGTTCGCAAAATCGGCTCAAACTCGGCAAGCGGATGGCTGGAGAGGTAGAAGCCGAGGACCTCTTTCTCCATGGTCAGGCGCTCTTTCTCCTCAAACTCGGCAACATCGGGTAGCGCGTCGTTGTCGGTGGTCTGATCGTCCTCGTCCATGGCGTCGAACAATCCCTTTTGCCCGCTACGGCGGTCCTTGAGCGCCGCAGCGCCCGACTGGAGCGCCCGCTCAAGAACGGCCATCTGCTGGGCGCGGCGGGCGCCGAGCGAATCGAACGCTCCCGCCTTGATAAGCGTTTCGATCGCGGCACGATTGCAGGCGCTTGGATCGACCCGCTCGCAGAAATCGAACAAACTGCGAAAGGGGCCGTTGGTTTGTCGCGCTTCGACAATGGCCTCGGCCGCCCCGCCACCGCAGCCTTTGATCGCGCTGAGGCCGAAAAGAATCTTGTCGTCGCGAACCGCAAAGTCGACCAGAGAAGTATTGACGTCGGGCGGCACCACTTCGATGTTCATTCGCTTGCAGTCTTCCAAGTGCTCGACCAGCGCATCTTTGCTTTTGAAGTTGCGACCGGGAATATCTCCCGACAGCAGCGCTGCCATGAACTCCACGGAATAATGTGCCTTGAGATAAGCGGTCATATAGGCGATGAGCGCGTAGGCAGTAGAGTGCGACTTGTTGAAGCCATACCCGGCGAACTTCTCGATCATGCCGAACAGCTCTTCCGCCTTCTTCTTGTCGAGGCCTTTTTGCTGCGCGCCGTTGAGGAACTCCTCGCGAAATTTGGCGATGATCGGCAGCTTCTTCTTGCTGATTGCCTTAATGCAGGTGTAGGAACTGGACAGTTCGATACCGCCCAAGCGGTTGAGGATCCGCATTACCTGTTCCTGGTACACCATCACTCCGTGCGTCTCGGCCAGCACTTCTTCCATCACTGCGTGCGGGTACTCAGCGGGCCGGCGGCCGTGCTTCACCTCGATGTACTGGTCGACCATGCCGCCTTCGAGTGGCCCCGGGCGATAGAGCGCATTGGTGGCGATGATGTCGTGGAAGCTGTCGGGTTTCATTCGCTGGAGCAAATCGCGGATGCCGCCACTTTCGAGTTGGAAGATGCCTTTGGTTTCGCCCCGACACAACAGGGCGAACGTCTCGTCGTCGTTTAGCGGAAACTTGTACGGATCGACCTGCTCGTTGCGCGACTGTTCGATCAGCTCGATGCTACGGGCGAGGATCGTTAGGTTACGCAGACCCAGGAAGTCCATCTTCAATAGGCCAGCCGCTTCGACGTCGCCCATCGCCCACTGCGTGATGACTTCGGTCTTCCCTTTCACGTGCTGCAGCGGCACGTATTCGTCAACTGGCTTCTCGGCAATCACCACCGCGGCGGCGTGCGTGCCAACATTTCGCGCGAGGCCTTCGATCTTTCGCGCGAGGTCGAGCACTTCGCGCACTTCGCCATCGCCGTCGTAGGTCTTCTTTAGCTCGTCACTGGTCTCGAGCGCTTTGTCGAGTGAAATGCCAAGCTGGTCGGGCACCATAGCGACGATTTGATCGACCCGAGGAATGGGAATGTTCAGCGTACGACCGACGTCGCGAATGGCAGCCCGCGCGGCAAGCGTGCCGAACGTTCCGATTTGGGCAACGTTTGCTTCGCCGTATTTGTCCTTGACGTACTGAATCACCTCACCGCGGCGCTCTTTACAGAAGTCGATATCGATGTCGGGCGCTTCGAGCCGGTTTTCGTCGAGGAACCGTTCGAACAGCAGGTCGTACCTCAGCGGGCAAACGTGGCTCAGCCGCAACGCATAGCACACCAGCGATCCAACGCCCGACCCGCGGGCAGTGCTCGGAATGTTGCGTTCCACGGCGTACCGAACGAAGTCCCACACAATAAGGAAGTAGTCCGCAAAGCCAAGCTTGTTAATCACGCCCAATTCGCGGTCGAGGCGTTGGTACACTTGCTCCGACAACTCGCCGCACGAAGGGTTGTCGCCTACCCAGTACGCCGGCTGGTCACTGTAACGATCCTGGAGGCCTTCGACACAGAGTTGGCGGAGGTAATCGGCGGGCGACTTTTGTTCGGGCGAATGGAACGTGGGGAAGTGCCGCTTTCCCAGTTCCAAATCGATGTCGACCGAGTCGGCGATCGTTTGGCTGCGCCCCAAGGCGTCTCCAAACTCGGGTAGCGCGGCAAACATCTCTTCTGGGCTGCGAAGGAAGAACTCGTCGCCCTCCATTCGCATCCGATCGGTGTCTGTGCGGAACTTGCCCGTGTTGATGCATAGCAACACGTCTTGCGCTTCAGCATCCTCACGGTTCACATAGTGAGCGTCGCTGGTGGCGACCAGCGGAACGCCAATCCTGCTAGCCAACTCGACGGTTAGCTCCAGGGCGGCGCGCTGAATCTCGACTCCGTTGTCCTGAATCTCCAGAAAGTACCTCGGTCCAAACACGCGCTGGAACCACTCAGCAATCTCGGCGCCAGATTTCATTGCGTCGTCGGCCGAGTTGCCCGACAGTAGGGTGCGGCTCAACTCGCCCGACACGCAGCCGCTAAGGCAGATGATGCCCTCCTGATGTGCTTCGAGCAGCTCCTTATCGATGCGCGGCTTATGGTAGAACCCTTCAAGAAATGCACGACTGGCGAGCTTCACCAGATTCTGAAATCCGGTGCGATTTTGCGCGAGCAGTGTGAGGTGGTAACTCGCCTCTTTGCTGCGAGTGGCACCCCCCTTATCGAAACGGCTGCCCGGCGCAATGTAGGCCTCGTACCCAATAATGGGATTGATCCCGGCGTCCTTGCACGCTTGATAGAACTCAAGCGCGCCATATAGATTGCCGTGGTCGGTAAGCGCCAGCCCGTTCATGCCGAGATCTTTGGCGCGGCCAACCAGCTTTTTGATCGGGCTCGCGCCGTCGAGCAAGCTGTAGTGACTGTGGCAATGGAGATGAACGAAGGGGGGCGCATCCATGACGGGAAATGACCAATCGCGAAAGACGAATGACAATGAGACGGGACGCTATTCTAACCGAGGGGCGAGGAATCGCCATCGATACAACTTCTGGCGCTCGTTAGGGCTCAGGCTACAATGCGTCGCCCCTTGAACCTCGAAGACGGCACCGTTTATTGGTCGCCGTGCGGCTCGCCAATCTGCCGCAGATACTCGGCCAGAAGCGATTGGATGTCCAACACTTCTTGCCAGTGCGCAACCAGGATTTCGACCTTGGGGCTATTCTCGGCAATCTCTACGGAGTCGACGAGCGCCCTCGTAGAGAGGTGCAGGTATTCCAACAGCTCGGCAAGCTGCGCGGCCTGACCAGGGCCGAGGCCTTCTGGCAAGTCGGGAGGCTTGGGGATGTGCAGCGTACTACGACTTTGAGTGCTCGGGTCCCAACTCGATTCGCCCGGCCTTTTGATTTGTTTGGCGAGCGCACTATTCTCGAGTTCTTCCTCGGGCACATCGCCCGAAGTACGAAGTTCTTTCAGACGTTGGGCGATTTGCTCGCGGGTTCCGTAACGCAGAACGCTGCGCCCCAAAGAAATGATGTCGCCGTAGCGGAGAATGCGAAGCTGCACTTGCTCGCCATTAACGCGAGTGCCGTTGGTGCTTTCCAGATCGGTGAGCACCAGCTTGTCTTGGTCTTCCTGAATCTTGATATGGAAGCGGCTGATTCGCTCGTCGTTGAGTTGGACGGCGTTGCCCTCTTCGCGACCAATGGTGATGGGCGTGGCAAGGTCCTCGTATTTCCGCCCGCGGTCGGCACCGTCGAGAACATAAAGCGAAATCTGAGCCATCGCAGCGGGGGCGTTGTTGAGGAAGCGGGCAGCGCCGGTCGACTCTATTGTAGTCTGCGGTTAGCACCACGTCAGCGCGTTGATTTTCTCGAGGCCGCAGCAACGACAAACTCCGGAATACCTGAACCTAGTGCCGGAAGTGCCGACACCCCGTGAACACCATCGCTAATCCTCGCTGGTTGCACGCGGCGATCACTTGTTCGTCGTTCCGCGATCCGCCTGGCTGGATGATGGCGGTTATGCCGGCGTCTGCGGCGCGGTGAATCGAATCGTCGAACGGGAAGAATGCGTCAGACGCCAACGTGCTCCCGGCGACGCGGTCGCCCGCCTTACTGATGGCAATCTCCACCGAGTCCACACGGCTCATTTGCCCAGCCCCCGCGCCCAGCAGCATGCGATCCTTGGCCAACACAATGGCATTGCTCTTCACGTGTCGGCATACGGCCCATCCGAACCTAAGGTCGGCCATTTGGGCATCCGTAGGCTGGGTCTCGGTAACGATCTGCCAGGCAGATTCGTCGTCGGGCAGATCGTCGGCCGTTTGAGCAAGGTGGCCTCCGTCGATCGACCTCAACTGTATAGCAGCCGCCCCCGGCTCGATGCTGCCGACCTTCATTAGCCGAACGTTGGCTTTCCATTTGGGCTTGGTGGTGAGGATTTCGATTGCCTCGGGCGTGAAATCGGG
The DNA here is from genome assembly GCA_028279215.1 of Pirellulales bacterium. GTDB lineage: Bacteria > Planctomycetota > Planctomycetia > Pirellulales > Lacipirellulaceae > Aeoliella. The sequence goes on from JANQOF010000026.1 coordinate 128,782, forward strand.
TGCGATGATTGCCTCGACAAACTTGCCCGGCTCGGCGAGACATTCGGCGGCGGCCGCGTCGACTGGCACGTTGAATCCAAGTATCGAGCCGAAGGCGCTAACCGGGTCGCCTGCCCAGGCCTTTTCCATTGCCTCACCAAGTGTCGCGCCGCTGGCCGCCCCGCACGGATTATTGTGCTTTAGCACGGCGACACCCGGCCGTGGCAGGGATCGCGCTACGCCAAGCGCCGCGTCGAGATCGAGAAGGTTATTGTAGGAGAGTTCCTTGCCATGCAACTGCTCGGCGTTCACCACGCTGTGGGGGCCTGCATCGTCTGATTGATAGAGAGCTGCACATTGGTGGGGGTTCTCACCATACCGTAAGGCTGCGGCGCGCTGGAGCGTGAATCGAAGTGACTTGGAAAAGTTGCCGCTTTCTTCGGTTTGGGTCGTGAAGTAGTTGGCGATCGCCGCGTCGTAATCAGCCGTATGCGCGAACGCGGCCGCAGCCAACTCGCGGCGCATCTCGGACGAGGTGCACCCCCCAGATTGGATCGCCGCCAGGATCGATGCGTACTGGCTTGGATTCGAGGCGATGGTCACAAACGCATGGTTCTTGGCCGCTCCGCGGACCAGCGTCGGACCGCCGATATCGATCTTCTCTATAGCCTCGGCGAAGGTGGTGTCCGGTTGGGCGACCGTTTGGCGGAATGCGTAGAGATTAACCACAACCAGCTCAAATCGGGCGATTTGGTGCTCGTCGAGCGATTTCATGTCGCCAGGATTGTCGTGACGGCATAAAATTCCACCGTGGACCTTGGGATGTAACGTCTTCACCCGGCCGTCCATCATTTCGGGCGAGCCGGTATAATCGGCCACGTCGCGCACTTCGAGGCCAGCAGCCTCTAATTCGCGGCGCGTGCCGCCTGTGCTGAAGAGTTCCACGCCGGCACCCACCAGCGCTGTGGCAAACTCGACCAAACCACTTTTGTCACTCACGCTCAACAGCGCTCGCGCAATCTTTGGCGACTGCATGTTAGTAGTGGACCTTTCGGCAAACCCCATCGATTCACGCAAAACGACCTCAAACCTGGGTGCTGGATTCCAACAGAAGGCTTGAACCGCAAGCACTTCAGCTTCGTATAATTAGCTAGACATGAGAAGAGGCGCCTCTCACGGTCTAGCCAGTAGCGACTTTTTGATCGATCTCCAGAGAGTCGCCCCTTTCAATGCGTGGCCAATCGCGAGTTCCCCCCCTCCCTACCGTTGGCCGGATACGCGAAAGGGGCGACTTCTTTTTTCGTGCTTCGACCTGGGGGCGGCGGATGCCATTCGGAGGCAAGGCGCAGCTCATAGCGCATCTAGGCCACGCCGTCAGACGTTGTGACTTGCGGTCCGCTGATTGCCACACAGTTGAACGTGTCGCGGCTACCAACCCATTTGGCCGTCTTGGGTGCCAAGTTGCCCACTGCGCCGCCATCTGGCCCCTTGTAGCTAGCCAAGTTAGGTGGTATTCTCCGGGACTTCGTCCAAACTACCTTTCGCTGCCTGGGCAGCAGCGATCACCGATTTCCCGCGACCATCCTGAGTGTGACCGATGAAAACGTACATGGCCAAGCCGGCTGAGGTCGAGCAGAAGTGGCTGCTGGTGGACGCCACCGACAAGGTGGTGGGTCGTCTGGCTAGCGACATTGCGGTTCGCTTGATGGGCAAGCACCGCCCGACCTACACGCCGCATGTCGACACCGGCGACTTCGTCGTGGTTGTGAATTGCGAGAAGGTGAAGTTCACCGGCAAGAAGTGGGAACAAAAGAAGTATACTTGGTACACCGGTTATCCTCAGCAACGTTCGATCACCGCGGGCGATCAACTCGAGCGGCACCCCGAGCGGGTGCTTCGCGAGGCAGTCCGTCGGATGTTGCCCAAGAACAAACTGGCGCGGCAGATGCTCGACAAGCTGAAGATCTACGAGGGTAGCGAGCATCCACACCAAGCCCAAAACCCTGAGTCGGTTGAGCTTGCTGTTAAGTAGCCCCGACTCCCAAATCCTGACCCCTGATTCTTAAACGATGGCAGAAGAAAAAGTACTCGACGCGCTCGGCACTGGTCGCCGCAAGACATCGGTGGCGCGCGTGCGAATCCGTCCTGGATCGGGCAAGATCACTATCAACAAGCGCGAGCTGGAAGAGTACTTCCCCATCCAGCAGGACCGCAACGCGGTGATCGCCCCGCTGGAGCATTGCGAGCTGCGCGACAGTGTCGACGTGATCATTCGCGTCCACGGCGGCGGCAATACCGGACAAGCCGGCGCTTGCATGCAGGGCATTGGTCGGGCGCTAGTGAAGTACGACAGCGACCTGCACGACAAGCTCCGCGAAGAAGAGTTCCTCACTCGCGACTCGCGAATGAAGGAACGCAAGAAGCCTGGCCTGCACGGCGCTCGCCGCGGCACGCAGTTCTCGAAGCGTTAACAACCGCTGCTGTATTCAGCATTCGGCTTTCAGCATACATCAAAACGGTCGGATCCACGCGGGTCCGGCCGTTTTTGCTTTGCAATCCGCCCTGGTTCTCGCGAGAATAGGGCAGATCTCTACTCCGTTGCTCTTAGGAACGCTCGCCATGAAACCTGCCGGCGCTGCACTTGCCATCGGCCTCATCTTCTCTTCAATCGCGGCGGTACGAGGTGGAGAAGTCCGGACGTGGACCGACTCGACCGGCAGGTACATGATCGAAGCCTCCCTGGTCGCATTCGACGACCAGCAAGTCATCATCGAACGCGCCAGCGACAAGGAGCTGGGTGCGATCGACGTCGACCAGCTGTCCGATGCCGATAAGCAGTACTTGAAAACCAAGGAGGCGGTCGACGCGGCCAGCGAACTGACCGACGCTCTGCAGAAGTGGACACTTCGCGACGGCCTACAGCTTAACGGACGGCTTGTAGGGTACGGGCAAAAAGAGATCGTGCTCAGGCGCTCGCGGGGCAACGTGTACGTCAACGATCGCGTGTTGGGCAACTTGCCGGTCATCTATCAGCGAATGATCCCGATGATCGTGGCCGAGGCGGGTAACAAAGTGACCGACCAGCGGTCGCTCGAACGATGGCTCGCGTCGCGACGTGGACAGCCTCAGTCGTTCGAAGTCGACGGCGTGGTGCTGGAACTCGAAAACAGCGACGAGTACGGCGTGCCGTTCTTTATGTTCAGCGACGAGGACTTGCAAATTCTCGAGGCAGGCTGGACCGAGTGGCTCGAAGCCCACAACCAAGGCGACCACGACGAGAAACAAGAAGACGCCCTGCGTTTGCAAGTCGAAGCGGCCCGCTACCAGCAACAGCAGGCGCAAGAGCAGCGACGCATCGCCGAAATGCAACTCGCCCTACAAGCTGTCGAAGCCGGCGTCACCAGCATGTGGGAAGTGACCCTCTACCCCGCCCGCGGCAACTCAGGACCGCCGCTATGGGTTACCGGATTCGCCCGCGACAGCCGTAGCGCCACGCAGCAAGCGCTGGCGAACAATCCAGGTTATGTGGCGGGGCCGGTGCGGCGCGTGAGTAGGTAGGTGGATTCGACGATGGTTGATCGGGGCACCCAAGCCGATGAAGTCGGAACACATTCTGCGACTACTTCAAAACGCATGTGGCCACCCTCGTTAATGGCGGTCCGCATGTTGGTAGCTGCCTTCAGCTAAGACAGGTCTTAGCTGCACGATCCTCTCTAACAAACAGATAACTTCGCTGAGGTAGATAGCGTCTATGAACCTCATATACTGGGCCACCACGGTATTCGCGTTGACGGGGCAGTCAACTGCTGAAGACCTAGGTCATGGAAACTCCGAATCCTTGAATTTAGGTGCCATGGTGCAGCCCATTGGCAAACATGCCATTTACATTGAGCCCGGATACGCGACGTGGGACGGTACTCTCTTCAAGGAGGACGACACGTATTTTCTGATATACTCTCGCTGGAAATCAGAGGGAGGAAGCTGGCTGAAGACATCCGAGGTCTGCATCGCTGATGCCGACAGACTTGAAGGCCCCTATACGCACAAAAAGGTCCTAATCAAGGGGCGCGGCCCGGGGCACTGGGACGAACTGAATGCTCATAATCCCAAATTGAAGAAGTTTGGAGACAAGTATTACCTGTACTACATTTCCAGCTGCAGTGGCGAGACATATGAGCATGTCCGTGATTCACAGCGTACAGGCGTTGCAGTGTCCCACAGCCTAATGGGGCCATACATTCGCTTCGATAAACCCATAGTCGAGCCCCAGCATCCAATCCACAACATCACGGTGAACCCGGGCGTCACAAGAACTCCGGACGATCGCTTTGTCATGATCCTCAAAGGGGACAAGAAGGCGAAGCTACCGACCGAGAAGATGGGGCAACGAGTGCAAGGCATCGCCCTTGCCGACTCCCCACTCGGCCCCTTCGATATTCAGCCCAAACTTGCGATTGAAGACATCGATACTGAGGACGCCTCACTCTGGTACGATGAGAACTACAGTGCATTCTTTGCCATTTACCACGCCCACCGTCATGTAGGATTGATTACATCGTCAGACGGCATCCACTGGCAGCCTGCAAAACACCCGGTCGTCCTCGAAAAGGAGGTTGAGCGTTCCGACGGGACGGTGATGAAACTGGCGTGCAACGAACGTCCCTTTGTGTTCTACGAAGATGGCCGGCCAGCGGCCCTTTGCATTTCCTTCCGACGTGGCCGTGGATACAACACCGGAGCGTGCATGATCATCCGGCTGGCGGCTCACGCCGTGCGTCGAAACGCATCTGCCCACGGCGAGTGAAGGGCTAATAGTTTGCTGTAAGCTTGCTTGCACGGTGCCGTTGCAGGCATGGCAAGCATTGTTTGCCAAAGCGTGAACCGCCAAACACGGGATCGCTGCTTCATTCGTCCTTCGCAACTGTACGAGTTGCCTGGAGACGTTCTTGATCGGCTAGGAATTCCTGCCACCTCGCGGCGGGAATGTACTCGGTGAAGCCACCGACGAACATGACGATGTGGCCACCCGCCGGCAGGCGCTGGCCATTGTGCCCTAGCCCCTCTTTATCCCCAAACAGAGCCAAGCGGTGGTCATCATCCACTCGGTGCACAGGGACGTAGTTCCAACCACACGTATCTGGGTCGAGGAGCTTGCCCTGGTCCAATATCTCTTGTGCTACCTCTTGGGAACCAGTCTTACCACGTAGCAGATCCGCGCAGTCGTGTTCACCCTTTGCGTGAATCAGGCTCAAAGACGCTTCTGGCGTTTGCTCACCATCGGGGAATCTTCCGCCGTTGCTGTCAGCGTAACCAAGCAAGACCGGGTACAGTTGCTTGTCGCAGCAGTGACTCGCGCCGAACGGGTAGGTGTAGCGGTGCCAAGCGTATAGGGCACCGGTAAACACAGCACACACGCAGACAATCGCGAGCGCTGATCGGATGAGTTGTCTTTGAATCATTAAACCGATTGCCCAACGGAGTGGTCACCGACGCAGCCTTCGCACGTTGCCCCATAACGACGGACTCATCATGCCACCTAAAGGCACCTTTTCTTCGGATGAATATCCAAGAATTTTTCCCTGGAAACCGGGCCACTCGTTTGATCCAATGAAGTTCTGGGCGACGGATATGCGCTCCTGTTCGGCAGAATCCGTGGAGGTCGTTTTTTCCTACCGCTGTGAATTTTGAAAGTGACTTACGACACGGGACAACGCCCTAAAACTATGTGGCTGAACGGCTTGCAACGAATGGAGGTGACGCAAGAAATTGCACAGGCAATCGTATTTGCGAAAACAAACGGGTGAATTTATCGCAAGAGGTTGTGGTGAAAAGAGTTAGAACGACAGGTTTTTTCACCGTTGGGAAAAAACTCAGGAGATGCGGGGGGCCACGAAGTTGGTAGCTCCGTCGAAACCACTGCTGCCCACATGGGGTTCGATTAATGAACCGGCAAGTAGCTGCTTTATCCACCGTCGTCACTCTTCGCTCGGGGAAGAATCCATGCGCATGTTGCTGACTCTCATCCTATGCGCGACGATTATGCCGACTGTCAGCACGCCGGCGGTTGCCGCTCCGAATGTCGATCGTGTGGCGCGGCAGGTCGATCGGTTATTGGCGGAGGAGTTGTTTGGCGACTCTACGGAACTTGCCCCGCAGATCGACGACGCCACGTTTCTCCGGCGAGTGTGGCTCGACCTGGTAGGCGATATTCCCTCGCCCGAGCACACCACCGCGTTCTTGCTCGACCCGGCTGAAGACAAGCGCGATCGGGTGATTAGCGACCTCTTGGCGCACGAGCAGTTTGGGCAGAACTGGGCACGGTACTGGCGCGACGTGATCCTGTCGCGACGAGTCGAAGACCGTGCCGTGCTGGTCGCCAACTCGCTGGTCACCATGTTGACCGAGGACCTGAACTCGGGCATGGGGTGGGACGAAATCGCGACCAAGTTCATCACCTGTTTGGGCGACGTTCGCGCCGACGGCGCGACGGCCATCATGATGGCGCAAGACGGCATTACCGAAGACTCTACAGCCGAGTACTCGCGGATCTTCCTAGGCATTCAGATTCAGTGCGCTCAGTGCCACGACCACCCTTACGACCGCTGGAAGCGCGAGCAGTTTCACGAGCTGGCAGCGTTCTTCCCTCGCACGGCGGTGCGCCCCCTGAACACGGCAACCAAGCGCAGCTTCGAAGTGATTGCGAACGACCGTGGGCAGATGGGTCGGATGAACTCAAACAATCTGAATCGTCGCGGTGCCCCGGAGCACTACATGCCGGACCTCGACGATCCATCAGCACGCGGAACACGAATGAAGCCGCGGTTCTTCTTGACTGGCGAGGAAGTACCGATTGGCACGAGCGACGCTGATCGCCGTAGCGCGATCGCCGAGTGGATGACTGATAGCGAGTGGTTTGCCACGGCGTATGTCAATCGCATGTGGGCCGAGTTGGCCGGCGAGGGCTTTTACGAACCGGTCGACGACATGGGGCCCGATCGCACGCCCAACGGCAAGCAAGCGGTTGAGTTTCTGACCAAAGAGTTTGCAGCGAGTGGTTATGACCCCAAGTGGCTGATGCGTGTGATTCTGAACACAGACGCGTACCAGCGCGAAAGCCGGCCGCGCCGCCTGCCGGACGCGGTGCCATTCACGGCCAACGTGGCCCAGCCACTACGCGGCGACCAGCTATTCAACTCGCTATTGACCACGCTCGAACTCGACGAAGCGACCATCCGGTCGATGGTGTCTAGTCAAGGCGCTCGGGCGTACGGCGCGCAAATCACACCGCGAATGGTCTTTAACGTGGCGTTTGGATTCGACCCATCGGAGCCGCGCGAGACGGTTACCAGCAGCATTCCGCAATCGCTGGCGATGATGAACACCCCGCAGATTAGCCGCGTGATTTCTGCCGGCAATCGATTTCGCCCCATGTCGCTTGGCCAACTCATTCGCGACATCGACGACGACCAACTGCTCACCAGCGAACTGTTCCTCCGCACACTGTGCCGCGAACCGACGGAGGAAGAGTTCAGCACGGTGACCGCCTACTCCGAGTCGGTCGACAATCGAAAAGAGGTTTACGAAGACCTACTGTGGTCGCTGATCAACTCGACGGAGTACGCGTTTAGGAGATGACGAAAATGCTCCCTCTCCCCAAAAGGAGAGAGGGGAAGGAAAAATCGACGAGAGCGTAACTCACTACGTACAACTGGAGTCCAACCATGTCCCCTCGCCTACAACATCACATCCGCGTTCGGGCCAACAAACATGGCGTTACCGCGCGGCGCGACTTTTTGCGGGCAGTGGGGGTTGCAGGTGCGATGGGCGCGGTGAGTTGGACCGACGCGATTAGCCTTGCGGCCGACGATTTGCGGCGGCGCGACAAGGCGTGCATCCTGCTCTGGATGGCCGGTGGGCCAAGCCAGTTCGAAACGTTTAGCCCCAAGCCCGATCATGCGAACGGCGGCGAGACCAAATCCATTTCGACCGCCGTACCGGGCATCCAGATTGCCGAAAATCTGCCCCGCGTGGCCGACATGATGGACGAGATCGCCATCATTCGTTCGATGACCAGCAAGGAAGGGAGCCACCCACGGGCGAGCTTCTTCATGCATCATGGTTACTTGCCGATGGGCGGCGTGAAGTTCCCCACGCTTGGCTCGAACGTGGCGCACCAGATTGGCGACGCGGCGAGCGAACTACCAAGCTTCGTGCGAATCGGCGGCCGCGGGCAGAACGTGGGCAACGCCGGCTTCCTGGGCGTCGACTACGATCCGTTGGTGCTACAAAACGCAACGCGCCCACCACAGAACTCGAAACCAACTACAAGCCGCGCCCGGTACGTTCGGCGACTTGGCTTGCTTCGGAGCCTCGACACCGACTTCGCCAGGGTCGAAGCGCCCGACCTGGTGGCCGACCATCGCAAGCTAGTCGATGCGGCCAGTGAGATGATTCTAAGTCCAAAGATGGAGGCCTTCGACGTCGAACGCGAACCATCACAAATGCGCGATGCCTACGGCCGCACCGACTTTGGCGCGAGTTGCTTGATGGCTCGGAGGTTGATCGAACGTGGCGTGACGTTCGTCGAAGTGAATGTCGGTGGTTGGGACACGCACGACGACAATTTCGAGCGGGTAGCGAATCTCACAGGGCAAATCGATCAGCCGATGGCACAACTAATCGCCGACCTCCGCTCGCGGGGAATGCTCGACGATACGCTGGTCGTGTGGGCCGGCGAGTTTGGCCGCACACCGAAAATCAACGCCCGCGGCGGCCGCGATCACTATCCCAAGGCATTCAACGTAGCGCTCGCCGGCGGCGGTGTCACCGGCGGCCAAGTTATCGGCCAAACCAACACCAGCGGCACCGAAGTGATAGAGCGCCCAGTGCTGGTGAAGGAGTTGTTCGCCAGCATCTACACGCTGTTAGGCATCGACCCGGCGCACGAAAACATGAGCCACATCGGGCGGCCAATTCGGTTGGTGGACGAAGGGGAGGCGGTGGAGGAGTTGTATGGTTGAGGGGGAGGGTTTAGGGGCGGTGGAATTGCTCATGCTACGATGTCTCGTTGGGACGGATTCGATGCGAGAGCCACTCAGTTAGTCGTGTATCGGCCATTTCACCGGCAGCAACCTCCAACACTACATCACACCACTCGTCATCGGACGCATCAAGCCAAAAGCCATTTAAGCGGATGAAAGACTCGGCAACTACGGCTCCAGTGCGCTTGTTGCCATCGATAAATGGATGGTTCTTCACGATGCCCATCGCAAAGGCGGCTGCAAGTTGCGCAATCGAGGCAGTTGATTCATATGCGTGGATATGCCGCGCTCGAGCGAGAGCCGACGATAATAATCCTCCATCACGTATTCCGTCGGAGCCACCATGCTCAACAATTTGTTCCGCATGTATTCGCAACACGACCTCGTCGCAAATCCAGCGCAGTTCATCAGCCATTGCTTACTCGGCCAACTTGCGGAGGACCTCACGACGTTCGTTCATCACCTGCCGAGCAACGACTAGCTGCTCTTCAAGATCAATCCTAGAAAGAACCTTCTGGAATTCATCAACGCTTAGATCGCTGAAAGATCTTCCAGTTAATGCTTGCTCCTCAGACACTACATGTTGCAACTGCTGTGGAACGTCACCAACCTCGCGACCATTCGCTACCAAACGCTGAATGAGGGTATTGTACGCTTGCAGTTTTGTGAGATCGGATGATGTCATGTGAACACTCGTGATAATTAGGGAACCGTTGAATTATATCCCAGGCCAACGCGCATAGACACCGCTTTCCAATCGGCGGTTCGACTCGGTCGACAGAGTCAATCGTCCGCTGGCGGGAGGTTGTCCGCAGTGGCCGAAGATGCCGTCGGCGAGGTAGGCTGCGAGTTCCGCGGGGCCAACGCCCGGCGTGTGGCACGTGGCGACGATGAAACGTCGGTCGTCGGCCGTGAGTTGCCGGCACATGTCGAGCAGCTTGGGCAAGTCGCGCACCAGGCGCCAGTCTTCGCCGCTGGGACCATGGCCGTAGGTGGGGGGATCGAGGATGATGCCGTGGTACTGGCTGCCGCGTTTCAACTCGCGGCGGCAATACTTGAGCGCATCTTCGACAAGCCAACGAACGGGTACTTCAGCGAGTCCGGACAGTTCGGCATTGTCGCGAGCGAGCGACACCGCCGGCTTCGAAGCGTCGACGTGTGTTACCTCCGCCCCAAACGCGGCGGCGGCAAGCGTGCTGCCGCCAGTGTAGCCAAACAGGTTCAGCACGCGACAAGGCCGCGGCGCCTTGGCAACACGGGCCGCGATCCAACGCCAGTTGTCGATTTGCTCGGGGAACAGGCCAACTTGGCCGGTCGGCAGGATGTCGACCTTTACTTGGAACGTGTGTGTGTCGGAAAGGGGAACCGTGATGGGTTGTGACTCGCCGGTTGTGCTGCGCCGCCAGCGGCCATCGCCCATTTTGTCGCCAGCGAACTTGGCGAATGCGGCCTTCCAGGTCGCCGCGTCGAGCGCCCGGGTGCTGGTAGCTTGCGGGGCGGGGCGGTCGAACACCAAGTCGCCAAACCGCTCGAGCTTGCGGCCATCACCAAAGTCAAGCAACTCGTAGTCGGGCCAAGCCGAGGACATGGACATGCCGTTCAAGAGGTTGGAGTACGTGGCCTAAGGGGCTTCCCATCTTAACAATTTGGGAGTCGTGAAAAAAATGCTTGTAGGAAAGAATAAATGCCCGGTAGGATAACGAATGCCTTGCATTGGGGGAAAATCGGGTTCACCAATCGTGAGGGATTCGTCATGCGTGCTAGTTCGGCCCTTTGTCTACTCCTTTTCGCTTGCTGGAGTTCTTTTGCGCGCGGTGCAGAATCTGGTGTGATTGAAGGCATCGCCGATCGCATGACTCGCGAAGCAATCGCGGCTGGCGCGGCCGGCGAGATCGCCTTGCGGCAAGACCTGCTCGACGACGCGGTACGCGTGGCACCCGATCACGGTCCTGCTCGATGGGCCCGCGGTGAAATGCAAGTTGGTGACGAGTGGCAATCGATCGAGTCGATTCAAGTTGCCGCTCGCGACAGCGAACAACTCGACCGGTACAACGAGCTCAGGGCGCAGGCTTCAGGCTCCGCACGCGATCACCTGCAACTCGCACGCTGGTGCCGCAACAACGACCTCGACGACGAAGCCAGATATCATTGGCTTGCCGTTCTCGCAGCGAATGCCAACAATCGCGAAGCGCTGCGAGCCCTCGACAGCGTTTGGGTCGAAGACGAGCTGGTGCCGCGCAACGTGGCGGCCGGTCAGCGGATGCCGCGTTATCGACTAAGGAAACAAAACGGGAAGTGGCGAGCCCGTATAGCTGGATGGGAGCGAGCGCTGGCGGCGGATGGCGACCAAGCCGCCCGAGCGCTTGCTGAACTGGACGCAGAGGTCGACGAAACCGCGATCGCGGAGTTCGAACGCCTGGCGACCGAGGGTCGACGCCGTTCTAACAGCACTATGAGCGAACGACATGTGCAGATGTGCATGGCATTTGTCCGCGCGTTGGGCCACATGCCCACGTACAAGGCGAGCGAATCGCTGGTAAGGCTCGCGGTGCTCTCGAACGACGAATCCGTGCGCGTCGCGGCTGCGGAGCAGCTCCGGGATCGGCCCGAGAACGAGTATGTGCCCCTGTTAATCGAAGGATTAGCGTCCCTGTTGGAAAGCAACTTCGCAATCAATGTGAGCCCCACTGGTCGGGTGCAGTACGATCATGAGGTGTTTGCTGAGGGCCCGAACGGCAACCAGACTGCGGAGGTGGCGCGAACAGGTGGTGCGACCCTCGACTTTGTCGGCGTGCAAACCCGAGGCACCGTCCGTCGTGGGGTCAACCGAGTACAATCGATACAATCACAACACCTCCGTGAGTTTTGGGCAGAGGCTTCCCAGCGCGAACAACAAGTTTCCGCTTCGAACGAAGCAAGAGCAGCACTCAATGCCAGGATCATTGCCGCACTCGAAACAACTACGGGCCAGACACTGGGAAGCTATCCACAGCCATGGTGGGATTACTGGTATGAACAGAATGGTTACGAATCGCGTGGAAGTCTCCCCTCAGAAACCTATCGGATTAGCACGTCGCAAGTGGCGCAGGTGACCACAGGCATTATCGGTGGAGGAGGTGGCCGTAGCGAGTGCTTCGCCGCTGGTACGCAAGTGTGGACCAAAATGGGTACGCAAGCGATCGAAACCCTCGCAGCCGGCGATTTGGTGTTGACGATGAACGTCGAAACTGGCGAGCGGTGCTTCCGCCCAGTACTGTCGACCACACGACGACCGCCGAGCAAGCTAATGCACATCGCTGCCGGCGACTACCAACTGATTTCGACGCCGGGCCATCCGTTTTGGGTCGATGGCGTTGGTTGGAAGATGGCGAAGGAATTGAGCGTTGGCGACTATATCGCCACGGCCGAAGGCACGCCGTTGGCCGTCCGCGTGCTGTCGAATTCTAACGTCGAACAGGAGGCCTTCAACCTAGTGGTCGAAGACAACAACAATTACTTCGTCGGGGTAGACGGTCTGTTATCGCACGACAACACCCCCCGCCGTCCTGAACTCGAGCGTGCAGGATCGCGGTAGCGGCAGCTCAACCGGAATGCCGCGCCGTGCTACCGCTGGGCGAACGCGCACATTCCGGCGATCGAAGTCTCCATGATGGTTAACGATTGGCGTTGATCGGGGTTCCACAAACTTGGGTTGGCGATGGCGCGTACCGGTTTCGCGAATCATGTGGACGTCCTTGACTGAATAAATAACCTGAATTACCGTATTGCAGAGGCGCTCGTAGCTTAATGGTTACTGGTCTTGGGGTTGGAATGCTGGTTGGTTGAGGTTGGAACTGCCGTATTTTTCGAAGTTGATACCGCAGTTCGGCGTCGCTGTAGTGTTCATTTGTTCGCGGACATAGCCAGTGTAGTCGTCCCCAAAGCTTGAGAGTACTGTGTTGTTACCACAGGGGAGCGGGTTCGATTCCCGTCGAGCGCACTTGGGCCTCAACGTGACTGATCGACTGCTTTCGCACCAACATGCACGATGCTCGCCTATTCGGTTGAACGTGTTGAGAGGAAGTGGCGCAAAATCTGGCAAGACTCAGGCTGCTTTGTGGCACCGGAGCATCCCGTTGGAAAGAAATTTTTCAACTTTGACAGCGGACCTTTTCTGAACGGCCCGCTACATCTAGGCCACGTTCGCACGTATGTTCTTGGCGACGTGATAGCGCGGTATCAGCGCCTGCTTGGAAAATCGGTCCTCTACTGTACGGCTTGGGACGCCTTTGGACTACCAAACGAACTAGCGGCTCGCGATCAAGGCGTCCCACCAGATGAACTTGTGGCGTCCAACATCGCTAATATGCGGGATGGGTTGGAGCGACTCGGGATCAGCTACGATTGGGCCCGTGTCAAGTCGACGTGTTGCCCTTCGTATTATGCGTACACGCAAAAGCTGTTCCTCGACTTGCTTCACCGAGGGCTGGTTGAACAACGAGTCGGTATCGTTGATTGGTGCCCTTCATGTGCTACATCCCTTGATACGCGACAAGTCGATCAGGGCGCGTGCTGGCGTTGTGGCGCAAAGGTGCGCAAGAAGTCGGTTCGGCGGTGGTTTGTTTTGACCTCCAGGTACTCTGATCGACTGCGTCACGGCACTCAGCACCTGAATCAATGGAGCAACACCGGAAGAAAACTACTGGAGCGCGGACTGGGAGCAACCAGGATCACCTCTGGGTCGATGGGATGTGATATGGACTGGCAGGTTTCTCGAGACTGTGCCTGGGGCACGCCTGTCCCAATGCTAAGCTGTCATAGGTGTGGGGCTTTACCAGCTGATTCGCTGCCAGTAGTGCGCGAAGACAGCGTTGTTGGTGTAGACTGCCGCCAATGTGGCGCTTCTGCCAACTACGGACCGGACACTCTCGACTGCTTCTTTGACGATAGTTGGTCATATCTCTCGTGTGTTGCCCCACTTGACAGCAGCCTAGTGCTGTCAAGTGAATTGCTGAACTCCTGGATGCCAGTGGACCATTTTCACAGCGGCTTCGACACCTTCGTATACTTGAATCTGTATCGGATGATCGGACATTTCTTGTTCGACCAAGGCGTGTTGACGTGCAATGAACCGATTCGACGGTACGATGGCCATGATATGGTGACGAACGGCGGCCGTAAGATGAGCAAGCGAGCTGGGAATTCTCCAGACGTGGATGCGCTGCTCGATTCTGTAGGTATGGACGTCTTGCGGATTGCGATACTCTGGGCAGCCCGTCCGGATCGTTCGATTGACTGGCAAGACGTGGATCTTCACAGAGCAAAGTTATTGGTGGATCGAACATGGAGCCTGACGTGCTGTGTCATTGCGGCGTCCGCATCGCTCAGCACACGGGCCAGTGCGCAACCCAAAGCCGTCCTTCGCAGGTTGTACGCAGAGAATCAACGAGCGAGAATCCGTATCGCTCGTTTCCTCGATCAGTATCGTCCAAACGCCGCAATCGAAGAAGTTCACAATTGGGTGCGGCGTTCACAGGACCGCGTACAATTGTGCGTTAGTTCGACATCGCTGAATTCGGAGGATGTGAGACTATTGCGAGATGACATTTCCAAACTTGCCGTGTGCCTCAGTCCAATGGCGCCGTGTCTCGCAGAGGAAGTTGGCGAGGTACTTCAGATGAAATTCCTGATTGCGAAGGCAAGCTGGCCAGTGGAGTGAGAAGTCATAGATGAGTCAGGCGCAAACGCAAAATCTCCCGCGAGCGATCTTACGGGCGAATCCGCACAATTGGTGTAGTCAAACTATTGGGAAATCCGAATGGGCTAGCTGCTACGCCCTGCAATCCAGGCGGTTTCGTCTCGGACCACGTCGCGCGATGACGACAAACGTGAAGATGGCTCTTCGCGCATCGCTCGTCTTAGTGCAAACTACACGTTAGGCGGTACGAACAACCCATCCCGTATGCCAAACGTGTTCGACCGAGACGCATCGCTGCGGCTTGGTCGTACCCCCCACCTAGCGACCCCCGCCAACATTCGCGCCCGCGAACGTGCCTACGCCGGTTCCGCGCCGACGCTGATCGCCACGCGCGGAAGTCAGGCCGATGCAGGAAGAGAAGACCGCTGTGCAAATCGTCTCGTCCGACGAAGCCGTAAACGTCATTCAGTCTGGAAACCGCGTATTTGTCCATACTGCAGCGGCTGCTCCCACGGCCTTGGTTGGCGCAATGAGCCGCCGCGCCCGGGATCTGCACGACCTCGAAGTGGTCCATTTGCATACCGAGGGCGACTCGCCGTACTCCGCCCCCGGCATGCGCGGCAAAGTGTATACGAACTCGCTGTTTGTCGGGTCCAACGTCCGCCAAGCAACTAACGACGGCTATGCGGATTACATTCCGGTGTTCTTGAGCGAGGTTCCGGAGCTGTTTCGCAATCGCGTGTTGCCTTTGGACGTAGCGCTCATTCAGGTGTCGCCTCCGGATCGCCACGGTTTCTGCTCACTGGGAGTTTCGGTCGATGCCTCGCGCGCCGCGGCCGATTCGGCAAGGCACGTGATTGCTCAGATCAATCGGCATATGCCTCGAACACATGGACATGGGCTGGTGCATTCCTCGCGAATTGAATTGGCAGTGGAGGAAGACACCCCATTGCACAGTCACGAGCCAGACGAGCCAACGGCCATAGAAAGGGCCATCGGCAGACATGTAGCCGAGTTGGTCGAAGACGGCGCCACAATTCAGATGGGCATCGGTGCAATTCCCGACGCCGTGCTTGCCTCGCTTCGAGACCACAAGGACTTGGGCGTCCACTCCGAGATGTTCTCGGATGGAATCGTCGAACTGGTCGAGCAGGGAGTGATCAACGGCGCGTTCAAAGCCAGGCAGGTCGGCAAGGTCGTAGGCAGCTTCTGCGTCGGCAGCAAGCGGGTGTACGACTTCATCGACGACAATCCGTCCGTTGAATTGCTTGAGGCAAGCTATGTCAATGATACGTCCGTGATAAGGCGACACCCGAAGGTTACCGCAATCAATAGTGCGATTGAGGTCGATCTGACTGGTCAAGTTTGTGCCGACTCAATCGGCACACGAATCTACTCCGGTGTCGGTGGACAAATGGACTTCATTCGAGGGGCGGCGCTGTCGAAGGGTGGAAAACCTATCATCGCCTTGCCGTCGACGACGCGACGTGGTGAGTCTCGAGTCTCCCCAGTTCTCAAACTTGGGGCGGGCGTGGTCACCACCCGCGCTCATGTCCACTACGTCGCCACCGAGTTCGGCGTCGCCAACCTGTATGGTAAGAACCTTCGCCAAAGGGCGCGTGCATTGATCGACATCGCTCATCCCGACCACCGCGAGAACTTAGAGCGCGAAGCGCACAAGCGATTTTCGACGCTCGAATGGCGGTAGGCGAAATCGCCAGATACTCGTCGCCGTAGTCGTGGCTTCCTACAACATCAGCGCGTCAGGCTTGGAAGAAGGGCAACCTATGCGGCACGATTAGCAGTATTCGATTAAGTGTTCATCGAGGAACATTACGAATAATCGGACTTGAAACCTTGCGTTTGGGCCACCACGTGTCGAATACTAGGGGCCATTGTTTTTGACACTCGTTGTGGTGGCTATGGCAAGATGGCGATACCCACAATTCGCATGTCGTTCCTGCTTCCAGCCGTCTGCTTCGTGTTCGTAGTGATCTACGGTGCTGTGATAAACGCTTCGACAAGCCGAGAGATGGCCACAATCGCCCAACGCCATGCAACATACGATTACCATTACCGGCCTTGAAGTGGTCGACGTGCGATTCCCCACCTCCGAGGAGGCACATGGTTCAGATGCGATGCATACCGACCCTGACTACTCGGCTGCATACGTCACGCTCACGACTGATCAACCCAATCTGGCCGGGTTCGGTCTGACATTTACGCTGGGCCGCGGTACCGAACTTTGCGTGAGCGCCATCGAGCTGCTAGCCGAGTCGATTGTTGGGCGAAGGCTGCGCGACATCGTGCGACGGTTTGGGATTAGCTGCCGAGAGATCGCCAACGATTCGCAGTTGCGGTGGCTCGGCCCCGAGAAAGGGGTCGTTCACCTCGCAACTGCGGGTTTACTCAACGCCGTATGGGATCTGTGGGCTCGGGCGGAGGACAAGCCGCTGTGGAAACTCGTATGCGATATGCCACCACAACAAGTCGTCGACTGCATCGACTTTCGTTACCTAGGAAATGCTCTCACGCAGGCCGAAGCTCTCGCGATTCTCGAAGCCAACGAGTCGACCAAGTCGGAGCGTGAGGTGGAGATGCTCCGCACCGGCTTTCCGGCTTACACGACCTCCGCGGGATGGTTGGGCTATTCCGACGACCAGATTCGTCAGCTATGCCGTGTCGCCCTCGCCGAAGGTTGGCACCACTTCAAGTTGAAAGTGGGCGCCAACGTTGGCGATGATCGTAGAAGGGCAGCCATCATCCGCGAGGAAATCGGACCCAACCGCAAACTGATGATCGACGCCAATCAGCGATGGGAAGTCGATGAGGCGATCGAGTGGGTGAACGCTCTGGCGGAGTATGACATTTGGTGGATCGAAGAGCCGACTTCGCCGGACGACGTAGTCGGACATGCAGCAATCGCTAAAGCTGTCGCCCCCATCGGGGTCGCCACGGGCGAACAGTGCCAGAACCGCGTGATGTTCAAGCAGCTCATGCAGCTCGACGCGATCTCGTTCTGCCAGATCGACAGTTGCCGCCTTGGCAGCGTGAACGAGATACTCGCTGTAATGCTCTTGGCTAAGAAGCATGGGGTACCTGTTTGCCCACACGCGGGCGGCGTGGGGCTCTGCGAGTATGTCAGCCACCTGGTAATGATCGATTACATCCGAATCGCTGCGTCATTAGAAGATCGGGTGGGTGAATTCGTCGACCATCTGCACGAGCACTTCGTCCATCCTGCAATCGTTCGCGACGGGCACTACCATCCACCGATTCATCCCGGCTACAGTGCGGAGATGTTTCACTCGAGCATCGGCAAGTACCAGTACCCGAACGGACCTGTTTGGGCCGCAAAAGATAGCAGTTAGCCACCACCTCACGACACAACCCTGAGTCATGAGCAACCGACTAAAAGGCAAGCGGATTCTGGCCACAGCGGCGGGGCAGGGCATTGGCAAGGCCACCGTACTGGCGTTCTGTCGTGAGGGAGCAGAGGTGCTTGCGACCGACATCAACGCTCGGTCGCTTGAACTGCTTGCACAAGAAGAACCTAAGATCCGAACCGCAGTTCTCGATGTTTGTGACCCCCAGTCTATTGAACGCTTGGCGAGCGAGGAGCAGGACATCGATGTGCTGTTCAATTGTGCGGGCTTTGTGCATCACGGGACGATTTTGGACTGCACCCCAGACGACTGGCAACGGTCGATCGATATTAATGTTTCGTCGATGTACCATACTGTCCGCGCTTTTCTGCCGGCGATGCTCAAGAACAATAGCGGCACGATCGTAAATATGTCGTCTGTGTCATCCAGCGTGACGGCGGCACCAAATCGATTTGCGTACTCCGCCACCAAAGCGGCTGTGATCGGCTTGACAAAGGCAATCGCTGCCGACTTCGTTCAACACGGCATTCGTGCCAACGCCATTTGCCCGGGGACCGTACAGTCGCCATCGCTTGAAGAGCGTATTCGTGCTCAAGGTGACTACGACAAAGTACGCGAGGCTTTCATCGCTAGACAACCCATGGGTCGGGTGGGGACTGCTGACGAGGTCGCGTCCCTCGCCGTCTACCTGGCCTCTGACGAGTCGTCCTACACTACCGGCGCCATACACATCATTGATGGTGGCTGGACAATATAACAACATCGCGAACGACCATAGGAAAACTCCATGAAGCTCCTTCGCTACGGCCCCATGGGACACGAACAGCCCGGCTTGCTGGGTGCCGACGGCTCGGTCCGATCGCTGGCCGCCATCATCGGCGATGTCGGTGGCCAAACGCTGACCCGAGCGGGTCTCGACGCGCTCAGGCAACAGAATCTCGACAACTTGCCAGTTGTCGACCAACCGGGACGGGTCGGCCCATGCATTGCCGGCGTGGGCAAGTTTGTGTGCATTGGCTTAAATTACTCCGACCACGCCGCAGAATCCGGAATGGACGTGCCGCCCGAGCCGGTGTTGTTCATGAAAGCGACCAGCGCTATCGTTGGGCCGAACGACGACGTGATCATTCCCAAGGGATCTGAAAAATCCGACTGGGAGGTAGAACTCGGCGTCGTAATTGGCGACACGGCGAGCTACGTGGATGAGTCCGAAGCGATGCAACATGTTGCAGGTTACTGTGTGGTGAACGACTTGTCCGAACGCGAGTTTCAACTTGAACGCTCGGGCCAATGGGTCAAGGGCAAGAGCTGCGACACCTTCGCGCCGATCGGTCCCTATCTGGTTACTGCGGATGAAATCAGTGATCCTCAAGACTTGCGCCTGTGGCTGGATGTCGATGGCCACCGCTTCCAAGATGGCAGCACGCGCACCATGGTGTTCGGCGTCGCGAAACTGGTGAGCTACCTGAGCCAATTCATGTCACTGCATCCTGGCGATATCATTTCGACCGGAACCCCGCCCGGCGTAGGGCTTGGGCAGCAGCCACCGGTCTACCTCCGGCCCGGACAGCAAATGCGGCTTGGAATCGATGGGCTCGGTGAGCAAACCCAGCGAACCGTAGCCCACGGCGGTTAGCCGTTGCCGTGAACCGGCCAACAACTGGTGCCTCTCGGCTGCGAACGCTCCGGTGCTGTCGGCAAACTGTGATGTCTCTGCGTCGACTGCTTCCAGCATGCCAACGAGTAGATTCCAAAGCGGAGTCTCTTCACGCATCTTGATGTACCGGCCATGCTTCAGGATCACCACGCAAGAACCCCAGTCTTGCGAAAGTCGCGCGCAAGCTCTTAGGTGGAAGGTGCTTGAGACGAAACCAGGCCCGAAACAGAAGGCCGCATCGATCGAACCGAGCCGTCTACAACCTCGCCAGGGATACCAGTGGGTTTTTCCCAGTTGTTCCCCAACGGGGCGAAACCGGTACTCCTAACCTGCGGAGGCGCAATGCCTTAGAATTATTGCCCAGCCTGCGATCCCAAAAAACGATTCGTTGGGGCAAAACTCGACTCGGCCGACGCGCGGCGGATTCTGTAAACTGCTACCTGGCAAAGACTTGTGGAATCGATCATCAGGCGATGCCGCGGATTTTTGCCACAGGGTTTTCCGCACTTGGGGCAAAACTCGTCCCAGATGGGGAAGGGGGAATTGGGAATGCCGCGCAAGCGATTGCTAACAGCCAACAGTCCGTGTAGCGAAGGCCCCACCAGCCACCCGCCACCAAGTAGCCACTACAAGACAACCAAGTTTTCAAAGAACGATTGCACGCATCACGTGCGGTAGAGTAACTGAATTTGATCAAATCGATGGCCTAGTTTCAAGGAAAAACCGGCGACTTTACTGTTCGCGTGTGAGCGTCACGAAAGTAGGTACGAAAATTGTTGGCAACTGGCATGCTTTTGAGTTTTCCTATTTTCCGGTTTTTCCATCTGTGTGGAACAAATAGGAGCTTTGGATAGGCATGGCGTCGTCACGGTCCGAAAGAGCTAGCTTGGCTCCAACGCCGTCCGCCACCTCCGCGCGCTGTACCTCAGCCAACGAGGCTGCCGGGAAACCTACTGGAAAAATTGCCCAAACTAACCACAATCGTGACGCTCATACACTGTTCGCTATCTGTGGTTAGCGAACGTCGAGCGTGTCGAGTCATCGGTGCCTCGCGTGCCCGCCACCGATACCAGAGCTGCCGCGATCAGCGGGCCGAACTTCGCATCCGTCTGCGTGACCTTGCCACTAGCCGTGTGAGGTATGGCTATCGTCGTCTGCACATTCTCCTTCAGCGAGAAGGTGGCAGGTCAATCACAAGCTAATCTATCGGTTGTATGTGGAAAAAAGCCTCCAAATGCGGACCAAAGTGCCTCGTCGCCACAAGAGTTGTCGAAAACGCGTAGAGCGTCCACCGGCCACTGCGACCAATGAGAGTTGGAGCATGGATTTCATGTCGGATCAACTCTTCGACGGTCATCGATTCCGACTGTTGACGCTAGTTGATAGCTTTACTCGTGAGAGTTTAGCGATTCGAGTCGGTCAACGCTTCACTGGCGATGATGTGGTGGCGGTCCTGGAAGCGGTACGACAGCGTCGAGCGGCATTGCCAAGATCGATTCGTGTCGACAATGGTCCCGAGTTCATTTCGAAGTCTCTTGACTGGTGGGCCTATTTCAACGGCGTGCAGTTGGACTTCAGCCGCCCAGTAAAACCTACAGATAACGCCATTATCGAATCCTTCAACGGACGGCTACGGCAAGAATGCTTGAATCAGCACTGGTTCTTGTATCTTGCCGATGCCGCCGAGAAGGTGGAGTCTTGGAGAAGCGACTACAATCGGGTTCGACCTCATGGCAGCCTTGAAGGCCGAACCCCAAAGGAGTTCGCGAAAATTTTTGGGCAGGGTATACCCTGCCCAAAAGCCTAGTTTTCTAGCATTCCCAATGGATCAAAGCTGGGGGCTGGGTCATATCGCTTCCTCGGAATGATTCACTATACACGTCTACGAGTCCGTCGAATTGTTCGACGACTTGTTCTCTTCCGGGTTGAGTTCTCCGATCGCAGTCATGTCTAGCCCGACTGCAGCAAAGATGACCGCCATGAATGATCGCATGCTCTCAGCGAATTGCTCTAGCTGCTCCTGGGTGGCGTCGGGCTCGGCGAAGACATGAGATTGGGAGAGGCTTTTGAAGACGGGCGAATCACGGCTACCCGTGTCGACGCCTCTCGCTCGCTTTGTAGATTTTCGTCGCGATCGGACCAGAACGCCTTTGAGTTTGTGATCGTGTTGAACTCGCAAAACGCTGTTGTGAGAAACTCCCTAATGAAAGGAAGCTCGTCACCCTTCAAGAGTTTAAGGGCATGGTTCGCTATGCGGAGACGAGTTATCAGCTTGGCTTCTTTTTCTTGACTCACGGGAAGACGATAACACGTTCATGAAGCATGGGATAGCCATAGAATCGCCACAGATCTATCTTGTGCAGTGTGACTCCTTTTTGGAGTTTGGGCTGTGCGTAGCTCAAGCGTTGTAACTCAATCGACTTTCCATCGGTCTGGCCCAGACGAATGTCACGTAGTTGATCGCAAGTTGTTTTCTAACGTTGGGATAGCGAAAAAGGCCCCGCTTGCTTAGATGGTGTTTGTCACGACACCCATCACGGCAAGGAGGCCCAGCGATGCGTGATCTTACCCAAGGACGGCTACGGCAACAGATCAATTTTCTCCGTCGTCAGTTTCTTCAGGACGGTGAGCAACCCTTTGCAGAAGTCTTTTCGTCGGACGCTATCAAGCAAGCGTTGGTGTCGGTTGGCGATGATTGGGTTGATCGCATCTACACGCCACTGGTAACGATGTGGGTCTTTCTGGGGCAAGTGCTTAGCGCAGACCACGCGTGCCGCGCAGCGGTCGCGCGATTGATTGCTCATCGGATTTCACGAGGGCAGTTGCCATGCTCTGCTGAGACGAGCGCCTACTGTCAGGCGCGGAAACGATTGCCCGAGGAATTCTTCTCCGAAGCCGCTCGCGGAGTCGGCCAAGCCTTGCAATCGCAGGCGAAGCCCAAGTGGCTGGAATCCTAGACTTCCACGCATTGCGAGCTACAGCAATTACCCGTTGGATTCTGGCTGGCCTGCCACCGGACCAGGTCAAGGTCTTGGCTCGGCATTCGACCATCACACTCACACTTGACTTGTATCACAAGCTAGGCGTTGACTACCGGCCAGCGGTTCCAGCCCTAAATCTTGGTGCACCAGCCTGAAAGTGTGCACCAAATGTGCACCAAATCCAGTGTCGTTTCCTGTCGTTTTGGTGTCGCGTCCTGTCGCACCTTGTCGCACAAAAAGAGCCGCAAACCATTGCCATTTAACAGTTTGCGGCTTATTCTTCGAGTGCTCCCTCAAGGACTCGAACCTTGAACCTACTGATTAAGAGTCAGTTGCTCTGCCGATTGAGCTAAGGGAGCGTGGGGGAGACCACGTATTGTAGCGGATGAGGGGTGGTGGGATAGGGGAGTGAATGTGGCCGCGGGTTGCCCAGGCTAGCAGGCGGCTATTTCAGTTTGCTCATCCGCTTGAGGAACTCGCGCTCGACGTCTGCTGGGTCGCCGAAGTGCTTTTGGAATCGTTCGATGCGCGACTCCGGCGGCGACGGGATGAAGGGTTGTTGGGCGGCCAAGTCTTCGACATAGGCGACGTATTGATCGGGGTGGTAGCGGATTAGGAAGTAATTGAGCGCCCAGGCGTCAGCGTAGGCGTCGATGGCGGTGCGCGGGTTTCGAAATCGCTTGTCGTCGGCGATCATCGACAACAAGCTAGACCGCCCTGGCCGGCGTAGGTTCGCTTGGAAGCGCTGCAGTCGCGGGTAGTTGATCTTACCAATGCCCCGCCAACCGCGGCTGCTCGAAAGGTCAGGTGCTTCGAAGTACACAGCCATGCCTTCGACCAGCCAGAGTGGCAACTCGGCCAAACGTGCCTGAAGTCCACAATTGAATGCAATTTGGTGCGTGGCCTCATGCACCACGGTGGCCACCAACGGCAACGCTGCCGGTTGGGTGAGCATCTGGTTGATCTCGCGTAGCGAACCGCGTGCGCCGCGCATCGCCTCCGCGCCGGTCAGATCGTACATGCTCACGTAGTTACTCGTCAGACTGTAGTAGCCAATCACGTTCGACGCGGCCGAACCTAACTCGTTGGCGCTCGCGGCGCGGTACTGGTTGGCGGTGGCGTAGATAATCACCACAAGCGGGAACTCCGGCTCGTGCAGCTCGACGCCCTTGTTGCTCCAGTAGTTCATGAACGCACGGTGCAGCCGCTCGAGCAGCGAGCTGGTCCATTGGGCATACGCTCTGGTGGTGTTAAAGCACACTACGTAGTGTGGCGTGATGTGCGATTCGAAACCGTCAGGCAACTCGGCAAGCACCTGTTCGGCGAGCTGCTCGTGCGACATCGGCTTGAACGGCGCGTCGATCGCTTCACGCGAGGCGATATCCCCGGCTTCGATCACCCATAGGCGCCCGTCGGTCGTTTGAAGCATGACGCCGCCGTCGGTGTCTTCCACCACAATTCGGCCGGAAAGGCGCCGCTGCGAGTCGTCATCGGCGAACGTCACGATCTCCACAGGGCTCGCTACTTTGTCGACGGCCATTGCCACTCGACTGCAACTTCCGGTAATAGCCGCCAGCAGACAAAGTAAGAAATAGCCGCCGGCTGTCCGAAACGACCCGCGATAAGACAAACTTGGCAATTGCAACGTGTGCCACTGGCTCTGCCAGTGACAACGGTTGCCGTCAGAAAACAGCGGTAAACGGGCTCTACCACTTGCCCTCAACGGCTGCACGTCGTACTTAATGTACCGCAAAATAGCCCTTCCCGCCGCACGTTGACGAACCTGAATGCGACTTGTTCTATTGTAACTCACAAGCCCAGGAGCGTCTTCGCCAATCCCACACACAGCCAGCTTGAAACCATGAGCGATCCCTATTTTCAGCAGTTGTTTGCCGACCGCATTGGTGGTGCGAACTACGGCAAAGGCACCGAGATCTACAAATTCGAGAAGATCAAACGGGCCAAGCGGCAGGCCCTGGCCAACCATCCTGAGCGGGAATTGCTTGACTTCGGCATTGGTGAAAACGACTCGATGGCACCTGAGAGTGTTCGGCAGGTGATGGCCGCGGAAATCAACAAACAGGAAAACCGCGGTTACGCCGACAACGGAGTGGCGGAGTTCAAAGAGGCCGCCGCGGGGTTTATGCAGCGGGAGTTCGGCGTCGAACTCGACCCAGCGACCGAAGTGAATCACACAATTGGCTCCAAGCCGGCGTACGCCATGCTGCCGGCGGTGTTCATCAACCCAGGCGACGTCACGTTGATCACGGTGCCTGGCTACCCGGTAGCCGGAACGCATACGATGTACTACGGCGGTATCGTGCATAAGCTGCCGTTGCTTGCCGAAAACCACTTCTTCCCCGATCTCGAACGCATCTCGCCCGACATCTTGGCGAAAGCCAAGCTCTTGGTGCTCAACTACCCCAACAGCCCGACCGGCAAGACGGCCACCACCGATTTTTACAAGCGGGCGATCGACTTCGCCAATCAGCATCAGATTGTCGTCGTGCAAGACGCAGCGCATGCGATGCTCTCGTTCGATCAGGAGCCGACTAGTTTTCTGGCCGTGCCCGGCGCGAAGGAAGTGGGCGTCGAGGTACATTCGATGTCCAAAGGGTTCGACATGATTGGTTGGCGGATGGGTTGGGTATGTGGGAATCCACTAATCGTCCAGGCGTTCTCCGACGTAAAGGACAACAGCGACTCCGGCCAGTTCATCGCGACGCAAAAAGCCGCCGCCGCCGCGCTCGACGATCCCAGTATCCCCAAGATCATTCGCGAAAAGTACCGACGACGTATGAAGAAGCTAGTCGGCGTACTCAAACGATGCGGCTTCGACTGCCAGATGCCGGGCGGTACGTACTTCCTTTACACGCCCGCTCCGCGCGGCTTGGCCGACGGCACCACGTTCGAGAACGGTGAAGCGGCGAGTCAATACCTGATTCGCGAGCAGTCGATTTGCACCGTACCGTGGGACGACGCCGGCGCGTTCCTCCGCTTCAGCGTCACTTACGTCGCCGGCGACGAAGCCGCTGAAGATGCCCTGATGGCCGAAACCGAGTCGCGCCTCAAATCACTCGCACCAGTATTCTGACCATCGACGGACCGCTAAAGTCCGTTTTGTCCCGCCTCCCGAAGAACGATAGTAGGTGACTCTATCCAACTTCTCGCCTTCCTTATCGGGCTTCGATTACCTGTTTTTTCTAGGTGCTTTTTGATTTCAAAGTGGACCGTTGGGCGCGCCGAATTGTCCGTTGGCGTGCCAAAAAAGGGACAATTGAAACGGGAATGCCGCATGGCGAAGCACCCAACGACCAATCCCATTCTCCAACACCCAGCATCGAACGCACCAACACCCAGCATCGAACGCACCGACGTTGAGCTCCATTCTGCTCTACCCCTCGATCTCATATCCCTTGCGACTCTGACGAGCGAGGAATGCGTTTGCCTGGTCGTCGCCGACGATCTGGCGGGTGTCGGGATTCCAGTTGAGTTTGCGACCCAGTCGGATGGCGATGTTCGATAGGTGACAGATTTCGAGCGTCCGGTTGTGGGACCAAACATCGGAGATGGGCTGCTTACGCGACTGCATCGACTCGATGAAATTCGCGCTATGGTTGGCACTAACAGGTCCTCCGTATACTTCCTCTACCGCGCCCTCTGGCAGGGGATCCTCGGCCAAGTCCTCGACCGGCTTGCCCACCAGCTTGCCACGGTTAACAAAGAAGCGGCCCTTGGTGCCTTCAAACAAGATACCGTTGTCTCCCTCGCTGGTAACGATCATCTCCACATCCTCGGGCATTTCGACCTGGATGCGGAACATGCTCGCGACGTTGTATCGGTCGTCTACCACGGGATAGCCGTCCTTGTATTCGACGGGTAACTCGTAATCGATCGGTGTCACCTTGGTTGGCCCAGTACCCGTCGTGCCAAGCGCCCAGTTCGCGATATCGACGTGGTGAGCTCCCCAGTCGGTGAGCTTGCCACCGGAGTACGCATGCCACATGCGGAATGCGTAGTGGCAATTGCTGTAAAGTGGCACGCCGCCACCGTAACCCTCGCGCATCTCGGACAGGGCTCGATAAGGGACTTTCGGCGCTGGCCCCAACCACAAGTCCCAATCGAGTTCGTTCGGGACGGGTACCACGGGAATCGCAGGCGAACCTGCAACCCCCCCGATGCCGCAGGTTATCTTTCTGACCGTTCCGATTCTTCCATGCCTGACCAGAGCGACCGCCTGCAAAAACCGGTGACCGCATTCCGACCGCTGCATGGTGCCGACTTGAAACATGCGACCCGTTTCGTCAACTGCCTGTTCGATCAACTTCCCTTCGTCGATAGTGAGCGTCAGCGGCTTCTCGCAATAGACGTCCTTGCCGGACCGCATGGCTTCGATCGCTATCTTCGTGTGCCAATGATCGGGAGTGGCGATCATCACCGCGTCGATGTCGTCGCGCTCAAGAATCTTGCGGTAGTCCTTGTAGGCATCTGGTTTGGCGCCCTGCTTCTGGGTGGTTTTTTCGACGTACTTGTCGAGCACTTTGGAATCTACATCAGCCAGCGCGGCGAAATCGGCGAAGGGGAACGTCTTGTTGGTGATATCCCAACCTTGATTTCGCAGCCCAATCGAGGCAAACACCGGGCGATCGTTGGGCGACTGATAGCCAACAGCGCGGCGCGTCGACGTCAACAAGAAACTGGCTGTTCCCGCGGCGGCCACGCTTTGCAGGAATTGACGACGATTAGTCACACGCGAGGTAGACAACAAAGTGCGTCCTTTGGGAGGAATGGGAGTGCCCACTGGGTGAGTTGCCGGTAAGCCCAGCACATGCGTAGATGGTACAAACTAACATAGTGGGTGGCTCCATTTCCACCAAAATCGCCCTAAGAAATTCAATCGCTCCAACGAAGACTCGCGCACCAAAAAACAGGCCTTAGGGCGACTCTCAGACCAGCCGAAGGATTCGCCGTGGAAGAACGAGATGCACCGACTGGAGCCTCTGGCTGAGGATTAGCGGCAAGCCGGCGCGCTGAAGGCAGAATAGGGGATCATGGCATAGGTTGCCGCTGGCGTAAGCTGCTGTTTGGGATTCCGCGATGCCCGCGCAAACAACCAGATTCAGGCGAGTCATCACGGATGCGACCTACCGTGCACCGCTGCATGCGTCCTACGGATTGGCAACGAGTGACGCCAAGTCGCCAAGTCTCAGTGACTAAGCGCCTTGGCGTGAAGATTTCCTCGATCACCCAACATCTGCCGGAGACGCTAGAGGCGCACCAACGCGGCAAGACAAATCAAGCCGGAACCTATTGGCCGGCAGCCTGTTAGCGTTTGCACCTTCTGCGAATCACGAACAGGCCAGCGATACCTGCGGTGCAAAGTATCATCGTCGAAGGCTCAGGAATCATGAAGACCTGAGTCTGTACGGCAATTACAAGCCAGTCGTTGGCGTTGCCATCGTCGTCCAGCCAACCGCGGCCAACGGTTGACATGTTGTCGTTGTCTAAGCGATGTCCGTCAGGAAACAGATTGAACGCTTGTCCTGCGTTGTTCTGCATGCTTGTGAGGGTGATTGGTGAATTGGAAGGCGGAACACCAACTTCGTCCCAGACGAGAGTGCCCGAACCGGAAGTGGCGCTGAAGCCACCGTTAACGTTGGTCAATCCGGTCATCGTGTAAGAAACTTTCCAATACTCGCCAGTCGTGTTGTTCAACAAGCGACCTTCAATCGTGGCCGTGTTGTCTAGGTTCCAGGTCAGAATTACTGGCTCCGAATCGGCTTCCACGCTGAACGTGGGGCCATTGCCAGCAGGAGGTTCATCGCCGTCAAGACGAAGCCCGTAGGGACCAAGCGTGTTGGTAACCCGTCCATCGGGGTGGTTGAACAGTTGAAACTTACCCGGAGAAATTGTTGCGGCATCCGCGAACTGGACTTGGAACAAGTAGGCGGCGCAGGTCGCCAGAGCGACCACTAGTATTCGATTCATTAGACCGTTCCCCTTACCTCTAATCCTTGTGGTGCGTCAAATCTGCAAGAACATCACGTTCAACAATAGAACTCGCTTGTGCAAAACTCGGGAACCAACCTGTCAGCAGACCTGACAACCCATCGCAACGAAAAAGCCTCTGACGAGCTGTGCAACTATGCACAGAGCATCAGAGGCCATTTCGTGTCGAACTGGTTGTTTTCGTCCACATCAGCGTTCCCCCCGAATTAACTAGTACGTATGGTAATGAGTGGTTGCGGGTAACGCAAGGATCTTGCACAAGATTTTGGAATTTCTTCGGATTGCCGTACCCGGTGCCTAAAACTCTCCATGCAACAGGTTTCTTAATGGTTTCTTGACTTAAGCCAGATTCTGGGGCTACAGATCCATCCGCCACTGGCTCAATCGCTGTAGGGCTTCGAGCGGCGTCATGCCGTCGACGTCTAGGTCGCGTATCTCGCTAACCAACGGGTGCTCTGTCGTTTCGAAGAGTGTGAGTTGCAGAGAACCGTTGGTTGCTTCGGTTCGCTGGCTGTGAGGAGCGGGTATGTCGGTGTGGGGACCATCCGCCCGACGGGCCGATGCTTCGAGTTCGGCGAGGATCTCTTCGGCCCGGCTACTGACCGCTTTGGGGACTCCGGCGAGCTGCGCGACGTGGATGCCGTAACTGCGATCGGCCGAGCCAGGCACGATTTGGTGCAGGAACACAATCTTGCCAAAGTGCTCGCGGACCATCACGTTGAGATTCGCCACGCCCTCGAACTGCTCTGCCAGCTCGGTGAGTTCGTGATAGTGCGTGGCGAACAGCGTACGGCAACCAATCTGGTCGTGCAGGTACTCGACGATGCTCCAGGCGAGCGAAAGCCCATCGTACGTGCTAGTGCCGCGGCCAACTTCGTCTAACACCACCACGCTTCGCTCGGTGGCCGTGTTCAGAATCCGCGCGGCCTCGGTCATTTCGACCATGAACGTGCTTTGCCCGCGCGCCAGCTCGTCGCTCGCACCCACACGCGCGAAGAGCCGATCGACCACACCGATACGAGCCTTTCGAGCCGGCACAAAACTACCAACCTGAGCCATCAACACGATCAGCGCCGTCTGGCGAATGTAAGTGCTCTTGCCCGCCATGTTCGGACCAGTGATGAGGAGTACGCGGGGTTTGTCCAGCGAATCGTTATCGCTGTCTTCACCTACCCCCTGCCCACCGACCCCTAACCCCCGACACGAAGTGTCGTTAGGCACAAAGGTACCTGAGGGCTCGGTGGCTTCGACCACCGGATGGCGGCCCGCTTCGATTTCGAGCACTGGCTCGTCGGCCATCTCCGGCCGAACGTAGTCGCGGGCGCGGGCCACTTCGGCCAGGCTCGCCAACGCATCGAGGTCGGCAAGTGCCATTGCGGTGGAAAGTAGTTGCGGTGCGGCCTGGGCGGTGAACTCGCGCAGCTCAGCAAACAGTTCGAGTTCCAATGCAAGCACGCGTTCTTCGGCGCTGAGCACCTTCTCTTCGTACTCCTTGAGTTCCGGCGTAATGTACCGCTCGGCATTCTTTAGCGTTTGCTTGCGGATGTACTCATCGGGTACTTTGTCGCGGTGGGCGTGCGTGATCTCAAGGTAGTAACCGAACACCTTGTTGAAGCCGACCTTCATGCTCGGAATGCCGGTCCGCTCAACTTCAGCCGCCTGATAATTGGCCATCCACTGCTTGCCGCCGCTCATCAGCTCGCGCAACTCTTCAAGCTTGTCGTGGGCGCCCGCCCGAATGAATCCGCCTTCGCGGGCCGTCAGTGGGCAGTCGTCGGCGAGCATCGATTCCAAGCGGCTTCGAAGCCGTGGGCAGAGGTCGATTCGCGATTCAACGGCACGTAGCAGGACACTCGACCGGCCGGCGAGCTTGGCTTTCACCGCGGGAAGCGCCGCAAGCGTGCGGGCGACGAACGACAAGTCGCGTGGGCTGGCACGACCCGTAGTCACGCGGGCGATCAGTCGCGGTATATCGTAGATGCTCTTAAGTGCGTCCCGCACGGCAGTGGTTAGCGACGGTTGATCGACTAGCTCTGCCACTGCTTCGAGTCTCGCGTCGATGGCATCGGAGTCCACCAACGGATGCGCGAGCCACTCGCCCAAGCGCCGGGCGCCCATGGGCGTGGTGGTGCGATCGAGAACGGCGAGCAAGGTGCCTTCGCGGCGACCATCGCGCAGCGTTTGCGTGATTTCCAAGCTGCGCCAGGTAGCCGCGTCGATCTCTAGCGACTGCCCCTCGCGTAGCGGTGCGATCGATGCGATGTGCGAGAGGTCGGTCTTTTGCGTCTCGACAAGGTACTCAACGATCGCCCCGGCGGCCGCAAGGGCGAGCCGATCGGTCGGCTGCTCGACATCGAAACCAAATCCCTCGAGCGTCTGCGTACCGAAGTGCCGGGCGAGTGCTTCCATTCCCTGCTGCTGGGCGAATGCCCAGGATGGCCGGGTCGTCAGCACGCGGCCTTCGATCCACGCCGGTGGAAGTTCTGCGACCGTTTCGTCGCTTACTACCAATTCAGTCGGCGCTATGCGGGCCAGTTGGTCGGCAACGTCGCTCGCGGCAATCGGCGCGGCGATGAACGCCCCGGTCGAAACCTCCACCCACGCCAAACCCACTTGCGGCCCGTCGGGATCCAAAGCAAGCGACGCTAAGTAGTTGCTTTGCGACGGATCGAGCAGCGCGTTGTCGGTCACGGTGCCTCGACTCACCACCCGTGTGATATCGCGCTTTACCACCTTCTTGTTTTCAGCCTTAGTCTGCTTTGGGTCCTCCATCTGCTCGCAGATTGCCGCGCGATGCCCGGCGGCAATAATCTTAGCCAAGTATTGATCGAGCTGGTGATGCGGAAAGCCCGCCATCGGAACGGGGTTCTCACCCTTATCGCGACTGGTGAGGGACAAGCCAAGCACCCGCGCGGCCGTCTTCGCATCGTCATAGAATAGCTCGTAGAAGTCGCCCATCCGAAACAGCAACAGCGCATCGCCGGCCGCATCCTTGGCCTGGTGGTACTGCTGCATCATCGGACTCAGGGCCATCGACCGTCGGGCTCCAACGCGAGGGAAAGCCTCTATGCTAGCGGCCGCAGAGTGTGAGGGCAGGGGGGAGCCAAATGCCCGTTAAACCTGCAAGCCTGCCAGCTCGGCCGCTGAGGCAAAGTCGCCCGCGGCGGTCGTGGCGCCTAGGGCGGTGACGCAACGCGCGCCGCAAGCTGCGGCAAGACGGCCGGCCTCGGCCAGCGACATGCCGCGGAGCATTCCGCACACGAGCCCGCCGATGAAGCTATCGCCAGCGCCCGTCGTGTCGATTACTGGTCCAGGCGGCGTTACCGGCGCGATTTCGACGGGTTCGCCTGACGAGGCGCTAAGCAGCGCGCCGTCTTTGCCCAGCTTCACGCCCACCACGCCGGTCGCTCCGGCCGCGCGGTAAGCGTTGATGATTTGCTCGGGATTGGTCAGCCCAGTTTGGTGCGTTGCCTCGCCCAGGCTAGGTACGTAAATATCCATGAACGGCAACGACGGTGCCACTTCGTCGAGCGTGCCGCCGGTGCCCGATGCGTCGACCGCCGTCATGCAATTGACCCCGCGCAGCGCGCCCAGCACCTCGGGCAAGTCGTCCTGCAAACTGGGCAATAGCGAAATGTAGCCCAGCAGCATCGCGTGGCTCTGCGCAAAGAAATCGAGCTGTGAGAGAAATGCGCCCTTGTTGAGTAGCTTCGGCGCTCCAACCGCGTGCAGGAACGTCCGCTCGCCGCTGTCGGCAATCAGAGCGACCGTCGTGCTGGTCCCGGTTTTGGTGTGGGTGAGCAGGCGACTCGTGTCGATTCCTTCGGCCTCGTACCGCGAGCGCACAAACTCAGCCCACTGGTCGTCGCCCACGTAGGTAAACGCCGCGGTCCGCATGCCCAGCCGAGCAAGGGTGATTCCTGAGTTCGAAACGATGCCGCCAGTTGTCAACTGCATCGGTTCGGTCGGCAACAACTCCCCACCTCCAATCGCCCGGTCAAGAGGCACCGGACGTACGAGCACGTCGACCACACACGACCCACACACAACTACATCGAACGCCTTATTCAAGGTTGATCCTCCGCCGAGAACGGTTTTGGCCCCACAACGATTAATGTTTTTACATCATCTACCTTCGGTCACCTAGAGGTCCTGCTTGTGTTGAGCCGTGCGACCGTTATACCGGCGGCGCTCGGCATTGCACGTGTGTCGTTTCTTTGCTTCCTTACCTCTTTTCAAAGGGTGACGTTGTGTCCAACACGAGCACATCAGCTGGAGCAAGCTTCGTTGTGAACCATTGTTTCAGTTTTAGCACGTTGCTGCTACTTGCTGTTGTTGGCTGCAGCGGGCTGGCCCAAGTGGCGACTTCGTTCACAACTTACAACGCCAAAGGCAGCAGCTTTCAGTGCGACACGCCCGACGGTTGGGAAATCAAGGGGTGCAGGGGGCAAGGTCCGATGTGGGCCAAGTTCACCTCGGGCGGCGCCAGATCGCCATTCGCGGCAACCTGTCCGACTCACTGATGGACGATGCCATGGGAGGCCATCATGGCGACGCGGAAACTCCGCTCGAACTCGAGCCGGTTCACATTCTGCACGTCGAGCGGGAGGACGCGGCCAAGGATGAGTATAGCGGCTACGCCGAAATGCCTAGCTATCCAAAGGAGCTCGATTGCCGCATTGGCCCGGCCCGCATCAGCGACTTCATGGCGGGCAATACCCACTACTACCGTGTCACGCTCGGGTCCATTCCCGCGGCATCACCGCCTGGTGCACCTGCAGCGAAAGCGAGTGGCCAAAGCTCACGCCGGCGTTCGATCAGGTACTGAGAACGCTCAAACGGGGGAAAGCTCATTGAGCGCCGCAAGAACTCATCGGACAAACCAGTACGCTCAATCGTCAAACTCGCTCGAACTCAACGCATCCCCTTGGCATAACCCCGTCGTTGCGCAAGTGGTCTAGCGACGCGTCAAGCGTAAGCGGCCGCGGATCGTGTTTTCGGGGGAGTGCCTGGTGCCGTGGGCGCCGCGTCGTCGCGGTTGCCGATCGCTCCGTGAGGGTCGCTGTCGAACTCTTTCAGAAAGTGCTTTACGGCGGCAAGGCGCATAGTGTTTAATGACGGTGGCGGTAATTGCTTCGGACCTATTTCTGATTCGATTTCGACGGCACCATTTCTTATGGGATGCGAGTTATGAATTGCTTAAGGAAGCACTCGATACGCGGGCTATTCGCGAGTACTGCAGTCGTGGCGGTAGCGAGTCTGTCCCTCGCGTTTGCTGACGAACAACAGACGGAAATCGATCCGGCTGCTGAGACGATCCTGCGCAGCATGGCGAAGCACTACGAGGGATTGCAACACTTTAGCGTCGACACAACTTATGAGATGGCCTCCGATTCGGACAACGACGAGACCGGCGAGTACAGCGATCGGCGACGAGTCGTTGTAGCGCGGCCGAATCGCTTGTCGGTCGCTCCTATCGGCGATGGCGAAGGCACCGTGAAGTGCGATGGAAAGCAGTTGCTCGCTTATCTGCCAAGCGCTGGTCACTACTTGCTAGAGGATGCCCCAGCAGACTTCAGCGCTTTACTCCAAGGCGAAGCCACTTTCCTGATGGGCGCCGGTCGCACGGCGCTGCAGCTTGTCGCTGGTAACGCCGACGAACAGTTCACCGCGTCGGCGACCAAAGTCGTTGCGCTCGATCCGCAGCAAATCGACGGCGTCGATTGCGATGGCATTGAGTTAACGCAAGAACACGCAACGATCGTCTTGTGGATCGAACAGGGCGATCGTCCGTGGGTGCGACAAATGGAATGGGAAATGCAGTTCGAAACCGAGGGTACCGAGGGTGAAGAGTTTGACATACCACGCCAAGTCATGAAGCTCGCTAACTGGTCGGCGGAGCCACCCGAGAAGGATGAATTTGCAATCAACGTACCCGATAACGCCGAGCACGTTGCTTCGCTGTTCATGAGCGAAGAAGAGGAAACTGAGTCGGGCCCGCATCCGCTACTCGGGCTCGAAGCGCCCGAGGTCGAATTCCCGCTGCTTGGAGGTGGCAGTCAGGACTTGGCGAAGCTGAAAGGGAATAAAGTAGTGGTGCTCGACTTTTGGGCCGAATGGTGCGGCCCGTGCGTCGAAGCACTTCCTGGTTTGGAGCAAGTCTCCAAAGACTTTGGTGGCCGCGACGTCGCGTTCTACGCGGTCAACCTTGGCGATGCAGAGGCTGACATCGAGCAATTCCGCAAGCGCCATGAGCTCGACCTACCGATTGGCATGGATGCCGATGGCAAGATTGCGCAGCGATTCCACACAAACAACATTCCGATGACGGTCATCATCGATAAACAAGGAGTGATTCAGGTCGTGCACGAGGGGCTCGATGCTGACCTCGAAACGACAATAACCGAAGAAATCGAAGACGTGCTGGCGGGTAAGCAACTTGCGGCAGCAGTCCTCGAAGCGGAACGTGAGGCGCGGCGCAACGGCATCGCGATTCCAGCCGGATCCGACGCGATGATCGCCAAGGATCTCAGCACGGATGTGTTGGCATTCAATCGGCGCACCCTTGTCGACGCCTACGAAGAGTTTGGTAGCAAGAACGAAGAATGGGACAATGAAGCCAAGGCCTTTCTCGCCGAAGTAGTCAAGCATTTTTCCCGGGCGGAAGGTTTCAAATTGCAGGCCGAGTTGGCCGAAATAGCGGCACCGCTTATCGAAAAGGGCTGCGACGACCCGTTAGTCCACTATTGCTACGGTTCCATGCTCCAAGATGCGAATGAGGACCCCGCGTCA
This sequence comes from Pirellulales bacterium, assembly GCA_028279215.1. Taxonomy (GTDB): domain Bacteria; phylum Planctomycetota; class Planctomycetia; order Pirellulales; family Lacipirellulaceae; genus Aeoliella. Next base: position 164,304 of record JANQOF010000026.1, read on the forward strand.
GTCGCAGAAGGAGCCCGGTTGATCGAAGAAAGCTACGACGGGCTGGTCGCGCGTGATTATCCAGCCAATCGCTGCTTTGCGTCAGCCAGACGCATTTGGCAGCGGGCGAAATCCGACGAAGACGAGCCCAAGGCCAACAGGTATCGCGGGTTGGCCATCAATCATGCGGTGGAAATGGTGCTACAAGACGACACCACCAGCAACGAGGGACGCACGCTTTGCTCTCACTTGGTCGAATTCGCCGAACAACTGCCGCTCGACGCAAGGGCCGCGATGTACGAGCAAGCGAAGCCGTACGAAGAGCAGTCGCCCTACGCGGTCAACGTGCTCGGTGGGGAGTATCACGTTAAGGCCGCCTGGGCCGCCCGAGGCACGGGCTGGGCGTCGGAGGTAACCGAGGAAGGTTGGCAAGGCTTCGCCGACCACATCAAGCAATCGCGAGAGTGTTTCCAAAAGGCCTGGGTCGCCGCGCCAACTCGCCCTGAGCCCGCAACCTCAATGATTGTCGTGGCCATGACGTCGGATGAAGGGATGCCGAACGAAATGCGGATGTGGTTCGACCGGGCCGTCGAAGCACAACTCGACCACTCCAAGGCGTACTACAATCTGCTGAACGGAATGATGCCCCGCTGGGGCGGCACACACGAACAGATGTACGAGTTCGGCCTTGAGTGCGCCGCCACTGATCGATACGACACGGATGTACCCTACATCCTATGCGATGCGGTGTGGCGAATTGTCAAAGACGACCACAACGCACTTGGCGCCAGGTACCTTCAGCAGCCTGGTGTTTACGAGAACGTCCGTAAAGTATGTAAGCAGTACATCGAGCGCAGTGATCGCGGCGAGAGCTATCGTGATTGGTGGAAAACCGTCTGGCTTGCGTTCGCCTACCATGCCGAGCGTTGGGACGAAGCGAAGCCACTGTTGGAGGAATTGGAATCGAATCTCGACGCCGATGCTCTCGGGCGATTTCCGCTCAACGCCGATGAAGTAGAGATTGCTGTTCGGTTTCATAGCAGCCCGCATTCCGAGGCCATCCAGGCGGCGTTCGACGCCGCGAGCGATGGAGACCGAGACGAAGCCATCGCACGTCTCAAAGAACTCGTCGACGAGCGGCAGTTGCACCCACTGGTAGAGAATCGTGTCCGTTCTCGTTTAACAGGGCTCCAACACGAGATGGCATTTGCGGGTGGCAAGCCTCTCGATCTCTCTACAGCACAAGGGCTCGATGGCTGGGCTGTCATCGCCGGCAATTGGAATCGCAAGGAAGATGGCGCGGTAAGCGGCGTATCCGATAAATCGGGAGTCGTTCTGCAGTCGGTCGCCGATTTCGGCACGCACTGGGAGCTGACTGGAACGGTAAGCCATGGCAACAGTCCGTACAACCCGTGGGATGCCGGTGTGCTGCTCTACCGCGACGACAGGCCCTACTACACCATCATGTTCAACCCAACCAAGAATTGGGTAGCTGCGGGGCCTTACAAAGCGATGGACGACCACAAGGTGTCTTATGAAGGCGGCGGCAAAGAAACATCGTTTGCGATTCGTGTCGCCGGCGACGTCGTAGACGTATGGCTCGGCGACGACCACTTGATTAAGCATCAATCGCAGCCGGGGCTCAGCCGACTCGCGCCCTATCGAATCGCCCTCGGCGCAAAGTATAGCTGGGATGGCTCGGAGTTGACCTTCAGCGACCTGAAAATCGAACGCGTTCCCGAAGCCGAATAGTTCGCCTTGGGCACAGCGGCGAGTGCGACCAAGCCAACCCAACTGCGATGTTCGCTAACTCGCCGAAAGCCCTCGATCGGTGGCCGCTTGTTCGCGGCTGTAGACTGCAAACGTGGCCTCGAAGGTATTTGGGTCGATTTGCCATACCGGGTCGGCGTCGGTGTGCGAATTACAGTGAGCGACGATGACGCGGTAGAGGAACTTGAACAAGTTCCGCGGGACGCGAAGCGAGCGGAATGCGTCGATCAACCGTTGGTCGGTGACCTGATCGGCGAACATCGAGCGCAAGTTGGGCGACTTGCCGTCGATCGCACAGGCGTCGAGCCGCGCGTTGGCCAAGTCGTACAGGGCCTCGCCTGTCCAATCGAGCGAGGGAATCATGTTCTGCTTGTCGATCCGCGCCCGCTGGTGGAACTCCCGCGACTCGCGGTTCAGGTGCTCGACCAGTTCACTGGCGAGGAGCAACTTGAGCCCCACACCTGGCTGCTTGAGGAACTTGTTATCAAGCATCGACCATACAAAATCGCGCATGAGTTCAACCGAGCCATTCACCAAGTGAGGCTCGTCGACGCGATCCACCAGCACGGTAATACCGGAGTAGCCAAGCGAGTGAAGCACGCCTTGGAACTTGGCGAACAGTTCGTATCGATCGTCGGTGCGGCGACGATTTGGCAGCGGCTGGCCAAGTAAGTCGCGATCGGCCATTCGCATCAGCAGTCGGCGGAGCGATCGCACGTCGCGCTTCAGCACGCGGACATTCTTCGCTATGCCTCGGGCTTCGAAGTGGCACCTCCACCACCTCAGCAGCCACGGAATCCAAGCGGCCGCCGCCAGGATGGCTGCCAACCAGCCCCAAGTCTTGGTCAGCATGCCGGTATGCCAGAGCCAGGCGACCAAACCGAGCATCGCGATCGAAACACTCCAACCGGTGACTGCCGTCCACATGGACGACCATCCGCCATACCATAGCTTCCGGCGCAGCTTCGCCGTGCGTGCAGCAAACGACTCTGCAAGCGAATCGTCGTAACAAGCGGCCAGCAGCAGCAAGTCGCGCTTTTGGTGTTTGTCGAGCTTGTTGCGTACGTCGTTCTTGATGCGATTGGCCGACGGGTTGCCTGGACCCTGCACGCCGAGAATCAAGTTCACCAGATTCGTCACGCCCAGCGATAGGATCGCGTCCATGTGGTCCCACAACTTCCACTCTTCCAGCACCTTGGACGACTGACGTTGCTTGCGGGCAGGTAAGCGATCGGCGAAGCGATCGAGATACGGATTGAAGTCGTCGTACTCGATCACCCAGATCTTCGACTGGGGGTGGTCGCGGTTGTGATCAGCGAGCTTGCCCATGATCTGCAATCGCATGGCTGTTTTGCCGGCGCCCTTCTCGCCAAATACAATAGACGTAGCAGGATCGCCAGGGTCGCCGAATACCTTGTCCCACACCGGGTGATAGGTATTGGTGCGACACCGGTTCTTGAACACCGGGTCGGTTTGCGCATCCTCCTCCGCGAACGGGTTGGTCGAGACGCCGTGGTGTTCGAGAAACTTTTCGGTGCGCATGGTGTCTATTGGTGGGTTGTCGGCCGTGGGTGGCCGGCGGAGATGCAGACGGTGCTTGATTGTTCGGTACAATTATAGGTGCCACTTGGGCGCGCCGCTGGTGGGTGCCGGCGTTGTTTTCCGTGATATTCCGCACAATTGGGCGCGACGACCCATGACAGTCCAACTCAAGACCGACCCGAAATACGGCTACTATCCCTGGTGGCCGGAAGATGGCAACCAGTGGGTCCATCCCGAAGACGTTGAACTGGCAAGAAGCGTCATCCCGAGTCCCCGCGTCTGGCGGCGCGATGGACAGCGGGGCGACTTTGTGGTGCTCGCCTACGGCGATTTGGTGCTGCGTGTCCGGCGCACCTTATGGCGCGAGCTCCCCTGGGAAGGTTATGATATCGGCAACCTGGTGGAGGTCCGCACGCGCGGCATGACCAACGAGCATCGCACCGGCACGATCACCGAGATGCACTGGGACGAGCACTCTGGCCAAGTGAAGTACCAGTTGCACGTCCCTGACGAAGAGGTGGAGAACCCGATCAACTACGCGCGCGACGACTTAAAGCGCGTCGATCCGCCCGATGCGCGAGTGGAGGTGCGTTTCGAAGCGTCGAAGGATGGTGACGCATACGACGTGCAAGAAAGCACTTAGTGCATAGCTGCACCGTCTTCGAGGCCCAATCGTTTCATTTTCTTGTAAAGCGTCGTGCGGTTGATGCCCAAGGTGTCGGCCGTGGCGTTGCGGTTCCACCCGTTCGACTCAAGCACCTGGAGAATGATCTGCCGTTCGGGACCTTCGAGGGCTTCCTTGAGCGTTTGGCCAGCAGAGAATTTCGCTCCGCCTGAGGTTTGCACGCCGGTGCGAAGTTCGAGCGGAAGGTCGGTAACATCGATCACCGATCCCTTGCCTAGCAGCACCGCACGTTCGACCACGTTTTGTAGCTCGCGGACGTTGCCCGGCCAACTGTAGTTGCGTAAGCAGGCGATCGCATCGTCGCTGAAACCAACGACTTCGCGGCCGACATCTTCGAGCGTCTCCTTCAAGAAGTGCTCAGCCAGTACGGCGATATCGCTTGTGCGTTGCCGCAGTGCCGGAAGTTCGATATTGATGACGTTGATGCGATAGTACAGATCTTGGCGGAACGACCCGTCGGCAACGTTCTGCGCCAGGTCTTCATTGGTCGCCAAGATGACGCGGACATCGACCTGATAGGTCTTGGTTCCACCCACCGCTTCGAACGCTAACTCTTGCAATACGCGTAGCAGCTTGACTTGCATCGCCGGGCTAGCGGTACCAATCTCGTCCAGAAAAATAGTCCCGCCATCGGCTTGCAGGAACTTTCCCGTCTTATCGGACGTAGCGCCGGTGAACGCTCCGGCGACGTGGCCGAACAGTTCACTCTCGAGCAAATTCTCGGGCAGCGCGCCGCAAGCCACTTCCACGAACGGGCCCTTCGCCCGACTGCTGCGACGATGAATAGCACGGGCGATCATACTCTTGCCTGTGCCGCTTTCGCCGGTGACCAGCACCGTAGCGCGGGTGTCGGCAACGCTTTCGATCATTTCGTACACACGCAGCATCCGCGGGTCCTGCCCCACGATGTTGCCCATGCCGTAGTGTTTATCGAGTTCGGCCTTGAGTTGAGAGTTTTCGTCGAGCACCTTGCGCTGCGAGAGAGCGCGCTCGACTGCCATCAGAAGCTCGTCGTCGATGAGTGGCTTGGTAAGGAAATCGAACGCGCCGGCGCGAATGGAATCGACCGCCATCTCGCCGGTACCATAGCCGGTCATCATCAGCACCTGCATCGCCGGCCAGCGGCGGAGTGCCTGCTCGAGAAAGTCGAAGCCGTTGCACTCTCCCAATCGCACATCGACCAGCGATAAGTCGTAACCGGTCCGTTCGCAGGCGGCCACCGCTTCGGCACAGGAGCGAGCAGTATCGAGTTCGTACCCCAGTCCGCGAAGCCAATCGGCCATCGACTCAAGCACTTGGTAGTCGTCGTCAACGAGTAGTAGCTTGGCATTCGACATGGCGAGTGACGCACGGTAGCAGGGTGACAATAAGTACAAACACCGCGAGCCCACGCGACGCGTCGTTGCGGGGCACCACGAGTATTTAGGTCACCCGTTGCGTGAGGTCAACAAATGAGCGCCTAACCAGCCACACGCCAGCGCCAATCGTAGAGCAATAAGGCGTACAAACCGGCGTAGGTTGCACAACCGGTAGTACGCGACGCGGAGGAGAGCTCATCCCGCCCGCGGATGCGCCTTCTCGTAGGCCGCCCTGAGCGTGCTGGTCGAGACGTGCGTATAGATTTGCGTGGTCACCAAGCTCTTGTGGCCTAAGAGCTCCTGCACGCTGCGTATGTCGGCCCCTCTGTCGAGCAGATGCGTGGCAAAACTGTGCCGCAACGTGTGGGGCGACGTCCGTCCGTCGAGGCTGGACTGGGCGATGTACTTCTCGAGCATCCGCCCCACGCTCCGCGTGGTGAGTCGGGTGCCGAAGCGATTGGTAAACACCGGAGCGGCGCGACCAGATTCTTCCGTGGGCGAGAGCTGCCGCACCGCCAGCCAGTCGTCGACCGCGCGTCGGGCGTAACTGCCAATCGGGGCAAGTCGCTCCTTGCGGCCTTTGCCGCGAACGTGCAATACGCCTTGCTCTAGGTCGAGGTCGCCGTCGTCCATTCCGACCAATTCACTCACCCGCAAGCCGGCAGAATAGAGCGTTTCGAGAATCGCCCGATCGCGTACGCCCAGGTTGCCCTTCTTCGGCGGCGCGGCGAGCAGGCGGGCAATCTCGTCGGTCGTCAAGTAGTGTGGCAGCTTGCGGCTCTTCCGCGGATTGCGAAGCGCTATCGCCGGGTTGGCCTTGGCCCAACCCTCACGCTGGCCGAAGCGATAGAAGCTGCGGACCGAGGCCAAGCGGCGAGCGATTGACGTCTTGGCGAATCCCGCTTCGGAAAGCGCGGCGACGTAACCACGCAGCTCCACCGTGGTGATCGATTCGGGCTCAGGCGGCTCACCATCGTCGTCTGCCAGGTAGTCGGCCAGAGAAACAAGATCTTCGCGATAAGCCTTCAAGGTGTGCGGGCTCGCGCCGCGCTCCGCGTCCAAGTGCCGCAGAAACTGAGCAATGTGACGTTGCATCTGACACCTAAGTTCGCCCCGACGCGCGTTCGACGAGTTCCGTGGACGCTGGTCGGTTCTCGCTCCGCTACGCGTCGCGGTTAACTAGGACTCGCGTCGCGGTCAACTATTCGTCTACGTCGCTCGATTGCGGGATGGTGAATCGCGATTTGTTGCGGCTGGTTGCTTCGTTGCGGATCTTCTTGCCCAACACAGCGGCGTCGTACCAGCTAAAGCTCAACTCTGGGTTAGCGGCGTGGCGGCCAAGCATGCGAAGCGCTTCGGCCTGTTGCGAATCGTCGTAGAGAAGAATGTAACGTTCCTTGCCTTTGACTAGCGCAAGCACATTGATGTCGTCGTTCACAGTAGGGCCTCCGTGCGGGCGGGAATGCGGGGGAAGGGATCGGAGCGAGCTTCGAGTCCGGCGGAGCATGCGGTGCAATCACTCGCGGTTACTCAACAGGCACCGCTTGCTAGAGCCGTCTCCACGACCCGGTCAGCAAGGCTTGCCTAGACGCTGCCACACGAAACCCTATCGGCAATTGTCCCAACGCCGCACCACTCGCGTTTCGGTGGCTCCGCCACGCGCCGAGAGCATCTCTGAGATGTGTAGGTGACAGCAAAACCGTATGAAGTCGTCGCTTCGTTCAAGGTACGACCGCCAGCCGCCAAACCGAGCGTCGTCGCGAAAATCGACATAGGCCGCAAGTGCCGCAGTGAATTCAGGGTCGTGTCCCAAGAAAATCCGTGTATGCGTCATCACCGGACCATCGTTCGGAACACATGGCGGACGCACCGGCGACGGACCCGGTGGAATGAAACCACGCGGATCGGGCCAGTCGGGCGGAAGCTGCGCCGCAAAATTATTTTGCATCACGGGAGTGGTTGCGCCGTCCATAGCGATTGCATCAAGCGCTGGCGCTGCTTGCGCGTCGGCCAACGGCACCTTGTACGACGCACGATGCTGTGGCCGCCACGCCGTTGCGTCGTGCTCGGACTCCAGTGGATCGCCCGCATCGTCATCTTCGATGTCGAATCCGTCGGGCGACTGCGGCCCTTGCTCGTTCCACGGTTTGGGGAGCTCCTCGGAATCCGCTTGGCCTGCAGCACTTCGCTTAGCGCCGCTGGCGTCGAACATATCCGAGTGCGGTGGTGTATCCGAGTTGCCGGCTCCTGGCCCAGTAGCACCGGGACGCATGGGAACAACCCTATGCTGCTCGTACGGCGGTCGGTTCAGGGGTGCAGCATCTATCGGCGGCAGCACTTGTGGAGTGCCATCGGCACAGATCGGCGACTGGGTATCCATCTGCGCTCGCGCCAAAGCCATTTCGGCTTCGAACACCACATTTTGCGGGATGTACTCCTCGTCGGGCGTGCCCCAAGGCAAACCGTAGCCAGCGGGTATCTCATGAAAACCCGGGTTCGTGGAATACCACTCCACCCGCATACCGCACCTCGGCGGGTAGTAGGGCGTGTAGTCGGTCACCGCGCCCACCACCACGGCGTCGACTCCCAATAACTTACCGAGGCGCCGCACCTCTGCGGGGTCGCCAATACTGATGCGATGGCGGATCATCATCTCTTCCACCACGCCCAGCGGTACGACTTCGAAGCCGGGCACTGCTTGCAATTCGGCAAAATAGGCCAGCGCGAATTGGCGGCCGTCGACCGTTGGTTCGTCGCTCAGATTACTGAACGGTGTGACTGCGACGCGGCTGAGCTGCGGGAACGGATTATGCACGACCGGCATGGTCGACACTTCGGGCAGTACGATACTACAGCCCGAGGTAAGACTAAGTAGCCCAAGCAGCGAGATGAGTCGCGTAACAGCAGGCACAGGACCAGTTACTCGGCAAACTGCCAGCCCCCCTGCTAGCAATGCACGCGCATGGCAAGAGCCATGGCCCGTTGGCATTCATCGACACAGTTCGCCTAGTTGCTTTAATCGGAATTGAAGTCATCGCGCGAAGGCGCCCCCCTTGCGAGCCACCACGAAGATTCCTGCTACCAATGCGATCGCAGCCGCAAAGATCACTGCCACGGCGACCGCACCGCACACGACGAGGAACACAACACCGACGGCGAAGGTGATTACGTCGGCGGTTTTGGACCCCTGCATCAATTGTCCAATGACGCAGGCGATAATTGCGAGGGCCGCAGTGAGCATAAGCAGGTGATAGATGGTGAAGCTTGGCATGGCTAATGCAGCCGCGGTGCTGTTGGTCGATCGGATTGCTCGACTTCAGAGCGGGTCTGACCTGGAGGGGACAGCTGAAAGCGTGCCGTAAAGAGCACACCGATCAACATAGCGGGAAGCGAGATCGCCCCAAGCACAAACGCCAGGCCGATTAGAAGGAATACGGCCGGAAGCAGATTGGCCGCAAAGCTGCAGATGACGGCCACCGACAGCATCAAGAGCAGGAGCGACTTGACTGTGAAGCGTGGCATCACTCTTCGCCCATCGCCTCAAGCCAGTGAACATCCGCTAGGTCTTTTGGTCGACCAGCCGCTTTCTTATTCGCAATCAGCTCGTCTCTGCCAAGCACATCGACCTTACATCCGCCGAAGCTCGTTTTCCGGCGGGAACTCCAGGCAGCACCAAAGTCGACACCGCTGATGGACGTCACGATATCAATCCTATGCGGTGGAACACCGATCTGAAAAACCGTATCGTCCAGGGCAAAGTCCTCTGCCGTAACCATCCGACGCGGCGCCCCATAGGTCTCCAGCGCACTCCAAACGCGCTTGGCGTTTTCCGGGGTGGGGCGGACCCAAATGTCGATATCGCCAGTCGCTCGAGGATTGCCATGTGCAGCAAGTGCGTAGGCTCCGACGATCAAATACTCAGCGCCCGCGTCGTTCAACGCGGACAACATGTCTTTGTAGTCGTCGATTAGTAACATCTTCGCCCTTCATGGCCCAGGCTTGGACTGTGAGTGGCCACACCATGCCCATGAGTTCGGCCATGGTATGCCTTTTTAGATCCTCTTCGTAGCCCTGCTCCGCAAGGGATGATTTGCGGACGACATACTCGCTGCGGTCTTTCATACTTCCATTATACCGCATCACGGTCCACCGCAATTACACCAATCCAGCCAGCGTCTCCATTCCAATCGGCTCGCGGCACGCAAATGGCTCGCCATACTCCACGCCGATCGTCTTGCCCCAGTAGCTGGCTTCGTCGCGAAGTTGGTCGAGGAACGAGCCATCGCGGCCAGTGATGAATTGGCTTTCGTAGGCTCGAATCGACGCCAGCTTCGTTTCCCACTCCATCGAGATGTCGAGCACAAACGCCGGCTGCAGGGCCATTTTTAGGTGCACACAGAAGTAGTTATAGATTCGCTCCGGATGGTGTGGCGCATCTGGCAGATCCGACTTGGTGAGCTTGGCCCAAAATCGCGCGTCGTCGACCAGCTTGGTAGCGGCCGCGTGGTCGGGGTGAGCGTCTATCCAATACGGGGCGAACAGCCACCGCGGTTTGGTTTGGCGGACGATGCCGGCGATCTTGGCGCGATTCTCAAGCGACGGTTCCAGGCTGCGGTTGGGTAGACCGAGATTCTTGCGCCACTGAAGACCTAGAACTTGGGTGGCAGCGTCGGTTTCGCGCTCGCGAATATCGGGGGAACCATGAGGCGTCGGCTCACCGCTCGTGAGGTCGAGCACACCCACCTTCTTCCCCTCGGCAATCAGTTTCACAATCGCGCCGCCCATGCCAAGTTCGGCGTCATCGGGATGTGGGGCAATGATCAAAACGTCGAGCATGGCGGGCGTGTTCAAGGGTGAGTGGCAAACGATGCTTGCATCTTCGCGGCGCCTCGGGCCAAAAACAACTGGCGGAGGTCATTTGCTGTAGACGCCATCACCGCGATCTGCCAAACTCCGCCCTCCCCGATCCCTAGGTCTTGAGCCTTATGAACGTCTGCCCAAGAGCCCGAATCGTGCTGGCCGCCTGCCTATTGCTGGCGAGCGGTTGCTCGGCGTGGCGAACGCCGACGTTCGACCTAAATCGCCTGCGCGATCCACGGGCGGTCGACATCGACCAAAGGCTTGCAACGCCGCAGCCCACCGTCAACATGGTCGACAGCTACTAACGCGCGTCGGTCCGACTGCTTGCAGTTTCTCGCGTCCCGCGCTAAAACGAGCTGGCTTTGCGTTCGCTCTGGCAAGCGATGGATCAATTCTCGGCTCCCTAGTGGCCCGACTACCTGCTGCGGCAAGGTGCAACGATGGCTGACGCACAAGATACTTACGATCAACTCTGCTCGCACACCCGCGAAACGGCGCTCTTGGCGTCGGTTGCGAGCGTGCTGGAGTGGGAAGAGCAAACGTACATGCCGCCGGCGGCAGGTGAGTACCGGGCCGAACAACTCTCGCTGCTTGCCGCGATGACGCACGAGCGAGCAACTGCGCCACAAGTGGGTGAGTGGCTGGCGGCGCTTGCCGACAGCCCGCTAGCAATCGAAGCCGACAGCGAGACGGCCGCAGTGATTCGTGAAATGCGTCGCAGCTACAATCGCAAGACCAAGCTTCCAAGCGAATTGATGGCCGCGATCACGCGAGCATCGAGCCTTGGTCAGCAAGCGTGGGTCGAAGCCCGCAAGGAAGACAGCTTTGCGAAGTTTGCGCCGCACCTTGACGAGATCATGCGATTGAAGCGCGAAGAGGCCGAAGCGGTGGGCTACGTGCACTGTCGATACGACGCGCTGCTCGACGAGTACGAACCGCACGCCCGCTCGGCCGAAGTGGGCCCGGTGCTCGCCGCGCTCGCCAAGCAGTTGATGCCGTTAGTCGAGAAGATCGCCGCCAGCCCGCACCAACCTGATTCGAAGTTACTTGCTGGGCCGTTTCCAGTAGACCGACAAGTTCCATTCGGCGAGAAGGTGGCGCAGGCCGTAGGTTTCGACTTCACCGGTGGCCGCGTCGACGCCACGGCCCACCCGTTTTGCGCGACGCTTGGCCCGCGCGACATTCGGCTAACAACACGTTACCACGAAAGCGAGTTTAGCGGCTGGCTCTTCAGCGTGTTGCACGAAGCGGGTCACGGCCTCTACGAGCAGGGCTTGCCCTCTGACAAGTACGGGCTACCCACTGGCGAAGCAGTGTCGCTCGGCATTCACGAATCGCAGTCGCGGATGTGGGAGAATCAGGTAGGTCGGTCACGTGCATTTTGGGAGTACTTTTACTCGCCCCTGCAAGAGGTCTTTCCTGAAGTGTTGCAGGATACCCCGCTCGAAGATTTCCACTTCGCGGTCAACGAAGTCAAACCTTCGCTCATTCGAGTCGAGGCGGACGAGGCAACCTACAACTTGCACATCTTGATACGCTTCGAACTCGAACAGCAGTTGATCGACGACGATCTGGCGATTGACGACTTGCCAGGCGCCTGGAATGCCAAGTACGAGAAGTACTTGGGCATCACGCCACCGACTGACGCGATGGGTGTGATGCAAGATGTACACTGGAGCGCAGGCCTGATAGGGTATTTTCCGACGTACGCCCTGGGCAACCTGTATGCAGCCCAGCTCTACGAGCAGGCGGTCCGCGACCTGGGCGATCCAGACGATCAATTCCGTCGTGGCGACTTTGCAACTCTTCTCGATTGGCTCCAGGCCAACATCTACCAGTACGGCCATCGGTACTCGGCCAGCACTTTAGTCGAGCGAGTTACGGGGCGACCGCTATCATCCGATGCACTGATGGATCACCTCGAGAACCGGTTTGGCGAGCTTTACCGCTTGTAGGGCGCAAGTGGTCGCTGAACTGTCGTTTTTTCGCGGCGTAAACAATGGTACACTCACAACAGAGGAGTACTCTGAGCGGTTGGAACGACTGCGCTCTCCTCTCAACCCTTCCGCACATGGAGTATCGCCAGCCATGGCCCTGTTGGCCCAGTGCCCCGCTTGCAAGGCGGATGTCATGCTTCCCGAAGAGGCGGGTGCAGCGGACCACCAATCGATTTGGGTACAGTGTCCGGAATGCGACCACGCTTTCACCGCCAACGATGCGGCGCATCACCTCGTGAAGCAAGCCGCGATAATAGTCCGGCCTCCTCAAACAACGGACGAAGAGGATCACTCCGATTCGTCCGACGACGGGATCGCTGCCGCAGAAGCTCCCAAGTTCAGCAGTAGCACCCTATCAGCATTTCTCGGACAGACCCACTCGACTGCCACACCCACCAGCGACTCACCCGCGATGGCCGAGTTCGAGAGCCTCGATGACTTGGTTCATCGTGGTCGCGACGGCTTGCAAAAACCTAAGTCCCCCGACGAGGCGCCCGCTCTGCCCGGTGGTGCCACAGACGACAATGTCGGCAGCGACTTGCGTGAGTCGCAAGCGAACCACGAAGCATCCAGCGATTCTGTCGACGAGCCCTCGCCGGAAGCCGATCGCATGCGAGCGCCGCTTGCCGCATCGGATCCGGCCGACGAGGTTGCTGAATCCGGCGGCTACGATGCGGTGAATGAAGAGGCAGACGTCAGCGCTATCACCGACGAAGCCGCCGACAAGCTTGCACCCACACCCAGCTTCGACGACTTCTTGAATCCGTCGACGTTTAGATCGACGCTTCAAGAACGCGGTGACTTACGCGACACCGAAGTTGCCGCAGCAGGCGAAGGGCCAAGCTTCGACTTCCATGACTCCCAAGCGTCCGAAGGCGCCAAGAGCTTGCGCGAATCGATGGGCTTTGGCACCGAGCAGGCGCTCGAAGTCGAGCCGCCCTCCGACGTCCCCAGTTTCGATAACCTCCAATCGAGCGAAAACGCGGACGTGGTGCCCGAACTCCACGTTGGTGGCGACGCGCCACGTGGAACCGTCGCTACGCGGCGACGGTCGGGCACTTGGTCGATTGTGCGGACTCTGTTTGGCGTTGCGAGTGGCGGCGTCGTGGGCATCGTGGCCGGATATTTGATTCTGTTGTGGATCGTTCATTTTCTCGGCCGCACCGACGAACCTCTGGACCTTGCGAAGTACTATCCCGACGTTGTGAAACCCGCGACTTTCCAAGATACCTCGGCCCGCGCAGCTCCAGTTGGCGACGCGCCGTCGGCCAATGAGCCAAGTGACTTGATGCTCGCTGGCTCCGACGCTCCCATCGGCCTCGAACGAATCGAAGACGCCCAGGTTGAGCCAGCGAACGTTGAGTTGCCCGTAGTAGGAGAAGACCCAGTCGTCGACGAGCCACCCGCGGCGCCACCCGTCGTCATCGCTGGCGCTCCCAGTTACACCGCGGCTCAACTGCTGGAGCAAACGGGAACGGCGCGACAAGTGGCAGGCGACTTGATTTCTCCTGGCCCGATCGACAAGAGCAAGGGTAGTAGCTACGCCCAACTCGCCGCACTAGCCGAAGCGCTGACCTACGGCGAAGGGGCAAACGACGTGAGTTGGAAGAACGACGCCCGACGGCTATACCCGCCGTTGTTCGATCGCGAAGAAAGTCGCAGGGACATTTCGACCATCGCGGAATTTTGGCTGGCGTCGCCGAAGCGCGGTCACGGCGGCATTTTCTTTTGCGGGGCACTCGATGCAGGTCGCCAACAAGGAAGCGTGGCTGAGTACACGTGCACTCTTTCGACCGATGGCGGGCAAAAACTCACCGTGCTAGTTCCAAGAGCTCTGCCAGTCGAAACAGCCGAAGCAGCGAGCGTCGCAGTCGTCGGGGCGGTCGTCGACGCCCCAGCGCTCGCGATCGAAGGCTACACCGGTAACGCCGAACGGGCAATCTGGGCCGGCGAAGTGTTTGCCATCGGCGAGTAGTAGTACGGTTGATCTCCTTCGTGCCGTGGCTCACGCCGGCTAGCTGCTTTAAAACCGTGAGACGTCTGACTACCATGTAGGCTACTGCAGGCTCGTCTTCCCTCGTCTTATGCCAACATGATCCTAGCCGTCCCTCGCGAAACCTTGCCCGGCGAGCATCGTGTGGCGCTCGTTCCGGCAGGCGTCGCAACGCTCACCAAGAAGAGCCTACACTGCAAGGTCGAGTCAGGTGCGGGCGCGGCGGCAGGGTTCGACGACGACGACTATCGAACCGCCGGAGCGGAAATAATCGCCGATCGAGCCGATCTCTTGGCCATGGCAGAGGTCGTATTGCAAGTCCGCACACTAGGTGCTCATTCCGAGCAGTCACCCACCGACCTCGATGCCATGCAGGCAGGGGCCGTCGTGGTTGGATCGGCCGATCCACTCGGACATCCCGAAGCAGTTCGCGAGTATGCCGATCGCAAGTTAACTCTCTTTGCGCTAGAGCTACTTCCGCGAATCACGCGTGCGCAAAGCATGGACATCCTATCGAGCATGGCAACTATCGCCGGCTATAAGGCCGTACTGCTAGCCGCCAACGAACTGCCCAAGTTGTTTCCGCTGCTCATGACAGCCGCGGGTACATCGCTGCCCGCTAAAGTCCTGATTGTCGGCGCCGGCGTAGCTGGGTTACAAGCCATTGCCACGGCCCGACGGTTGGGAGCCCTGGTGCAGGCGTACGATGTTCGTCCAGCCGCCCACGAACAGATCGAAAGCCTCGGAGCGACCGCGGTGGAGCTCGACCTGGCAACCGACGACGCCGAAGACCGCGGAGGTTATGCCAAAGCCGTCTCGCCCGAGCAGGAAGAACGCCAGCGCGCGCAACTGGCCGACGTCGTGGCCGAATGCGACGTGGTGATCACGACCGCGGCGATTCCCGGACGGCCCTCGCCCCGATTGATTACCACTCCGGCAGTCGACCGCATGGCCTCGGGTTCAGTCATCGTCGACCTCGCCGCCGAGCGCGGTGGCAACTGCGAAGTAACACAAGCAGACAAACTGATCGAGCATAGCGGCGTAAAGGTTTTTGGCCCAACCAACCTGCCCGCGACGGCACCGCTGGATGCAAGTCTTATGTTCTCCAATAACCTGGCCAATTTCGTCTCACTCATCACCAAGGAAGGAAGACTCGCCATCGATGCCGACGACGAAGTGGTCCGCGAAACGATGGCAACGCGCGATGGCGAAATTACGAATGAGCGAATTAGGCAGCTACTAGAAAAATAGAGAAATACGTGCTGCTTCGTTTGGCGGCGCGGCTAATAGTTCCAAACTCTGAATCACAACGTCAACCGAGATGACCACGCTAACTATCTTCGTGCTCGCCATTTTTGTTGGCTTCGAGATCATCACCAAGGTGCCGCCAACGCTGCACACGCCGCTGATGAGCGGATCGAACGCGATTAGCGGGATCACCCTGGTCGGCGCGATTCTGGCGATGAAGTCCGACGCGACGCGGCTCGCTCCAACGCTTGGCTTCATTGCCATCGTGCTGGCAATGACCAATGTGGTCGGTGGTTTTTTCGTCACCCATCGAATGCTCGAGATGTTTCGCCGGAAGGAGTGAGGATTCAGGGGCGGGGGTCAGAGAATGGGTGACGTCTCCCGTAAATCCGAATTGAGCGACATGAAACAAGAGAATTGAAGACGTCTTGCTAACACTTTCTTCCAACATGCTGATTGTCGCTCAGTCGCAACTTGCAGGCGCGGGATATCTCGTAGCGGCGGTGCTGTTCATCCTTGGCATCCAGGGGATGACCCACCCGCGCACCGCAGTGCGTGGCAATCTGCTGGGCGCAGTTGGCATGCTCGTCGCGGTGGTGGTTACGGTCGCCCAACTTGGCATCTTGCCGCTTGGCGCCGCGTTGATGGCGATGTTGGTTGGCGGGGCTACTGGATACGTGCTGGCCGTGCAAGTGCAAATGACGCAGATGCCGCAGCTTGTGGCGCTATTCAACGGTTTCGGCGGCGCGGCTTCAGCGTTAGTGGCGGGAGCCGAGGTCGTGTCCCAGGTGCCAAACGAAGCCACGCCAGTTGGCGACACGACTATGCTGGCTGCAGGTACTGCTGGCCTTATCGGCGCACTGACGCTTACCGGTTCGTTGGTGGCCGCCGGTAAGCTGCAGGAATTGCCGATGTTCAATCGGAAGTTTGACTGGCCTGCGTTACCAAGTGCGAACATTGCTATTGCCGCGGTCGCGGCGCTGTTCTTGCTGCTGATGCTCGCCGGATCAACCTGGCCATTCTGGCCATTGGCGTTGCTGGCGTGTGTGCTGGGCGTGACCTTGGTGATGCCAATCGGTGGGGCTGACATGCCGGTGGTGATTTCGCTCTTGAACAGTTACTCAGGCCTCGCCGCCGCGGCTGCCGGATTCGTGATCAACAATGACGTACTGATCATCGCGGGATCCCTGGTGGGCGCAAGTGGCTTGATTCTCACAAACATCATGTGCAAGGCAATGAATCGCTCGCTCGCCGGCGTGGTGTTCGGCAAGCTCGAACCAACTGCCGGCGGCCCTACGGCCGACGAAGTGTACGAAGGCAAAGTCAAATCCACCTCCGCCGACGAGGTCGCCATGCTGCTCGACGGCGCACAGCGAGTCGTGATCGTCCCGGGCTACGGCATGGCGGTCGCCCAAGCCCAATACTCCGTCCGGGACTTGGCAATACAGCTTGAGAATCGCGGCTCCACGGTCGAATACGCCATTCATCCCGTTGCCGGTCGCATGCCAGGGCACATGAACGTACTGCTTGCCGAGGCCGACGTACCCTACGAACAGCTAAAGACAATGGAGGAAATCAATCCCACGTTTTCTCAAGTCGACGTGGCCATCGTGCTGGGGGCAAACGACGTTGTGAACCCGGTGGCCAATACCGATCCGTCCAGTCCCATTGCCGGCATGCCGATTCTTGAAGTCGACAAAGCTCGCACCGTAGTTGTCATCAAGCGAAGCTTGTCGCCTGGCTTTGCCGGCATCCCCAACCCTCTGTTCGCTGCCGACAATTGCCTGATGTACTTTGGCGATGGCAAGCAAGCGATGGTCGACCTTGTAACCGCCGTGAAGGAATAGTTAGCCGCACGGCGTAGCCAAGCGTGCGTCGACCATGTATCCGTACCTATTGACGCGGCCCACACATAGGTTGGCAAGCCGTGTTCATCGGCTGCTCATCCGTGGCTAGTTTTTTGTGGTACGACTTTTTTGTGGTACGACACGCGCTCTGCTGCGCATCGCGGCTATCTGCATCGCTTGTTAATTCGTGCAAACTCTGCGGCCACATGCGGTGGGATTTCGGCTCGCTGCTCGTTGCGAACCGATAGTTGGTTGTCGACTTTCAACTAGCATCGCGCCACGCAAGTCGACGCCAATGCCCACTTCGCCATATTTTAACAAAGTTGCCAAAGCCCCCTGGGTTGCTGGACCGATACTTTTTATGCCAGCATCCGGCGGTAGTGTGCACTCGTAAGCGGCATGAGGTTGCTTGACATGCACACTGTCGAAAACGGGATCCACAAGCCGGGTCCCAAGATAGCGATTTGGCCACCTAGCACAAGAAGGACGTTTGCCACGCATGCGGACTCACGATGAGCGACTCGAAGACCACAACCAAGTCCGTCAACATGTCAGCCAAGTTCTGTGTGAACTAGAAGACCTCGAGCCCAACCATTTTCCTCTTAGCGAGCGAACGCTAGAGCGCGCCGGCGCGGCGTGCGGTGTGTTGTTCGTACTACACGGCCCGCGCCAATTGCGTGTCACGGCAATCTGGGAAATGGAACGGAACGTCATTTGGTTCTACAACTCGGTTGGGGAGCGATGCCAGAAGACCCAATTGCACGGCAATGCGACAGCGACCGTAGCAGCCTGACGTTCGCGGGAAGAGACGCTAGAACCTATCGACCCTCCGCCGCTAGCAGAGCCGCTTGCTTGGAAGTGCTCCGCGCGGCTGGCAAAACTGTATTGACCAGCCCACCGCCTTGAGGTATACACGCATACACTAACCTCAACTGGCGTTTAGAAACACGGAGGTTCCCCACGATATGTTAGTGCTATCCCGCAAAGAGTCGCAACGCATCCGCGTTGGTGACTCGATCGTCGTTACGATTGTCAAGATTGGCGGCGATAAGGTTCGTGTTGGTATTGAAGCCCCCGACGATGTGTTAGTGCTTCGTGATGAACTCGAGGCGTGGGACACTACCGCGCCGAATGAGCCCACCAACTCTGATTCACGCGCCCAGGCCCAGGTTGCGGCCGCTTAGTAGGCCGTTCACTCGATGCGCTGGACGCATCACGTAAGGGGGAAGGCGCTACGATTGCCCGAGTTCGACGCCACTGCGAATGGCGCAAGTTGTTAATCTCAAAGCTCTTTGTGAAATAGTCTCATCAGCCGGCCTTCGACAGAAGGCTGGCTTCTTTTTTTGACAACCGGTAGGTGAGCCGCTACACTATGCGGCCATCCCGCAAGATTGTCCGATCTCGCGGCCTGCCCCGCATCCCACCACACACCCTGCCCTTCCTGTCCATTGCACGCATGCAGTGGGTGACTCTGTTGTTTGCGAACTGGCGACCGTTCAGTTCGCACTTTGCTCGACCGTCACACTACACGTTGATCGGATTGGAGTGCTGGTATGACTGCTTCTACTCGAGTCTCGCGACGCAACTTCTTGGCCGTTGGTTCATTGACCAGCCTAGGTTTAACGCTCGGCGACTATCTGTTTCTTCGCCAGGCCCAAGGCTCGGAAACAGTCCCCGAACCAAAGGCCAAGAGCGTGATCCACATCTTTATGCCCGGCGGAATGTCGGCGCAGGAGTCGTGGGATCCAAAGCCCTATGCGCCAATCGAGTATCGCGGCGAGATGGGTTCGATCGACACCAAAATACGTGGCGAAAAATTCGGCGATGTGCTTAGGCGCACCGCGCAAGTGGCCGACAAGATGACGATCGTAAGGTCTCTAACGCACGGCGAAGCTGCTCACGAACGCGGTGTGCACAACATGTTCACCGGGTATCGACCCAGTCCTGCCTTGGTGTATCCGAGCATGGGCAGCGTGGTGAGTCACGAATTAGGACCCCGCAACAACCTGCCCGCATACATCTGCGTACCCAACCAGCCGAATCCGTCCGCGAGCACCGGCTACTTGAGTTCGAGCTACGCGCCTTTCAGTTTGGGCGCCGCACCGGAACAGAATGGCTTTAAGGTTCGCGATCTGAACCTGCCCGGCGGAGTCGACGAAGTGCGATATGATCGCCGTCGCGAATTACTAGAGTTCGTCAACTGCGAGTTCAATAATCGCGTGCAAGCCGACAATATCGGTGCGATGAATACGTTCTACGAACGTGCGTTCGATCTGGTCAGCTCCAACGAAGCCCGCGAGGCGTTCAACCTGGAAGCCGAGGATGGAAAAGCACGTGATCGCTACGGTCGCAATCAGGCCGGCGCGCGAATGTTGCTTGCGCGACGCTTGGTCGAGGCAGGCGCGCGATTCATCACGCTCACTTACGGCGGATGGGATCACCACCAACAGATTACCGCCAACATGCGGCGATTGATGCCGGCGTTTGATCAAGCCTATGCGGCGCTGCTGTCGGATCTCGACGAGCGCGGGCTCTTGGAATCAACGTTAGTGTTGGTCTCAAGCGAATTCGGCCGAACGCCCAAGATCAATCAAGACGGTGGCCGCGATCACTGGCCCAAGGTGTTTAGCGTCGCGTTGGCTGGCGGCGGAGTGCAGCGGGGCGCGGTGGTTGGCTCCAGTGGCCCAACAGCTAGCGAGCCAGAAGACACGCCAGTGAGCCCCGAAGACTTGGCCACCACCATTTACCACCAACTCGGTATCAAAGCTGAAAAAGAGCTGATGGCTCCGGGCGCCCGCCCCATCGAAATCGTCAAAGGCGGTCAGGTTCGCCGCGAAATCGTGGGGTAGCATCAGCCGTGTGTCCGTTGGCGACGGTTCCAACAGAATATTCAGACAGCAGACTACGGTGAGTTCTGTGAACATTCGACTCGCTCTCTCGACGTTGTGCGTCAATTGCCTTGTGACCACCATATCGCCTGCCGCTGCACCACAGCTAGGGCAGTTGGTACCGCAAGGCGGACAACGGGGCACGGAGGTGGAAGTTTCTCTGCGCGGGGCACGACTCGGGCTTGACCCCAAGGAAGTGCTGTGGCACGAGACCGGCATCGACGTGAAGTCGATCGAGCGTGTCGACGACAATCAAACGAAGGTCACCCTGGCGGTTCCCGATACTCTGGCGACTGGTCGCTACGCAATGCGGCTTCGCACCGCAACTGGCATCTCGAATGTCATGACGTTTCACGTCGGCGACCTTCCCGAATTACAGGAAGTCGAGCCGAACAGTAACCCACTGGCGGCGCAAGCAATTGAGTTCGGCTCGGTGGTTAACGGCGTTGTGAGGAACGAAGACGTCGATTTCTTCACCTTCGAGGCTGCTGCCGGCGAGGTGATTGCCGTGGAGGTCGATGGCTTACGACTAGGCCGAACGTTTTTCGATCCCGTGATCACGCTGCTAGATGACGCCGGCCAGCAGATCGCCAAATGCGACGACTGGCCGCTGATGCGCCAAGATGCCTGCTTAACGGTCGTCGCACCGAAGGATGGAAAGTACACGCTTGAACTCCGCGAGTCCGCCTATCGCGGCAACGACGCAGCAACCTATCGTTTGCATGTTGGTAAGTTTCCAAGACCGCTAGCAGTTTATCCGCCAGGGGGTCGCGTTGGCGAGACGATCGTCCTCAACTGGCTTGGCGATGCCGCCGGCGAGACGACGCAGGAAGTGACGCTTCCTTCTGAACCGACCAACGAGTTCAACTACTCGCCCTTCAACGATCGAGGGATGGCGCCCTCGCCCCACACACTGCGAGTAGTCGACATTCCTGTGTGCAGCGAGGTGGAACCAAACAACAAAGTCAAGCAGGCGACCACCGGTGAAGCTCCAGGGGCCTTCTATGGTGTGCTCGGAGAAGCGGGCGATATCGACTACTTCCGGTTCGCGGCGAAGAAAGGACAGGTGCTACACCTGCGGCTGCATGCCCGGCGCATCGGTTCGCCAGCCGACGCGGTGCTAAGAATTCAGAATTCCGACGGCCGCAATCTGGCGGGCAACGACGACGATCGCGGCTACCCCGACAGCTATATCCGATTTCAAGCGCCAGACGATGGCGAATATGTCGCGGAAGTGCAAGATCGTCTGCGCCGCGGCGACGAGACTTTCACGTATTGGCTCGAAGCAAGGCCTGACGAAGCGGCTGTCGACCTGGAGTTCGAAGAGCAACAGCGCTACGTGGCCAAGCTGCTGGATGTTCCGCGTGGGAATCGCAACGGAGTCATGCTCCGAGCCACCAGACGGAACACAGGCGGCGAGTTACTTATCGACTGGGCCAACCTACCACCCGGCGTCTCGGTTGAGTTGCATCCACTCGCGGGCAACTACAACCGCATCCCAGTGATGCTCTCCGCGTCGGATGATGCGCCGCTGGGGCAAGGCTTGTCGACATTATCCGCGCACCGCACCGAAGATGATGCGCCTGTCAAAGCCAATTTTACCAATCGCAATTGGATGGTTCGCGGGCAGAACAATGTCGACATGTGGAACTACATAGGCAGCCGCGCCGTGATAGCGGTTACCGAAAAGGCGCCCTACTCGATCCGCATCGAAGACCCCAAAGCGCCGCTGGTGCAACGTGGAACCAAGAACCTGAAGATCGTTGCTGAGCGGGCAGAGGGCTTCACGGGCGCGATTCTGGTGCGAATGCTTTACAACCCGCCAGGCGTTTCGGCCAATGCATCTCTCCGAATTAAGGAAAACGAGAACGAAGCAACCATCCCGGTCACCGCCAACGATAAAGCCCAACTCGGCGATTGGAAGATTCTGGTCCGCGGCCAAGCAGAGTCACAGGGCACCTGGGTGACCGTCACACCATTCTCCACGCTCAAGATAGCCGAGCCGTACGTGGCTATGGAGCTGCCACGCCCGAATGTCGAACAGGGTAACAAGCTAACCTTTCCAATCAAAATCGAGCAGCGTACGCCGTTCGAAGGTGAAGCCAAAGTGGAATTGATTGGCTTGCCGAGTGGAGTCACGACTACGCCGCGTTCGATCACGAAGGAAATGTCCGAAGTCGTGTTCGACCTCGAAGTGGCGGCCGACGCACGGCCGGGCCAGCACCGAGGGCTGTTTTGCCGCGTCACGGTTATTGAAAACGGCGAGCCGGTCGTGCACTCGGTCGGCTACGGGGAGTTAAGGGTCGACAAGCCCGTCGAGCCACACTTGACTGCCCAATCATCGAAGTAAATCAACGCCAAGTCGCGAGTTTGAAGCCATGAGTCACGCAACGCAACAGTCGCAGCGCTTTCTCCAGTCTGTAAAAGGTCACTACGGACTAGTTACGCTGGCGGCAATTTGTCTTACAAGCATCGCCACGGCCGAAGAGCCAGAGTTTGTCGAGCTGGCTGTCTATCCTCCCACCGCGGCGCTACATGACGCGGCCGATTATCAATCCGTCGTCGCGGTGGCCAAGCGAGCCGATGGAGTGTCGGTCGACGTGACCGACCAGGTCGAATGGACGTTGGAATCGGCCGATGACGTTGCTGCGTCAGAGGGCCATACGATTCGCCCTCAAGGCGACGGCCACGGCGTGCTCAAGGCCAAACTTGGCGAGTTGTTTGATCAGTGCGATGTCACTGTCACCAACTCCCAAGCAGAGCGCGCTATTAGCTACCGCCACGATGTAATCCCAGTACTCGTGCGAGCAGGTTGCAACGCCGGTGCGTGTCACGGTTCGGCACGCGGCAAGGATGGATTTCGCCTATCACTGTTTGGATTTGATCCAGCAGGAGACTATCAGCGCTTGACGCGGGAAATGTCGACGCGGCGAATCAATCGCGCTTTGCCCGACGACAGCCTGCTATTGGTTAAAGCCGTGGGGGGCGTGCCGCACACCGGTGGAAAACTGTTCGAGCACGACACCGTGTACTACGAAAAGCTGCGTACTTGGATTGAGGAGGGCGTGCCCAACGACTTAGAAGGGGCGGCAACCGTTGCAAGTGTCGACTTCTATCCGCCGCGGGTGGTGCTTGAAGGAGAGGGCACGACGCAGCGATTTGTCGTGATTGCCAACTATAGTGACGGCAGCACCCGTGATGTCAGCAATCTGGCAGTATTCAGTTCAAACAACGATACGGTCGCCAAGCTCGACGCCGACGGCCTAGCTACCGCCGGTATGCGTGGAGAAGC
Organism: Pirellulales bacterium; assembly: GCA_028279215.1. Classification (GTDB taxonomy): domain Bacteria; phylum Planctomycetota; class Planctomycetia; order Pirellulales; family Lacipirellulaceae; genus Aeoliella. The sequence continues at coordinate 187,763 of JANQOF010000026.1, forward strand.
GTTCGTGATGGCGCGTTTCGACACCCATACTGTCGGTAGCCAAGTGATCGTGCTGCCTAAGGGCCTGGGATTTTCGCCCACGGACGATCAACCGGCTAATTACATCGACGAGCTAGTCGGTGCAAAACTCGACGACTTGCGGCTCGAACCGAGTGGCACCGCTTCCGACGCTGAGTTTCTACGCCGAGTCACCATCGATATTGTCGGTCTACTACCAACGCCCGAGGAAGTGGCGCAGTTTTCTGCCGATTCGTCGCCCGACAAGCGAGCGCGAAAAGTCGATGAGTTACTCGAGCGCGAGGAGTTCGCAAAAATTTGGGGGCTGAAGTGGGCTGAGCTGCTATTAGTGCGAACAGAAAACAATCGCGTCGACTACAAGCCAATGTTCTTGTATTCGCAGTGGCTCAAGCACCAAATCGACGAGGAGGTACCACTCGACGAAATGGTTCGCAACCTTTTATCGGCTAGCGGCGGGTCGTTCGACACGCCTCAGGTAAATTTCTACCAAATCGAACCCGACACGAAGAAGATTGCCGAAAACGTAGCGCAGGCGTTCTTGGGAATCCGGCTGCAATGCGCCCAGTGCCACAACCATCCGTTCGATCGCTGGACGATGGACGACTACTACAGTTTCCATGCCTTCTTCACGCAAATCTCGCGAAAACGCGGCAGCGACTATCGAGAATGGATCGTGTTCAATCGCGGTGTCGGTGAATCGAACCATCCAGTCGGCGGCAGGCAAATGGCGCCGAAGTTCTTAGGCGGAGAGCAGCCCGAGACCAACGGCCGTGATCGGCGCGAAGTAGTCGCCGAATGGATTACCAGCCCCGATAATCCCTGGTTTGCGCCGAGCATTGCGAATCGTGTTTGGGCACACTTCATGGGCGTGGGAATCGTGGAACCGGTCGACGACTTTCGCGTCAGCAATCCACCTTCGAATCCGGCGCTGTTAGACGCCATTGGAAGCAAACTGATTGATTACAAATACGACCTAAGACAGTTGGTGCGTGACATTTGTAACTCCCACGCCTACCAACGATCGACCGTTGCGAATGCTTCGAACGAAACCGACACGAAGAACTTCGCCCGCGCTCAGCCGCGGCGGCTGGGGGCCGAGACTCTGCTGGACTGCGTCTGCCAGGTAACCGCAGCCTTAGAGAAACTGCCCGGCTTGCCGCTCGGCGCGCGGGCGGTTGAAATTGCCGACGGGCGGAGCAGCAACTACTTCCTCACCACGTTCGGGCGTGCCCGGCGCGAAACGGTTTGCGCCTGTGAAGTGCGTGGCGAGCCGACCCTGTCGCAGGCGCTGCACCTGCTCAACGGAGGAACGGTTCATAGCAAGATTGGGCAAGGTAAATTGGTGCCCAGCATGCTCGAAGCGGGTAAAACACCCACCGAGGTGGTCGACGAGATTTACCTTCGTTGCTTGGCCCGCAGGCCAACTACTGAGGAACAATCAAAGATCGTCGCCGTGTTGGGCGACAACGAGAAACCGGTCGCAGAATTGGAGGATGTATTCTGGGCGGTCCTCAATTCGCGCGAGTTCTTGTTCAACCACTAGAGGTGTTCACTGTGTCAAGTAGAACGATTTTGGCGAAGCGAACGAGAATCCAAGCGGGAATTGGAGGCCGTATGCTGCGTCGTCAGCACTCGGCGTGCCTGGCATTGGCTAGTTCGATGATGCTATGCTGCACGGCCACAGCTGCCTTGCCGGAGAAGGTGACGTTTGACGACCACATCTTTCCCATTTTTCGCGAGCACTGCTTGGCCTGCCACGACTCGGGCGGGCGTAGTGGAGACCTTGCGCTCGACGCCTACAGCGACACACTTACGGGAGGGGCGAGTGGCGAAGTTGTGGAGCCTGGTGATGGTGGGAGTTCGCGAATCTATCGATTGATGGCTCACCTCGACAAGCCGATCATGCCACCCGGCAGCGACAAGCTGCCCGACGAACAGCTGGAGCTAGTGAAAGCTTGGATCGACGGAGGCCTGCTGGAAAACGCCGGCTCGAAGGCGAAGAAATCAAACAAGCCGGAAGTCGAAGCATTCGTCCCGTCGGCCGACAATCGACCCGCTGGCGAGCCAGCCATGCCAAGCGGTTTTTGCCGCGAGCCTGTGCTACACGTGCCCCACCTCGGCGCGGTGGCCGACTTGGCCACCAGTCCTTGGGCGCCGCTCGTTGCGGTGACCGGCCAGCGTCAGGTGTTGTTGTACCACTCTGACTCGCGCGAGCTATTGGCTGTCGTGCCGTTTGTCGTCGGAATGCCAGAGGTGGTGCGATTCAGCCGCAATGGCGATCTGCTGCTTGTCGCTGGCGGCCGCGGCGCTGCGCTTGGCGTGGTGCATCTTTGGGATATCAAGTCAGGGAAGCGAATCACCGAAATCGGCGACGAGCTGGATTCCGTGCTCGCGGCCGATCTAAGCCCCGATCACTCGCTGGTAGCAATCGGCGGACCGAGAAAGAAAGTGAAGGTCTATCGTACTGCCGATGGGTCGCTGGCATACAACATTACTAAGCACACCGATTGGGTGACCGCGTTGGAGTTTAGCCCTAACGGCAAGTACCTGGCCACTGCCGACCGGGCAGGTAACGCCCACGTCTGGGAAGCACCAACTGGCCGCGCCGTATCGAATCTCACCGGACACAAACAGGCCATTACCGCCGTTGCCTGGCGCGACGACTCGGGTCTGTTGGCTACCGCCAGCGACGATGGCGACATGCGCACCTGGCAACATCAAGGCAATCAAGTGAAACAGTGGAATCACGGTGGCGGTGTTCAGGGCATGGCGTTCACCAAAAGTGGCCAGCTTGTCTCCGCGGCGCGCGATCGATTCACCAAACTTTGGAATGCCGACGGGAAGGAAGTCCGGAAGTTTGGCCCCACTGCCGACATTGTTCTGGCTGCCACGGTTACATACGACCAATCGCGCGTGGTGTACGCCGACTGGTCAGGCGTTGTGCATGTCGCCCAACTCGAGACCGGCGAAGTCGAGGGCAAACTGTCGACCAACCCACCTACGCTTGCGATGCGGCTAGATGATGCTAAGCAACAGCTCGCGAAAGCAGCCAGCGACCTACCAAATGCCGAGCACGCCGCAAGTGAAGCAGCCGCTCGGCTCGAGGAAGGCCGACGCGTCGTCGCCGAGCACGACGCAAGCAAACAACAAGTCACGGATCAACTGGCCAAGCTCCAAAACGATCGCAATGATCAAGAGAACCAACTCGAAACCCACCGCAAGACGAACGAGGAAATCGACAAGGCGATTGCGTCCGTGATCGCCGAGCAACAACGGGCCGAGGCGGAGCTAACTGCTCTCAAGGAGTCGCTGGCAAACGTCTCGAATCAGGAAGGTGAAGACGCCGATGGTGAGGCCGCCGGCCAGATCGAAATCCAGATTTCCGAGAAACAATCGGCGCTCGAGCAACTCCTCGCCAGGCGGGCTGAGGCGGAAACCAAGCGTCGCGGTATGACTGAGTCGCGAAAGACCACCAAACGTCGTCTGGATGAATTAAATCAGCACATCGCCGATCAAGAAAAGAAGCTGGCAGGGTTGAATCAAGCAGCCGAGAAGCTGCCCAAAGTAGACACGCTGGTCGGAGAACACGATCAACTAAAGTCAGAAGTCGCCAAGCTCCGAGAACGGATACCTGCTTCGGAGCAAGCGGTGGCGGTCGTTCAGGCGGAAATCGAAGCTTATGCCGCGATCGTGCCAGCACTTCAAAAAGGCATCGCCGAACTTACCCAGACCGCCGAAACAAAGTCAGCCGAACTGGCCAAAATCGAGGAGCAACTCGCTGCCGAATCGGCAGATGTAGCTATAGTTGCTCGCGAAATGGATGAGTTGAAGCAACGAATTGTGAACTTGGAGACGCTGCGAAGGAAACTGGCGGGCATCGCCGATAAATCGAAATCGGCCGCCGGGGAGCTAGAACAGCAGATGGCCGAACTGTCGTCCAAACGTGACAAAATTGAGAAGCAGCTTTCTGACATCCACACCGCAGAGCAACTCCGACAGCAGCATTCCAAGGGCGATTGACGCTCGACCGCTGCGCGTCATACTTAGGTTGTAGCGGCATCGGGCGAGAGGCCCCTGCAATGGGGGCCTTGTGAACCTGGTCAGGGTGGAAACGCAGCAGCCATAAGCTTGTGCTTCTTTGTGTGGGGGTCTCTCGCCTGTTGCCGCTTCTTGCCCCAAGCACCCCATCGGCGCAATGGACGGATCGCACGCGGTTGCGAAGTGTGCCGTAGTTCAGCTACCAATCGATTGAAGAACACTCTTCATGGCCGACTCCGATCCGCAAGCCGACTCGGCTGCCAAAGCGGCCGCGACCTATCAAGTCATCGCCCGCCGCTATCGGCCGCAGGCGTTTGACGAGTTGATTGGTCAGGAGCACGTGGCCAAGGCGCTCGGGCAAGCGATCTCTACCGGTCGAGTGGGCCACGCCTATTTGTTCACTGGTGCCCGCGGCGTGGGCAAGACCTCAGCCGCGCGCGTGCTGGCCAAGGCACTCAACTGCGTCGAAGGGCCGACAGTCACACCCTGCAACCAGTGCGAGGTGTGCGACGGAATCGCGTCGGGCGACGACGTCGACACCATCGAAATCGACGCCGCCAGCAACACGGGTGTCGACAACATCCGCGACCTCCGTCAAAACGCCGGCGTGAAGGCGAGCCGCTGCAGGTACAAGATCTACATCATCGACGAAGTACACATGCTGTCGAAAAGTGCCTTCAATGCGCTGCTCAAGACGTTGGAAGAACCACCCGATCATGTAAAGTTCATTTTCGCCACCACCGAGCCAGAGAAGATACCAATCACGATTCTGTCGCGGTGCCAACGCTTTGACTTTGCTGGAATCGATGCCACGTCGATCGCCAATCGGCTGCAACAGATTGCGGCCACCGAAGAAGTCACCATCGACGACGAGGCGCTCGCCGTGTTGTCGATTCGCGCTGCCGGCTCGATGCGCGACAGTCAGTCGCTGCTCGAACAACTGTTAGCGGTCGCCGGCAAGCAGATTACCGCCACCGATGTGTACACACTGTTGGGCATTGCACCCGGCGAGCGAGTTGCTCAGTTGGTCGCGACGATTGTCGATCGCGATCCAGCCGCAGCGCTAGGGCACTTGGACGACGCGGTTTCCGGCGGATCGGATGTCGGACAGGTGATCGACCAGTTGCTCGGTTACTTTCGCGACGTCATGGCCATGACGGTTGGCTGCGATACTTCCCAGTTGCGATACGTCTTGCCAGGTCAGTACGAACTGACCAAGACGATGGGCGACAGGCTGGGCGTGCACACCGTGCTGGCGATGATTCAGGTGCTCGACCAAACCGCGTCACGGATGCGGGGCAGTTTGCACACTCGCACTCTGGCTGAAATGGCCCTAGTGCGGCTGGCGAATTTGGACGATCTCGACAACTTGGCGGAAGTCGCAGCCGAACTTCGCGCAGGCGATACGAGTTCTGAATCACCATCCAGCGCAAAAAAAAACGCTAGCCAACCGCAAACGCTGCCAAGTACCTCGCCTGCCAGCAAAGCACCAGTGCCGCCTACCGCAACCAACGCGCTAACAGCCGACAACGGGACGCCGCAGCGTGTGGATACGCCGGCCTCCTCCACACCGCCAGCGCCTATGAAGCTTGACGCCGCAAAGGTAAACGCGGCTTGGGATCGGGTAATCGATGCGCTTGATGAAGGTCTACTGCAGGGTTACGCGCGGAACGCCATTGGTATCCAGTTGTCATCGGACGGCAACATTGTTGTAGCCTACCCACCTGGCGATCGTGTTTCCAAAGACATGTGCGCCAATGCAACGAACACCGCAACATTGACACAGGCGTTATCGGCCGAACTGGGCACCCAGGTAACACTGAGATTCGATATCGACCAGTCGGCTGGTAGCGACGCACCCACGGCCGTCGCGCAACCGCGCGTCGCCTCGAGGCGACAAATGCAGGCCGAGATCGCCGAGCGGCCGTTTGTCGCCCGAGCCATGGAGTTGTTTGGCGCCGATCCTAGCAAATTGCGCATCACACCGCCACGCAACGATAGCTCGAGCTAGAATTTCTTAAGCCACGAGCGCATCCCTGAACCCGCGGAGCAACCCATGCTTAAAGGACTTGGTCAAATTGCAAACCTCGGCAACATCGTCAAGCAAGCCCAGGAGATGAACTCTAAGATGCAGGCCTTGGGCGATCAACTCAAGACCAAAAAGGCAACCGGCGTTGCAGGAGGGGGTCTGGTGGAGGTCGACGTCAATGGCTTGGGCGAAGTATTAACCGTAAGACTAGATCCCGACCTAGTGGCCAAGGGCGATCGTGAAATACTCGAGGACTTGCTGCCCGCCGCATTTAACGCGGCCAAGGAAAAGGCTAAACAACTGCACGATCAGGCAATGCAAGAACTGACCGGCGAAATGAACCTGCCCGGCTTGGGCGACATGCTCGAGAGCTTTGGCCAGCCACCGAAGTCTCCTTAACTGCGGTTGCTAGCGACCGCATGCCGGGCTGACCGATTACCACTGCCGGCACTTCGCGCGGCAAGGAATTCGGCCGTGTTGCGCCTATTTTTTGGTGCGATCGACAGCCCGCGAGCTTGCACTTGGAAGATTGTTCTGCTGGTGACGATTTTTCGGTTTCAGCCGTTGCGGAATCGAAAGTTCGAGTAGAATACGAAGTCGAAGCCAACGCGGCGCAGTTGGTAGTTCTGCGCAGACTCCGGGTAAGTTGCATCGACCGGCTCTCCAAGACTTTGGCGAATGCTAAGCTTGCGTTGAGATTGCAGCCAAGCTATACCCCACATTGGTTTGACCATACGGTCGGGCCGGCGGTATGCTAAAGGTGCCCAAGCGGTGCTCATCGCGTGGGTGCTATTGTTCATCGGACCTCGTAATTCAGTACGGTCGGCAAGACTTCGCCGGTCGGTGATTTCAATCGTCTCGGATCTTCCATGCGTCTCTCGCTCGGTCAACAGATGCAACTGGCTCAGAAGCAGGTGCTTGCGCCGCGGATGATCCAGTCGATGGAGATTCTGCAGTTGCCCATCATGGCACTGCAGGAGCGAATCGAGCAGGAGATGGAAGACAACCCGACGCTCGAACAGTCGGAACCGGCGACCGAATCCGATAGCGAGACCACTGAGACCTTCGACACCGAAAGCCCTGACGCACCAAGCGAATCGGAAAAAGAGCTGGTTGTCGACGAGGAACACAACAACGAAGACGACTTTGAGCGACTCTTGAACATGGCGGAGAATCTGCCAGACGACTACGAAGAGCGCAGTCGCCCTTCGCGCGACCAAATCGAGTCCGAAGGCGACCGGCAACACGACACCATGGCCAACATTTCGGCCCGCCCCGAGTCCCTGGCCGATTACCTGCATCACCAGCTCAGTTGGTTCGAAATCGAACCCGATGTGCGCCGGATGGCTGAGCGAATCGTTTATAGCCTCGATAGCAACGGGTATCTTAAGACACCGCTGGAGGAGATCATTCCCCCGGTGTCCGTCGAACTCAACGGCAACGCGGAACAGCATCGCACAGCACAGCTTGCCGTTGCGGAGAAGGCCTTGGCAGTGGTGCAATCGCTCGACCCACCAGGCGTTGGGGCCAGGAGCCTCCGCGAGTGCCTGCTGCTGCAACTGACCTCCACGATGCCGATGGTCGACGAGTTGCACACGCTCATCGAAGATCACCTGGAGGACCTGGAGAACAATCGGCTCCCGCAGATATCCAAGAAGACGGGTTTCTCCATCGAGCGAATCAATGAGTTATGGGACGAGCTTAGGCACCTGAAACCAAAGCCGGGCGCCGATTACGGCGACGTTAGCGTGCCGAGCGTGACCCCTGACGTGTTCGTCGAGCGAGGCGAAGACGGAACGTATGAGGTGCGGCTTGAGGATAGCCAAATACCTACTCTGTCGATTAGCCCATACCACCGTAAACTCTTGCAGCAAGCAGCGCAGCAAAAGGATGCGGAAACGCGAGAGTACATCAAGAAGAAGATCAACGCCGCTCAATGGTTGATCGACGCGATCGAGCAACGTCGCAGCACGATTACCCGAGTGTCGCAAGCGATCGTCGATCATCAAACTCGTTTCTTGGACGAAGGCCCTGAGTTCATCGAACCGTTGAAGATGCAACAAATCGCCGACAAGGTGGGCGTGCACGTCACAACGGTTAGCCGCGCAGTAGACGACAAGTGGATTCAGACTCCGCGTGGTATCTTCCCGCTCAAGCGATTTTTCGTCGGCGGCACCACCAGCGCCGATGGCGAAGAAGTCGCGTGGGATCGCGTACGCTTGAAGTTGCAAGAGATCGTAGACAACGAAGACAAAAAGAAACCACTCAGCGACGACGCTCTTGTGGCCGCCCTGGCCGCCGAGGGAATCACCGTGGCACGCCGCACTGTCACGAAGTATCGTAAGGCGATGAGCATCCCCAGTAGCCGCCAACGTCGCGACTGGGCAGCGGTGGAGAGGTAGGCACAGGCGCTCGGGCGGCCAAGGGCCGCGCAATCTCGAGTTGGTGCAACAAGTCCGAATCATCTTTACTTGGGGCCATCGAACCGCGTTGTGCGCCGGCCGCTTGCGAGGCGATGTCGACGCCGAAATAATACATCTGGCTTCAAAATTCCTTGGGCCACCGTCCGTGCGTCCAAACGGCCCGCACGCGGAAACAATCAGGTCCGGTAGCTCAGTTGGTTAGAGCAGGGGACTCATAATCCCTTGGTCGGGGGTTCGAGTCCCTCCCGGACTATTTTTGCACGTCGACACACACTTCTTGCACGGTGTCGCCGAAGGCTCTAGCGAGTAACCACTTGGGGTGCCTTGGGTTTCTGCACAGTCCGTCCGCATTTCCTACAATGGAGTTGTCCCGCGCCGTAATGGCGACGGGGGACCGTCCGTTATTGGTTGGAATTCGCGGTGATTGAATGAACATAACTTGGCACTCGCACGCTGTTTCGAAATGGCTCCCGTCCGTCGTTGGATTGCACTTAGCGTTGGCTTGCCACTGCGCTTTCGCAGATGACGACAAGCGTCCTATTCCCGATCGCAATGTCCTATTGTTCATCACGGACGACGAAGGAACGACGCTGGGGTGTTACGACGACCCGGTGGCCCAGACGCCCAATGTCGATGCGCTTGCCGCCGACGGAACGCGGTTTACTTGTGCATTCGCCACCACGGCAAGTTGCAGCGCGAGTCGATCGGTGGTTCTCTCCGGGCTGCACAATCACAAGAACGGGCAATATGGCCACCAGCATCACTTTCACAAGTTTGCCACGTATCACAACGTTGTGAGCCTAAGCCTGCCGCGGGTGTTGGCGGATGCCGGCTACCGCACGGCGCGATGTGGCAAGTTTCACGTTGCCCCGGAGCCCGTCTACCACTTCGAAACCACCATCCCCGGCGCGGATCGAAATGTCGTCGAGATGGCGGAACATTGCCGCGAGTTTCTGGAAGATCGGTCCGACGATCGGCCGTTCCTGCTCTACTTCGCCACCAACGATCCGCATCGCAGCGGCAAGACCGACCGAACTTCTAAGCGCGAACTCAAACCTAATCTGTTTGGCAATCTGCCGAATCGTGGAAGTTATCCCGGCGTCGAGGAGGTGTATTACAGGCCGGACAATGTCGTCGTGCCCGCGTTTCTGCCCGATACACCAGAGACGCGCGAAGAACTTGCCCAGTACTATCAATCGTGCGCCCGCATCGACCAGGGGCTTGGTCGATTGGTCGACATATTGAAGGAGGCCGGCCTGTACGACAAGACGCTCATCTTGTTTACCTCCGATCATGGAATGGCCTTCGCCGGTGCGAAGACTACGGTTTATGAACCAGGTCTGCACGTGCCGTTGGTCGTTCGCAACCCTTACGAATCGCAACGCGGCGTGGTTTCCGACGCGCTGGTGAGTCACGTCGACTTGACTCCCACGTTAGTCAACTTCGCTGGCCAGCTCGACCCGAAAACGAATGGCCCTAAGCAATGGCAAGACCCCAACTCGTTCTGGCGGGAGCGCGGAGTGGCCGTGGCGGAGAATCGCAGCGGAGGCAACCAGTTCCGCGGCTACCAAGGCAAGAGCTGGCTCGGCGTGATGGGCGATCCAGAAGGCGAACACCACGACGCGGTGTTTGCCTCGCACACGTTTCACGAAATTCAGATGTACTATCCGATGCGCGTGATCCGCGACCGAAACTACAAGCTCATCTGGAACATCGCTCATCCGCTGGAATATCCGTTCGCTTCGGACCTTTGGGCAGCGTCGAGTTGGCAAGGACAGTTCCGCCAAGGCCAGCAGGCACCGTACGGCCAACGGACAGTCGGAGAGTACATCCATCGGCCCGAGTTCGAACTGTACGACATCGCTAACGACCCTGACGAGTCGCACAACTTGTCAGCCAACCCGGGCTACGCCACGCACTTGGCCAGATACAAGCGAATGCTCCGCGAACGTCAGAAACGGCTGGAAGACCCGTGGATCGTCAAGTGGAAGTACGAGTAGGAGCTTTCCTATCGACAAACGAGTTTCTACCCGGTTGTTCCCCAATGGAGCACAATCCGTTTTCGTAACTTGCTGAGGCGCAACGCCTTGGAGTTGTTACCCAGCATACGATTGGAAAACACGATTCGTTGGGGCAAAACTCAACGCGGCTAACTGCCAACCGATTCCCCAACTCGATGTCTGGTAACGATTTGTGGTATCGCACACCACACGAGATCCCAAAGTTTTGCCCCAGGGTTTCCCGCAGTTGGGGTAAAACCCATTCAAAGGGAAGTGGGAAGGAGGGAATTAGGAGTGCCGCGCAAGCACACAACGAAACGCCTACTGGCCACTTGCCACTAGCATTAGCCACTACAAGTATTCAAAGAACGGTCGCTCGAACGAAACGCGATAGCGTAACCAAATTGGATCAAATGCGTGGCCCGGTTTCAAGAAAAAAACATGCAACTTAACCGAACAGGCTCCAAGCCCTCGCCTGTGAACCTGCCGTGGTGGCCGTGCCGGTGAGTGTTCGTTGGCGGGCCTTTACTCCCTAAAGTGCTCGCGCAGGAAGCCGCTGATGCGGTGCGGGCTGGCGATGCCGGCGATCTTTTTGTCACTAGTGAGCACCGGCACATGGCGAAAGCCATGAACGGCCATGACGGTAAACACTGCTGCAGATGAATCCGTGTTGTAAACGAATACCGGGTCGATCGTCATCACTTCACTTACCGGCCGATCTTTTATCTGGTCGTATTCCAGGGCAACGCGGTCGAGCACGTTGCGGTCGGTGAACACGCCGAGCAGTTTCTGATCTTTCTCCACTAGCAGACAAGCGATGTGCATGCCAGCAAGCTGGCGGACGGCGTCGCGAATCGATGTGTCGGGCGAGATTGACGCGTATGGCGTCGATTGCATCGCCGAAACCGGCTGGGTCGCGAGCGCTTCCTCCAGTGGATCGTCGTAGTCGACGGGATCGTAGTTCTCTAGAGGATCTTGGAACTCGTTGGACGTAGCTCTGCTATTGCGTATGTCGGACATGGTTAGGCCCCTTCGCGCTCGGCTGGTGGTGGACTTCCAACTCGTTGCACCATGACCTGCTGAGGAAAGTGCTCGGCGACGTATTCCATGAGCCCCTTTTGCCCGGTCAGTCCCATGATGCGCCCGTCGTCGTCCACGACGCCGATGAAACGGACATTCTTGGTATGCATCGCGTCGAGGACCAGGGAAATTGGGTCTGTATCGAGTACCCACGGCCACTGTGCGGCGACGTGATCGCCGACCGCATCGTCGAGCGCCGATGGATCGCCGCAAAGCAACTGAGTCAGCATGCCTTCGGTGAACATGCCAAGTGGTTTACGGTCGATATCGACCACGATCACGCAGCCCAGTTTCCGCTCGCGCATCCGCACGATGACTTCGCGAATACTCTCGGCTGGGCCACAGAGCACAGGCTCGCGAAGGTCGAGCCTGGCCACCGGTTCGGTTGCGATGTTCTGTTGTAGCGCCATGACGCCACCTCTCAGGGATAAGCCAATACGTGGGACCAAGGATTTCTCTGCGAACCTCGTGCCGTTCCCTCAGCGTTACCACGTTTCACCAAAGCTCGCCGCCGCCCGCTAGTCGGTGGGCAGACGGGGTGCGCAAGTGTGCTGTTCCGGCCGCCACACATAGGAGCGTGTGCGGAAACGCACAAGACCGGCGGGGCGGCGAGCCTTAGTGTGCAGACATTGACGAGCTTTGCGTTGCGGCTATATGGCACATGAAATGCTAACAGATGGAATCGTCGATTCGTAACGGTTCTTGTCGGTCTAATTGAGGAGGGATTTGCAATGGGAAGCGAAGTCGTCGTGCTTAGCGGAGTGCGAACTGCCATTGGCGGTTACGGTGGTAGCTTAAAGGACACCCCTCCTACAGTCATGGCTGCAAGCTGCGTTCGCGAGGCGGTCAAGCGGTCAGGCGCCGCCCCCACCGATGTCGGACATGTGGTGTTCGGCAACATCATTCACACCGACTCTCATGACCACTACCTGGCGCGCGTGGCTGGTGTGAACGGTGGGCTACCGCATGAAGCGCCTGCTCTTACGCTCAACCGCCTGTGCGGCAGCGGCCTGCAATCGATCATCACCGCGGCCCAAACCATCATGCTGGGTGACGCTGAAGTGACGGTTGCTGGCGGAGCGGAGAACATGAGCCGAAGTCCGTACTTCAGCCAAGCGATGCGGTTCGGAGCACGGATGAACGACTCGACGATGGTAGACGCCATGGTCGGAGCCCTATCCGACCCGTTCGACGACTGTCACATGGGTGTCACGGCCGAGAACGTGGCCAAAAAGTACAACATCTCGAGGGAAGACCAGGACGCGCTGGCAGTCGAAAGCCATCGCCGCGCCGGGGCCGCCATCGATCATGGTTACTTCAAAGCGCAGATCGTGCCGATCGACATCAAAGTGAAGCGCGAGATGGTGCCCTTTGAGGTCGACGAGACCGTGCGACACGGTGTGACCGTGGAAAAGCTATCGCGGCTGCCGACGGTCTTCGATCCAGAGGGAACGGTGACGCCCGGCAACGCTTCGAGCATCAACGACGCTGCCGCGGCAGTCGTGCTCGCCAGCCGCGAGTATGCCGAAGAAAAGGGTCTCAAGCCGATGGGTCGAATGATCGACTATGCGTACGCGGGCCTCGATCCCAAGTATATGGGCATGGGACCAGTGCCGGCTGTACGCAAGGTACTCGAGAAGACAGGCTTCGGCTACGACGACATCGACGTGTTCGAGGTCAACGAGGCGTTTGCCGCACAGGCCTTGGCGGTGTGCCGTGAACTGGGATTGCCGGAAGACCGGACCAACCCCAACGGCAGCGGCATCTCGTTGGGACATCCGATTGGTGCTACGGGCACGATCCTGACGGTCAAAGCCCTTTACGAGTTGAATCGAACCGGGGCCAAGCGCGCTTTGGTCACCATGTGCATCGGCGGCGGACAGGGTCTGGCAGCCATTTTCGAGCACGCTTAATGGCAGAGGTTGGCGACGCTGCATGAACAAGGCGCCGCCGAGGGACAACCGAACAGTATACGAAACAGATTGTACAAGGAGTTACCGATGGGAAGGGTCGAAGGTAAGACTGCACTCATCACGGGTGCATCACGTGGTATTGGTAAAGCCATCGCTCTCGAACTCGCCCGCGAGGGCGCCAGGGTGGCCATTAACTACTCGAGCAACGAAGCCAAAGCCACGGAAGTGGCCGATGAGATCGCGGCCATGGGCGGCGAGTCGATGATCGTTCAAGCGAACATCGGCGATGCCAAGGAGGCCCGCGCAATGGTCGAGAAGGTTGCCGATCACTTTGGGCACCTTGATGTGTTGGTCAACAACGCCGGTATCACCCGCGATAGCTTGCTTCCGCGGATGACCGACGAGCAATGGGTGGAGGTCATCTCTACCAATCTAAACGGGTGCTTTTTTTGCACGTCGGCAGCGATTCCCATTATGACCAGCCAAAGCTTCGGACGCATCATCAACGTCAGTTCGATGAACGGCCAGATTCCGGCGGTGGGGCAAGCGAACTACAGCGCGAGCAAGGGAGGTATCATCGCCTTCACGCGAACCGCGGCGGCCGAATTGGTAAGATCGGGCATCACAGTCAACTCGATTTCACCCGGCTACACCGATACTGACATGTTCGCCGCTGTTCCCGACGCGATTCAAGCGCATATCAAGAGCAAGATCCCGTTGGGCCGATACGCTCACCCCGAGGAGATTGCCAAGACGGTCACGTTCCTGGTGGCCGACGGCGACTACATTACAGGTGAGCAAATCAACGTAAATGGCGGTGCACACATGGCCTAGGCGTGCAAGTTAGTCGAGGTGACTTTGACGCGAAGTGGGGAAGATCATGAGTTCAGGAAACAACGAATCGTTCAATCCGTTCGACCCAAGCCAAATGTTCAAGGACATGCGGAATGCTGGCATGGACGCATGGGCCAAGACTATGGTCGAACTGGTCAACACCGATGCGTATGCCGAGGCGAGCGGATCGATGCTCGACGCCTGGCTGGGCGGTTCGGGCCCGTTTCGCGATGCGGTTGAGAGTGCGACGACCAACACGCTAAACAACCTCAACATGCCCAACCGCGACGACATCACTCGGCTCGCCGAGCGAATGACGAACATCGAGATGCGGCTCGACGATCTCGATGCCAAGTTGGACGAGTTGTTGCTCGTGGTGCGAAGTAGCAGCGGCGAGCATCACAGGGACCGCGAAGAGGAGCCATCATGAACAAGACGACTAACGCCCTACCATCGCAGTTCAACGAAATCGGCAACGAATGGCATAACGCGGTCCAGCGGGCGCAGAGGTTTAATCGCCTGTTGACAACCGACGCCGATATTGCCCAGACGCCGAAGGAACTCGTATGGGCCCTGAACAAGGCGAAGCTCTATCACTATGTGCCGGTGGTTCCAGAAGCTGAGCGGAAGCCAGTGCCGCTGTTGATGGTGTTCGCCATCATGAACCGCCCCCATGTACTGGACCTTCGGCCTGGGCACAGCTTCGTGGAGTACATGCTCAAACGCGGCTACGACCTGTATCTGCTCGACTGGGGCGCGCCTGGCCCCGAAGACCAGGGTATGAAGTTCGACGACTACGCCCTTGAGTACCTACCGCGAGTGATACGCAAGTTAAAGGCGGTGTCCGGGTCGAGCGAGTTTAGCATGCTCGGGTGGTGTCTAGGCGCATTGATTTCGACCTTGTATGCATCTTTGCGGCCCGACGACGGGCTCAAGAATCTGATATTACTGACCGCGCCGCTCGATTTTACCGACAAGACCGCTGGCGCCTTTACGCGCTGGACGAGCAACGCCTCGTTCAACCCCGATCTGATTGTGGAGAAATTAGGCAACGTGCCTGGGGAGATGATCGATGCGGGCGCCAAGCTGCTCAAGCCGGTGGAGAACTACGTGGGCAGCTACGTGATGTTGTGGGACAATATCGACAATCCCGGCACCACCGAGGCGTGGCACGCGATGAACACCTGGGTCCGCGACATCATTCCCATGGCAGGCTCTGCGTACAAGCAACTAATCAACGAGTTCTACAAGGAGAACCGGTTGATCGAAGGCTCACTTGTCATTCGCGGTGAACATGTCAAATTGAGCAACTTAACAGCGAATCTGCTAAACGTGATTGCCGAGTCCGACCACATCACGCCGCCGTGCCAGTCGGAACGTATCATGGATCTGGTTGGCAGCTCGGACAAAGAGGTGTTCCGCGTCCGCGGAGGGCACATCGGCATTATGGCCGGTCGCGGTGCGGAAAAAAGCACCTGGCCACACATCGAGTCGTGGCTGGCTGCACGGTCCGCATAATTGCTTGAATCATCGAACAGGACCGATGATGGATTGGGATGCGATCATCAACGAAGGTGCGCTTGCGTCCGTACTGCCGGACGAATATGCCTGCTTCGCTCGCCCGGTGAGCGAAGCTTTGGCTATATTTCTCGAAGGCCTGCCGGAAGAGCGGCAAGCAAGCATTCTTGCCGATCAGGCGGCGTTGCCAGCAAATGCCAGCGTTTCACAACGGTTGGCAACGCTCGCTCGATCGTGCCCGATGCTCCACAAAATGGGCCAAGTGCTCGCGCGAGACGCCAAACTCTCGGCCGAGTTGCGTCAACATCTTCAGCAGCTCGAGTCGCTCCAACCGAAGGTCGACCTCGCGACGATTGAGCGCGTCCTAACAAGTGAGCTCGGATCGCTGGGCGCGCAGGGAATTCAGCTCCAGACGCCCGCGATCGCCGAGGCCAGCGTGGCAGTGGTGATCGGCTACGAGCAAACTGGCGGCGCCGATTCAACAGCGGGAGTCTTCAAACTTCTCAAGCCCGATATCGAAGAGCGATTGGAGCAAGAACTCGAACTAGCCGGGCGAGTAGGCGATCATCTCGACGAGCGATGTGAAGACCTTGGCATCCCATCGATCGATTATCGGGAGACGTTCGAGCAGGTGCGCGACAAGCTGCACTCGGAAGTGCGACTTGGAACCGAGCAACGAAATCTCGAACTCGCCCGCTCGGCTTACTGCGACGATCATCGCGTCCACATTCCAACGCTCCAACCTCTCTGCACCAACCGGGTCACGGCCATGGAGCGGCTATCGGGCAGCAAAGTTACCGAGTGCTTCCCACCCGGATGCAACGATCGACAACATTTGGCGACGCTCGTCGTTGAAGCATTGGTCGCGCAACCCGTATTCTCCACCAGCAGCGAGGCCTTCTTTCATTGCGACCCGCATGCAGGTAACTTGCTGTTTACCAATGAAGGCCGGCTGGGAATTTTGGACTGGAGTCTGGTCGGGCAACTCAGCGACGAGGAGCGTGTAGCCATCGTACAGATCGTGCTAGCCGCAGCGACTTTGAATTCTAGCAGCGTGGTCCGCGCGCTCGACGAATTAGCCGACCGAGTTGGCAGTAGCGAAAACCTTGCATGCGTGGCCTACCAATGGGTACATCGAATTCGCCACGGTGAACTACCTGGGTTCAGCTGGTTGGTAGGAATGTTGGACGACGCGGTGCGGCAAGCGGGCCTTCGGCTGTGCCCCGACATGGTGTTACTGCGTAAGACTTTGCACTCGCTCGATGGCGTGATTCGCGACTTGCATGCAGACGAGCGGCGGATCGATGAGGTGCTCATCCGGCATTTCACCAAGCAGCTTGTCATCGAGTGGCCGCAGCGGTGGGCCGCAATGCCGCACTATCGCGGTTTCGCGACTCGCCTTTCGAATTTCGACCTAACAAGATGCCTGATGGAGATACCGGGCACCGCAGCACGATTTTGGCTCGGCCAGCTCAGCGATCTCCTCACCCGGCCGCAGACCTCAAGCACCGAAAGCACTTAGGAGCAAACCATGGAACCGGTTAAATCACTGAATCACGTTGGCATCGCAGTACGATCGATTGACGATCAGCGGCCGTTCTACGAAGGCACCTTGGGGGCCGAGTTTGAGTGCTATGAAGACGTTGCCAACCAGAAAGTGAAGGTCGGCTTCTTCAAAGTCGGAGACGTGCGTCTGGAGTTGCTAGAACCAACCGATCCGTCGAGCCCCATCGCCAAGTTCTTGGAGACCCGTGGCGAGGGGCTCCACCATTTGGCCTTCACCGTGGACAATATCGAGGCAAGGATCGCGGAATTGGAGAACGCCGGCCTACGCATGATCGACCAGACGCCGCGGATGGGCGCACATCATATGAAAATCGCCTTCGCCCACCCCAAGAGCACGTTCGGCGTGCTCACAGAACTGTGCGAACCTGCCGAGCAAACTGAGCAACACTAATACCAAGCAATCATGGACACGGAATTCAAGTTGAGCGACGACTTTCCCTCCGTCGCGTACGACGAGTGGCGCAAGATGGTCGAAAAAGACCTGAAGGGTGCACCATTCGAAAAGAAGCTGGTCACTCACACGTTCGAGGGCGTCGACCTGCAGCCGATTTACACCTCGCGCGACTGGCCCGCCGACGACGACCCCTTTGGAGTCCCTGGATTTCCCAACTTCCTTCGAGGTTCGACGGCGCTAGGGTCGGCGGAGTCGGGTTGGGATCTTCGCCAGGAGCATGCCCATCCCGACATCGAAACCGCCAATCGAGCCATCCTCGCCGACTTGGAGGGGGGCGCGACTTCAATACTCGTTCGACTCGACACCGCAGCGCGGCGCGGTTTGGATGCCGACGACGAACGTGTCAGAGAGTTCGCCAAGTGCGACGGCATTTCGGCCTTTCACGTCGATGATCTAGATGCGGTGCTTAGAGAGGTTGACGTGTCGCTCGTTGGCGTCGCATTGGAGCCGGGTAGCGCGTTCTTGCCGGCAGCGGCCCAACTCGTCGCGCTTTGGCGACGCCGCGGAACGGCACCCGATGAAGCGCGGGGCTGTTTCAACGCAGACCCACTCGCTGCGCTTGCCAGCGATGGTGGTCTACCGATACCAGTCGATCGAGCAATGGAGATGCTCGCCGACCTAACGTATTGGACAGCGCACCAGTATCCGCATGTCACGGCCGTGCAAGTAAGCACCGCGTCGTATCACCATGCGGGTGCGACTGCCGTTCAAGATATTGCGTTCGCTATGGCGACCGGCATTGAGTACCTGCGGGCGATGATCGATAGCGGGCTCGAAATCGACCGTGCCGCCCAGCAAATCGAATTCAGTATGTGCGTTGGCACCCACCAATTCCTCAGCATTGCCAAGCTTCGAGCCGCGCGAAGCCTGTGGGCCCGCGTGGTCGAGGCCTGTGGAGGTACTGGCAACGACGGCGCAATGCGGTTGCACGCCCAAGTCAGTCGGCGCGTGCTCACCGCACGCGATCCGTACGTCAATCTGCTCCGCAACACGGTCGCCGTGTTCGCGGCCGGCATTGGCGGCGCTACGGCAATCACCTCCGTGCCCTTCGACGCGGCTCTTGGCTTACCCGATGGAAGTAGCCGCCGCGTCGCCCGCAACACTCTGCACTTGCTTCAGGACGAGTCGCACCTAAATCGGGTTGTCGATCCTGCTGGTGGAAGCTGGTACATGGATTCGCTAACGCAAGAACTTGGCAGCGAAGCGTGGAGTCTGCTTCAGGAAATCGAACGACAAGGTGGGATGCGAGTCGCCCTAACCAATGGCTGGGTGAGCAAACAGATTGAATCGGCGTACGCCCCACGAGCGAAGAGCATCGCTACCCGCAAAGAGGGAATCACGGGTGTCAGTGAGTTCCCCAACCTTGCCGAGGACCCCGTGGATCGTGAAGAAGTCGACGTCAGCAAAGTGCGCGAGGCGGCGGCTAGTCGGCTGGCGACCGCCCGAGCTGACGACGTGCAGCTAGGCGCGCTCCGCGGCAGCGATCAACGCACCGCAGCGGCGGTAGAAGCGGCGGTTGCCGGCGCATCGATCGGGCAGTTGGCCCGTGCCATGGGATTTGGAGAGCAAGCGGCTACGATACCGCCGCTCGTGCCGCGGCCATTCGCGGCACCTTACGAACAGCTTCGCGACGCCAGCGACGCTTGGCTTGCCGAGCACGGACAGCGGCCCAGGGTCTTTCTGGCGAATATGGGGCCCATCGCTCACCACACCGCGCGGGCCACGTTCTCCAAGAACTTCTTCGAATCTGGTGGGTTTGAAGTGCTGTCGAACGATGGCTTTGCGGAAGCGGATGCCGCAGTCGCAGGCTTCGGCGAATCGGGGGCGAGCATTGCGGTCATTTGCTCGTCGGACAAACTCTACCCGGAAGTCGTGCCGGAAATAGCTGCCAAGTTGAAAGCCGCCGGCGCTCGAACGGTCGTGCTGGCTGGGCACCCAGGCGACAACGAAGACGCCTGGCGCGCCGCTGGCGTCGATCGATTCATCTTCATCAAGTGCGATGTGCTCACCACGCTGCGGGAGTTGCTTCGTGAAGAAGGGGTACTGCAATCATGACTCGTGTTCCAAACTTTGCTGACGTGCCCTACACAGAGCGCCCGGCCCAATCTGGAACTTACGACGCGTGGCACCAGGCAACGGGTACCGCGGTCGAAGACCTTACGTGGGAAACGCCCGAGCAGATTCCCGTGAGGCCGCTCTATACCGCTGCCGACCTCGACGGTATCGACCACCTGGACACCATGCCGGGCTTGCCACCGTTCGTCCGTGGCCCGTATGCAACGATGTACACGCTCCGACCATGGACCGTTCGACAGTACGCTGGTTTCTCGACAGCGAAAGACTCCAATGCTTTCTATCGGCGCAACCTAGCCGCTGGACAAATGGGTCTGAGTATCGCGTTCGACTTGTCGACACACCGAGGCTACGACTCCGATCATCCCCGCGTGGCGGGCGATGTTGGCATGGCGGGTGTGGCGATCGACAGCATTCACGACATGCGAATGTTGTTCGAGGGCATTCCGCTCGACCGCATGAGTGTTTCGATGACCATGAACGGAGCTGTATTGCCGATCATGGCCCTGTACATCGTCGCCGCCGAGGAGCAGGGGGTAAGTACCGAGAAACTCACTGGAACAATACAGAACGATATTCTCAAGGAGTTCATGGTCCGGAATACGTATATCTATCCGCCCGAACCCAGCATGCGAATCGTGGCCGATATCTTCCGTTACACCAGCGAGCGGATGCCGAAGTTCAATAGCATCAGCATCAGCGGTTACCACATGCAGGAGGCAGGCGCAACGGCCGACCTGGAGTTGGCCTACACGCTGGCCGACGGATTGGAATACGTACGTACCGGTCGGCAAGCTGGGCTCGATGTCGATGCGTTTTGTCCGCGGCTTTCGTTCTTCTGGGCGATCGGCATGAACTACTTCATGGAAGTCGCCAAGCTGCGCGCGGCTCGGATGATCTGGGCGAAGCTCATTAAGCAGTTCGAGCCGAAAAATCCCAAGAGCATGAGCTTGCGGACCCACAGCCAAACCAGCGGCTGGAGTCTCACCGCGCAGGACGTCTACAACAATGTCATTCGCACGTGCGTGGAAGCAATGGCCGCCGCCCACGGCCACACTCAATCGTTGCACACCAACGCGCTTGACGAAGCGCTCGCGCTGCCGACCGACTTCTCGGCTCGCATCGCCCGCAACACGCAATTGTTCTTGCAGCAGGAAACGGATACCTGCGACGTAGTCGATCCGTGGGGTGGGAGCTATTTTGTCGAGCGGCTGACCCACGATCTCGCCCAACGGGCTTGGAAGCACGTCCGCGAGGTAGAAGACTTGGGCGGCATGACCAAAGCGATTCAAGCCGGTATTCCTAAGATGCGCATCGAAGAGGCTGCGGTTCGCACGCAAGCTCGCATCGACTCTGGTCAACAGACTTTGATTGGCGTAAACAAGTATCGACCGCGAGACGAGCAGCACGTTAAGGTGTTGCACGTCGACAATACGGCTGTGCGGGAAGCCCAGATCAAGAGCCTCAATCGGTTGCGCGCCGAGCGAGACCAAGTTACTGTCGACGGCACCTTGCGGGCGCTACGCGATGCAGCAGAGAATGGCACAGGCAACTTACTTGAACTGGCCGTCGAAGCAGCACGGGCGCAGGCCACGGTAGGTGAAATATCGTCGGCACTCGAGGGTGTTTATGGTAGATATGAAGCACCCGTACAGTCGGTGCGCGGGGTATATGGTGGCGAAGTGGGTGATCGTGCACACGCCGACGAAGTCCGTCAGCTAGTCCAGGCGTTCGAAAAATGTGACGGACGCAGACCGCGCATTCTGATAGCTAAGATGGGACAGGATGGCCACGATCGGGGACAAAAAGTCATCGCCAGCGCGTTTGCCGATTTGGGCTTTGATGTCGACATTGGTCCGCTATTCCGCACCGCATCTGAAACCGCTCGCCATGCGGTGGAGAACGACGTACATGTGGTGGGCGTGAGTTCCCTCGCCGCTGGTCATCTGACGTTGGTTCCGCAACTTCGCGACGAGTTAGCAGCCTTAGAACGAGAAGATATTTTGATCGTGGTTGGCGGTGTGATTCCTCCAGACGACTACGACGCGCTTCGCAAAGCGGGCGCCGTGGCTATCTTCGGCCCTGGCACCGTGATTGGCGAGGCGGCCGCCGAGTTGCTCCGCGACCTGGCCGAGCAGCTTGAGTTCGACCTGGAATGACCTTTGAGCACACCGACACCCGATGGGCACGCAATGGAAACGCCACCACGTCGTCGTACGCTAACAGAGGAGGATTACTACGCTGGAGTACTCTCCCGCGACATCGCGGTGTTGCCGAGGGCATTGACACTGGTCGAATCGACCCGTGGCGAACATCAACGGCTCGCCGAACAGGTAGTAACTCGTCTGTTGCCACACACCGGCAACTCAATTCGAGTTGGGATCACCGGCCCGCCAGGGGTCGGAAAAAGCACGTTCATCGAGTCGCTAGGTCTTCACTTAGTGAAGTCTGGGCGGAAGGTGGCGGTGCTTGCGGTCGATCCTTCCAGCGGCGTAAGTGGTGGTAGCATCTTGGGCGACAAGACGCGAATGGCGCGGCTTTCCGCGGAAGCCAGTGCCTTCATTCGCCCTTCGCCTTCGGCCGGCACGCTCGGCGGCGTAGCGCGGAAAACACGCGAGACGATGCTCATTTGCGAGGCGGCGGGCTTTGAGATTGTATTGGTCGAAACGGTGGGTGTGGGCCAATCGGAAACGATGGTCGCCGAAATGACCGATTGCTTCCTAGCGCTCATGATGCCTGGCGCCGGAGATGAGTTGCAAGGTATCAAGCGGGGTCTACTAGAGTTGGTCGACGTTATTGCCGTCAACAAGGCCGATGGTGATAACCAGACGGCAGCCGAGGTGGCAGCTCGTCAACTAGAGCGCATGCTTGGCTTGCTAACGTCGAAAACGGGTGATGTGCCGGCCGTCGTCACATGCAGTGCTCGGGAGCATCGCAATATCGACACTGTCTGGGAGGCCGTCGAAAACCGATACGAATCGATCAAGGCGTCCGGCGATTTGGCGAACCGGCGCTGTCGACAGAACACACGCTGGATGTGGCGGATTGTCGACGAGCAGATCCGACAAGCCGTGACCGACCATCCAGCAGTCGCTGAAATACGTACCGAATTGGAGGAGCAGGTACTCAACGGAACGCTTGCCCCCGAGGCGGCGGCGCGACATATCGTGGAAGCTAGTGGACTGAGAGTGTGTACGACTTAGTCAACACCCATGAGCTCCCCATGTTCCGTAATGACTGAAACGACAAACCCATGAGCATTCGACAAAAACTACTAGAAGAACTCAACCAGCGCCGCAACACGGCCAAGCTGGGCGGCGGCGAAGCGCGAATTGCCAAGCGGCACGAAAAAGGACTGCTAACCGCTAGGCAGCGACTCGACGGGTTCTTTGATCCTCAAACGTTCCAAGAGTGGGGAATGCACGTCGATCACGCTTGCCACGACTTCGGCATGGAGAAGAAGTCGCTGCCGTGCGATGGCGTGGTCACCGGAGTCGGTTGGGTCGACGGGCGGGCCGTTGCTGCGTACAGCCACGATGCCACGGTCGGTGGCGGCGCCCTCGGGCAACGGCACGCCAAGAAGATTTGCGACTTGATGGAGTATGCGTTGGAGGGCGGAATGCCGCTGGTCGGAGTAAACGACTCGGGCGGCGCTCGCATTCAAGAGGCTGTCGAGTCGCTCTCCGGATATGGACAGGTCTTCTATCGCAATGTTCAGCTTTCCGGCTCGGTGCCGCAGATTGGCGTTATTGCGGGCAACTGTGCGGGCGGGGCGGCCTATTCGCCGGCCCTCATGGACTTCCTAATTATGACGCGCGAGAACGCCAACATGTTCATTTGCGGGCCGCAAGTCATCAAGGCGGCCACGGGCGTCGACGCCACGATGGAGGAAATCGGTGGTGCGGCAGCCAATGCAACGTTGAGCGGCAATATTCACTTTGTCGCCGACAACGACGAGCATGCCATGGAACTGGTCCGCGCGTTGCTGTCGTACTTGCCGCCGAACAACCTCGAGAATCCCCCTCATCAACCAACATCCGATATCCTGTTGGACGACGATCCATCGATGAACGACATCGTTCCGCCCGACACCAAAGACTCCATGGATATGTACGAAGTGATCCACCGCCTCGTCGATCCGTCGCAGTTCTTGGAAGTCCATAAAGACTTCGCACAGAACGTGATTGTTGGATTTGCCAGAATCGATGGCATTGTGGTTGGTCTTATTGCCAATCAACCGTTGGTCAAAGCTGGTACATTGGACATTGATGCTTCGGACAAAGCGTCGCGATTCATTCGATTCTGCAATGCGTTCAACATTCCGCTAGTAACGCTGGTCGACGTTCCTGGTTTCCTGCCTGGCGTAAGCCAAGAGCAGGGCGGCATCATACGCCATGGCGCGAAGATGCTGTTCGCCTACTCGTCGGCAACGGTACCGAAAATCACCATCATCACTCGCAAAGCGTATGGTGGCTCGTACCTCGCCATGTGTAGCAGCGACTTGGGAGCCGACATGGTGTTTGCCTGGCCCACCGCCGAGATCGCCGTGATGGGGGCCGAGGGCGCGGTGAACGTATTGTACCGCCGCGAACTCGAAGCCGCCGACGACCGCGAGCAGCTTCGCGAGCAGTTCATCGAGGAGTACCGTTCCCGCTTTGCGTCGCCCTACATGGCTGCTTCGCATGGCATGATTACCGATGTGATATCTCCCGCCCAAACGCGGGGCGTTGTCTCGTTGGCTCTGAGGAATACGATGAACAAACGAGAAACACGCCCACCGAAGAAACACGGACTTATACCTTTATGACGCTCGCCCTCGCAGCAGTAATTGCCGCTCTTCCAGAACAGCCCTCGCTGTACGCGCTCTTGCAGTTCGTCGGCGTAGGGTTGGTTGTGGTAGTCTCTGCGCTTAGTTGCCTGGCGGTCATGTGTACGTTTGTTGGATGGTTGCTGAAGACCATAGAACAGCAAAAGGCCGAACCCAAGCTCGCTGCACCTGTTCCCGAAGAGGGAGTTTCGGAAGAAACCCTTGTGCTGATTGCTTCGGCCGTCAGTGCAGTCGTCACCCAACCTCACCGTATTGTTCACGTTCGCGCCCTCACGCCCGACGACTTGGCTTGGGCTCTCCAAGGGCGATCGCAGATACATGGCTCTCATGTCTTGAACCCGCAGGCCCGTAGATGAAGAAGCTTCGCATCACCATTGGAGATAAGTCGTACGACGTCACCGTCGAGGTACTTAGCGACGAACAGGCACCGGCGCATTCGACACCGCGTCCGACCACCACTGGCACGTCGCCTATCGCTCCGCCCCCAGCCGCCGCGCCAACCACGCCGACTGCCGCGTCGACCCCTGGTGTCATCATCAGCCCTATGGCCGGCGTGGTGAAGTCGATCCAGGTGAAGGAAGGCGACGTTGTGGAACAAGGGCAGGTGTTGATACTGCTCGACGCCATGAAGGTCGAGAACCGAATCACGGCACCGGCGGCGGGCAAGGTTGCCAGACTGCTGGTCACCGAAGGCGACAATGTGAACGAAGGGCACGTGCTCCTCGAAATGAACTAGGTAAACATGTTCGAAGCTCTCTTGGATTTCACGGCAATCGATGCGGTCACCCCACAAATGCTACTCATGTGGGTGGTGTGTGGCGTGTTGGTATACCTTGCAGTTGCCAAACAATTCGAGCCCATGTTGCTGTTGCCGATTGCGGTCGGAGCACTGCTCGCCAACCTGCCTACTGCCGGGCTCACCAATCCGCCAGAGGATGGGCACGCGGGCGGACTGTTCTACTACCTATCGCAAGGCATCGATCTGGAAATCTATCCACCGCTTATCTTCCTAGGCGTAGGAGCCCTCACCGACTTCGGTCCGGTGATTGCCAATCCACGCACGCTGCTGCTGGGCGCCGGCGCCCAGGCGGGCGTGCTGATTACCTTTCTCGGTGCCTACTTGATTGGTTTTACTCCCAACGAATCGGCCTCGATCGGCATCATCGGAGGTGCCGACGGGCCGACGTCGATCTTCATATCCAGCAAGCTTGCTCCCGAGCTTGTTGGCCCCATAGCCGTCGCGGCATATTCCTACATGGCGCTGGTGCCATTGATTCAGCCTCCCATCATGCGACTGTTGACAACCGACGAGGAACGCAAAATCCGCATGAAGTCGTTGCGCAAGGTGAGCAAGCTCGAACGGCTGATTTTCTCGTTTGCCACGTTGATCATTTGCATTTTGATTGTTCCGTCAGCGTCCGCGTTGATTAGCATGCTGATGCTCGGCAACATTCTCCGCGAAAGCGGCGTGGTCGAGCGGCTCTCGAGCGCAGCACAGAACGAGCTAATCAACATTATCACCATCTTCCTCGGCACGTGCGTTGGAATCACCATGGACGGCGAGACGTTTCTAAAGCCCAGCACCTTGTCAATTCTGGCGATGGGCATCTTAGCGTTCTCCATTTCAACGGCTAGCGGGCTGCTAATCGCCAAATTGATGAACCTGCTGAGCCCGAACAAACTAATCAATCCGCTGATCGGCGCGGCGGGCGTGTCGGCCGTGCCAATGGCAGCTCGTGTGGCTCAAGCCGAAGGCCAGCGCGCCGATCCACAAAATTTTCTGCTGATGCAC
Source organism: Pirellulales bacterium (assembly GCA_028279215.1). Classification (GTDB taxonomy): domain Bacteria; phylum Planctomycetota; class Planctomycetia; order Pirellulales; family Lacipirellulaceae; genus Aeoliella. Next base: position 214,329 of record JANQOF010000026.1, read on the forward strand.
GCCATGGGTCCCAACGTCGCCGGCGTGATCGGCACCGCCGTAGTCGCGGGGTACTTCATTGCTCGCTTGTCAGGGTCGTAGAGAGGCGATCCAGCCAAGGTTTTTTCCCAAATATCCCAATATCGATTCGTTGTGCAAAAACCTTACGTCACGGGCGTTTGGCATAAAGCCAATACTGGCCGCGGTTTACAATAAACCAGTTCGTCATAAGGCGAGCTTAGTTTTTTCACGGGTGTGAAAAAACTACCCAGTTCCAACCACCGCCGTCTTTCGCGAATCTCAAGTTTTCAAACAGCCGCCGCTACACTGTACGGCAGTCCCATTAGATCGAACTGAGCGTCGCTTTCTACGACGATTTTTGGCCGCCCTGGCACGCGATTGCTGATCGTTTTCAACCGTGCTGCGAGTGACCAAAGGCAACTCTTCGAAAACGCCTGGAAGTAGTTGACACCATTAGAGTTGGGACGACCAACGGGACAGGACGAAACGTCCTCGCTCAAAGTGCGTTGACATTTCGCGCTGGGACTAAGTCAACCAGCGTAGGATGGCGCCGTTCCGCCCATCATCTTGTTTGATTCGAAGGAATCGATGGGCTGCCGCTTCGTTTTGGCCCATCGCTGCGAACTAACCAACAGAACTGAACGTGGTCGACGTCGGCAAGCTAGTTTTCTCACGGGTGTGATGAAACTGCGCACCGCCTTCGCGCCGAGGCAGATGTGCGACAGGCGGCTCGTCACCCAGAACAATGACGCCCATGCAAGTCGGCGGGCCGCTGCCCCCAAGCTTCACACCAACCGTAGGCATCGCTTTAGAAGGCACCGCCTTCCCAAACCACCGGTGAACAGTGTCGAAACTAGGTAAGCCTAGAAGTATCGTGGCGTGCGGCCCCAATCGCAGGCCACTCCGCAAACGCCAGGTAATAGAAGAATACAATGTTCAGTACGGGAACAAACACAGCGAGGCTGAACCAGCCTGGAAAGCCTGCCTTGGTGGACACCATCCAGAACGGAAACACCAAGAACGGAATCACCAAGGCAGCGTAAATCCCCAGCAATAGCAACGATTCGGTTGACCACGTCATGAAGAAAGCAAACATGTCTAGATTCCTCAGGTTGGTTTAAGGAGTCTGCCTGAGATGGCACAATAGCGCAGGTCCGGTAGTTACCCATTCGCTGTTCGCACGAGTCGCAGAAGTATTTAAAAAAAGATCTGATATTGCAAAAATGGTCCTACCGTATCTCTTTGCAAGCGTTTGTAGACGGCGGATTGGTGTCGTAGAGAAGCGAAGCCACCAGCGAGATCAACGATTCGACCTTCAAATAGGTTGTGTCGCTGGGGTAATCTGCGATACTTAGGAGGTCGTGTTCAACAGTCGCAATCTCGCGTACCCCAGTGCCGAAATCCCTACTTCACCGATGGACCTCACTGCTTTTCGCTGCGACCTACTTGGTCGTCGGAGCGACGGGAGACTCACTCTATTACCTCATCGAGTCCCCCTCGATTAATCGTCCGCTCGAGGACCAAACTCGAGGGTGCTTCCACCACCATGGCGATGGTCACTGGCATCACCACGGGCAACACTCTAGTTCGACGGTATCGAAGAAAGCCGGACGTAACGCACAGGGATTCAGCGACCAGGCCGTTGGGGAACCAACTGCTCGCTTCGACACCTGTTACCATCATAACCACACGACCCTCCTGCTCGCGGTCGCATCGGCGATCGAGCTGAGCCTTCTTGCGGGTCCACCAGCATTTGGCGGTTTTGACGCCGACCTGCCCATTGGAATGGGCAACGTCGGCCAATCTGGTTCGTGTGAATTAGCAACCCTGGGTCCGCGAGGTCCTCCGCTGCCCGGCCCTGCGTAGCTGTCAGTTGCCCGACCTGCTGACCCACGCTACACCGGCGCTCGAGCGCCTTTAGGCGAGGGTCTGTCTTTCCCGAGGAGACCGTAGCGATGTTACGCGCCCGGTCTGCGTTCACCTTAGTCGAGCTGTTGGTCGTGATCGCGATCATCGGCGTCTTGGTGGCACTGTTGTTGCCCGCCGTGCAGGCGGCGCGTGGCAGTGCTCGGCGCACCCAGTGCGCGAACAACCTTCGACAAGTTGGTCTTGCCGTCCATCAGTTCGCCGACGTGCACAAAGGAGCGTTCCCGAGCATGGCGTACTTCAACCGCGAGTATGAAGAACGAAAACGGACCGGAGAAGTCGGCACAGTCTCGCAAGAAGAGGTCTCTTGGATTGCAACGCTCGCCCCGTACGCCGAGGACGTCGATGCAATCCGGCTTTGCCCGGACGACCTCCAGCGTATCGCAGGAGAGGCGCTTTCGAGTGACCAACTCGGAGACTCGGGAACGCTTCCCGTGGGGATCATTCGGGCAGACACGAGCTACGCGATGAACGGGTACCTCCGTCGACCCGACCGGATCGCCCCGGGCACGCCACCATTTATCGCCGAGGTGATTCGGAGGCGGCAAGAAGGGATGATCGGTCGCCTGTACGACCTTCTGTCGACGCACGCGACGCTCCTCATTATGGAGAGCCAAGCTGTGGACGCAGGCGGAGGAGTTGGCCTCCGTTCGGACCACTTGCACAGCAACGAATGGTTCGAAGACGCGGAGTCGATGACACCGCCTGAACGGATGGAAACGATCTTCAGCGATGTCGCCGACGAGGTCGCCCTGGAGCGACACGTGGGCAAAGTCGCTAACTACCTCTACGCGGACGGGCACGTCGAGCCGATTAGCGCGGAGACCATCGCCGAATGGTGCGCCGACGGATTCGACTTCGCCCTCCCGCCTCAATAACTAGAATCTCCATGAATCAACAAGAGAGAGACATCATGCTTGCACATACAAACCTGAAGGCTATTTGCGGCTTCGTCTGCATTACGTTCCTGAGTTCCTATGCATTAGGACACGGCGGGGGTGGCGATATCGCCATCTTCGAGACCGATGGTCAGGTCGATGTCGGCTTCGCCGTTTTGGACGACGACGACATCACGCAGATTGACTTCGATCCGAACGACAATGTGTTCCAGGCCGTCTTTACGCCGCTGCCGGTGTCGCCGCTGGCTTATCCCTGGGAGATCGGCGCGGACGAGCCGGGTTTCGACGCCAACGAGGGCGCACTCCCCGACGACGCCGAGATCACGTTCAATGTCGAATCGATCCGCTACTGGGATGGCGAAGGCGCCGTGAACTTCTCGCCTGTATCGAGTGTTGAAGGGGGTTACTTTCCGCAGGCCTACAACGCAGAGTCGGACGGCGGCTTCCACGAGCATCCGTTCTTCGGCTTCTCCGACCTTACCGACGACGATGAGCCGATCGCCGACGGAATCTACCTCACCGAACTGACAGTCAGTGTGGAAGGCTTGCGCAAGTCCAATAGCTTCTACCTCGTCGGCCTGATCGATGAGGAGGTGAACTCGATCTATGAGACCGAGGGACTGTTAGCGGCGACCGAAGCCGCGGCCGCTCTTGGGGAGGCGACCCAGGCCTACATGGACGATCCGTCGGTCGGAGCCCCGATGCTCGGCGATGTCAACTTCGCCTACTACGCCGAAGCGATCCAATACGCCGAGGCAATCCCTGAGCCCACCGCCGCGGCGACACTCGCCGCGATGCTCGTCTTAGCCGCGTGGCGCCGCCGTTGATTCCAAGGCCGCCGGGCGGGACCGTTCCCGCCCGGCCCCTCTTACCTGCTTAACTGAAGGCTGCGGTCGTGCGACATAACTTGGTTCTTTCACTGCTCTCGGGCGTGATGCTCATCGGCGCCATAGTGGGCGAGAACGCATGCCTTGCTGGCGGCGATGGATTTATTGTCCAGGCCCTCGGCGACCGGCTTCTCATCGGCACCGGCGATGACTCGCCCGGCGGGCAACAAATTGGTCAGCGGGTCTTCGGCAGCGTGCTCCCTTCGAGCGGGGTCGACCGCGATCCATCGTTCTTCTCGCTCTCGCCCGCGCCGGCCGGCTTCGATGCGCTGCCGATCGGCGGATTGGTCTACTGGGACTTCCTACCAATCACGATCGACGGCGTGACTTCGAATCTCTTCCACTGGGACTCTCACGGTATTGTCGACTTCGCGCCCGCTGAGGTTGAGACGCTCTCGCTCTTCAATGTGACGAACTCGGTTCCGGCGACCATCGATGGTTCCGCGAAGGCGATCCCGGGCGAGCACCTAGGCACACTGACCAACGACTTCTTGAGCCTCCACGCACATAACTTCTGGGCCCTCCTAGGAGAAGGAGGCGATCCGCTGCTGGGCGGCGGCGCCGAACCTGCGCCCGGAGTCTATCTGGCCGCGATGCGTTTGCGCCTCGACGGTTTCGTCTCGACCAAGCCGTTCTTCGTAGCTCTAGCGACCTCCGACACGTCCTCTTCCTCGGTCAACGACGACGCACTGCCATGGATCGAGTCGAACATCGACGACCTAATCCTGCGAGGCGACTACAACTTCGACGGCATGGTGGACGCGGCCGACTACGAGTTGTGGCGTGCTCAGTACGGCGCGACCTCACCGCAACCGGTCGACATTGGCGACGCCGACGGCAATGGCGACGGGATAGTCAATCTGGCGGACTATACGGTGTGGCGGGACCATCTGATGACCACGACCGCAACCCCCGCTAACGTGATTCCGACACCCGAGCCAAACAGTGTGGCAGTAGCCCTCGCACTGTTGGGTGTCTTCGCTCATTGCAGACACACTCGACTACGCTGAGGTGGGACCAGCAGTCGCCGGCTCGCCAGCCAGTCGACTCGCACAGCAGACAATCTTGCGCGTCACGCCGCTACTCAAACTCCAGAATCGGTTGATCGACCGACAAAGTGTCTCCAACTGCCGCGAGTGCCAGTTTGATCTTGCCGTCGCGTTCGGCGCGCAGCACGTTTTCCATCTTCATCGCCTCGATCACGGCCAGGTCTTGCCCCGTCTTTACGTCAAGGCCGGGTTCCACGTGTAGCTTTGAGAGTAAACCGGGCATCGGCGACAGTAGATATCGCGACAAGTCGGGCGGCTCTTTTTCGGCCATTTGCGAAAGCAACTCGGCGGCGCGGGCGGTAAGCACCATCACGTCGGCTTGGGAGCCCCAGTGGAACAAGCGGTAGATCATGTTCCGCCGTTCCACTTGAATGCACACCGACTCGCCGTTGATCGTGCCGTGGAACACTGGCTGGCCAAACTGCCAATCGCTGAGCACTTCAAACCGCTCGCCGCCGTAACGAACTTCGTGCCCGTGGCCATTGGCAAGTGGCCGCACGCTTACCGGATGGGTCTCGCGATTCATCACCACGACCCATTCGTTGTGAATCTTTCGCTCGTACCCCGGCAACTGGCCACTGATCGCGGCGGCTCGATCCATGTAGCGCCGGTGGATGGTCGCGGCGACCGTAATCAACAGGGCCGGGTCGTCGTGTACGACGTTCGCCGGGTTGAAGCCGTCGGGATATTCGTCGCCAATCAGATTGGTGCTCAAACGCCCTTCGCGGAATCGCGGGTGGTCTATCAATGCCGCGAGGAAGCTAATGTTATGCGCTACGCCGCGAATGCAGAACTCATTGAGCGCCTCGCGCATGTAGGCAATTGCCGTATCGCGGGTAGGGCCGTATGTGACGAGCTTGGCGATCATCGGATCGTAGTGCATCGACACCTCGCCACCTTCGTACACGCCGGTATCGACGCGTACGCCATTCTTCTCGACGGGCGGACTGTACCGCACCAAGCGGCCGATCGAGGGCAAGAAGTTGCGGAAGGGATCTTCGGCGTACACGCGCCCTTCAATCGCCCAGCCATCGTACGACACATCCTGTTGAGTGATCGGTAGTTGCTCGCCCGCCGCCACGCGAATCATGAGCTCGACCAAATCGGCCCCAGTTACCAATTCGGTGACGGGGTGTTCCACCTGCAACCGAGTGTTCATCTCCAGGAAGTAGAACTGCCGCTCGGAGTCGACGATGAACTCCACGGTGCCGGCCGACTGGTAGTCGACCGCCTTGGAAAGAGCGATCGCCTGCGCTCCCATTGCTTCGCGGGTCGCCTGGTCGAGAAATGGCGACGGCGCTTCCTCGATGACTTTTTGATGCCGCCGCTGCAGCGAACACTCCCGCTCGCCAAGGTAGACCGCATTGCCATGGGAGTCGGCCAGCACCTGAATCTCGATGTGTCGCGGCTCTTCGATGAACTTCTCGATGAACACTCGCCCGTCGCCAAACGCCGTTTCTGCCTCGCTCGACGCTCGGTCGAATCCGCTACGGCACTCGTCGTCGTCGAACGCAACACGCATGCCTTTGCCACCGCCGCCGGCGCTTGCTTTGAGCATCACGGGGTAGCCGATCTCGCGAGACACGCCCACGGCATGCTCGGCGTCTTTGACGACGCCGGTGAAGCCTGGGATGGTGTTTACGCCGGCTTCCATGGCCAGCTTCTTGGACGTGATCTTGTCGCCCATGCTCGAAATGGCGTACGGCCTGGGACCGATGAACACAATGCCCGCATCGTCGAGAGCGGTGGCGAACTCGGCTTTCTCGGAGAGAAATCCGTAGCCTGGATGCACTGCCTCGGCCCCTGTTTTTTGGCACGCGGCAAGAATGCGATCGATCGCCAAGTAGCTTTGCACTACCGGCGCGGGGCCAATCAACACCGCCTCGTCGGCCATCTGCACGTGCAAGGCATCGCGATCGGCTTCAGAGTAAACGGCGACCGTCCCGATGCCGAGCCGTTGGGCCGTCTTCATTACCCGGCAGGCGATCTCGCCGCGATTCGCGATGAGGATTTTCTTGAACATTGGGTTATAAGGGAATGTTGCTATGCTTCCGCCACGGGTTTTCCAACTGCTTTCCGCGCAGCATGGCTAGCGATCGGCAAATTCGCTCTCGCGTGTCGCGCGGCGTAATCACGTCGTCGATGTAACCGCGGCGACCGGCAATAAACGGATTGGCGAACTTGGTACGGTACTCTTCGGTGAGTTCGTCGATGCGCTCTTGGTTGTCGCGCTCGTCGCGGAAGATGATCTCGACCGCGCCTTTAGGTCCCATAACGGCGATCTCGGCGCTCGGCCACGCGAGATTCACGTCGCCCCGCAGGTGCTTCGACGCCATCACGTCGTACGCCCCACCGTACGCCTTGCGTGTGATCAAGGTGATTTTCGGCACGGTCGCTTCGGCATAAGCGAACAGCAGCTTGGCGCCGTGCTTGATGATGCCGCCGTACTCCTGCGCCGTGCCTGGCATGAAGCCCGGAACGTCGACAAACGTGATAATTGGGATGCCAAAGCTGTCGCAAAAACGGACGAATCGGGCCGCCTTGATCGCCGAACCAATGTCGAGGCAACCCGCCAGCACCAACGGCTGATTGGCGACGATGCCGACCGGAGAACCCTCCATGCGGGCAAACCCAACGATGATGTTCTTGGCGTGCTCGGGCTGCAACTCGAAGAAGTCGGTGTCGTCGACGGTCTTGAGGATCAACTCTTTCATGTCGTACGGAGTCGTCGGGCTGTCGGGCACCAACGTGTCGAGCGAGGGTTCTGTTCGGTCAGCCGGGTCGGGTGAAGGCCGATGCGGCGGCGGCGTACGATTGCTGGCTGGCAGATAATTGATAAATCTTCGGACCATGGCCAATGCTTCGACATCGTCCTCGAACGCCCGATCGGCGACGCCCGACTTGGTGGAATGCGTTATCGCGCCGCCTAGCTCTTCGTGCGTGACCTCTTCGTGGGTCACGGTTTTTACCACTTCCGGCCCAGTGACGAACATGTACGAACTATCCTTCACCATAAAAATGAAGTCGGTCATCGCCGGCGAATACACCGCACCGCCCGCACACGGTCCCATGATCAATGAGATCTGCGGAATCACACCGGAGGCCAAGACGTTACGCTGGAACACTTCGGCATAACCACCGAGCGACGCGACGCCCTCCTGGATGCGGGCGCCGCCGGAGTCGTTCAAGCCAATCACCGGCGCGCCAACCTTCATGGCGTGATCCATGACTTTGCAAATCTTCTCAGCGTGTGCTTCGGACAACGAACCGCCAAACACCGTGAAATCTTGGCTGAACACAAACACCACGCGCCCGTTGACGGTGCCGTATCCAGTGACGACACCATCGCCTGGAATGCTCTCTTGGTCCATGCCAAAGTCGACGCAACGATGCTCGACGAACATGTCCCACTCTTCAAACGTGCCAGGGTCCAACAGCAGTTCAATCCGTTCACGGGCCGTCAGCTTACCTTTAGCGTGCTGGCGATCGATCCGCTTCTGGCCACCGCCCATCGCTGCCGCGGCACGTTTCTCTTCTAATTGGCGAACGACGTCTTGCATGGCTTACTGCTGCATGTTCGGTGGACATAAGGTAAGCGACAACGGGCCGCTCACCGGTAGCTGGCCCTAATTGGAGAACATTTGCACGCGAAGAACAACTCCAGGGTAATCGTGGTCGGGAGCTGCGGCAATCGAAGGCGGGCGACACTATGTCGGGAAAGAGTGCTGCGTGGTGTAGTTACGCAACGCCTTCATGTAATTGGCACGCTCCAAGGCACTTGGGTCGGGGCAATTGCCACGGCTCATGCTACCTTTCATCTGCTCGATCGAGTCATACTCCTTTTCTTCTAACCAGGCTTCCAAATCCGCAAGTAGCGTGGCCAAGAACTCGGGGCCCTTCATCAGTAGCACGCTGGCGACCATCGTCACGTCGGCTCCCGCGAGCAACAACTTGATGGCTCCCTGAGCCCGATGAACGCCGCTCGTAGCGCCCAGCGACGCCGATAGCTGATCGCGCAAGATCGAAATCCAACGCAACGGTACTCGTGCCTCGTGGCGGTTACTCAGAATCAAGTCGGGCTTGATATCCAGCGTGTCTAGATCGATGTCCGCTTCGAGATAACGGTTGAACAACACGAGTCCATTCGCCCCAGCGGCAACCAATGCCTGCGCGAAGTGGGGAAGGCTGGTGAAATTCGGACCGATCTTAACCGCCAGCGGAATCGAAACCGATTGCCGCACCTCAGATACCAGGTCCACGTAGCGGCGTTCGACATCCGCGGCCGACATCATCGAATCGGTCGGTACGAAGTAGATGTTCAATTCCAGAGCGTCCGCGCCGGCCCCTTCAATCGCCTTGGCATAACGGACCCAGCCGCCGTGCGACGCTCCGTTGAGACTGCCGACAATGGGAATCGATATCGTCTGCTTCGCTTGCTCGATTTGCTGCAAGTACTCGTCGGGCCCGGTGTGATAGTCGGGGTACTCGGGAAAGTGGCTCAGCGACTCGGCAAACGATTCCGTCTGGTATTCGTACAGATCGGCGATTGCCCGCTCTTCATGCACAATCTGTTCTTCGAATAACGAAGGCATCACCGCCATCGACGCCCCCGCTTGCTCCAAACGCTCGAGCACATCCAATTCGCCTGTGAGCGGCGGACAGGCAGCGACCGCCAGCGGATTTCTTAGCGGTATGCCCAAGTACGTGGTTCTTAAATCGACGGCCATAACTAAACTTCCACCTCGATTACTTCCTCCAAGATTTCCCTCTCCACGCCGGCCATCTGCTCGTAATAGTGCCAACGATCGTCGATGTCGCGTTGCGCCAGACCGAACAGATACTCCGCATGATCTGGATTGGTACGGGCAAGCATCGCGAATCGCGCCTCGGCCATCGCCAGGTCCTTAAACGGCTTCACCGGTTTGCGACTATCCAAGTGGAATGGCTGCTTGCCGGTTTGGGCTTCACGCGGATCGTAACGGAACAGCGGCCAGAAACCGGTCTGCACGACGTCCTTTTGGTGCGTCATCGACGTTTCCATGTTAATGCCGTGGGCAATGCAGTGACTGTACGCCAAGATGAGCGATGGCCCGGGATACGATTCGGCCTCGCGGAACGCCTTGAGCGTTTGATTCGGATTGGCGCCCATCGCCACCTGCGCGACGTAAACGTTGCCGTACGACACGGCGAGCATTCCCAGGTCTTTCTTGCGGGCCGGCTTGCCAGCGGCGGCGAACTTGGCGACTGCCGCACGTGGTGTGGCCTTCGACATCTGGCCACCCGTATTGGAGTAAACGCCGGTGTCGAGCACCAAAATGTTCACGTCGCGGCCGGTGGTAAGGATGTGGTCGAGCCCGCCAAAACCTATGTCGTACGCCCAACCATCGCCGCCGACGATCCAGACGCTGCGATTGACCAGCACGTCCGCGATGGCCGACAGCTTCTTGGCATCGGGATGATCGCTATCGGCCAGTCGCGTGCGGAGCATCGCAATCCGCTCGCGCTGAGTGGCGATCTCCGCTTCGCCGTCGAGTGGTGCCTCGATCAACTCAGCTACCAAGTCGTCGCCCACGGTGCCCGCCACCTGGCGTAGCAAGTGTTCGGCGAAATCTCGCTTTTGGTCGATAGCAAGGCGGAGACCAAGCCCGAACTCGGCGGTGTCCTCAAACAGCGAATTATTCCAAGTGGGCCCCCTGCCCTCTGAGTCTTGACACCACGGCGTAGTAGGTAGGTTGCCGCCGTAGATTGAGGAGCAACCCGTCGCGTTGCCAATCATCGCGCGGTCGCCAAATAGTTGACTCATCAGTTTCAGGTACGGCGTCTCGCCGCAGCCCGAGCAAGCGCCAGAGAACTCGAACAACGGCTCGAGCAACTGCGAGCCTTTCACCGTGTCGATCTTCGCTTGCGTGCGGTCGACCTCGGGCAAGCTCAAGAAGTAATCGAAGTTGGCGCGCTCTTGCTCGAGGTGCGAAAGCTTCGGCTCCATGTTGATCGCCTTGTGCTTGACCACTTCTTTGCTCTTCGCTGGGCAAACATCGACGCACACTCCGCAACCGGTGCAATCGTCGGGCGCCACTTGAATGGTCGCCACATGATCGACTAGTTCTTTGCCTTTCCACCTCTGCGTTTGAAATCCGTCGGGCGCTCCGTTGAGCGAAGCCGCCGGGTACGCCTTCGAACGAATCGCCGCGTGGGGGCATACAAGTGCACACAGCCCACACTGGATGCAGATTTCGGAGTCCCAGATGGGAATCTCCTGCGCGATACTCCGTTTCTCGATGCGGGCAGTACCGGTGGGGAACGTACCGTCGACCGGCATTGCGCTGACAGGTAACAAATCGCCAAGACCAGCGACCAACATTGATGTGACTCGACCAACAAAGTCGGAACCGTTGCTGGCAACGAGCGCCTCGCGTTGCCTGGTGCTGGTAGCCGAGTCGGGTACCGCGACCTCGTCGAGCGCGCTGAGCGCGCCGTCGACTGCCGCGTAGTTTCGCCGCAGTACCGATTCGCCGCGCGTGCCATACGTCTTCTTGATCGCCGCCTTGATCTGCTCGATCGCCTGATCGCCTGGCAACAGGTTAGCCAGCGAGAAGAAGCAGGTCTGCATGATAGTGTTGATCCGCGATCCCATTTCGGCCTCGCGGGCGACTCGATACGCGTCGACCACATAGAACTTCAATTGCTTCTCGATGATCTGCTGCTGGACCTCTCGCGGCAACCGATCCCACACTTCTTCTGGTCCGTAGGGGCTATTAAGCAAGAACGTGGCCCCTGGTTCCGCGACTTTGAGCATATCGATTCGCGAGAGGAAACTGAACTGGTGACACGCGACGAAGTTGGCGCGCTCGATTAAGTAGGTGGAGTTGATCGGCCGAGGACTAAATCGCAGGTGAGAAACGGTGACCGATCCCGACTTCTTGGAGTCGTATACAAAGTAGCCTTGCGCGAATTGGTCAGTGTTCTCGCCGATGATCTTTACTGAGTTCTTGCTCGCACCCACGGTTCCGTCGCTGCCCAGCCCGTAGAATACCGCCCGCATTACGTCGTCTGGCTCAGTGGAAAACTCGGGGTCCCACTTCAGGCTTAGATTCGTGACATCGTCTACGATCCCGATCGTGAAGTGGCGTTTGGGTTGCTCGGCTTTCAATTCCTCGAAAATGCGAGCCACCATGGCCGGCGTAAACTCTTTGGACGAAAGGCCATAACGCCCACCGATGACTCGCGGCATGCGGGAAAATCGATCATCTTCGGCCAGCGCCGTGACAACGTCCTGGTAAAGCGGCTCGCCAATCGCGCCGGGTTCCTTTGTACGGTCCAAAACGGCGATCGACTCAACCGTTGCAGGAATCGCGTCGAGAAAGGCCGCGACGTCGAATGGCCGATACAAACGAACTTTGACCAGCCCCAGTTTTTCGCCACCGCCGTTAAGCCGCTCGATCGCTTCCTCTGCGGCGCCGGTGCCGGAGCCCATCATCACGATCACCCGGTCGGCATCCTTGGCGCCAACGTAGTCGAACAAGCCGTAGTGTCGCCCCGTTAGATCGCCGAAGCGTTGCATTGTCTCGCGAACGATGTCGGGCAGGGCAAGGTAAAACGGGTTGGCGGCCTCGCGCGCTTGAAAGAACACATCGGGGTTCTGAGCCGAACCACGCAGCACAGGCCGATCCGGATTCATGGCCCGCTCACGATGCTCATGAATCAACTCGTAGTCGGTCAGCGCCACGATGTCGTCGTCGGAGAGTTGGGCAATCTTGTTGACTTCGTGCGAGGTACGGAATCCGTCGAAGAAATGCACAAACGGCACGCGCGACTTGAGCGTCGCGGCCTGAGAAATCATCGCCAGGTCGTGCACCTCCTGCACCGACCCCGACGCCAACATGGCCCAGCCTGCCTGGCGAACCGCCATCACATCGCTGTGGTCGCCAAAAATCGAGAGCGCGTGCGTGGCGAGCGATCTGGCCGATATGTGAAAAACCGTCGGCGTGAGTTCGCCGGCGATCTTGTACATGTTGGGGATCATCAACAGCAGGCCCTGCGACGCGGTAAACGTCGTAGAGAGCGCGCCCGCCTGCAGGGCCCCATGCACGGCGCCCGCCGCGCCGGCCTCGCTCTGCATTTCTATCACGTCGGGAACCACGCCAAACAGATTCTTGCGCTCGCGGGCCGACCACGCATCCGCGAACTCACCCATGGGAGATGCAGGCGTGATAGGGTAGATCGCAATGACTTCGTTGGTCATGTGAGCGACGCGGGCCGCCGCTTCATTTCCATCGACTGTTACAAAAGTTGCCGAGTTCACCGGTCGCAACTCCTTGATCCGTCGTTGTATTCGTAGTTGCCCGGCACGACATCGTGGGCAGCAACAAGCGTATTTCGCGTCAAGACTCCTTGTACGGGAGGCACAGCCTGCTTAGAGGTCGGCCAGGCAGAGGTATTTGGACGACCGCTGTGCCTCCCGATTTCGCACTCTGTCTACTTACCAACTTTCGTTGTCAGCTCACTCCATTTGTTGACAGCCTCCTGGAACTCGTTCATTTGGGTCTCCGAGATCTCCCGCATGCATTCGAACGTCTTGCGGAACAATTGCTCGGTTCTGGCTCGCAACTCTTCTGGATTGCTCGATTCGGTCATGCGTAGCGCCTCTTCGAGCGATTCAAGTCCTGCTTGATACTGGCGATCGAGGGCATCCCGATGCTTCCTGGCCAGATCCGAAACAGTGGCGACCCATTGGTGTTGGAAGTCGCGCACCTTCTCCATCCAAGCCGCCTGCGGTGTGGGAAATCCGGGCCACATCACTCCCCACTGCCGCAACATTTCTTGCTGCATCTTCAGGCTCGATTCGGCAGCCATGCGAAAGTTCTTGAATACGTCGTCATACACATTCGCTACGGTATCGGTAGTCATAGCACTACCTCCTTTCTAGTTCGTGTTGTCCGATGTTGCACGGCAACGTCGCCAGTGCATCCGATCCTTCATTCCCAGTCTGCTCCGTCGCTCTTGTTAGCATGCACAACTCCATTTCACGCACCTGGCATAAAATTAATCGCCCGCTCACGCTCCTGATTCGAGGCACAGTTGTTACAATGGTCGAGTACCTTCAAGTGAATTCAAGTTGGAGTGGTCGATAACCTGACACATGTCTGTTGAACGTGTTCACATCAAGCGATATCCCAATCGCCGTTACTACGCGCGGCAATTGAGCAAGTACGTGTCGTTGAATGAAATCGAGGACATGATCCAAGCCGGTCAAACGATCGAGGTGCACGACAGTCAATCGGGTGAAGATCTGACGCGATCGGTGCTCGCTCAAATCATCGTCGAACGCCATCCCGACAAGATGGAACTCTTCCCCACGGACATGCTCCATTTCATCTTGCGTTCGAACGACGCGATGTCGAGTTTCTTGCGGGACTATTTCCGACATTCGATTACCTATCTCGAGTATCTCCACCGGCACGGCGGCAGTCCGTCGCTCGTCAATCAACCAACCCACTGGCTTAAAGCCTGGCTCGATTGCCTTACTCCCAACACCACTGAGGATGCCGCTGCCGACTCAACCAGCAGCGACGATCCTCTGGTCGAGCGGGTGAACCAACTCGACCAACGACTGCGCCATCTCGAATCACGAAACGATTGATTTCGCTACGAGATGACCTCCATCCAGTTCTACGCTGGCGGATGCCATCCCGCGTCCGCCCACAGCTCGCCGCTGACCGCCGAATTGGAGATCATGAAGCAAACCGCGTCCGCAATCTCCTCCGGGCGAATCAGCCGGCGAAGCTGCGTAAATGGCAACACGTACTTGTCCAGGAACTCGTCGCCCAATGCCCGAGCCATTGGTGTATCGGTGAAGCCAGGATGGATGATGCCGCAACGGACGCCATGGAAAATGGCCTCCTTCATCAACGTGGCGGCGCCACCCTCCAGCCCCGCCTTGGCAACGGCGTAAGAGATTTGGCCTTTGTTGCCTTGCGACGACACCGATCCTAGGAACACTACGGCGCCTTCCATCTCCTCGGCCGGTTCCCACTTCTTCAGCCCACGCCGACGACGATCCTCAGCAATCCGGGCAACCATCTCGACGGCCCAATAAATGGGTGCGATCAGGTTCACTTCCGTGACCTTGCGAAAGTCGTCAATGGGGTACAACGATGCCTTACCGGTCTCTTTGTCCAAACGAACCGACAGAGCATCACGCGTGATGCCGGCGGCCGGAACACAGATCCGCACTAGCCCGTGACGGGCTGCTGCGTCGTCGAACACCTTGGCGCGGAACTCCGCGTTGCTGGTGTCGCCAATCACGGCGTCCGCCACGTCGCGACCGGTCTGCTCGTTGATAGCGCTGGCGGTATGGTGCACCTGGTCGTTTAGGTCGACCATCACAACCGCACGCGCGCCACGAGCGGCCAAGTCCCGCGCAACTGCGGCACCAATGCCGCTGGCTGCACCGGTTACTACCGCTACACGTTGAGCAATATTCATGACGTGACCTCTGTCGGATACAGGAACGACTTGCGTCGGCTCGCTCGTTGGCTCCTCCAATACTTCTTGATAACGAGGAGATGCGACGACCGGGCGTTCAACGGCCGGAGACGAAGGACTGGCGCTCAGAGAACGCATCTGTGGCCAGAGCGTCTCGAAGGACTTGATTGCAGCGTCGAACTGCTGGTCGATCACCTCCTGCTGGCCCTTAGCCAGGTTCATGACCACGTCTGCCCAACCTTGCTGCATCTGGCGCAAGGGATTGAGCAACGACAGCGGTTCGCCCTCAGATCGATGCCAGACGCGGGTCCAGTCGTAGAGTAGCTGGCTTTGTAGCTTGAGATTCTGATTCGCCGCCCTTCGAAACGTATCGAACAGTTCGGCGTACGCAGAAGGTTGTTTGGTCTGCTTGGCCATTGCAGTCCTCCTGTTGGTTCGGCGTTGAGTAGACATCCCCTCTGCCGACCCGAGTTGAAAAGCAAACGTCGTGCCCGCCCGCCGAGAACTACACACTTGTGTATGGCGAAATGCTGCAAGTGCGTGATTGCCTAGGCCTTTTGGCTCAACAGGTTATGTCCTGCCGACCGTGGAATCTGCTGGTGGGTCGCTGGGTGTCGATTCATCGGTACAGGAACGCACGATCGGGTGTGCATAAACGCCCACTTCGAGCCGAAGAGTGGGTCACCAAACGCCTGTTTCCAGGTACTGGTGTATCGATTTTGCCGCCGTCCGCCCAGCACCCATCGCCAAAATGACGGTAGCGGCACCACTTACGATGTCGCCGCCGGCAAACACCCCCCGGCGGCTCGTGCGGAGCGTTTGATCGTCGGCAACAATGTAACCCCATTTGTTGGTATCGAGCCCTGGCGTCGACGCTTGCACCAACGGGTTCGCGCCGGTGCCAATGGCGATCACCGCCACGTCGATCGGCATGACGAACTCGGATCCCTCAATCGGCACTGGCCGCCGCCGCCCCGAATCGTCCGGTTCACCCAGTTCCATCTTTATGAGCTGGACGCCCGTCAGATAACCTTCGTCGTTGCCGAGGAACTCAATTGGGTTGTGGAGATTCATGAATTGGACGCCTTCGTCGCGCGCATGGTGAACCTCCTCGGTGCGGGCTGGCATCTCCTCTTCGCCGCGGCGATAAACAATGTAGGCGTTCTTGGCTCCCAATCGCAGCGCGGAACGGACAGCATCCATGGCGGTATTTCCGCCACCCATCACGGCCACGTTCCGGTCGCGGCACTCGTAAATGGGCGAGTCAGAATGTTCCGTATCGTACGCCTTCATCAGATTCACGCGGGTGAGGAACTCGTTAGCCGAGTAAACGCCGCCCAGGTGCTCGCCTGGCAGGTTCATGAACCTAGGCAATCCGGCCCCCGTGGCGATGAACACGGCTTCATAGCCCTCTTCGTCGAACAGCTCGTCCATGGTCACCGTCTTACCTACAACCACGTTGGTTTCAAACTCAACGCCCATGCGTCGCAGATTCTCGACTTCGCCTCGGACGATTTCCTTCGGCAACCGAAACTCGGGGATTCCATACACGAGCACGCCGCCAATCTCGTGTAGGGCTTCGAGCACGGTGACGTCGTGGCCCTTGAGTGTTAGATCGCCGGCGCAACTCAAGCCGGCCGGCCCGCTACCAACAACGGCCACCTTCTTGCCGGTCGCGGGCGCCCGCTCCGGTAAGCCAACTTGTCCGGTCGCTCGTTCGTAATCGGCAACAAATCGTTCGAGGTGCCCAATCGCCAACGGGGCGAATCGCTTTGACAGGATGCACGCACCTTCGCACTGATTTTCTTGTGGACAAACTCGGCCGGTCACGGCGGGTAGCACGTTGTCTTCGCGAATCTTCGCCGCAGCGTCCAAGTAGTTCCCTTCGAGCACCAGATCGACAAACTCCCGAACCTGCACGCCCACTGGGCACCCGTGCATGCACTTAGGATCCGTACAGGACAAACATCGTTGGGCTTCTTTCTCAGCGAGCGCGGATTCGAAGCCAAGATTCACCTCGTCGAAGTTGCAGGCCCGCTCTTGCGCATCACGTTCGGGCATCTCCTGCCGTGGTACCTTCGTCCGCTCTTTGGGAGGAAGTCGTTCAGCCATGACGTTGCCTATCGGTTGGGTATTGGATGAGGGCCAATTTATGGAGCTTGCACGTCGGGGCCAACGTCTGGGTGCTGTAGTCGCAACTGGCAACAATGCTCGCTCGTGAGTTCGAGTTGCTCGAGCGCTCCACGCTCGTGGCGCCGATACATCGTGTTTCTCTGCGCTAGGATCGTGAAATCGACATCGTGGGCGTCGAACTCGGGACCGTCGACGCAGGCAAACTTGCTCTGCCCGCCGACAAGCACCCGGCAGCCACCACACATGCCAGTTCCGTCGACCATGATGGGATTCAGGCTGACGATCGTGGATATGTCGCGGGGTCGAGTTACGTCCGCGATTGCCTGCATCATGGGGATTGGCCCGATGGCCAGGACATGATCGATATTGCGTCCTTCCTCTAACAACGACTGCAACTTCTGTGTGACGAAGCCTCGCTCGCCGTAGCTGCCGTCGTCGGTCATGAAGTACAACTCGTCGGTCGTTGCGCCCATTTCTTGCTCCAAGATCAGAATATCCTTGGTCCGTGCTCCGACGATTCCGATGACGTGGTTGCCCGCCCGCTTCAAGGCCACGGCGGTTGGGTAGGCAATGGCGGTTCCAACTCCGCCTCCCACCACGACGACCGTGCCAAAGTTCCGAATATCGGACGGTTGGCCCAAGGGCCCCACCACGTCGGCAATCGTTTCACCGGGCTGGAGCATGTTGAGGAGTTTGGTGGTCTTACCGACACCTTGGACGATGAGTGTGATTGTGCCGTCATCTTCGTCGGAGTCGGCGATGGTCAGCGGGATTCGTTCGCCGAATTCCGCGTCCACGCGAACGATGACAAATTGGCCCGCTTGGCGTCGGCGGGCAATCCGCGGAGCGCCAACACGGATGAGCCTGATATCTGGTGCCAGTGTCCGAGCCTCGGTTACCACAAACATCTTTCGAACCTCTACGGGAACCGGTGAACCAGCCCGACGGCGAAAGAAGCGGTGTACGACTATGAATACGAGCCCGCCCCTTCCGCTGTGGCGAATTGTCTAGGAGCAAAGTGCGTGCCCACGCTTGAGCGCGCCGACGAGTGCCGATCCTGGGCGCTTTTCGGCCTTACAATGTGCGTGTTCGCAGCAGAGAGTTGTTGCCACGGTGTGCCATCGATTCGTCGCGCGTGCGTATACGCCCATTTCATGCGCGTTGAACACCGTGTCCCGCCTTCGACCGCCGACGCGGTAACGTATGGAGCCAGCCGCTGGACGACTACGCGACTCGTTTCGTTCGAGCGGCATGAGGTCGCGCAAAAAAAACCGGAGGAACCCTATTGGGTCCCTCCGGCGGTGCTATTCGCGAAGTCTTGGATGTAGGATCAGTGCGGGTGTGCGAACAGCTGGATGGATCAATCAGTTGGCTTGTCTGTCCACGAAGTAGTTTCCCGAGCGGCGGCCTATTCGTCAATCATCGCGCTAGAAAAAAGCCGAAAATTAATCCAATACACTCAAATTTGAGGCGGAAAACTGTGCAGAGCCAAGTGAAACTAACGCAATCTTAACTTGCGGTCTCGGTGATAGCAGACTGCACGCCGCTGTTTCCCGAGGCGGTTGGCCGGCCGTTGGTGCTAGAATCGCTAAGTGCCGGGCTTTCCTGTGTTTCTTCTTCCGCGCCGGGATCGCTGCCAGCCATCAGAGCGAAGAAACAGGGCACCACCACAGTCCGCACAAAGAACGTGTCGAGCAGGACGCCGAGCGACAGCGCAAACCCCAGCTCGACCATGCCTCTTAAAGTGCCTGAAGCCATTGAGATAAACGTGCCCGCCATGATGATGCCGCAACTGGTGATGATTCCGCCAGTTTGGACCATGGCCCTACGAAGTCCGCGCCGCGGCCCGAGCTTCGCTTGCTCTTCAAATACCCTAGTCGTGAGGTAGATATTGTAATCCTGACCAACGGCAATCAGGATTACGAACAGGAAGATCGGCGCCTTCCAATCAAGTCCGTCGAAGGTGTTGCCGTAGTACCACGAGAAGAAGTACTCGGTCATGCCAATCGTCGCGAAATATGACAGCAGCACCGTGAGAATTAAGTACAGGCATACCAGTGGTCGGCGGAGGATGATCAAAATGACCGCCAACACCGCAACGACAACCCAAATCTTGATGGTGATCTCGTCGCGTGATGTCACGTTCTCCAAGTCGCGCATCGCGGGAGTCGTGCCGATGTACTCGAACGATGCGCCTTTCCAGGCTGGCATGCCTTCGCGGAGTGTTTCCCAACTCGAGTCGCTGCCTGCGAACCAATCGGGCTTGGCTTCCGGCAGCGGCTCTCCTGCGGCAACCGGAGCGAGCCGCTCTTCAATGTCATCGACAATAGCTCGCGCCTCACGTGAGAAGGGATCTTTGTCGAGCACCACATGTAGCTGGGTGACATCGCCTGCGTACTCGTCGGTTTCGGAAACGAATGTGCTCTTAGCCAGCGGGCTTCCGGCAACAGCCAACACGGCAGCCTCGAATCGATTTGGATCTCCGCCCACCGGTTTGTACAGGCTACGCACGTCGGTAACGCCCGGTATGTTGTACAGATAGTTGTTAAGGAAGGCGATCGAATAATTGCCGTCCTCGTTCAGTTTACCGTCAGGCAACGTGGCGACGATCGTCATGGGTGCCGTTTCGCCGGGAGCAAAGTACTCTTGCAGCATTTCGGTGCCCTGTTTGCTCGGACGGTTGTCGGCCAGATCGTTGACAAAGTCGTGCGTGACCTCGACGTTCAACCCCTCCAACATGAACACTGCCGCGGCACCGAATGCCAACCAGAGAATGAGGCCCGGGCGACGGAGCACCTGACAGGCAACCCAATCCCACGTAGGCGAAATGCGCTTCATTTGCTCGTTGAAGCTCTCGCCCACTTGTCGGCTTTCGTCTTGCATCTTGATACCGAAGGGCCAAAACACGACCTTGCCGAACGCCCTTAAGAGAGCCGGCGCGAAGCTAATACAAGCCAGGAGCGCAATAAACAGACAAATGGCCACCACGGGACCCGAGTAGACGAACTTGCCGTACTCGGCGAAGAACATCGTCGCGAGGCCCAATATGGTAGTGAACGCGCTGGCCGCCAACGCATCGCCGACATGCGAGAGCGCCGTGCCTGATGCCTTGATGATTTCGACGCCGTGCCCCAGTTCCTCTTTGAAACGCGAGATAAGGAACAAGCAGAAGTCGGTGCCAGCCCCAAAGAGGATGACGACGACGAATATCTTGGTAGTGGTAAAGATCTTGAAGTCGCTGGTCAGGCCCCCGATGGTCACTTGGCCCGGTCCGAGGTACAGGGCCATCAGCGCCACAACATCGCTCGCTACGCTCAAGCTCACGCCGATGGTCGCCATGGGGATGATCACCAGCAGCGGCGCCCGGTAGATCATTAGCAGGCAAAGCAGAACCAAGAGCACCGTCGTGGTTTCGGTGCTCTTTAGACTTTCCTGGACCGACGCCTGCATGTCGCCGCCAATCATCGCCGAGCCACTGAGACCGATTTCCAGTCCTTCGGGTTTGTTGGGGTCGTTACGGGCTCGCTCCACCAGTTCATTGACCGCGTCCAAGATTGCCATGTTCTCGATGGCCATCATGTCGGTCGTTAGCGGCGCGACGACCAACACCGCGTTCCCTTCAATCTGCTTCTCTGGCCGCGCGCCTTTCTCACTCGGCACCGGCTTGCCACGGCGAGCGTTCTTGAGCATGGGACCAATAACGGGCGTTTGCTCTGTCCAAACACGGTTCGTATCGGCCGCCCACGGAAGGTCGGGAGTCACGTAGTCCACCAGGTCGCCGAGCGTTTCGATCTTCATCGCGCTCTGATTGACCGGCGGCACGTCGAACATCGCGATGGCCTTGGCGAGCAGCTTGTCGTACTGCTCGACGCTGAGCCCAAGGGAATCGTCCGGCTCTTCTGGCAGCGTATCGGCATCGGTAACCTCAGATTCGTCTGCTGTGGCCGCGCCCGGTGCTAGCAACGGAGCGTCCATCTCGACGAGTGCGGGATCGACATCAAAATCTGAGACTAACAGCTCCTTGAGCGATTCTAGATTCTTGAAGGTGTCGACACCCAACCTGCGCAGTCGATTCGCGATGTCGATGGCGAATTGCCCTTCTGGCTTGGAAAGCGCTGCGTCGGGGCGGGCAAAGACCAGCACAATCTGGCTCTTGGTCTTCTCGTCCGGAAATGCCCTCTGTAGGAGCTCAAGGCCGCGGCGGCTGGTGGAATCGCTAGGCAAATAGTCGAAGTCGCCGTCGAGCGCCACCTGCTTCCAACTGGGAGCAATGCACTTCAAACCGACCGCCAAGACGACCCAGCCAACTAGAATCGCTAGCCAGTATCGGTTAACCCATTTTCCAAGAAGCTCGAACATGAGCAGCACGCATGCAACTACGGCGGAATCCTCGACGTACGGACGGACGCGCCGCTCTCACGCAACATCGCCCGAAGTCTATGATGGTACCTCGTTTGCGTCGAAGGGCCTAGTGGTTTACCCAACGTTCGATTGGCATGCAGAACGGCTACGCCCCAATAACGCTCACCGAATCCCGAACACCACCAGGGCGCGAAACGTAGCGCCCATGAGACGACCCACATGCGCACGAAAAGGTGGTTGGAAAAATGGTGCGATTAGATAACATGGGGGGGGGTAAGGAAAGGGGTGGGTCGGGCTCCAATGCGTGGCCATTCAGTGCCTAGTGCATTGAGTTGACTTAACGGTTGCTAAGACACCAATCCCA
The DNA here is from genome assembly GCA_028279215.1 of Pirellulales bacterium. Lineage (GTDB taxonomy): Bacteria > Planctomycetota > Planctomycetia > Pirellulales > Lacipirellulaceae > Aeoliella. The sequence goes on from JANQOF010000026.1 coordinate 236,434, forward strand.
CGTGTTAAAATCGATGACTCGCCGGGCAAGACAGGACGGCCCCCTCGGCTTAGTAGCTTTATCTTTCGGCAATCGGAACAGCCGAGAGCAAACACGAGAATGGTAGACAACCATGATCCTGGCTCTACGCGCCGTCGGCCAGTGGCGGTTGGTATTGTTCGTCCTCTTGACCTGTGCCTGCATGGCCGACAGTTCGGTGCGTGCCGACGAGCGGCCGAACATTGTTGTCATCATGTCCGACGACGTCGGCTTCTCCGACATCGGCTGCTTCGGAGGCGAGATCGCCACACCCAATCTTGACCGGCTGGCCGATGGCGGCGTGCGATTTACCCAATTCTACAACGCGGGCCGTTGCTGCCCCACGCGGGCCAGCCTGTTGACGGGACTTTATCCGCACCAAGCGGGCATAGGTTGGATGACCACTAATGCCGGACCCGAAGCCTACGCGGGCGACCTCAATCGACGCTGCGTCACGTTTGCCGAAGTGCTGCGCACTGCGGGTTACTCGACCTACATGGTTGGCAAGTGGCACGTGACTCCCGGTCCAACCGAACAACAAGCCGCTGAGGGTAAGCTCGACAAACACAACTGGCCTTTGCAGCGCGGCTTCGACAAATTCTACGGCACTATTAACGGTGCTGGCAGCTATTACGATCCCAATTCGTTGGTCGGCAATAACGAGCTCATAGTCCCCGAGAATCCCGCAACATTCTACTACACCGACGCGATCAGCAACCATGCGTCGAGATTCATTCGCGAGCACGATCGCCAAAAGCCGTTTGTCATGTACGTGGCTTATACCGCCGGTCACTGGCCGTTGCACGCCAAGCCCACCGACATTGCCAAGTACAAGGGCCGGTACAATGGAGGTTGGGACAACCTGCGCACCGAACGGCTGGCAAAACTCAAATCGCTAGGCATCGTTGCCGACGATGTCGAATTGGCGCCGAACGTTAGCGACTGGGACGACCAAGACCGCAAAGAGTGGCAAGCGACGCGAATGGAAGTGTACGCCGCCATGATCGACTCGATGGACCAAGGCATCGGTCGAATCCTCAACACGCTTCGCAATACCGGACAGTATGACAACACACTAGTACTGTACCTCCAAGACAACGGAGCGTGCCAGGAAGAGATGCGAAGCAAGCAAGCAAGGCAACGCCGCGAGAAGATAGAGCCGATCGAGCCAATGGCGGCCGATGCGTTGCAATTTGCCACGGTTCCCGAGTACACCCGCTCGGGTCAGGCGACACAATGGGGCCGCGGTGTGATTCCGGGGCCGGCGAACACGTACATCGAAGTCGGCCGTGAGTGGGCCAATGCCTCGAATACTCCGTTTCGTCTGTTCAAGCACTTCGTCCACGAAGGAGGCATCGCAACGCCGCTTATTGCCCACTGGCCCCGTGGCATCAAGCGCCGCGGCGAGCTGGAAACCCAGCCAGCCCACCTAATCGACATCATGCCAACGCTGGTTGCATTGGCAAGCGCCGAATACCCTAAAGAATTCCATGAAGGGAATGTCGGTATCCTGCCTACCGAAGGCGTGAGCCTGTTGCCGGCGTTTGCCGGCAAAGCGCTCGAGCGCAAAACACCCATTTTCTGGGAACACGAAGGCAACCGCGCCGTCCGAGATCGCAATTGGAAACTAGTGGCGCGAGGCACGAAAGGTAATTGGCAGTTGTACAACTTGAAGAACGATCGGAGTGAACTTGAAGATCTGGCCCGCGAGCATCCAGGGCGAGTTAGTGAACTAAGCGGCGCCTGGGACGCCTGGGCTAACCGCGCGGACGTGCTGCCGTTGACTCCGTACTGGCCGGAAGACGATGGGAACGAACAGGCAGAAAAGCAAGGCGCCGCCAAGACGAATCGCCGCTTTCTGCGATAGTTCATCGCCACGGCAGCCAGTCCCGCCAACTGGCAACGCCTTCCACTCGGCTCATCTGCGGAAGTTGCGACAGCTTCTGCCGCAACGGTTGGCTCACTTGCGTGCCACGCAGGTCGAGGTACCGCAGGTTGCTCGATGCGGTAACTTTCAATATTCCTGTATCGCCAACGTTGGTGTTTGTAACGCGCAACACCTCCAGGTATTGCAACCCTTCTGAGTGCTCCGCCAGTTCAATCATCTCGCGGTCACCAACTTCGCGTTCAGAGAGATCGATTTCGACTAAGCGATCGGCGATTTCCGTGAAGTCGGACCCTACCGTATCCTCCAGCCAATCGAGGTGCTGCACCTCGACGGATCCGCCCCACGACTCCACCAGCTGAAGAATCTCACGTTGAGCAACGTACAACGGCATTTGTAGGCCGATCCATGGCAGCCGTTTCCCGTTACGCTGAGCAAATGTGAGTGCTTCATCGAATGCATCCTGAAGCGCCTGAAATTGCTTTGCGTCGCCACCTTTATCGGGATGCGCCTGCATCACCTTCTCGCGATACGCCTGCTTGACGTCGTCCGGCGTCACCGGCAGCGATAACCCGAGCCGCGCCAGAAAGGGTTTCTTCCGTCGGCCCCTCTTTACAACGTCGGCATTTCGCTCGATGGCGGCATTCAGCGCGGCGGAAGCTGGGTTTTTTTCGGAGTCGGGCATGGCTGGTATCGTTGGGGGCAGACGGCCTATCCATCCGATTATACACAGCCCTGCCAAGATGAATGGTATTCCAGCGAACCACAAGTTACGTTTATCAGTACAGTCCCTGAATCCCATGCCCCCAAAAGTGCCATGACTCAGTCCGACTCGAACCCGCCAGGCGCCAGTAGCGTGCATGATTACCTGATTTACTCGCTTAGTTTGCCCGAACGAGCTTTGCGTTCGACCGCCGGCGTGGCTGGCGGGGTTGTCCGCGAGGGCGCCAACTTGCTGGTGCCGCGGGCGTTTCGCTCGAGCAAAAGCTACGAAGTCCTTGTGCAACAGGGGCTCGATTTCCTCACTGACGATATCGGCGGTGTGTGTCGCCCAGGTGCCCAGAGCGACGATCCAGCCATCGAGGGCTACGTAGCCAAGAAGGCGGTGGGCGGATTCGTCGAAATGGCCAGCATGGCCACGCTGCACGTTTCGCCGGTATTGCTGCTGGCGGTGGTGAGCGATGTCGCATACGGCTCGCAAACCTACCTCAACGAACTGGCCACCGAACTCAAACGCGAGGGCGTGATCGCCGAGGAGTCGACCATCGATCACGCCAGCGACCTGCTCGAAGCGGTTCGCGAGTCGTCCGCCACCGGCGCCACGGTGTTCGATACGCCGCCGCTGTCGGTCGACGGAATTTCTGATGCCATCAAGCAAACGACTTCGTCGGTCAGTAAGATCGATCCCAGCAAGGTGCTGCCCGCCGCGGAAATCGATCGACTGTGGCAGGAAATGCAGGAAGTAGCGAACGAAGAAGAGGTGAGTCTGTTGGAAGTATCCGGCGCGATGACCATGTTTGCGCTCAATCGCGTCGGCAACGTGGGGCAAGGCGCACTGTCCGGGGTGACCATTGCCGGCACCTTGTTTGATCGACACGTCGTCGATCATTATCGAACTGCCCTCACCGAGTTGCACACGCGCGGTTACTACACCACGCTTTCGGAAGTTAGCCAGCCATACATCTCGGCGGTGTGGGACAACTTCTCCACCGACCGCACCACGATCACCGAGGACTTGCTCAACGGCAAACTGGTGGGCGGGGCTGCCGCGACGGTCGGTAAGTGGTTGGGTATGACCGAGCAACAGGAGGAAAACACGGCCCCGGGACCAACGCCCGCTGCAGCTCCGCCGAAACCAACACGCACCCAAGACTCCATCAATCTCTCGTCTCTCCCGGTGCCCGATTCCACACTCCACTTGTCCGATCCGCCTCCGCAACCTGATGACGACCGAGATCAATGAAACACAGTTCACCGAGCATGGAATCGCTGAACTTGCACGTCTACTGGCAGCAGGCGAGGTTAGCTCTGCCGACTTGGTCGAGGTGCTCATCGCTCGTATTGATGCCGTCCAGCCGCAGTTGAATGCGATGACTGTCATGCGGCTGGACGAAGCCCGTCGAGCGGCGGTCGAGGCCGATCGACTGCTCGCCGATGCCCGCGCTACCGGAGCGACTCCGCCACCACTGTGCGGGGTGCCCATCACCGTCAAAGACTGCTTTAACCTGGTGGGCACAACCAACTCTCTTGGCATCGAGCGGATCAACCACGCACCGGCGACCGAAGATGCGGTGTTAGTGTCGCGGCTGCGTAAGGCTGGTGCGATTGTGCTTGGAAAAACAAACATCCCGCAGTTAATGCTCCTCCACTGTTGCGACAATCCCCTGTTTGGGCGAACGCTGCATCCGGTCGACTCCGCCCGCGGCCCGGGCGGCAGCAGTGGGGGCGAAGCGGCCATCGTCGCGGCAGGCGCCTCGTCATGCGGACTCGCCAGCGACCTGGGCGGTAGCATTCGCCAGCCCGCCCATGCCTGCGGGCTGGTTGGTTTCAAACCTACCAGCGGACGTACGTCTGGTGTTGGCGGCAATCGGGGACTCGCCGGTATGGACGCCATCCGTATCGACGCAGGCCCCATTGCTCGCACCGTCGACGACGCCGACGTCGCCATGCGGGCAATGCTTCCACTCGATGCCGCGCAATGCGCGCCCGACGAATCGTACAAGCCATGGACGGATTATCGCGCGGTGGCCATCGAGAATCTCTCGATCGCTACCGCCGAAACCGACCATTGGTTCCACCCTGCGCCAACCTGCCGTCGCGCCGTGGACGAAGCCGGAATGGCGCTGGTCGCCGCAGGCACAAACGTGACCAAGGTGGAACTCACCGACATGAAACACGCTATGCGAGTGTACTTTGGCTTGGTTGGTGCCGACGGTTTTCGCTCCGTTCGTCGTATGTTGCGCGGCAGCCGCGTCGACTGGCAAGTTCGACGACAGGTTTGGTTTGCTGGCATGCCGCAGCCGCTCCGCTGGGTTGCTGCCGCGGCGCTGCGCTTGTTCGGCCAGCCTTCGCTATCTCGTTTGCTAAGCCTCGTAGGTCCCAAGTCGGCCGATTTGTATTGGCAACTGAACTGCGAAGCCAAACAGTACCGCAAGAAGTTCTGGCAGGATCTCGACGCACAAGCAGGACGCCCGATCGACGCGGTTGTACTTCCACCTCACGCCCTGCCCGCACTTCGGCACGGTACGGCGCTCGACTTGCTTGCGGCTGCTTCTTACTGCTACCTCGGGAATCTGCTCGGCGCGCCGGCCGGCGTAGTGCCATGGACCACGATTCGCAACGACGAACAACACTACCCCCACCGCAACCGGTTTGACTTGGTGATGCACTTGGCACGACGCACGATGGAAAACAGCGCCGGGCTGCCAATCGGTGTACAGGTGCTCGCCCGACCGTGGCGCGACGATGTGGCGCTAGCGGTAATGGCGGCGCTCGAAAGGGCCGCACCCGCCTGAAGCTACCCATCGACACCTACTCTCCCCAAAGCGTGGCGACGATCCGCCGCGAGGTCGCCCGATTGCGATGCTCCACCAGGTAGATCCCCTGCCAGGTGCCCAATGCCAATCGCCCGTTCCGCACCGGAAGCGTCAGCGACGCACCTAGCAGCGAGCTCTTCACATGGGCCGGCATGTCATCTGGGCCCTCGCAAGTGTGGATGTATGGAAACGACTCAGGGGCAATCGAGTTCATCGATGCCTCCAGGTCGACCTGCACATCGGGGTCGGCGTTCTCGTTCAGCGTTAAACTGGCCGATGTGTGCTGCAGCAAGAGATGCAGCAAGCCGACTTCCATTCGATCGATCTCCGGCAACTGCCGAACAACCTCACTCGTAATCAGGTGAAATCCACGACTTCGACGCGAAAACTCAAGCACATGTTGTGTCCACGGCATGGTGATCTCTCTTCGGTATGACGCAGCGATTGGGTGGTGGTGACGGCAGTCGATTGTGGTGCGGTCGGCTGCCAAACGCTGGACGTTTCTGTGCAAACACCCTAAAATTCCCCAATCGACAGAAATATCAATGGCGAACGTTTACCCAAGAGGGTCTAAATTGGGTATTCTTCTCCATCCATCATGGCTTACCAGCACCCTGCAAAAATTGCGAAAAACTCGCAAAAAGGCCCCTTGCGAAAACTTGACATCTGCATTTGGCCAGTAATAATCGTGCGATCAAGTTAATCAATTCTTAATCCCCTTGCGGCGTTGAGCGGTCACCCCGTCGGCTGTAAGGGACTTAGTAAGGTTGGCCCCCGCCTTCCCGCCAACCTCCTGGTAGATTGTGAGAGTGAATTATGCCCGATCCGAAGCTAGAAAACGTATTTGAAGCAATCCTAAAGTACGGCCACGACGAGGATTTCGTGCCTCGTACCGACGATACATTCCAACCTACGACCGCGCCAGCCGGCTCGGCCGAAAAACTGGAAATCCTCGCCGAGCGCGTCCGCCAGGGATTCCCCCTTTGGCACGACGAGGATCGCTTCGACTACAGCGGCCTCACCGGTGCGGTACGACCGCGCGACTGATCCCCGAACCCCAACACGCAAGTCCACCCGAAGCCGCCGCAGCCACCTTGGTTGCGGTGGCTTTTTCGTGCGCGGCCCGGCAAGGGTGTCGCTTGGCCCATCGATTCACGCCGCCAACCGGTAGCCACCGCGTGCCCAATAGTCCATTTTGTCCCGCATGCAGGAAAACGATTCTAGGGGACTTTATTCACCTCTCATTGTCCCCGCCAGTTTTCGTTTTCCTCTGTGTTTTTCGATGTTTTTCATTTCCCAAAGAGAATTTGAGTTGTCCATTTTGTCCGTTCTTGGGCCACAAAGGGACAATTGATCGGGGCAGGAAACGACGGATTTCTTGCTGAACATTATCCCCGGATTCCAAGTCAATGTCCTCCACTAGCCATCTGCCATCTCTTCTCGTCGCCGTAATGATCAGTGCGGCTCGTTGTCCGCGATAGGAAACAGCAGCGTTCGTCACGGCTAGAAACCGGGTTGGATCAGACGGATGTACGACGGTCGATTCGATCGCCAAATCGCGAAAACCGTCGAGTTTGCGAATACCATCACCTCCACCTGGGTTTACCTCTAGTGCCTCCGCAAGCTTCGATTCCCCAGCCGACCACAACTTGAGGAATGCTTCCACCGTCTGTTCCGCAGTTCTGTTAGGATCTGCAACGCAAGTACGATATTGCCTAAGCTGACTCTCGTCCAGTCGCAGCGGAGCTTGAGGGTCTGCATACTCATTCTCTACGAAGTACCCATCAGGCACGTTCAGTTCAAACGTGTCGACGGGAAGGTCGATGTCGTATTGGAAGTCTTGGAGAACACGATTCTCGTCTGCAACTACTCTTACGGGCAGGAGTGTTTTCGGATCGACCCATACCTCCATCGACCTACCACCCGTCCCTGGCTCGATAACCGCGAACCCGTTCACAGAATCACCGTTGATCACTTTCTTGCCAAGCTCTCTAATCGAATCGGCGGAAATCGTACGCAGGCGTTCGACGTAGTTTATCTGCGGCAAAGGATCCTTCCGGTTATCATGAGTCAAGACTGCCCGTCTCTTGTCGTGATCAACTCGGAGGGTCTTTTTCAGGTCGGGACGAATAATCCGCACGCCGCCCTCTGAATCGATCCGAAGCAGTGTTCCCGACGCGATGTACTTCGTTGAACTCTCACCAACCACGAAGTTGTATGTAACGTTGCGAAGCTGGTTGAGCTGCTGCTGTACTTCAGCAAATGCCACAGACGTCGAGCCAAACGGCAATAAAGTTGCCGTCAAGATCAGGCACGCAGCGACAACACCACCCACAACGATTCGCCAACGAGTAGACGACACAGGTTTCTTCGGCTCGGGCAGCAAAACCGTTGAGGTGGGTCCGCTCTCTTCCAAAACGCTACGAACTTTACAGATCGCTGCGTTCGTCGATTCAGTCGACGGCGCGAAATCCTTCAATTCATCGACTCGCTGCAGAATGGTTTGGTCAGTAAATGCCATGGTCAACTCCTACGGTTGGGCGCGCCCTCACGGCATGAAGGACTGCGCGGAACGGCCAAGTGGGAATCTGTCTGGCCAGCAAGAATCTCTCGAAGATGAGCAATCGCTTTACTACAGATCGCTCGCACCTGATGTGGTGTCTTCTGTAACTGTACAGCGATCGACTCGTAAGACTGCTCTTCGAGTCGGTGGAGGACTATCACTTGCCGGCTGAGTTCTGAAAGCTGATCGAGCGCACGAAGAATCTCAGCGCGGGATTCGCATCGCTCAAGAGAATCCCCCGGAGATGATGTGGGAGCAACCGGATCGTCCGAGAGGCTTTCTGATCGAACGCTTTTTTGCTGTTTTCGTCGCCACTCGAATGCCAAATTGGTCGCTGTGCGAATCACGTAAGCAGTTTGATTCTGGGCATCGCCGAAAGATTCGCTCTTGCTGAGTCTGAGAAACAACTCTTGCAGCAAATCTTCGGCCGTGCTCTCGCACATCGTAAGTCGGGTCAGCAGTACATGAATACGGCTGCCGTGCGATTCGAGAATAGCAAGCAACTGTTGAACACGTTGGTTCATTTCGCCATCACTTCCTGCAGACGTATGTTCTCTACAGACTTAGATGTTCATTTTGCCCAGAGCGCAACTTCCGAGTCAGAAGCTCGACTAACCGACCGCAGGTTAGCTGTCGATAATTTGATCAGGCGTAAGAAAACGACGCATTCTAGGCGGTCCACACCATTTCATCTGGTCGGTCCTATCAGGACATTGTCAGGAAATCGTGCCACTCTCCATCCTAGCAGAGCGACAATTGGTGACTTCCAACGACACCAAGCTAAAGATGGCGGGTTGTAACCCGCGTACCGCAAAGCCGTTAGCTGTTACCGCAAAACGACTTACGAAATATCGAAGTGGAGGCGGCGGGAATCGAAAGATCGGCCCCAATGTCGCAAGCCGTTGTGCCGCAAGCAGATGCGGCGTTGCAAGAATCGGCGTCTGCATTATGTCTGCAGCGCAGTGGCTCTGGTTGTCGTTTGTTGGCGTTGAATGACCCGCTGCTGTCCACGATTGTGGAGCTATGGCCTGGTCTACCTGCAGATGCTCGTCGCGCGGTTTACATGCAATGTGCTGCGTTAGATGAACAGCCAAGTGACTAGGTGTCCACCTGAACGCAAAACGGTGGCGTCCTGCTCTGCGTTTGCTGCGCCAGCCGTTCTCGTCGGCCGACGCACGGTTGTCGCCTCCATGGGGCAGCGCTATCTTGCTACCCTCGCCGCGTCGGACGCTGCGTCCTCAGCGAAAGACCCATCGCCAGTGCGAAGCTTTGACGATTAGCGTGACCCTGACGGCCGGATCACATTGGTTCGATATAGCGCCAGCTTCGGGTCGATTGGAAACGGGAGTTTTGCGCGATTGGCGCGGCTTTATTGGGAGTGAAGTAAGGAGGGATGCTCCATGCGATATCTTTTTTGTTTGATTGCCGCCGTTTCCTTCGCCCCGGCGAGCAGCATTATTGCAGGGACGACGGAGCAGGTCGAAACGGCTGCTGAAAGCGGCAAGTACACCTATGTGATGTTCTATCGTTCCAACGACGATGCGACGCAACGCATGGCGCGCGCGGTTCAGTCGCACGTTGCCGAGGTAGGCGACAGAACGACTTGGGTTACCGTAAATGTCCACGATCGCCGAGAAGCACCGCTCGTCAAACGCTTTGACGCCTCGAGAATTCCACTTCCGGCAGTCTTCGGCGTGGCACCCAACGGCGCGGTCACCGGCGTCTTTCGAGAAAAGGTGAACGAAGAACAGCTTCACATGGCAATTCTAACACCGATGTACTCGGACATGGTCAAAGGGCTACAAAGTCAGCGGATTGCTGTGGTCTGCATGATGCCTGATGCTGACGCGCCAATTCCAACCGGCGTGAAGGCACTCCAGCAAAATCCGGCTTTCGAAGGAAAGCTCCATCAAGTAAGAGCCTGTGCATCCGACAGTTCTGAGGCCGAGTTCTTTCGTCGTATGCACGTTGATCCGGATCTGGACGCCCCAGTCGTGTTGGTTTTCGCTCCGCCCGGTACACATGTCGGAACGTTCGAAGCGACGGTGAGCGGTCAGGAACTCGCGCAGGCGCTGCACAGGTCAGGCAAGTGCAACTGCAGCAAATGCCAAAGGAACAGACGTGCGGCATCTGGAAAGCGTTAGGCACATGTTGGAACGAACCAGGTACAGGGTCACGAATCCTGGACACGAAGTCCGTCTTGACGCGCCTAGTGATGGTCTCACGTACCATTGAAATGGTGCTTGGCGAAGGGGTACCCATGAGTTTCCATTCTCTAGTCTGGAAGGAAATGCGGCGCCGACCGGTACACAGCCTGACAGCTTTGCTGATCGTGGCCCTTGGAGTGTCAGCATTGGTCGCGGTCGAGAGCGTCATAACTTCGTCCGAGCAAAATGTCGCTTCGCAGATGCAGCAGCTTGGTGCGAACATCCTGATTCTCCCAGAGGGTGTGACGCTCCAGGACTACCATGCCGCTGATGCTCATGGCAAATCGCTGCCGGAAGAGTACGTCACGCGAATCATGCTCGCCCAGCTTGTCGGTGTGGAGGAACTCGCTCCCAAGCTCTCCGTGCCGGTCGAAGTCGGAGGTGCATCCACCATGCTAACCGGCATTCTGCCGCGCACCGAGTTCTACAAGAAGTCGGCCTGGCAAAGCGTCGACCTGCTAACCGCGGACCTTGGTGAAAGCGCCGTCGGAAGGAAGCACGAGGGGTGCGGTGGTCGATCTTGTCAGATTGCAACGGCTGATAAGACCGACATTGGTTCATATGCCACGACGCGGATTGTGCATGAACTCGACATGAACGCTGCGCTAATTGGCGCGGACCTTGCGAAATCGCAGCACATCAAACAAGGGCAAACGATTCAAATCCTTGGTGCAAGGTTGAAAGTGGCGGGAGTTCTACCGGCTACCGGTACAAGCGACGATGGCCGTGTCCTCGCTCACCTGCACCGCGTTCAAGAGCTGGCGGATACTGGTCCGATCGTCAATGTGATCGAGGTGATGGGGTGCTGTGAGGAGGCAGCAGGTGGGTTGGTCGGCGAACTGGATGAACTGCTGCCCGATGCTCGCGTTGTCACCATTGCGCACATCGTCCAAACGCAGGTCACCGTCAACCGACTCATGAATCAACTGTCCTATGTGATTTTCGGGATCCTAATGCTGATTGGTGGGGCTAGCATCGCCAGTGTCATGTTCGCCAACGTCGCCGAGCGAAAACGTGAGCTCGGAACGTTAATGGCGCTGGGGGCTACGCCCAGCATGGTCAGTCGCCTGATCCTGATGAAGGCATCGGCGGTCGGACTCATTGGCGGAATCTGTGGAATGGGTCTCGGATTGGCCGCTGCATTTGCGATAGGGCCGCAGTTGCTCGGAGTAGCAACAAGCGTTTCGTTGAATGCCGTGATAATTGGGATGATCGCCGCTCTGACGGTCGCTCTTGTGGCGAGCTATCCACCCGCGAGAAAGGCCGCCCATTTGGATCCCTGCCTCTGTTTCCAAGATGCCTGAACACGCGACGGTTTGCGAGTCGCTGATAGAAAACCGCAATCCAGACCCTCAACACGCGTCACGCGATCTCTCCTTTCCAACACCATTGGGTCAAGCACAATGCTCCGAATTGAATCGATTCATAAGGATTACCCCCGTGGACGCAGTGTTGTCCGTGCGCTGCATCCAACCTCGATGACCGCGAGTAAAGGTGAGCTTATAGCAATCGTTGGTCCAAGTGGGAGCGGCAAGTCGACACTGCTGTCGATGATCGGTGGGATGCTCTCACCCACCTCCGGCCGCATAGTATTTGAGGGAAAGTCGCTGTATGAGATCAGCGTTACGCAACGATCGCGATTGCGCAACGACCAGATCGGTTTTCTATTCCAGAGTTTCAATCTTGTTCCCTACCTAACCGCCGTCGAAAATGTGCAGTTGCCGATGACTTTCTATGGATCCGATCGAGTCAGTCAGCGGAACGAGGCGCGACGGCTGCTCGAAGAGTTCGGCTTGGCTGGGCGCCTAGACCACAAGCCAACCGAGTTGAGTGCTGGACAGCAGCAACGCGTTGCATTGGCGCGGACTCTTGCGATCCGGCCGAATCTGATTCTTGCAGACGAGCCTACCGGAAATCTAGATCCCGAGTCACGTGACATGGTGATCCGGACATTGCACGATCTTTGTGATGAGGGTCGAACCACTATTCTCGTGACTCACGACGAGACGGTTTCGGCTTCAGCTCATCGTGTGTTGCGTATTCGGGAGGGCCATACTTCGGCAGCCTCGCCAAATCGGTCGTGCGGCGCCGCCTGAGCCCGTGTGCTGTTTGCAAAGAACGTGCTGGGGCATGCCAGTGTTGTTCCGTCGATGAAGCGATAGACGCGCTTCTCTCCCAAGGGTTCTTAGCGTGATTGCCCCTTCGGCTAGCAGATTGCACTTGCGAACTGCGTCGCTCCGATCATCAATAACAGCGAGTGCGAACGACCGAACGCCAACGTCCAGAAGGGGCGATCACCGGCAAACAGGCCGGGGGATCGGGTATGGTCACTGCGGGCGACTCGATCTCGCCAAGGACGTTACCCAAATACAACCCGTCCGGAGCGAGATTGGCAATGAAGTACGGGAGCGGCTCGGCGTCAAGTGGACTCGTGAAGGTAAAACTGCCTTTTCTGCCAACAGGTATATCGTATTGCGGCTCGCACGATACGAAGGCTAGCCCAAAAGGATCTTCAAGCGGGTTATAATCACCTTCCCATCCTATCGGCCCCCGAAGGGATTCTAGATTCGCCGCTGGCCCAACGTTCAAGACAAAAGCGTTAATGTTGACGCCGCTGTTTGACGCATTTTCAATCTTGTAGACATATTCGATACGGCCGCTGCGAGTCGGCTTGGTTTCGAGTGAAATGTTCGCGATAAGTTCGGCTTGCGCTAGAGTTGTGTCACAGGCGATACACGAAGAATCTGTCGCGCAGTTTCCGCCTACCGTGGACTTGTTGGCAATTCGACGCGACTTCATGTTGAACTCCATTGTCAAAGTTCCAGTAACGTACACATCTGGTTACTCCTTCAGCAACTGGAAACCGACGAACGGCGATATTCTCAGCATCAAGTTGGGACAGTGCACTTCCCACTTGAGTCGTTGTGCGTATCGATTGTTGTAAGTAGCACGAGGTTTGGCCAAGCCGATTTGGTAGCATTCGGAGGACGTCTGCATATTGGTCGAAGCAGACACAGGCAGCCTTTTATTGCAATCCGATTGCAGGTACTATCTTATTGTGCATGTCGTCCGCAGTCAAATATGGCTTCGATTTGGGAGATACTAGAACTCATGCAAAAACCAAGAGAAGTCCTCGACCGCTACTATCTCGATGCGCGTTGCCAATTGTTGGAGATAGCGGCCATGCTAGATCGCTACGATCGATCGCGCGATGGTGTGGTAGAGTCACAAGACAAACGTATTGAGCTGATGTACGAGTCATTGGCAATGCTTGCCGAGCGCGAGACAACACCTAACCGAAGCGAACGTCTATTGCACCACTTTTCTGAGCCAGTGTGATTCCTAATGTCACAATTCATTGACGGGTGAACCATGCAAATCATTCAACCGCACTACCACGGAATTGCTCGCACTACTCAGGACTATGAGCGAATGGCAATGTCTGGAGTCGTCGCAGTCGCTGAACCTGCGTTTTGGGCTGGATTCGATCGCGCCTACCCTGAGACATTTATTGACTACTTCCGACAAATCAGCGAGTTCGAGCCGACCCGAGCAGCCGAATATGGAATCCGGCATTTCTGTTGGGTAGGGGTAAATCCCAAGGAAGCCGAAAATCTACGGCTCAGCTTTGAAGTACTGGAGAAGATGCCAGAGTTCTTCTCACAGCCGACAGTGCTTGGTGTTGGCGAAATCGGTTTCCACAAGACTACCAAGAACGAAGAACAGATTTTCGAGGCCCAAGTTCAGCTTGCCATCGATCACAATCAACTCATACTCATCCACACGCCACATCTCCAGGACAAAGTTCGCGGCACGCAGCGGACGCTGGATGTGCTGCGCAACATGAATGTCGATCCGCAGCGGGTATGGATTGACCACGTCGAGGAACACACGATCCGCGCGCCCCTGGATGCGGGGTACTGGGTTGGGTTTACTCTTTATCCCATCACCAAGTGCTCGCCGAGGCGCGCCGTAGATATGCTTGAGCTATACGGCCACGAACGCATCCTCGTAAACTCTTCTGCGGATTGGGGACCGAGTGATCCGTTTACTCTACAGGAGTGCATTCAGGACTTTCGTCGACGCGGCCACTCTGTTCAAGAATCGATCGAGGTTTTCCACAACAACCCTTGTCGATTCCTGGGCCAATGCTCGAAGTTCGACATCAATCCAGTTCGAATCGAAACAATAGAGAGTTGTGCGGTTAGTTGATGGCTTTCGACGGAGACATTCATGAACCTAGAGATTATGCGGCGCATCAAGTTTTGCGCGGGTCACCGGCTATATCAACATGGTGGCAAGTGCGAATTCTTTCACGGGCACAACTATGTCGCCGAGTTCTACGTTACCAACCATCATGTTGATACGGTTGGTCGGCTGATCGACTTTGCGGATCTGAAGTCACTCTTCAAGGGGTGGCTGGATCAACATTGGGATCATGGGTTTATCCTCAATCAAGCCGACGAAAACGGCCTGAACGCCCTCAGATTGGTCGAGCCCTGCAAATACTATGAGCTGCCGTACAATCCTACCGCGGAGAACATGGCTCGGTACTTGCTGGAAGTCGTCTGCCCCGAGTTGCTGAGAGATACTGACGTGCGAGCAACGCGCGTCGTGATCTGGGAAACAGAAGAAGCTTTTGCAGAGGCCCGGATGAGCGACGGCGACTCTCCAGCACCAGATTCGAATGCGGTCGCGGTGGCGCGATGATAGGAGGTAGATGCAGTTGGCTTGGAAAAAAGGAAAGCGAATCCCCACCAATGTGATCATCGGGTTTCTCGGCTCCGGAAAGACAACCGCCATCGCAAAGCTAATCGATCATCGCCCCGCTGAAGAAAACTGGTCCATATTGATCAACGAGTTCGGCAAGGTCTCCATCGACCACACCTTGGTCGATTCCGGCCTGGATGGAGTCGCAATTGAGGAGTTGGGTGGGGGGTGCGCATGCTGCACCATGGCATTGGTGTTCCGGCCGCTGATGGCCCAGTTTATTCGTCGTACGAAGCCTGACCGCCTCATACTAGAACCTTCAGGGCTAAGCCATCCAGCGAAAGTGGTCGACATTCTTCGCAGTCCGAACTTCGCTCGCTCCATCGATGTCCGCAACATCATTTGTTTGATCGATCCTAAAGACTTCGACGATGTTCGCTGGCGGGAAACGGAGGTGTTTCAAGATCAAGTTCAATTGGCTGACATCGTCGTATTGAATTGGAGTGACAGCCGCGAGCGCGAGTTGATTGATCGCTGTCGTGAGTGGATCGAGAGCTTCAATCCTCCGAAACAGTTGATTGTCGAAGCCAGCTTTGGCGAAATCGACCCCAAATTGTTGGATCTCGAGTTTGAGGTCGTCCGTTTCCCACTTTTTGCCGAAGCTCATCCTGTGCCAGGTTCCCAAGTTGACGTGATTCCCGTGCTTGACTTGGTTTCGGAAAGCAATGACACAGAAGCTTCACTGGTTGAACACGAAGAGAATAGTCCCGCGCACAAGAGACCTTCCCCACGTAGCCCAGTCCGCTACCGAAACAACGATCCAGACTATGATGCAAGTGGGTGGATCTTTCACTCAGATGACGTCTTCAATAGGGATAAGCTCCTCGATCTTCTGGGTTACGTCCATCCGATCGTCCGATTGAAGGGTGTATTTCGATGTGAAGACGATTGGTGGACGATCAATCGAGCCAAAGACGCGACGAACTATGCAACAACTGCGTATCGACGCGACAGCCGACTCGAGATCATTCTCGACCAGAAGACATCGGGTTGGGAAGACTTCGAGATCGAACTACTAAATTGCCTGTCAATAGAAACGTGACATGCCCTTGCAATTCAATTGCAACAACAGTTCGAAGAGCCGCAATCACCTTTCTTGGACCCAATTGGCAATCCGCCAGATATGAGTCGACGAACAGGTTGACCCGTTTCCGGGTGTTCGGTCAGCGGTTCGTCAGCCATCCGCTGCCAAACTTCGAATCGAATGGGTTCTTCCGATACACTTTGAGGAACTGTTTCGTATTCGTAAGTAGGCATAGCATTAACGCTTGAGTTAAAGATAAAGCCAGGAAACCAATCCCGAGGTTTCTTGGAGGAAAGCTACTGCTCGTCGCAATCGCCACAATGACCACGAATCATGACATCGGTGATTGTGCCGAGTTTGTCTCTTTGCGGTCCCCGAGATGGTGTAATCTGTATTTTGAATCCATCCAAACACCAAAGCCCGCCGCAGTCGATGCACATGAAGTAAGGATGGTTGGATTCGGCTTCCTCACCGCGTCCACGGAACTCGAAGCGCCTGGTTCGATCACCAAGGTCAAGTCGCGCGACAAGTCCGGCATCTGCAACCTCATTTAAACAACGAAATAGCGTCGCTTGATCGAATCCAAAGTTGCCGAGCGCGTCGACGACGTCGGCGTGACTCATTGGTCTGATATTTGCAGCCAATAGCCGTAGCACGGAAACTCTAGCGGCAGTTGCACGCAAGGCAACGTCTTGTAACACTTGTTTAGCCCAAGCGGCGTCTGGTTCGCTTGTGTCCAAACTAGAATCCCCATGCCGATGTAATTGAATGCTCAGCTTATACACCGATGCAATCATTTGCAATGGTTTTGCAAGTGCGCGATTCGAGCAACGTTTGCCGCAACGACGCGCGCGGGCAGGAGTCAGTTTGGCCATTTCTTTGCGGACAGTCGGATCGTCGCTCTGAGAAGCAGGGCGAGGAGCGGTTCCCACGCCCAGACGCACATTTCCGTGAGATAGGAGGCGTGGTCTAAATGCAACGCGGCACTCGCGTTTTTGCGCCGAGGGCGAATAGGCCGTGATTGACGCACACGCCGACTCGGATAGTTCGTATCGAGTCACGACAGGAACCTAATCAATGAATTTGAATGTGACCGCCCGGGTTGGCATCTTGACCGTTTCGGACCGAGCCAGCCGTGGCGAGTATGAAGATCGAGGCGGACCTGCAATCCAAGAGTACCTGTCAGAAGTCTTGTCGTCTCCCTGGCAACCTGTTGCGGAGATCGTCGCCGACGAACAGTCCGCCATTGAATCGACCCTTGTGAGGATGTGTGACGACGAGAACTGCTGCCTAGTCATTACCACGGGTGGGACAGGCCCCGCCAAACGCGACAATACGCCTGAAGCGACTGAAGCTGTTGCCGATAAACTGATGCCCGGTTTTGGTGAACTCATGCGACAAGTGTCACTGAAGGCTGTGCCGACCGCGATTCTCTCACGACAAACCGCCGCGATCCGCACCAACACGTTGATCGTCAACCTGCCCGGCCAGCCAAAGGCGATTCGCGAGTGCCTTGACTCGGTATTCCCAGCAATTCCCTACTGTATCGACCTGATTGGCGGCCCGTTTCTCGAAACCGACGAGGACCGTCTCGTCGCATTCCGACCGAAGAGGAAGTAGCCAATAGAGCGGCGGTCGATGGTAGGGGGCAGCATTCTGCGTGTCTCCATATGTGCAAGCGGCGAAGAAAGAACGATTCTAAGTCTTGGCCTATGTGAGTGCGACAAACTCAGATTAGTCTAGTCGAACCAGAGCAACTAAAACGCCTCCGGTGCCGTCTTTGGCAGCGCAGCCGGCGTTGAAAGCACAGCTACACGTCTAAGGGCGTCCACGCAAGACCGACCGAAGTGCTGCGAAGCTTCTAGAAATGCGAATGAATGGACAATCCGCCCCGGTCGGGCAGTGCTGCCCATGCGCTGAGCGATAGGAGAGCTGACTCAGGAACCCAATCCGGGGCTGATTCCACAAGAACTAGATGGGCACGAACGCAGATTCTTCGATGCTGTACCCAAGTACTCTCGCCGTGTCATCGTCGATGACCCATCCGTGGAATCGCGTTTTTTGAGCTAGCACACGCTCAATGATAAAAGAGTGTGTTAGCAAGTTTTCAATTTGACAGAGGACGTGTTCGCAGATCATCAATTTAAGTCTCTCTGCGAGCGTGTCAGCGGCGTAGTTGTTGTCCACTAGTTCACGAGTTCCCATTTCGAATCTCAGCCGGAAGTCACCGATGTCGGGGCGGTCCTCGATCATCGGTCGAAGCCAGTCGCGGATAACTCTGCAGTTTAGATGCCCGCAAACAATCACATGTCGAAAATCGTGTCTGTCGAATAACTTCTCGATGCCGTCGCACGAGAGTCCTTCGTGATTCTCGCATTCAACCTTGGAAGGTATCGATGCCCCAATGTGCTGCAAGACGCTGAAACGATCAGGCCTTGCGAATGAAACGTTGTCCGGAGCGAACCCTTGCCCTGAGCAAGCAATCATTAGAGTATCCCGCTCGCGCACATTCGTCTCGTGAATGAGATCACCCGTGGATCCAAAGACTCCTTGTGGGAAGTGATGGAGGCCTGCCTTCAACGGAACCATCGGCTATCCCTTGGATTAGCTATTCCTTCGCTGGAATTGCTAAGCCTGCTAAAATTACGGTGCTGGTGAACGGCTACATCGTTACGCACGCGAGCCAAAGAAAACGCAGGGACTTCGAATGAACTGGATGCTGAGCCAGATGCTACCCGAACGCCCGGGGGGCGATGGTTCTGAACGGCAACGCCCGTATCCATGAGACCAACTAGACCTAGTTTCACGTTTGCCGTACGATCTCAGTTATACGGTCCGAGCTTTCTATGATTGGCCCGGAGGTCCCAGCCAACAGTTATCCGTTTCGCGCTTAGCCGGATAATCAAGAGATTCGATTTTCAGCAAGCTTAGTCGATCCATCGAGTATTCGAGGAATTATAGCATGTCAAACAGCGAGATTACTGCACTCTTTGACGAGTGGAACACCGCTCTCCAAACTAAAGATCCAAAGCAAGTTGTGGCCCTTTATGAGACCAACGGAATCTTGCTGCCGACCTTGTCCAACCAGGTTCGTCACAATCATGACGAGATTGAAGACTATTTCGTTAGCTTCACCGCCAAGGGCCCGGTGGGTAGCATCGATGAATCAAACATCCGGCAGTTCGGTCAAATGGCGATCAACTCGGGCGTTTATACCTTCAAGTTTGAAGATGGCTCTTCTGCACAAGCTAGATTCACCTTTGTATACCGGTGGAATGGTCAGCGCTGGATGATCGCCGAACACCATTCTTCACAGATGCCGGAGATAGTCTAAGGTCGAGCTCATCAGGAATGTTCCTGCAGCTCACTACCGACAGCCAGTCTGAACAGAATTGTCGGCGGCGCGCGAACGCAGCGATCAAACGATGCACAGCTGGCACGAAAACCCCCATCAGTGATTGTGGAATGTGGAATTGAACAAACGTTCAAGCATCCGAGTTTAGATCACAGGGCGGGCGGTTCAGAACTGTTGCGAGACGACTATCACGTCGATAGACCGATATGATTTAAGAGATCGCGTCCCGGTGATTTTGGGGCGCTTTGGACGGTCGATCGTCTCCAATCTTCCTGAATTCTCCCCTTTGAAAACTCTGCGACACCGGCATCCTAGGTCCAAGACTTGTATCGAAAACCGACTTGTCCGGATGCTGCTTCATTGCAAGTAGCCCGGTGAATTCTGTCATCGATCCGCAAGCTGCTGAGCCACGCCGGGTATGCCGCCCTGGCGTTGCAACGCTCCGGTGGAGATCGATCAATCGGAACTGTCGCGCTGACACCAGGAAAATCACTGACTCCTCGAGCTCGTTTTCTGGACGGCGTGCGAACCATCTTCTCGAACGGAAATCTAGGTTCCATGCGTAAGCAACTCGACGAAACACTCAGGCGTTGCCACTCTGAATTTAGCCCCTTGCTTGAGTTCCAGGCAATTCAGTCTCATCTGAGGCGGTCAGATGCGCCTTGACGGCACTTGCAATTCAATTGCATTTCGCTAGTATCAACGGTGGTGGGTTGGCGGGACACTTGGATTCCTGCGGCCCATTGTCATAGGTGCTCCAGGGACGTGGCGAAAGGCGTCTCGCCGGTGAAGGCATAACTTGCCGCTCGGCGTGAGCCATTTCGGGTGTCCCTTATCGATTCGAGAGGTAAACAGATGATGAAGAGCCTACTAGCTCTACTGGTGCTTTTGGTATTCAACGCATCGACAGTTGTGAAAGCCGATTGTGGCAAGTGCGGCGACAGCGATGAGGTGGTCAAAGCAACTACAGTCGATGCCCACCAGAGCGAGGACGAGGGCTGTCCCATCGCAGCGGCAATGGGAAAGCTGCCCAAAATTACCTTCGCGGTCGGCGAAGGGACTCTATGTTGCGAAAAACGGGCAGCGGCGCTCGCCGAGAAGTCCGGCGAACGGATTCACTATTGCGTTGGCGAACTACAGTTTGACGCGAAGGCCGACGCCCAAGTAGCGCTCGTCGAAGCGACTGAGAATTTTGTGAGCACTTTTGCCGAGCCTCACACCTGCAAGACGAGCGGCAAGATTACAGTCGCTGATAGCGAGTTGCACTGCATCTTCTGTGCACGCTCACTCGCCAGGAAAATGAACGAAGCAATGGACGAAGTTCAAATGACTTACTTGGTGGGCCAGGACAAGTTTATTTGCCCTCAAACCGCTGCCACGCTGGCCAAGGAAGCTGGGCTGGACAAGCAGTTTGTCGTTGGCGAAGAGAAGACCCATTGTGAGCAAACTGCGCGCTTGAACTTGGCTCATGCCAAGTACGAAGCCGCCGTGACCGTACTCACTGAAGCTACCGGCAAGTAGCAGACGACTACCTATGTTCCTAGTGCAGCTCAGTTGCGGGTTCCTATTCGTCATGGCTTGCCGCGGTGTTTTCGGATGTCGAATCGCATCCTTTTGACCTGGCAAGCTGCCACTTCCTGGCCAGTGCCATGCCCGACCAAGAAGACGTTTACCAGGATCACATACTCGATCATTACGAAGATCCGTTCCACCGAGGCCATCTAGACGGAGCGACGCACGCTCACGAAGAAGAAAATGCGCTGTGCGGCGATGTTGTTAGGATCGAGCTTCAACTTGACGACCAAGGTAGGATCGCCGATTGCTACTTTTCCGGTGACGGCTGTGTCATCAGCCAGGCCTCGGCCTCGATGCTGCTCGAAGAGATGTTTGGCAAATCCGTCGAAGATGCGATGAAGTACTCCGCCGAAGAGATGCTCGAACTGTTCGGCGCAAAGCTCACGCCTAACCGTCAAAAATGTTGCCTTCTGAGTTGGAAGACCTTGCAACTGGCGGTGCACTCGCCTGTCGAGTGAGTTGTTGAGTTCTATGCGTTTGACTTCTTCGGCAAGTGCAGCACGACGGTCCAAGGCAAGAATCGCACTCAGCCTCGCACTTAAACAGTTCGTTTTCGTTGAAGATAGGCAGCGATGGAAAGTGTTGAGATGCTGGCCAATGGTCTGGACCGGATTGCTGGCTGGAGTTAGCCAACGGCGTTGCGACTGACGTGTGCCAAACCTATGCCTAACGGTGGTCGGGTAAGTGAGATCGCACCCCACCGAAGTTTTGGGCACTTTGAAGCGTTTTGCCGGTAGTAGCGCGAGTCGCGACATTTCGCAGGGCCTGTCTCGCACATGTTGAATCTGTGGGGGTTTCTGACACGCCTTGTTCCTGGACTAAGCGGGCTTCTTGCAAACATCTTGCATGCGCCGTATTATGCAATTGAGTTGCAGGTGTAATTTATTCGCATATACGTGATCCCACCTTCGTTCCCCTAAGACTGACACCAGGAGTAGACCTCATGAGCCAAGGTTCGTTTCGCCTGCTCATGCGGGGCATCGCGTCCGTCCAGTCAGATTCCACTTGCGCCGTAGATATTCGCACCTACGATTGCAAGTTTCGGCAACGCTTCGCAATCGTTGCCAAGGCGATTGCCATATCGCTCGGGCATGCTGCAGAGGAATATTGGTGATCAGAGAGTTAGCCGCATGAAAGAATTGGACGTGGAACGCTACCGGCGGCAGCTCCTGGCCCTGCAATCGCGCCTTCGGGGTGACACGCAAAGCCTCGCGCAGCGCGCCTTGAACGTTGCCGCCGGTAGCCGAATGCCGATCCACATGGCCGAACGCGGGACGGAAGAGGCCACGCGCGAGTGTGACCTGGTGCTTTCGCAGCAGGAAGCGATCACCCTGGAGCGCATCGAGGCGGCCCTGGAACGTATCAAAGAGGGCGTGTTCGGTGTTTGCCAGGGAACCGGAAAGCCGATTCCTAAAGGCCGACTCGATGCGATTCCGTACACCGAGTTTTGCGTCGAGTATGCAGAACAGTTGGAACGAAATGGTGGGGCGCCGTGATTGCAATTCCACGGACGCTATCGGCCGGGAACACCCGGTGCGTCTACACACCCACCGTATCGCCAATAGTGCATATACGTCGATGATCGCTGCTGTTGTGAAGAGGCGTAGGACACCTGGACGGTTAACGACGAAAGAGTCATTGGGAGATCGCTCGCCACGGATCAGCGCGCGATGTATACGGCGAACCATACTGAACTGACGCTGCGAGACGCTTAGCCCCCGTGACACGCAACCAAGAAAGCAAGCATGAGTACACCACCTTTTTCGAGAAGGCGGAGCATAGAGCAAGTTGAGGAAGGGATCGAACTGGCACCCAAGTTTGATGAGCACGGGCTGATCCCGGTGGTTACGACGGATTTCACCTCCGGCGAAGTACTCATGCATGCTCACATGAACGTCGAGGCGCTCACTCTAACGATCAAACTGGGCGAAGCCGTCTATTGGAGTCGCACCCGCAAGAGCCTTTGGCACAAGGGTGCAACGAGCGGCCTCGTGCAGCACGTCCGCGACATGCGAATCGATGACGATCAGGATTGCATCTGGCTGCGAGTGGACGTCCAGGGCGGGGCGAGTTGCCATGTGGGGTATCGCTCTTGTTTTTACCGAGCCGTGCCATTCGGCGACCGGTCCGGCCAGGCACTGGTATTCACGGAAACGCAAAGGGTGTTCGACCCCCAGGAGGTCTATGGTGATGCCCCAAACCCTACCCAGCTATGAAGCGCCCAAATCATCTCTCTCACCGTTGTAGTGGCAAAGTTCATCCGTAAAAGAAAGGTGATCCTATGACTAATGACTCATTGCAGCACTTCGCCACGACCGTGCAAAAATCGGTTGCCAAGGCGACGATCATCGAACCTCGTTCGGAAGTGAATGATGCATCGGTGGAATACTGCGTCAGCAGTGGGTATGTGTTGATCACAGACCCATCGACCAAACGGGCATTCGTAACCCATATCAGCAACGTCGTACTTGAACTCGTGGAAGAGCGTTGATTCGGAGTCTGCCGCGATAGGTCAAGCGCAGGAAGAAACGTCTGTGTTGAACCTCATCGGCCAGGCCGCCCTTGCTGTCGAGCCGCAGGTAACCTGGAAGAACTACAACGCGCATGAGATCTGCAACAATAGAACCGATCACTGCCTGGGATACGAGCGCAGTTGCGAAATTCGCCAATGGGAGCGCTGACGTCCTGGTGCTGGAACGCCGCCTACTGGACCACTTCGGCCCGGCCGTCCAGGCAGGCCGCGTCCACGAGTACTTGACACGTGTCCGCCGCCGGAACGTCGCTTTTGAGGTCCGCGCCGGGCTGTCCGAGCTTCAGATAAAGTCGCGCGAGTTGGCGGCTGACATCGCCAGCCTCTTGACTACGTTCCTCGACCAGTTCGACTTAGAGGAAGCGAAACTGCGGGTCGAGATAACGCGGACGCAACCGTGCCCGAATTTTCACTGCGACAACGTCCATGTTCGCCTGGTCACTACTTACTTCGGACCGACCACCGAGTATCAATACACCGGAGAGAGCACCACCCACGTCGCCCCTCTGTGCGGGCTGGTGTTCCTTAAGGGGCACCGACACACGACCCATGGGGACACCGTGCATCACCGCTCACCGGAAGTACCTGCCGGCGAGAAGCGTCTGTGCGTGGCGATTGACTACTGAGTATTGACCGTCAACGAGTCCACGCCTTATCGGTCCGGCCCCACCCTAGGCTCAAACCCAGCGTGCGGTTTGGCTACCCTCTCAACTTCGTCGTCCGCTGGCGACGGGCCAGCCGCTTACTTCTGATCATCGGGCAACTGGAACGGTTTTCTGATTACCGGCTTTTGCACTAAACCCATGCGGATCGCCTTGGTACTCACAGTGATGCGCTTGACCTCGCCATCGACGACAGCCTTGACGGTTTGCAGGTTGGGCTTGAACTTGCGGCGTGTGATGCCCGTCACTTTGGTACCGACGCCGCCGAGGTACTTCTTCTTCCCACGGGTCTTCACGTTATTGCCCTTCCGCGCCTTCTTTCCGGTGTAGAAACACTTCTTCGACATGATCTCGTCACAGGGTGGGTTGCAGTTTGGACAACGACAATGCTCCATAGTATCCGATTGGGCTGTGGCACGCTACGAGGCTAGCTAGCGTCCACAGCTGGCGTGGCACTGTGCATCCACGGACTGAAACTATTGAGCGTCGGCGCACCCTCAAAGAGGCCACAAAACCGCAAGACGTTTTATCGCAAGCAGATACGATTGTCCAAGATATCGGTGTCTGCACTATGTCTGCACGGCAGTGGTGCCAATTGCCATTTGTGGGCATTGAGTGTTCCATCGATGACGCAGAATGCTAGGTGATGGCCAGAGCTTCGAGCCAGTACATGGCGTGCGATAGATGCTCTCCGCGTCGAGGCAATCGCGAATATTCACAGCCAAGTGTGCAATTCTTGGCGCTCGAATGTAGCGCGACGGACGCTCGAAGGCGAACGCCCACCGCGCTGATTGAGTTGGCTCTCAATGATCAAATGCAAGGTACAACAGGAAGTTCCTCGTAGCTGGTAGCTAGGACTCCGCCGTCATTCCCTTCTTCATCCTTTAGTGGATAGATGAAGGAGCCATCGTCCAGTTCGAGAACGATAGGACGGCGACACCAATCCATCTCTTCTGCTTGACCGGCAGGCAAGTAGAGTACGCTTGTGATCTTGCGTCCGATGAGACGTTGCGCAACGCGTTCGACCCAAGCCTGTTCAGATTTGAAGATGGCGGGAGTTGATCTCGAGTGATTAGTCATGCTTTTCTCCTTGTGTTTAGGGTTGAAGTTGCCATTCCCGAAAGCGACCGCCTAGGACCGTTGTCTCAAGGGTTTTCCGCTTAAGCGGATCGTCCAAAATCTCGCCGCAACGCGGGTTTGTCGAGATTTTTGGCGACCCTTGAAACAACGCGTCCGCGGACGCTAGGGTTGGCATTCTTCAGGCCTAAAGCAACAGAACATCGCGAGAGGGCGACGAGCAATACGGTTGGGCGCCTCGGGACTCTGGCATCGTCGCGGTATCTAAAGGGTCCTACGGAACATCGACGGCAACGAGTATCTCCTCACACAAAGTGCAGATGACGATGATGTTCAGTAGTGGTGTGGTGTAGATCGCCTCATGGCAACAAGGGCAGCCGTATTTGACGAGTGACGCGCTGCCGGCAACCCCTTCGAGCACACTAGCTTGTTTGTGATTCATACAGATGGCTCCTTCCTTGGTAGTTGGACGTTAGAAACCATCGCACGATGGCACGACTTATTCGGCCCCGAAGAGCGTTATTCGGCCGTCATCCAACCCTGGGAAGGTTGAACGTGCGCGGGTTTCTACGCCCGATCGGACCCCATGATCCAACGTCTGGATCATAGCGCAGGCGTGCCTGCGCGAGCAAGTCAAAACATCGCATCCAACGATAGCTGCTTGGCTGGCTTCGTCGGTTTCGGAGGATCGGCTCTCACCTCTCTCTGGAGCCGCATCTGACGAAACCGCAGGAAGCCAGCCCGCACTTCAATGAAGCCCTTCATTCCACGAAGATCAAGCTGGCTTTGTTGGCGAGGGGGTAAGGCTCTCTTGATCGTCGAGTACTACTGGCATCGATGGATCGGTGGACCCGCAGCGCAAGGAGTTCACCCATGACAATCTTCGACGAATCAGCAAGGTCAACAGACGGGACAAGTTGACCCCGATCTCAGGTTGCGACTCCCACCACATTGTCGTCGCTCTCAGCGAGCAGGTGGTCTCCGAAGCCAACACGATGCGAAGTAATCAATACATAGGTAGGTAGTTGCATGCCGCAATCCAGCGATTCTGCTTGACGTAGTGGCGCCAACATGTGACGAAAAGAGAAACCAACACGAGAGAGAGGCATTCGCATGACCACAACCAGGAGCGCCGCCAGCCAGATTCCGTAGGGCGGCATGAGGGAACAGTTTACGCTTGCAGCCAGTAAGGATGTGCTGCAACTGATCGATAGGGCGGCAGACAAGGCAGGATTGAGCCGTGGCCAAGCCTTTGAAGATTTCTTGACGTTTGTTCGTTGCAGTTTGGCTGGGCAGACCATGGAGGAAGAGTATCTGGCCACCGTAGCGAAGGGCTACGCGAAAGGCGAGGAAGGGAGCCGCGGTATAGACCTAGTTGCCAGGGCGTTTGGCGCCTTGGTGAACGCCATGGAAGAGACCAAGCAAGATGTGTTGGGGGACATCTTTGTGGGTGGAATCACGTACGGCGAACGAGGTCAGTTTTTCACCCCCGATTCGGTTAGCCAACTCATGGCCAATCTCACCACCAGCAGTGACGAGAGCAAGGAACCGAAATCGGTCTGCGACCCGGCGTGCGGATCGGGCCGAATTCTCCTTTCTATAGCTAAGCAGCATCCGAACTGGGAATTCACGGGACAAGACGTGGACCATCGCTGTGCGCAAATGACGGCCATCAACCTTGGCCTGAACGGGCTACACGGCTGGGCCGTCTGGCAGAACACGCTGACGTTAGAGTGCTTTCGCGTCTACCGAATCGGCTTTAATCTTGCCGGCGGCGTGATTCGAGAAGTGCCGGTTGAACAATCGCCGTTCAACCATGCAGCTAAACCGCGAGAATCTGAGCGTGTAAGTTCACCGGACCAAATGACGAAGGAGCACCGAGTAGACGATCAACCGAAGACACAACAACTTGATCTGTTCTAAGTGGTCGATTTCCGTAAGAAGAGTTATCACACTGGGGTAGTATCGTCGCATTCAGCTCTAGATTGATGAATACGCAGGAGTGTCGGGCCGAGGTAGGTTGTGGGCTACCAGTCTCAGAACATATCATGAATCCTGTTCGCACCTGGTGAACTAATTCAGGCACAGCGGGGTCATTCTTACTTGAGGTGCATTTTCTGGTTGGGAGAATGCCTTCACAGCGAATAATCTTGTGCAATACTGCATTCCCGCACATGGAACAGTTGTGCCGCATCAGCTGGAGTGAACGGAGCAATCATGGGTGTACTTCAGAAGGAATTCGACCGCATATCCAATGAGCTCTTCAAGGATGACTCGTTACGAGTGATGCTCGTCCGCAGTGCGATTGAAGCGAAAGGATTCGAGCTTAACGAAGGGCATGTTCAATCATTAACCGACTCAATTAAAGACAAATCCGACCAAGACGAGATGCAGATTGAGCTTGAAGGACTTTCGGCGGATATAAGCATCACGCCTGAAGATCTTAAGGCAGCGCTGACAGCATTAGAGAATGATATTGAGTCGCACACAGAACAGTTAATATTGGCAGCCCTCGAAGAACTTCCTCCTGAGATTTTAGGGTCGCTCTACGATGATCTACCCAAGGCGTTGAGACATCGACGTGGACTTGAAACTCAATTCCGCGACAGGCTTCACGGCCGTTGGAAAGAGGGGCTCGATCGACTTGAAATGCTCCTTATGATTGCCCAAGAAGCGGGAGACATCTATATAGAGGACTTGAAGGAGGACGGTTCTGAAGAGGAAGAGGAGTCCCCAAGCGACGGCAGAATGCTTGAAGCCCTCGTCGCTCTTCATGTCCGGGCCTGCCGAATTGCTTCTGAAGTACTCTGTCTTCTCCAGGGTGGTTTTGCGGACGGGGCAAACGCTCGCTGGCGATCGGTTCATGAAGTGGCTGTAACCGCGATGTTCCTAGTCGAGCAAGGGGGTAACATAGCTGACCGCTACATCGACCACGGTGCAATAGAGCGGCTAAGAGCTGCTGAAAAGTATCAGGAGCATTGTCAGACACTTGGTTTTGAGCCGTACACTACCGAAGAAATGAATGATTTTGCGACGGCGGCTGACGCCATGATCCACAAGTATGGTCGGGCCTTCCGAGGCGACTACGGCTGGGCATCAGAAGCTTTGGGTACTACAAATGCTACTTTCACTCAAGTGGAGGCCGCACTCGACATGTCACACTGGCGCCCACACTTCAAAATGGCGTGCCAGAGCGTGCACGCTGGAGCGCAGGCGTTGGAGTTTTGCCTCTCCGTTCCAGAAGGAGCCAGTGGAATGTTGCTTGCAGGCGCAAGTGACGCGGGTCTAGCTGATCCAGGGCATTTGACTGCGATATCTCTTGTTCTGGCTTCTGTACCGCTTTTCACATTTAATCCAAATGTGGATTCACTTATCGCCTGTAAGTGCATGCTGCAATTATGCGACGATATTGGCGAAGCCTTGATTGCAGCTCACAATGGTCTGGAAGAAGAGATTACGAGCTCTGTGTGCCTGAAGGAGGCGCAACCCAACCCCAAACTAAGTACGTTCATGCGAACGATTGTGAAATGGACGAAGTCGATCTGGAACCGATGATCGTCAAGTATTGTGAGATCCTTGCGCCACTCTTCCAGTGTGAAGGCGATCGCTTTGACTTTATCTTGGCCCTTCTCAGAGCAGCAGCGCATGAGGGGGCGGGCTGGGATACTCTCAAAGAGTCGTTCCAGATGCTCGACGACCTTCAGGTATTGGCACTTGCTGAGCTACCCCATGAGCATTTCGCACAGCCCGAATTCACACGTTTGCGATTGAGCCTTCTCGAGTATTGCCACCTTGTTGAAATGGATGCACCGTATGAGATTCTTGCAAATCTATGCCGTGTTAGGTTGGGTTTAGCCGTCTCATATGCTCCATTTGTCGCGAATACAAGACGAAGGAACCGAAGCAGCAGGAGACAGAAATCAGCAACTGGTAAGATGAAACGTCTACACCCTAAGCAGAAGATCGATTCTCTCAAGAGCCTTACACAGCAAGTGGGACTGCCGGCGATAGGTTCAGCATTCGACGACTTCTATCGGGCGGGACTTCGAAATGCCATTGCCCACTCGGACTATATTATCTTCGGCGATGAATTTCGGATGCGCGGTCAGACAATCCCTGCAGATGATAGAGCAAGGCAGCCAACTTGCGTGGTCAAGCTACCGCGATTACATGATCTAATTAATCATGCCCGCGCCTTTTATCGTGCGTTTGTTAGGGTGGAAAAAGGGGCACTACTGTCTGTTGGGAAAAACAGTGGACGCGGACTTCGATACGATGATCTCTATAAAGGATTATTAGAAGTGTTGGTAGACAGCGATGGATATCTTTGCGGAGGAGTGATTCATTGGCCGAATGGAACAGAAAGCAGCTACGAACGAACCTCGCACGGTTCAAAGCCACTTAACATTCTGCCTCTTAGTGGTTGCTTCGAAACATTTGTTGGTGAGAAGCACACACCTCATGACCCCTTTTCACCGCTTCTAAAACCTGGAGAGGCGCCGAAGTATTCGCCACTTAAAAGCACGGGCGAAGGATTGACGTGGTAGTTTACCCCAAATGCATTTGAACTGCGTAGGGCAGCGCTGAATTCATCGTTTTCTGAATCTTTCCAGTAAGTAAGTGACGATGTTGCAACAAAATGGTCGTTCTTGCTTTAGTAGGCGACGCTCATGAATGAAACTTCGACTGAGCCTAATCGCACCGTCTTCAGCTTATTGATTGGTCGAAGCACATTCCGAGACTTTGGTTCCATTCACATACTGACTCTTTACTAGTTCAACAAGATCGGGACTCCGTGGAGAGTAAACATACTCTTCCTCTGACACCGGTTCGTACTCGACGAAAGACAAGTCGAGGTCGAAGTTAAGTTGTGGTTCCATCATCTGAAAGAAATCGCCTTCTACTGGCTCGCCGTCCAGCCAAAGATCTGGGTTAGTTCGGCATTCAGCTGCTGGTATCGATAATCTCGACTGATGTGCGCTCCACAATTCATTCACATACGCTTGGTTTGTCGGATCACCAAAATAGACAGCATTCAATGCGTGATGCATCTGTAAAGCGTTCAGTTTCGAAATATCTGATCTCTTGTGTGCATCGTACTGCATGTATCCGCGAAATGGGCCGTCGTACGTCTTTGGGTCAAAAAGCATCGCACAGGTCCAAGAGTTCAAAGGATAGAAGATTTGTAGCCCAGGGCATTGCAGTCCAATTACCCCTCGGTTCTTAACTGCCTTGGCATAATTGTTGTAGAAAACAACCGGTGAGTCACTAAATATGAACGGATAGTCAGTGCGATTGCGGATAAAGCAAACAGACAGATCACGGATTAGTGGTGCATTTTGTAGCATCGCTGACAAACCGCGACCAACGGCAGATGCTGTCGATTCATTAATCGACATGTTTCCGGCAGCCAGATTCTCATCAAACTTCTTAAGAAAGTCTACGTCTTGTGTAGTTTCGAGACGCTTTCTGAACATGAAGAGAAGCATCTGCTCTATTGCTGGTGCGTGCTTTGCGACTTCAGTGGCGGTTCGTGCTCGCTGAAAGATAATAGCATCAAAGAACGACTTGAGTTCTTCCACAGAAAAGAACTCTGCGGAAGCGATATTGGCGACTTCAAGGGCTGCTCGAATCGCAATGCAGTGTTGCGATTCAATCTCCGCGAACTGAGTCTCTAGCTTCTTCGAACCGTAGAAGTTCTTTCTACTGCATTGCCCTTTAATTGAAGCATGAGTGACCATCCGTCCATCCCTCACCATGAGCAGACTAATAGTACTGGAATTGACAGAAAAGTGCCGGAAGTAGAATTGGGGTACTGACCTAGCCCCCTTAAACGAGTCCGTGCCGTGATGAATAATCGTGGCGTCAGGACGCAACTTTAAGGAGGCGATAGGATGGCACGAGGCAAGAAGTA
>JANQOF010000073.1 GCA_028279215.1 Pirellulales bacterium
ACCCAGAAAAACAGAGGAAAACGAACTTCGCAGGGGATGGTGGGGGGCGAATAAAGTCGCCTAGAATCGTTTATCGGTATCGGGGACAAAATGGACTTTTGATTACACACAACCGCATCGCATATCCTCCCCAAAAAGCTCGTCAACCCAACGAGAAGTTGGTACGCTGCTTGAATCTCTTCTCTTGGAGGACTCCTCATGAGCCATCGCAATCTTCTCTCGGATGCTCTTCTGTTCTCGTTGTTCCTACACTCTGCCACGACCGGTCTTGGTCGCGACCCACTCGACCGTACGGTGCTACCAATTCCGGAACCAGTGCCGTCGACCTACACGGAACTCGATGCTAGGAATGCCGAGCAACCTAGTCGTTTTCAGGTGAAAGCGCCACAAGGCGCACCAAACGTGGTGATCGTATTGATCGACGACATTGGGTTCGGTGGACCGAGCACGTTTGGCGGACCGATTCAAACGCCCACGCTCGATCGCCTCGCAAGTTCGGGGCTAACGTTCAATAACTTTCATACAACGGCACTTTGTTCGCCCACACGGATGGCGCTGAAAACAGGTCGGAATCACCATACCTGCAACACCGGCTCGATCATGGAGACAGCAACCGCATTCCCGGGCAACACCGGTCAGCTTCCGAACAGCGTGGCGCCGCTAGCCGAGATGCTGCGGCTAAACGGTTACAGCACCGCCGCGTTCGGCAAATGGCACGAGACAGCCGCCTGGGAAACTAGCGTTTCGGGCCCATTCGACCGCTGGCCCACGCACCAAGGTTTCGACAAGTTCTACGGCTTCATCGGCGGCGAGACCGATCAATGGTATCCGTTGGTCTACGATGGCGTGACGCGCGTGGCACCACCGAAGATGGACGAGTACCACTTCACCGTCGACATGACGAATCAGGCGATTGGCTGGGTGAAGGCTCAGCAATCGATGACGCCCGACAAGCCGTTCTTTGTTTACTACGCGACCGGCGCGGTCCACGCGCCGCACCATGTGCCGCAGCGGTGGGCGCAGAAGTACAAAGGAAAGTTCGACAAGGGCTGGGACGCCGTTCGCGAGGAGTCGATCGCGCGGCAAAAGCGGATGGGCATGATCCCCAAAGATACTCAGCTCGGTCCCAAGCCAGAGGATATTGAAGACTGGGACGAACTCGACACGGACCGAAAGCGGCTCTTCGCGCGGCAGGCCGAAGTGTTCGCCGGATTCCTCGAGCAGACAGACCATGAGATTGGGCGATTGGTCGACGCGATTGCGGACATCGGCGAGCTCGACAATACGCTCATCATCTACATCGCGGGCGACAACGGGACGAGCGCCGAGGGTGGCTTCGTCGGCATGTACAATGAGATGACGTACTTCAACGACGTGACTGAGAAAGTTGAGGATCTGCTACCACTGATCGACACTTGGGGTGGACCCGAGACGTTTCCACACATGGCGGCGGGTTGGGCCGTGGCGTTCGACTCGCCATTTTCTTGGACCAAGCAAGTCGCGTCGGACTTTGGCGGAACACGGAATGGAACGGTGGCTCACTGGCCGAATGGAATCAAAGCTAAGGGCGAAATTCGCTCGCAGTTCACACATGCCATCGACGTCGCCCCAACTGTGCTCGAAGCGGTCGGACTTCCCGAGCCTACGAGTGTGAACGGAACCGCGCAAACGCCGATTGAGGGAACGAGCATGGTTTATGCGTTCGACGACGCCGACGCTCCCGAGCGGCATACGACGCAGTACTTCGAGATTTTCGGCAACCGGGCGATCTACCACGATGGCTGGCTGGCCCGCACGCTGCATCGTGCTCCGTGGCAAACAACCGAACAAGCACCGCTCGAGGACGATGAGTGGGATCTCTACAACACCCGCGAAGACTTCAGCCTGGTGAACAACCTGGCCGACGAACAGCCGGAGAAGCTGGAGAAGATGAAGGCGCTGTTCATGAGCGAGGCGGAGAAGTATCACGTGTTGCCAATCGACGATCGCGTGATCGCACGCGTCAACCCGGCGCTCGCCGGTCGTCCTGACATCCTGGGCGATCGCACGTCGTTGACGCTTTACGACGGTATGAACGGCATGCTGGAAAACACGTTCATCAACGTGAAAAATCGCTCGAAGACGATCACGGCCGATGTCCAAATCCCTGAGGGCGGTGCCGATGGTGTAATCCTCACGCAAGGGGGTCGCTTCGGTGGATGGTGTCTGTACATGCAGGATGGAAGGCCGATGTACACGTATAACTATCTTGGGCTCTCGCGCGACACCGTGGCGTCGGATCAGCCGGTGCCCACCGGCAAGGCGACCATTGTCCTCGACTTCGACTACGAGGGCAAAGAGGGCGAATTCGGCAAGGGAGGGATCGCCACGTTGAGCGTGAACGGTAAAGAGGTGGCGCGGGGTCGCATCGAAAAGACGCAGCCGCTCATATTCTCGGCCGACGAAACTGCGGATGTCGGTCTCGACAACCAAACGCCCGTCGCCGAGGGTATCGGCATCGGCCGCGACGAAACCCGCTTCACTGGTACGATCAACCAAGTGGTGGTGGAACTCGACGACTAACGCTGTGTGCCATTGTTTAGCAAACATGCAGTTGGGAGCCATGTGGATCAATCCATGCGCAACGCACCTGTAACAACAACGGAGTTGGTCGCTGGCAACGCTAGCGGGGCGATAAGTTCTCTTGCCTCGGTGCTTGCATCGCCGCTACGATTTGCGACTTGTGTTGTCCCTACGGCCGCGTTCGTTGGCACTCGAACATGCATTTGGTCTCCCAACCTCGAACGTACATGACCTGGTGCGCAGGGTTACTGTGTGTGTCCTTGGGATGCAATCAGCAGAGCGATTCGGTTGATGAATTGATCCAGCGTGCGGGGGAACTTCCCGGTGTGCGGCAAAGCCGGCATTCGAAACTGCGGCAGGAGTTCCGCCTTGTCGAGCGCTCGCAAACGCTGCCTGAGCAACTGAATTCCGATTCAGTCCTAGCGCATCAGAACGCGGCGGTAGCGTTGGCAAACGCGCTTGGAGACATGAACCGGGTGACAGAGATTAACGAACAGGCGGCGGCATTCCTCGGAGCGCTACCCGCCGCGGATGCAGAATTTGTGGCTGCGGAAAGTGGAGCGCTGTCGGCCAAGTGGTTGGGCGACATCCAATCCGTGGCTGAGGCCGGAGAGCTGCCGAAGTGCGATTTTGGTTTGAGATTCGAACGTGGTTACTTCAACGAACTTGCCTTCCTCTACCAGGCGGCGGCCGCGAGCCGACTCTTGCTCGTCGACGCGCTTTACAATTTGGATGAGCATCCAAGCGTGGCAACCAGACGATTCGCCGCTGCTTGGAAATGGACCGACCGCTTGGTGGCCACAGGTCACCTGGAAGCGCGAGTGCAAGCCGCCATTATCCGTGGCGATGCACTTAACGTACTGGAGGTGATTGCAAACCACCCCGGCGTGACTGTCGATGACCTCCGCATGGCGCAGAAGCCACTCGCTATAAGTGTGGCCGAGTGGCCTTCGATGGCTGCAGCGCTCCAGCGTGAACGAGCCATGGCGATGGCCGCTTACGAGGCGATCCGACTGGGCCTGACCGATATGCTATTCACGCTGGAGGAACGTAGCCAACTGCGAGAAGAAGGCGTGTACGAATCGCTACGCCGCGCCGAGGCGGATCAAATCGACGCCGACGAGGCGGCCTACCTGACTTACATGCGGGAAGTCATCGCGGTGGCCGAGCAGCCCTACTTCGCTCGGTCGAAGCACCTTGTGGAATGCGATCGGCTGCTACGAGCCGGCGAGCATGTGGAGAGTTTCCCGTGGTTTGCCAATCGGCTGTTCGTGCTAAACAACTCGATGACGCTCGCCCAGGCAGAGATCGCACGCGACCGGGCGCGAATCGAAGGTTGGTTGCATCTATTGGCTGCGGCTACGGGCGACGCGCCTCCCGACTCCGAAGTGAATCCGCTGAATGGGCAGAAGTACATGGCACAGACGCGCGGCAATGTTTGGTTCCTGGCGTTGGGAGATCGCCGTTCAGTGAATCCGACACTCAGCGCGCCTACACAGTAACCAACGCATCACGTGGTGAGTGGCAATTCGGCCGCCAACATGTCGCGGCACGTATCGACCGCAAGCGAGGTCTCGACGTCATCGTGGAAAAAAGCAGCAAACAACCGTCCCCTGCGGATCACCCCTTTCTCGAGAAAGTGATCGAACAGCATGCGTTTCAGCGTCAGCCCCTCTTTAGCTTCGCCCACCGACTGGGTGGCGCAATCCTCGGGCGTGGCAAAGTCGATAAGGGTGACTTGCTCGCCAAGGGGTACTACGTAAGCTGGGCCTCCAGCAACTTCGACCGCTGAGTGGCTGCGGCGCACTCCGCGACTGATGACTTCGATCGCCGGATGCGTATCGAGTAGATCGGTTCGCACGGATACCTGCAGCGACACAGTAACAATTGGATTCGACTCGCCATCCAAGTCGCGAAGCGTCCAGTACAGCTCGGTGTAAAACGGAAAAGTTTTCGAGGGCTCCAACACGCAAACCAAGTCGCGCCCACGAACGTAACAATCGATTAGCCGCTGTTTGGAAATCGCTGGCATGGTCCACAGTTCGGCCAAGTGCACAGCGTCGGCGGCTTGAACCAGTAGGCTTCGATCGCCCGAAGCAAGATTGACATGGAACAGCAGACTGCTGGTGTTGAACGAAGCCGATTCGCCATTCAGTTGCCACATGGGTGGATCCATTCGCGAGCCATGCCGTGGGCGGGTGGAGAGTTGCCCGATGGCAACGAAAAAACCCCGCCGAACACCGAGGTGAAGCGACGGGGCCGGAACAGAGAAGAGGCAGATGTCTCGGAGTCAGGGGATAATGGATATTAGGCAATCGCCTAGCCGCAGATCTGCGACCTCAGCAAGCCAACCGTCAGCATCTAACCGCTCTCATTTCCACCCGTAATCATACACACGGCGCGGCCCGTGTCCAGCGAATTATGAAGATTCTTCGAGGGTCCTCCAAACGCTCAAGTGCGCTAAACAACATTAATCACTGCTACCAAACCACTTATGGCCTGAGGGGAGGAGTATCGCCGCCCAGTGACGTGCTTTCACTTTGCGTAAATAGCGGTAAGATTTCAGGTTATGCAACGGGCGAAGAGGCCCAAGCTGGACGCAATTGCCCTACAGATGCTGAACCGATGCCGTCTCTGGAATCATCCGACGTGGACTCAAACTACGATGAGTTGCTGCATGTGGCGCAGTTGGCCGCACGAGCGGGCGGAAAGAAACTCCTCGAGTGGCGGGGCAAATTTGTCACTCGTGAAAAATCGCGGGCAGATTTGGTGACCGACGCCGATCTCGCCTCGCAACAGGCGATTGCGGCTGTCGTCTCCAACCACTTCCCGGACCACGCATTCCTGGGTGAGGAGAATCCGGGTGCGGCAAGTGAGTTGCTGGCCCAGCCCACTTGTTGGGTTGTTGATCCGCTCGACGGAACTACGAATTACGTCCATGGATTCCCGGCATTTGCGGTGTCGGTGGCGGTCGTAGTCGAGGGCGAATTGGTAGCTGGTGTGGTGCTCAATCCGTTAAACGATGAGGTCTATTCCGCGGTAAAGCACGGGGGTGCTTGGTGCAACGGCAAACCGATTCGTGTGAGCCAAACGGCGAGCTTGAACAAGGCGTTGGTGGCGCTCAGTCTGCCGCCGCAAGCGTCAGAGACGTCGCCCGATGTGCTCGATTTTCTCGCCCTCATCGGCCGCTGCCATGGAATCCGCCGCACGGGATCGGCGGCCCTCAATCTCGCCTTCGTCGCCCGTGGCGTACTCGACGCGCAATGGGCTCGATCGATTAAGGCATGGGACGTGGCCGCAGGAGTACTGCTCGTTCGCGAGGCAGGAGGCCTTGTGTCGGCCAGCAACGGTGCGCCGCTCGACTTGGCGAACCCGCATTTTGTAGCAGGCGGTACCGAAACGCTGCACGGCG
The DNA here is from genome assembly GCA_028279215.1 of Pirellulales bacterium. GTDB lineage: Bacteria > Planctomycetota > Planctomycetia > Pirellulales > Lacipirellulaceae > Aeoliella. The sequence goes on from JANQOF010000073.1 coordinate 5,975, forward strand.
AATTGGTAGCCGTGCTCGCAAAATCGGGTGCGTCGCCCGAGTGCGAGTGAGCTTTCCGGAATAGCAGTGGTTTGACTCAATTTTTTGAGTTTTTGGCAATTTTTGCCGTTCCTCATTTGCCCGCAGTTGGCTTCTATTAGCCGTAGGTGTGACTAAAATGGAGGAACGGAACCTATCGACCACACGTGCCTCGCTGCCCACCTTTCGCGCGCGGTTGGTCTGAGGGGACTCGGCACTCAAAATCGCCCAAGTGGCTTGCAACTTGGCGACACCTCCTCCTTCGCTGATTGGCATTGTGTTGGACCGCATCGATCGATTTCGACCGAGCGCAGCCCTGCGACACTTCGCGGTGCTACTGGTGGTGCTCGTGTGTACCGTGCCGGCCGACGCGCAAGATGGCTCTGAGCCGGCGGCCAACAACAAACCGGCACCAGTCTCTCCTCTCTACGAAACGCTTCAGGGCAAGATTGAGCCGGTTGGACCCGATACCTATATGCTGCCGGACAGCCAGGGCAATCTGCAGCCTGTGCTGAACATGAGCATCGAACAACTCATGCAGGCGATGCGGTTGCGGCAAGCGGTGACTGCGGCGACCGCCAATTCGTTGAAAAAGTACACGCTCGACGAGTGCCGCTTCATCGGGTTGCTTGAAGGCAGTCATGCATCGATTAGTGCCACGTTTCAAATTACCCTGCACACTTCCGACACCGTGGAAATTCCGCTTGGGATGGCTGGCTCGAAATTGCGCAAGCCGCCTACTCCACCCAAGCCGCGCGACGACGGACGGTATCTACGATACGACCCGAGCGATGGTGGCTTCCTGGTGACGCTTTCAGGCGAGCCGGGCGAAAGGGTTCAGGTGCTATTAGAACTACTGGTGCCGGTCCGGTGGGACGGATCGCGCGGTGCGATCGATCTTTTGGCGCCGCGTGCGACGTCCAGAGGCTCCCTCGTGCTGGTATCAAAGAACAGCATCAAATCGGTGGCTGCCAGTGAAGGGGTCGAACTGTCGACCAGTCCGCTGGCCGCGGGAGGGATGCGCGTGAAAGCCGAAGGCGTAGTGGGTGAGTTCACGCTGAGTTGGGTCGATCGCGACGACAGCCAACAACCTACGTCGGTTCTGAGCGCAAGCAGCCAGGTGCTCGTCTCGATGGATGGTCGCGATGTGAAGTGTTCGGCGCGGATAACGGTCGATGCGTTCGGTCGCTCATTCCGCGAATTCACCGTCCGTCTCCCACCGGGGGCAAGTCACGTTCCGAGCGCAAGTCACACTCAGAACGGGCAGTCGGCTTCTCCCATCGATACGGTCGAAACAGCCGTCGACTCGAATTCAGCTGGTGAGGAGGCCAGTGGGCAGGGCAATCGTGGAACGGAGTTGCGAGTTACGCTGTCGTCCGATCAGACGGAGCCGGTAACGCTAGAAGTCCAAACGATTGAACCTCTGCACGGCACCGGCAGCGGCATCGACTTTACGCTTTCTGGCTTCGAGGTCATTGGCGCCGTGCCGCAGGTAGGCGAAGTAGGCATATTGGTCGACGACGCTTGGCAGTTGCAGTGGGAACCAAACGACAGCGTCCGCCCCGTGCATTCCTCGGAGGTCGATTTTTCCTGGGCGGCAAATCAGCTGACTGATAACAAGTTGACCACGGTGCTGCGATTCGCCCGCCAGCCATGGTCGCTACCCGTGAGACTGGCCCCGCGTGAAGAACGTGTGGTCGCCACCCCGTCGTACAAGATTAGATTGTCTCCGGATGAGGCCCTCCTAGAAATGGAGGTGGCGTATCGGCTCACCGGTGGTCGGGCGCTGCCGATACTGTTCAGCCCGCGCTTTTCTTTGGCCGGTTGGGATCATCAAAAGACCACCACCCGCAATATCGAGCGCGCGATCGAGGTGGAAGAACAACAGGACATCTATGCGTTTGCTACGGCAGATGCGACATCGCGTAGCCCCACCGTGACGCTGGACCTTCGCCGACCGCTTGAGGTGGATGCCGATGGCAACTTTGTCTTGACACTGCCTGAGCCACAGGGTGACGCATTGGTGCTTAACGGAGGCCGCGTGACCGTGATCGCCGACACCAGCCTTCAGCTTACACCCGACACTAGCCTAAGCATCGGCTTGGTTCCACTGCCGGTGGACGAATACACGGAGGAAGAGGATGGCGTAGCGACCGGGCAACAGTATCGCTATCGCGGCGTGTACCAACCTCTTGTATTCGCCGGAAAGCAGAAGCCACGCCCACAACGGCTGCTTGTCGATAGCAGATCCTCTGTGGAAATGGCCGACGACCAAGTTCTAGTAACGCAGGATCTTGAGTTTGAAGTTCGACACCAGCCTGTCACGTCGCTGACGCTCGCCTTGCCGGTAAAACGTGAAGCCATCGAACAACTTGAATTGCTACCGCCCAAGGGTACCTCCGAAGACTCGCCGGGAATTCCGCTGGAGATTTCGGGGCCGCTCGCGGAAGAAGTTGCGATAACGCCCATGCTTCCCGATCAAACCATCGACCTTTCGCACCCACGGATGGGCAAGTTTCGTATTCGCGCCAAGTACCTGCTGGATCCTCCGGATCCCAAACGCGACACGTACGTGCTCCGGTTGTTGACCGTGCCAGACGCAGAGTTCGGTACTCATACGCTGCATTTGCGACCGACGGGTGGAATGGCGTTGGCGCATGCATCTAAGTTGCGGTGGCGAGCTCCCGAATCCGGAGCGAGGCTATCTAGCACCGACGAGGCTATCTACACCACCAGTCGCCAAACGAGTTACCTGACGCTCACTTCCGGCGGCAGCAGCCCCACGATTGATACCCTGGACATCGAGAGAGTTTGGGTCCAATCATGGATAACCTGGCGGGCGATGCAAACTCGGGCTGTGTTTGGCTTCCGCGGAGGAGGGCCGCAAGTTCGAATCGAGTTACCGAAGGACGCGCCAGAGGGTGAAAGCTTCGAAGTCATCGTCGATGGTACAGTCTCGGGCGCTTGGCGGAGAGTTCCTGGTGCGCTGTTCGTCGAACTTCCGACGAGCCAAGCGGGAGATAAGCATACTCTAGAGTTGAGGTATCGAACGCCTATCTACGCCGGGTGGGCGATTTCGTTGGCTTCGGGGCGGCCTCGGATGGCGGGCGACGACACGCTTGCCCACCTGCGCTGGCAAGTCATTACACCAGTTGAGTACCATCGTGTTGCAGAATCCGACTCTCTGGTTGTCGAATCGCACACGGCGTGGCTTGATGGCGACTGGCGATCGTCGAGCGAGTTGGATACTGCCGACCTCGAGCGGTGGATTGGTGTGTCATCCAACCCAGTGCGGCCGACGCGCGGCGAACACAGTTTCCTGTTCCGCGGCGCTCCAGCGGCGTCTCTTCAAATCAACCTCGTGCGGCGCGAGCTACTGATTTTGGCGACCAGCGGCGTGGTGCTTGCGATCTGCATTGCGCTGGCATACGTTCCCTGGCTTAGACAAACCCCCGTATTGCTGGCGGGGCTCGCCATCGTGGCAACGGCCGGTCTGGCCGCACCACAGCTAACCGCCACGATTGCGCCGCTGGGACTATACGGCTTGGTGTGTGGATTGTTGGTGTGGGCGCTGAGTGTCATGTACGGTCCACGTTCCCCAGTCATCTCTACTGCTCACGAACCTGATAGCCATCGAGCGATGCCATTAGGGACGCAGCCCGCATCGTCGATCGTTCCGCTCGGCAGCGGGGCAATTTCATCCAATGCGCCCACAGTGGCGGTGGAGATGGCGGACTCGAATGTTTGAACGCACGCTACAGGTTGCCTTCGCGTGTGGATTGATGCTCGCGTCCAACGCCATTGCTACTCCCAAGGTAGAAGGTGGCGACGACGAGCACGCTAGCGTATTGCTGCGCAACATCTACGTTCCGGTCGACAACACGGCAAGTTGGCCGACCAATGGCGAAGCGTATCTACCATTGGCAGCCAACCGATTGGAAGAGTTGCTGGCCACCGCTAACCGCGACAAGCAACCGGCGCCGCAAGTCATCGAAACCCAAATGTACGGAAGCCTGGAAGAGAGTGGAGTGATCATAGGCTTCGGAGGCATGCACGTACGTCCACTCGTCGGTCAGTCGTGGCTGTCGTTTCCGACAGGCGATATGCGGTTGTCAAACCTCGAATGGCGTTTGCAGCGCGAGCTAGCACAGCTCGGCTACTGGGGTGCGGGACGAGGGTTCGGACTAACGGTAGACCGCGAAGACTGGATGGACTTTGAATGGAGCGCCACACCTAGCACCTTGTCGTCGACACTCGGCGAATACCGCACTGAACTGCCTGCCGCGCTGGCAAACACGATGGTGATCGACTTGCCCGACGGTGTAACGCCCGACGCACTCGCGGGTTCGGCAGTGCAGTTGATCGAGCAAGATGCGACGTCGCCAAGCGACGCAGTAAGTAAGTCCATTCTCCATAACTTGCCGACTGTGCCCGCAGGTCGACGTCGATGGCTGCTGCGAAGCGCACCTGCTGGCCAACTGACGTGGAAGTTGCGCGGCGAGGATGAGCCAACCGGCGTTGCTCAAGACCGGCCAGCTTACCGCGAGCAAATCCACTACCGTTTGTCCGGAAGCGGAATCGAAGTCACCCACCAGATTGATTTCTGTCGCGATGCGAACCTACCCGCGACTCTTACCATCGATGCCCCTGACACATTGGTGCTTCGCACCATACAGTGGAACAGTCAGCCGACGCTCCCATTAACGAATAGCGCTGACGGAATTTACGAGATTACCGTGCCGACAGGCCTGGGAGAATCGCTAGATAAGAAGAAACTCGTTGTACGTGCCTGGCATCCGCTGCAGATGTCCTCTCAAGTACTTCCCCGAATTGAACTAGCCAGTTCGATCTGGCTGTCGGGCAGCGTAGAAGTCGATGTCGATCCATCGCTAAAGGTAGTCGACATACGCCCCCGAAATGTGGCGTTGGTGGATTCCACTTTCAACAGCCAATCGCGGCAATTGAGGTTCGAAAAGCTTGGCTCACGATTTCGTGTCGACCTATCGTTAACCAGGGATGAGACACCAAGCGTGGTGCGACTTGGACGGGTCATCGACTTAAATACTACCGACATGAAAGCATCGGTTTACGCTCACTTAACGGAACGATCGCCGACTGGTGTACGGGTGGTTTCGGCGCAACTGATCGGCCGTTGGCGACCCCGGACGGTAGTAGCCGAATTGCCCTACGCGGTGGACGATTGGTACGAGACGGTCGCCGGTGGCAAGCGACGCTTGGTAGCGCAGGTGTCGCTCGTCTCTGGCGCGGATCTCCCGGACAATACGCCGCTACGATTGGAGATCGAAGCCGATGCGCCAGCAAGCGAAGGTTGGTTGCCGGTGGATCAGTGCGACGTATTGCGTTTCGAACATGCGATGGTCAGCGAGAGTTTGATCACATTTCGTGTAGCAGACGACAATCAACTGGAGTGGAACCCTCCGCCTATACCGCTGGTGGAAGACGCCGTCATGCCACAGCTCGGTACTTTGCTTCCCGCCACCATCGCCGCCGACGTGTACGACCGCACGGAAGTCGTTGCCGGATCACGACTCTACGTCAAACCTGCCAATCCCGAACTCGACGTAATGGTCACCACTACCGTGGCAGACGAGGGCGATCGATGGACGGTTGGCCATCGCCTGGACTGCACGACGCTCCGGGGCTCGATCGAACGACTAGAGCTGCGTGCTGCTGGTGCGGCCACGCACAATTGGCGATGGCGCCTTGACGGCGACGATTCATGGCAGCCGGTCGCTGACGCGACGAACCCCAGCGACCAGGACCAAGCGATTGCGCGGGACGCTGGATGCATCATCGAGTTGCCCACCCGGCAGGTCGGCGAGTTCGTCCTACTCATCCGAGGCGACGACGTGCCCAGCGCCACTTGCTCGTTCCGGCCGATCAAAGTCGAGGGCGTCGAGGTAACTCGGCAGTTCGTCGAGGTCGGCCCGGCACAGGCGGGGCGGCTCGATGTACTTGCCCGCGGATGGCAGCTAACCGAGTCAAACGGTGGTAGCGATGCTTTGCACTCGCGGTGGACTTGCAATTTGGAAACCGATGAGCCATTGCTAAGTGTATCCCGCACCAATGACGGGGGGTTGCCTCTCGCGATCATCACGCGGGCGTCGCTTGACTCGGTGTACATCCCAAACGCCCCCTCACAGCATCGATTCCGTTTTGTCATTGACAGTTCGGCTGAGACCAGCCTTCGTTGTGTGCTTCCCGGACAAGCGTCGTCCGTTACTTGGCGCCGCGTCGACGATTCGATCGACAACCTCATCGCAGAGCAAAGTGCTGAGTTTTCCATCCCGTTGATACCCGGTCGTGATGCAGAACAGTTGGAGGTGGCGTATGTAATGAATCCTGAGCCATTGCACCACGGTTACGCCGTCGAAGCACCATGGCCGAAGATGAGTGTCTCGATTGCGAGAGGCACATGGAATGTGTCCTACCCACCCAGCTATCGTGTGAATGTCGCGGGAAATCTGACGCCGCATGCCACTTGGAAACAGCGCCTGTTTGGGCCTCTCGCTACCCGTCCGGGTACCAACGGCGCGCTGCGGTCGATGAATGAAATTGAGATTCCAATTGACGGTTTGCGTCACGCGCCAGCGCGACTTACGCTGCACTACGATCCAACTTCGACAAGTCAATACAGTCTTGCGTTGGTGGCAGCTATCATCCTTGGTTACTGGTCGTGGAAGCGTCCAACCTGGCTAGTCACGGCATTGGCCGTCGCATCGTTCGCAGCCCTTACGCTGCCGGTTCCAGTCTACGCCTGGGCAACCGCTGCATGGGGCGGGCTGCTTGGTGCTGTGGCAATCCGCTCGCTTGAGGTTTCCAACCAAGCTTCTCTTCGGTGGTCGGCTGGCGCCGATCGCCCGATGGCTGCTGCATCCACGGTTGGGATCATCTTTTTTGCAATTGGGCTTGTTGGCGCTCCAGCGGTAGCCGACGACACCGCGACGACACGTATCCAGAGCGTTCTGATTCCCACCGATGCGGATGGGCGCGTGGCGAACGATCAGCGATTCATCACGCCGCAACTGCTAGCCGAATTGCTGCGCCGCGAGGCAGAGCGCGCACCACGAATGAACTGGGTTGCTTCGTCGCCCCGGTTTGTTGGGCATCTACCGTCTAAGACGCTGGTGACCAGCGGTCACGCGCAGACCTGGGAGTTTGCTTTTGACCTTCGCGCATACGGCGACGATATGCTGGTCGAGTTGCCGATTCGACAAGCCGATGCTGATTGGGACGAGAAGGTGCGAATCGATGGCGTACCGATGCCGCTGATTTGGAATCCACAAGGCGACATGGCTAGCTTTCGTGTCCGACGCGCGGGCGAGTACCGTGTCCGACTGAATTTCCACCCAACGGAGCAGACCACCGCTGATCGCGTCGTTGTGTCGCTCAACGTTCCTCCCCTTCCTGGCGGACGAATTGCACTTACAGGGGTCAACGACGTTGACGACCTACGGGTCAACGAGCGAGCAATATCGTCAACCGATGAGACTACCGAACCGCAGGTGTTCCCACTCGCAAACCGCTCGCAAGTCACGGTCGCGTGGCGAGCATCCGATTCGGTGGTAAACGATACACGACCCACAGCGGCGTTATGGGAGTGGATCGAAGTGAGTACCAATCGAGCGACCATCGACATCGCAGTCCGGATCGGCGACACCACTGCGACACCGCCTCCACTTGAGTTGCAGTGCCGCGGTCAAACGCTTTCGATGTCCAACGCCGCGGCAGCGCAACCGACTGGCGAATGGCGCATGGTCGCAATGAACAACATTGAAGTCACGGACGACGGTGCGTATCTGGCACGGTATCGGTTGGAGCACAGGCGGCCCCATACGTATGGACGGATACGCATACCGCATTTGAAGCTGAGCGGGTTCACCATTAGTGAGCGCCATGTGGCAGTCACGCATGACGAGCAGTTGAATGTGCTGTTGAGCGGCGAAGCTATCTTGGAGTACGAAGCACCACTTGCCGAACTAGCCTCCTATTGGCCCAATCAATCGGTGCCGCAGCAGATGGCTCGCATTGACCCGGCAAGCGACGATCTGCGGGCCGCGGTGCGTCCAGTTATATCGACGATTGAGCCGAACGAAACGCTCGACGTGTGTTGTCTCGACCAACAATTGGAAATCGCGTATCGGGGAACGTTTGGCCGTAGACCGCGCCCCAGATTCGTCGAGGATATTCACGTTTCGCCCGAATTGACCGTTGCCGACGTGCAGCTCATAACCGAGGGCACCCTCAGGCCGATCGAGTTCGCACGGCCCGAGCCAGGACGCCTAGTGGTGTTCTTCGACACACCAGTTCAGTCGTCTTATGAGTTGCTGATTCGAGGCATGGTTCCGTTGGTCGAGTCGCCAACGGGCGCTGATGTCATGGTCACCGAAGTGCCGCGGATTACGGCAGCAAGTCAGTCAGGCAGCCAACAACAGGTGAGCGTCTATGCAGTCGATCATCTAGCTGTTGAAATCGCCGATGTCTCGGTCGGGCCAAAGAGCATCAACCCGATTTCGGACACCATCAACACTCAGCAAGCATATTGCGTGGGTAGCTTTCTGGCGGATTCCATGCCGGACGAGCCGGTCCTGCTACACATTGCAACGAATCGTCCGCAGTTCGATACGCGAGTCGTCTCCAGAATTCTTCGACAGGATGGCGTTTGGATTGCCGAGTTCGGCGTGCTCGTCGAAGTGCTACGAGACACGTTGCCCGAGGTCGTACTCAACTGGCCTGAAGACTTGACCGAAGAAGTGGAGATCGACACGACGACACCACTTGCTTACACGCCTGTGGTGGACCCCGCCCGCAGGCAGATTCAACTGCGGTTTGGTCAATCGGCAACCGCTGGAAAACGCCTAATATTCACAGTAAGAAGTTCCGTACGAACCACGGCGACAAGCGACATGGTTTGTCCAATAGTAGGTGTGCAAAACGCTCGACGCACACGGCGCTATTTCGCGCTGACAGATTACAGCGATGGAAGTTGGACGCGTCGCGGACTTCGAACTGCCAGGGATGCAGCGCGGATCGATGAGCTAATCTCTGGAACGAATTTGAGCGAGTTACTCGAGTCCACTGTAGCGCGTCCCCAAGTCCGATGGGTGGCGGATCCGGCGGGTGACACGCCTCAACGTATTCCGCTCGTGAACATTGAAGTATATCCGTCGACCGATGGCGCAATTACCTTGCGTACCCAATTAGTACTGCTGGCCCTCGATCGAACGACGTGCGATCTGGTGATTCCCTCCGGCCAAACCCTTGCGGAGGTCTTGGTCGATGGTCGCCCGGCAGTTGTGAATGGTTCCGATGGAAAATGGACTTTGTCATTGCCCGACCCGGCTGTACCGCACTTCGTCGAATTTGTGACTCATCGACCAGCAGCTATGCAGTCGGATGAACTACATACGCCGACGATCGAGTTCGACGGAGATCGATGTTTGGCGACGCACCGAGTGTGGTCAGTCTGCTCGGTCAATCCCGGCATGACCATCAATAGCACATCGGCCGAGGCCCTGCCGACAGTAGAAGTCGCTGCGCTTAGGCTTAGCCAAATGCTCACCGCATGCGCCAGCGCCTGGCGACGCAGCAGCGACACTCAGTCGATCTGGGCACGCAAGTGGGTCGCCGAGTTGCAAGCAGCCGAACAATCGCTACGCACAGCGTTGGAGTCCCAGACCGGCGAGCCGCCGAGGATTGTCGATGCGATTCCGGAAGCGGACGAGTACAGCGAACTGTTGGCCCGCGCCGCGATTGAAATCGGACGCAAGAGTCCTTCTCCCAACAAAAGGCAAAGCGCGCCTAGTGGCCAACCTTTGATGGCGCAAAGGCCGAGCGAGACCATGACTCTTTTCGTTCAATCAATCCCCGGACCACTCCAGTGGACCACGGCGCCGAGCGATCCGTCATCCGGTCTGTTTCGCTGGCTCCTCGCTTTGCTCTCGGTGGCCGTTGCGACGACTTACGTCGCTCGGCAAAAGGATCGCCCGACCATCCGATTGGGGTACGAACTGGTGTTCCCTGTCGTGATCGTGGTAGGGCTATTGTGGTGGCTATGCCTGTGGCCCAGGATTTTGGGCTTGTTGCTGGCGGTCGCCGCCGTGCTTGCCTGGCTTCGATGGAAGCGGTTAGCTCAGGCGAATGAGAAGGCGTCGAGCTAGATTCTGGTAAGCGCGCCTCCAGGCAAAGGAGCGCTCGCCAGCCACAACTCGATTGTGTTTATCCGAGGATACTCTCTCCTTTGGCCACAACAACTACCCCACTTTCGGTCACGGTAAAACCGTTGGCTTGGTCCTTTTCGAGGTCGTAGCCGATCTCGAAGCCTTCTGGGACCACAACGTCTTTATCCACAATTGCACGGCGGATCTTTGCCCGCCGTCCCACGCTTACGCGGCCGAATAAAATCGACTGATCGACTTCCACAAAACTGTTGATCCGCGATTGAGGGCCGATCACCGACTGGGTGACGCATCCACCCGAGATGATCACACCGCTCGACACGATGCTGTCATGAGCCTCGCCGCGACGATCCTCCGAATCGAATACAAATTTGGCCGACGGTTGGCTGGGTTGAAACGTGCGAACAGGCCAATCCATATCGTAAAGATTGAGTTGTGGATCGACGCTGGTAAGCTCCAGGTTGGCTTCAAAGTAAGAGTCGATCGTACCGACATCGCGCCAGTAGGCTTGTTCCTTGCGATTCTCGTCGAGGAACGGGAAAGCGAAGACCCGCCGCGACTCGATGATCGATGGAATGATGTTCTTGCCGAAGTCGTGACTGCTCTCGGGCAACGTGGCGTCTTTACACAACTCATCGAACAGAAAGTGAGCATTGAAGACGTAGATACCCATCGATGCCAGCGCGTGGTCTGGGTCGCCCGGGATGGGTTTTGGGTCGGCCGGTTTTTCTTGGAATCCAACGATGCGGTCGTTCGCCTCGACCTGCATCACACCAAACTGAGTGGCGTCTTTCAGCGGCGCCTTGAGCGCGGCGATCGTGACGTCGGCCTCGTTTTCCTCGTGGCTGGCGACCAACTTGGCGTAATCCATTTTGTAGATGTGATCGCCCGCTAGAATCACGACGTGCTTCGGCCGCTCCTGTTCTAATGCGTAGATGTTTTGATACACCGCGTCGGCGGTGCCTTGGTACCACTTCTCGTCGATCCGTTGCTGCGGCGGAATGACATCAATGAACTCACCCAGCTCGCGGCACAGAAAACTCCGCCAGCCCAAAGTGATGTGGCGATCGAGACTCATCGCCTTATACTGCGTGAGCACGAGGATCTTGCGAATGTCGCTGTTCAGGCAGTTCGATAACGTGAAATCGACGATCCGGTAGTTACCGCCGAATGGAACCGCTGGTTTGGCGCGATCGCGCGTGAGCGGCTCGAGTCGCGAGCCTTTTCCGCCCGCCAAGACCACAGCCAAAACGTCCTTCATGACTCGTCCTCCTTCCCTGCGACCAAAATCACGGCTGCCTACGGTGCCAATTCTACCCGTTCGAGTGCCTAATCCCTAGTCCACGCTCGACCCCGCGTTGCACCACGATGAATCGAGCTAATCAATCCAAATCTGTCTTTATGTGCATAACGGTCGCCCCTCGAGGCTCGTCGAACCGCGCCGAAGTTGGAGGCGGTGGCGGCGTTTATCGCCGCTAGTTGTTGGCCCGTCGCTGTTTACGACCATGGTGACGACCGCAGTCTCGGAACAAAGTGCTTCTTTGCCGAAATCTATTCTGTTCTACACACAATCTCAACAATGCCTTGCTAACTTTTGCACGTCCGCAGGGGAGAACGAACTGCGGACGACACTAGCTAAGCAGAATACGGCCGGCGTCGGTTACCTTTACGCCCACCGCCCGCCAATCGGCGTCCGGCCTTTTATCTTTCCAGTTAAGTGCGTCTTGAATGAGGCAGCAGATGATCGAGGCTCTTGACACCCTTGATTCGACCCGCATCGACTATCTCCCCTCACCCAACGAAATCGACGAAGCGTGCGCGCTTATTCGCGAAACGTGGACCCAAAACGAACGCCGACGCCGTTTCGTCGGCCCAGACCTGCCCGACGAGCTTCCAATACCGTGGCAGCCACCCACAATCGACACTTCGAGTTTTCGGTTAGCGATGGCGCGGTCGGCTGGCGAGTGAGCAAGACTCGGGAACGTCATTCGAGCAGCTCAACTTCATACGCTCTGATCGATTCAGTCTTCAGACGGGTTAGCTTGGTGTAACGGTAGTCCGTCGGCGATCGCACGAAGTCGCTCTCGTCTGGTCCGCATCTTCCGAACCTGCTTGCGGTGCGACATATGGGAAACGGGTTCTTGCGTTTCATAGGGCCCCCAACTTGCCGTAAACTCTACGGACGGATGCGCTTCGCCAAGGGCCTCCAACTCGTCGAGTGTTGCGGACACGTCGTGCAATGAGATGCGCGTTGTCAGAGGTAGACTGGCGACTATATCGATGTCTTCTTCAAGAACACTCGCGCCCGATAGTTGGAAGTGATAAACGTTGACTTGCGCGAGCAATTCAAGATTGTGGGCATGAATCTGGATGGCGTCTTTAGGCAGGAACTGCTGGGCGGTGGCTGCATCGAACCGAAATCCGACCGACTTAAGTCGTCGTTGCTGCGCCAACCAGCGGAGTAGGTCGCTCGGTGCTCCGTCGGGGAGGCTGACCGAGCGAAGGTACGTGAGACGGCTTGCCGCCGTCAGCACCTCCTCCCACTTTTCGCGGGATCGATCGGTTACTCCACGATGCCAGCGTACATTGCGATAATGATGTAAGAATCGCAGAGATTCCTGGTTACCTAGTAACCGCGCCAGCCATCGCGGGCCTGCATAACTTTGGGTGGCTCCGCACAGCGTTGAGTCACTGGTAAGCTTCGTGACAATCTCGTCTTCCACTTCACGCACTCGTAGGTGATGGAAATACCAACCAAATCCGACCGAGAGCACCGTGAGCAGCAGGAGCAAGTCGAGCGTACGAAAGCGCCACAGTTTGCCGCGCGACCGAATCCACCACTCCACCAGCGCGCCGGTAATGCCGATAACCGCCAGAGTCCACGCACAATCCAACAGCAGGTAGCCTACGTGCACGCGGTAATGGTCGCTTTCAAGCGGCCAGTTGTCGCGATTGCTCCACGAGATTTCGACGGGATGTCTCGTACGACCGGTTAGTGAGAAATTCGCGACAATCTGCGGATTCGACCAGGGGCGACTCGATTTGACCTTGCCTCCCACGTACGTATCGAGCGATCCAAGCGAACGCAGGAAGCAAGGGCGAGGCCAGCCGTGAGCATAGACTAGGACGCGACTCGCATGCGGATTCGTACTGTCTTGACTCGCTGCCGCGTACTTGGCGGCCGTACTCCAAAAGACCTGTTTACGAGTGGTCGCGACCCACGATGACGTAAGATCATCGTCGACGTTCACACCGGGAACCACAATCAACACCATCGCCCCGACAACCAGCAACGTTACACACCACGTAGTTGGATGGAGTCGCCAAATCCGCGCAGCAACCTGCCGTACCCTTAACATATTGTGCCCATCCTTTGGATCGATGACCGGTAACCGTCATTCTCTGTAGTCCGACGGTACGCCGCAACTTTGTCGAACTAGAATATTGGACGCGGCTCGTGGCATTGATTACTCGCTAGTCAGCTGCCTTTGGAGTTCTTCCCATGGCAAGGTAACTTGGTGAATTCGAGCGAGCAGGCTGTCTTCGGGTGGATGGTGCCGTCGTGTGCGGCGGATGGTGGTTACTTCGTCTTCGAGTGCCGCGACCCAGTCGGGCACGTCGAGGCCGGCTCCGCACGGCTCGCCAACTAGGTTAGCAATCTCCGCCTCCAACGCTTCAAACGAGCCATCGTCTCGCTCAGCGTCGGCCGCTTCGATGGCGGGTGTCGCGAGCACCCGAAGTCTGTCGACCGTGAGCGAACGAATGAACTGTTCACCCAGCCGCTCGGCAATGGTAGGCAGGCGCATGCCATACTTGTCGGCAAGTTGCTGGAATGCCTGCAGATAGCGATCGGAGGTATCGCGGGTGCGTTCGGCAATGGCTCGCCGCCACATGTCGGCGGCAGTGTCGCGACCCTGACGGATGAGTATCTCGTGGGCCAGAAACACTGGCTTCATATTCCACGCACTGCGGTCGTAGTTCGCGCGCAACCGCAGAAAGTCGACAAACATGTAAAATAGCTCGCCATGGTCGCTTTGTGTCGTCGTAGCGTTGTAGTCGTGGTACTCGCGGTAATTCTCCACCACCGAATCGATCGCAATGGTCATTAGCTCGACAGCCGCTTCCCGTGTTATCCGACCGCCAAGCTCGTCGATCAGCAACGGAGGATCGTCCGAGGGATCCATCTCGAGATTAGAGAGCCACACGCCGACGCCTTGGTGCAGGATCGACCTTAGGTTGCCCAAGATGAGAAAGCGTTGCGTGAATAGGTCGCGACCATACCGCTCGACAAAGTCGACGAACTTGCGCCAATCGGTGTCGTCTAGCAGTTTTTCAACCACGCTCAGTCGTACGGTGCGACTATGACGAAGCCAACGGCCAAGCTGGGCTTCCGTGAGATCTTGCAGAGCTTCGACCAGCATTTGATCACTCAATGGATCGGTGTCGTCCGGCCCGCGATCCCACGTGTCTGCCGACGCCACCACACATTCGACCAATGCTTGATAGCCCTGCTCGAACAACGAATCGTACTCGGTGATCGCACCTTGCCCAACCGGATGCTCGATTTCCATCCGCTGGGCCACGTCGAGCAACTCGCACGTTTCGCGAACCAAGCCGAGCCGCGGCAGCCAACCCAACAGATCGTGAATCAGCCCGTGCAACGCGCGGGCTTTGACGATTCGGTTAGGGCTGCCCCCTTTGCTAAGTGGCACGTACAACAATTCCTGTTCGACCAGCGATCGGACGAAGGCGCTCCAATGTTGCCTCACGCCCGCCGCGTCGCCCTTGAGTATCGATCGCAGTATCTCGATCGTACGCGCGATGGCCGACGCCGGGGCGCCCTCGACCACTTGCGCCACACCGGCAGCGGCTCGAAGCAATCGGCCGGCGTCCGACATTTCGACGCACGTGGTGATGATCTGTTCGACTAGCGTCTCCAGCATCATCCGCCGTCGGTCGTACTCCATCATCGATTCGTGCGAACCAGTGGGCGGCGGCACCTGGTGCTGGTGCACCTCTTCGAGCAATTGCACCAACTGGCCATACTTGGCCACAGCCTCGCGTTGCCATGCGTCGAACTGCATACGCCGCTCGGGCGCGGATGTGGCGTCCCAGCCAATGGCCGTGTGTTTCCACAGTCTGGCCACCGTAGTCAAAAACGCCAGCCGTTCGCGGAGCCGGGCCGTTTCTTCCTCCAACTCGTAGTCGGTTTCTTCGACTCCGCCGTCGTAGATTGCCGAATCGAGTCCGTCGTCGGTACTGTCGCGGTAGGTCACATGCTCGTAGGCGGCGCTAAAAAGATTGTCCAGTTCATCGTCTTCGTCCAACCCTTCTTCATAGGTTTCGTCGTCGTACGTTTCTTCTTCAGGTCCATAGCCCTCATCGAAGATCGAATCGTCCGGGCCGTCGTAAGGATCGCGCTGCTGGTTCATGTCGAACGTCGGAACATGCCAGTACTCCTCGGCGCTCGCTTCGAGTTGCCCGAAGAATCGAGCGACCATCCCCCATTGTTCCTCAGGCGAGCTATCGGGCGAATAGGCGCGGGCTTCGACCATGCGCATCCAACGTAGTGCGAGCGGATGAAGCGCAGCGTCGCCTTCTTCCAGCGGCGTGTATTCCACCTGGCTTAGCCACTGCATCATCAACGCCATTGAAGCGACCAGATCATCTTTGTCCAACAGGGCCTCGATCACCAGTTGGAAGGCTTTGGAGGTGTCAAACTGTTCGACGAACATGCCCCAAAAACCCACGTCGCCAGCGGCAGCGCCCGCCTTGTGCCATGCATTGAGCGCCCCAGCCACGAGGTTGGTGCTGATTTCTATCTCCTTGGCGTCCAGCGATTTGACGCCACTGACGTCGGTCGATCCAAAAGAATCCCACCAGTCCGCTAGCTGTGAAAGCCGTCGCGAGAATTTCTGCTCCAGGTCGCCAGCATCCACCGCGGCGGCCTCGGCCCATGCTCGCGAACAGAGATCAAGCGTTTGCTCGACGATCTGGGTCAGATCGTCGACGCGAAAGTCACGGACGGTATCTTCGAGCGACGGAAACAGACTAAAATTGGCGCCAAAACCAAGGATGCTCCATGGATCGACCAAGGCGCCGCACTCGATGCCGCGGTGAAGCAGGTCGGTGATTTCTTCCAAGTACATCACCACGTCTTCCAGTCGGCGACGGTCGATGGCGTGGTGCCCAGCGGTTAGTCGGCAGTAGATTTGGCAGAGCATACGAGCCGAGGCCACACGTACCGATTGAGCCTGAATCATGGACGCTTCGGCGTAGCCCATGCGCGCGTAGATTTGCGCTAGGTGTACTCGCTGCAATTGGAGGGCGCGCCGTCTGGCAAGCTCTTGGTTGAGGTGCTGGCGCGCGCCACCAAACGGCTGTCGGGTTCGTTGCGCCTCCTCGCGCAACCGGTCGCTATGTGGGCCCTCCGCATGATCGAGAAGCTGTTCGTAGAAGCGATCACGGTAGGCAGCAATGTGTGGGAGTAAGGTGCCTAGCGTCACGTCCGATCCGTGGCAGCCAGGTCCGTTACCGCTGGTGCCGGACGCCATCAAGATGGTTCCCGCCAATACGGCGGCTGCCTCGAATAGAACTTCCTCGCTGTCGAGCTGCAACGTGTCCGCTTGATGAATCCGCGTCAACAACGAGTTTAGCATCAGTGGCTGAACGATGAATCGCCGATAGTAGCCCTTATTGTCGATTCGATTGGGATCCCACTGGCCGAAGTGATAGTTCGGACGCTTGTTCACTGGGTGATCAAAGTCGTAGGCGCGCGGATCGAGCGCCAACTCTTCCAACAAATCGGGGGCAAACCATGCATCGCTCAACAAATCGGGCGGCGTATCGCGCAGGATCTCTAAAGTTCGCTTGATCACAGCTTCATAGGGCCCTGCCGATACGCCAGCTCCCTCAACGTACAGCGGGATAGGCCGCACCCACTCGTGCCGGTAGGGTTCGATCTTTTGCGATTCGAGCGCTGGAACCGGGCGGTAACCAATGTAGTCGTCGAGTTGGTCGCGTGCGGCGGCCACAATGTCGTCGGCAGTTGCATCGTGCGACGCATGGTGCAACACGACTTCGAACACCCGCGACAATAACAACGGTCTCCATAGCTCCGACGCGTTGCGATGCCGGAGCAAGTCGCGATGGAACCGGCGATAGTCTGGCAGAAAGTGATCGCCCACCAGGCGAAGCACTCGGTTGGTCTGGTCGATTTCGGCGAACGCCCCTCCGCTAACATGCAAATCATGCGCGGTACTCGCCAGCAACTTAAGCAACGTGTCGACGGTTTGTTCTTTGTCGTCGCTGTGGGCCTCGACGAAGCGAAACACCTCGTTCAAGTTGGCGAAGAACTTTGGGTCGTGGGCGCCAGACGAAAAGTTGAGGTAACCTACCACTTCATGCAACCGGGCTTGGCATTCGGCGTCGGGCTGAAGTGAAGCCTTGCTCATGCGGACCGGGAACGAAGGGCGCGGGCGGGTTGGGGCCAGTCTTGGCGATGCGGGGCGATCACTAGGCAGGAACTTACAAACTCGCAATGTAAGGTATCTGACCGCAGAAAATCTAGACTCCCGCCTCGATCGAGTGACCCAGAGGGCGCGCATTATGAGCCAGCATTATTCGATGCAAGTCGTGCGAAAAGTGATTACAATAAAGGCTTGCTCAAGGAGTTTCGCGCTAGCCGATTGCACCGGCGGTTTGCCACCAACGACACAGAGAAACTTGTACTATGCATCGCACAGATTTCCGATTGTTTGTCTCGTTCGCGATGCTTGCAGCGGCCGCCCTCATCTCCAGCCGCACCGCGACCGCAGATAGCGGATTGGTTGCCAACTCGCAGGCCCAACGCAACGGTCTAGTGCGGGCATGGTTCACGAAGGCCCAAGTCGATCCCACTCGTCACCGAGTCGAGCAGGCCGTGCTGGCGGGGAACCAGTTGTACATTCTTACCACTGCAAGTGTGCTGCATGCCATCGATGCGGAAACTGGCCAAACCTTGTGGGTCGCAAGAATCGGCAATCCCGACTACCCCAGCTTAGGTCCCGCGGTCAGCGAACAGCATGTTGCATTGGTCAACGGCAGCACGCTGACCGTGCTCAACCGCGAGAACGGACTCGAAATGATGAGCCTGGACGTAGGCGGCGGTCCAGGAGGCGGTCCGGCGCTCACCGACGAGTACGTCTTTGTTCCGTTGTTCACCGGCAAGGTCGAAGCCTATCCGCTCGACCCCGATGATCGGTCACCCACATGGTACTATGCATCGACTGGCCGCGTGTTCAACGCTCCCATTGCGACCAGCGAAAGCGTCGCCTGGCCTACCGATCGGGGATTTCTCTATGTTGCCAACCCCGACGCATCCGGAGTGCGATACCGATTCGAGTCGACCGGTATAATTAACGGCGATCCGGCCAGTTACGATGGCAGTCTCTACGCCACGTCGACCAACGGCTATCTGTATTGCCTCGACGAGGTTACTGGCCAGCAACGCTGGAGGTACTCAACTGGCGACCTAGTAATGCGTCCGCCCGTGGTCGTCGCCGGCCGTGCTTACGTGGCGACCGAACAACCAGCGTTGCACAGTGTTTCGACCAGCAACGGCGAATTGGTATGGTACGCGCCAGACATTGCCCAGTTGGTGGGTGTTAGCGAATCGCACGTCTATGGTATGGACCGCTATGGTAGGTTGCGGGTACTCGACAAGTCGAGTGGCATCGACTTGGGGAGCATTACGACTAGCATCGACACTACTGCCGTTGTGAACAACGTAAACGATCGCCTCTATCTGGTGAGCGATACTGGTTTGGTGCAATGCCTGCACGAAATTGGTGCAAACGAACCGACGCCGCATCTCCAGGCCGCGTCCGAGGACGAGGCCGGCGGTGCAGGTGATGCTGCGCCCGACGCCAACCAGATCCCGCCCGCCGACCGAGAACCCGGCGAACAGCCCGAGCCAGTCAACCCATTCGGCGCCCCAATCGACGACGAGTCTCCGTTTGGCGCGCCAGCCGACAACCCGTTCGGCGGCGACGCTGGCGACGAGGAGAATCCATTCGGATTCTAACCGGTACACTTGACTCGGTTCTTAGGCTCCATTCTCCAACAGCGAGCGTGGGTGGCAGTGCCGGCTACCCCGTTTTCAACCGGTCGAAAATCGGCTACCTTTTCCTGGTTGGAAGAGCTTGTGCGCCATAGATGCGCGAGTTCCCAGTGCTGCGGCGGCCTGGGTCGCAGCAACGGCGGGTCAGGCGGTCAGGCGGCGAAGACCTGCCCCGCACAGCGTTTTGCGTGTTCAGCGTCCGGAGTTTCCTGCGAGCGGTCGCAGCCCGGCGCGATCCCCTTGTTTGCTTGGTGCCTCCCATTCCAGGCCAGCGTGGCAACAGCGACACCCTTTCAAACCCTTCAAGCGAAAGGAACGAGTGATGACGCCGCAAGAAGTACTGGCCATGTGCCGGGAAAACGACGTAAAGGCCATCGATTTCCGATTCATGGACTTCCCTGGCATCTGGCAGCATTTCAGCATCCCCGCCGATAAACTAGACGAAGACGTCTTTGAAGACGGGCTGGGCTTCGACGGCTCGAGCATTCGTGGCTGGCAGGCAATCAACGAGAGCGACATGCTGCTCATGCCGCAGCCAGATACTGCGTTTCTCGATCCGTTTACCAAGCTCCAAACGCTGGTGCTGATCTGCAATGTACAGGATCCGATTACTCGTGAAGACTACACGCGCGACCCGCGTAACGTGGCCCGCAAAGCGGTGAACTACTTGCGAAGCACGGGCGTAGCCGACACTTGCTACATTGGCCCCGAAGCGGAGTTCTTTATTTTCGACGATGTGCGATTCGATCAATCGCCGCAGGCTGGTTTCTTCTACCTCGACAGCATTGAGGCCGCTTGGAATCGCGGTCGCGACTATCGCGCCGAAGGTCTGGGACCCAACCTGGGTTACAAGCTGCGGCACAAAGAAGGTTACTTCCCTTGCCCGCCAGCCGACCAGATGAACGATCTGCGTGCGGAGATGATGCAACTGATGGTCGAGTGCGGCTTGGACGTCGAATGCCAGCACCACGAAGTGGCGACCGCTGGTCAGGCCGAGATCGACCTGAAGTTCGACGAACTCGTGGCGATGGGCGACAAACAATGCTTGTACAAGTACATCATCAAGAATGTTGCCGCCAAGCACGGCAAGACCGTAACGTTCATGCCGAAGCCGCTGTTTAGCGACAACGGTTCGGGTATGCACACTCACATTTCGTTCTGGAAGAACGGCGAGCCGCTATTCGCCGGCAACGGCTACGCTGGCTTGTCGGACGAAGCAATGCACGCCATCGGCGGCATTCTGAAGCACGCTCCGGCGGTGTTGGCCTTCACCAACCCCACCACCAACAGCTACAAGCGATTGGTGCCGGGTTACGAAGCGCCAGTGAACCTGGCTTACAGCCAGCGGAACCGCTCGGCGTCGTGCCGGATCCCGATGTACAGCCCGAGTCCGAAGGCGAAGCGAATCGAGTTCCGCTGCCCCGACCCAAGTTCGAACCCGTATCTCGCCTTCAGCGCCTTGATGATGGCCGCCTTGGACGGCATCCAGAACAAGATCGATCCGGGCGAGCCGCTAGACAAGGATATCTACGACCTGTCGCCGGAAGAGCTGGCCGAAGTGCCTAAGACTCCGGGCTCGCTCGGCGAAGCACTCAATGCACTAAGCAAGGACCACGAGTTCCTGCTTCGCGGTGACGTGTTCACCGAGGACGTCATCAGCACGTGGATCGACTACAAGATGACCAACGAAGTTGAAGCCTTAGCCCTGCGCCCGCATCCCTACGAGTTCTGCATGTACTACGACATGTAGAATTTGTTAGCGACGACATTTTGGTGCGCTCTTACAGCTCCGGCCATTAGGTCGGGGCTGCTTTTTGTTTCAACCAAGTTTGGAATAGATATACTGCGAATAGGTAGGGCCTGCAGAGCAATACCGAGTAAAATAGGGATCCTACCACCGAACCGCTACTTGCTACGCTTGTGGTTACGTCACCGGCCACCAGCGGATTGCTCCGCCTTTGTGCCGCCACGTCGCATTTGAACGATCGTCGTTTGCGGCGTACTACCGCCGCAATTGGCCCACTTGGCGATCGAAGCGGGGGCCGACGGTGTCCGCCGCGAGGGCGACTCGTTCGAGGTAACTGGCGAACCCGACGCCTTTTCCGGCGTTTGTGACGCGTTGGCCGCGTCGGAAATCGAAACCCAAAGCCGTGAACTCACCTGGCTTCCCAAGGACACCGTCGAACTCAACGCAGCCGACGCACGCAATGTGCTAAAGCTGATGGAGCGACTCGATG
>JANQOF010000083.1 GCA_028279215.1 Pirellulales bacterium
GGAAATTAACGAATATACATATGTATACAACCACGTGTATGGTTGTAGCAGATTAGGTGGCCGAAAGCGAGCAAAAACTCGAGGAGATTTTGGCGTGCCGCTGGGCTGCGCCAGTGCCGACTTGGCAGGGCGAAACCCTGGCACCGGCGAAGCCAGTGGCACACGACAGTGGGGAGTTGGCAGTGACGTCCGGCCGTTTGCCCAAGTCTTTCAGAAAACGCATAACAGAGTGCTCGAATCTCGGCCTACTAGGTTGTTGCCCTATCTTCGCCCGCGCCGAATCAACTAGGCAGCGTGCGATCCTAACCACTTAGAAAGGATGGAGAAGAATGAAATCGACAACAACGCTAGGCCTGATCGTCTCCCTACTCGCCGCCAGTGGTACGGCACAGGCTGCCACCTATAATGTGAATCGATCATTTTTGGGCGTGAGTTTGACAGGCACCGTGGAAGTCCCTCTCGGCAACCATGTTATCGAAGACCAAGGCGTGCACCCCTTCACAAACGTCGACCTCACATTAACGGCGGGCGGAGGCGCCTATGATCTAGAGTACGCTGTAACCGAACTTGTAATCGGAGACGCCCAATTCATCATAGACGCCACTCCCACGACATTGACTTTTGACACCGCCAACACCGATGGCGGTCACGACGCTATGTTATTCTTCTCCGACACCGGAGACATCGATGGCCACCTGTACTTTATCGGTACCGGCCAACTGGGTGGTACTGAATCGGCCTTCAATGAACGTGTCCCCGTATCGCTTCCGGTGGTGTTTGGCACGATCATCCCCGAACCCTCTGCCGCCGCCCTAGCCGCCCTCGGCCTGCTCGTGGCTGCCGGTTGGTGGCGATTCAGCCGCTCCTAGTGGAAACCGACTACCCACATCTCTAGTGGTGGACGGCTGTCAATCGGAATCCGCCTCACTTGGGGCATTCAATGGACTCCGCGCGGCAAGAGCTTGCGTGGGAACCAGCAGTTGGCGACAATTGTTGCGTTCGCCTGTGCGGCGACATGGACCACGATCCGCAACTGGGAGATAAGCTCTAATGATGCTGCGAAAACTGAGAGTCACGTATGTACTAGTGGCGTTACAAGGAACGGCCACAACTCTGGCTGGCGATGTTACACCGTATTTCGATCGTGCAAGCTTCAACGCATCCCTCGCCGAGTCGGTGACAATCGAAGATTTCACCTCCTCTTCTCATTTCCCAATTTCAACAGGCATTTTGAACTCGGAAACAAACCTCCCTGTTATAAATCTCTTTCCAGGGGACATCGAAGAAGGAGTGACTTATTCCGTGTTGCCGAGCCCTGCGCCAGGAGACTTGTTTTTCAACATCGACAACGCCGGCGATTTAGATGGTCCCTTCCTTGACGGATTGCGAGGCGATGACCCTCACACCCCACTCACCATCACTTTTGATGGCGTAGTAAGAGGCTTCGGCTTCGACACGAACAGCTTAATGGGCCCCGAGTTCAATTTGGAGATCGACTTTCTGGTCGGCCCTGACTACTTCGCTACTGTTCCCAATCCAGGCGAACGTGAAGTTCGGTTCTTCGGTTTCATTAGCTCAACGCAGGATATTCTGTCGGCTCAGATCACAGGGAGCGCCAACAGCTTTGACTTCGCCCTGGACAATTTCACCTTCACGCAGCCCGCCGCCATCCCCGAACCCACCACCCTCACCCTAGCCGGCCTGGGGCTTGTGGCGGCTGCTTGTTGGCGAATGCTGCCAGTAACGGTTAGTGGTAACCAACTGCGATTGGTTGACTAGGGTCACAGGCGGCCGCATTAGCATTTATCCCGCCGACCGGCTGCCATCGTGCGGAACCTATGAGTTCCTCGGGTGACCTTGACCCGCCACCCACAAATCATCCCCGACCTACCCCAAACGGGTTATTGGCGGATGCGGCAAACCGATATAGCTTGATGCTGTGGAACGGACTTCTTGTCGACTTTCAGTGAAGGGGCAAGCCGCTGAAACGTCCGACGTTCGGACAAATGTCTCGTCAATGTTGAGCATTTGCTGGGAGGGTTCCGATGAACTTGCATCTGCGTTCACGCTTTCATTGCGCGGCACTGTTGGTGCTCGCCGTGCCAGTGTCGGCACTAGCCGACGACCTGTACCCGCCTCCATGGCGGCCACTCGATCCCACTGCCCCATTGCCGGCGCACAGCGTGCTCGCAAAGTGGGACCTACTGCAATTCCAGGGGCCACCGTTGCCACCGACGATTTTCGAAACTGGTCCCGAGGCACCCTATCCGCTCGATAGGAGTACGCCTCCACTGCTCACGGAGATTAGCAACCAAAACTCATTTGTTTACCGAGTCGACTTGCCCAACTTCATCGATCCGCTGCCCCTCAAGCGGATTCGGGTACAGTACAGTTGGTTTCCCGGCGACCCAACGGGCAACCCATTGTTTCCTGGCGATGCCCAAACATTAACTCTCATTGGGACGGACCAAGGCAACCAAGTCCCGGGCGTCAATGTTTTCTCGTCGCCAACAAATGTATTCTCCGACCCGAACGATCCTATTCGCAATCTGGCCCATCGCTACGACGACTTCATTATCGAGCCGAATCCCGATTTTGAGTTTTTCGAGATTGCGTTCTTCGACGTCGATCCCCGCTGGATCGTCATCGACACGATCAGCATCCCCGAGCCGACGACTTTTGCGTTACTGGGTTTGGCTGGCGTCGTACTGTTCGTCGCGCTTCGTAGAAGATAGCGATTCGAAAGCAACTACCTTCATGCGTACGCCCCGCTTCCGTGGGGCGTTTTCTTTGCGCATTTACCGCCATACAGAGATAGAGCGACTGGTGCCACAACCTGCTTTGGGCCCAATCAAGGGCCCGAACCACCCCACGTCGGCCACCAACATGCCGTCGCCCTGGAGATATCCACTTCTTCATTGCCCAACCCAGAATTCGCCTGATTCTTATACGGACTACCTATTAGTGTATTCCATGGAGTTTACGCGACTGAATCTTGCACAGGAATTGGCGGCATGCGACAATTTCGGTCGCTGTTGGGCTAGGTGGTGCAAGGGCGCTTCTCTTGAGCTATTTCGCTTGAGTTTCATAAACTGCGGAGACAACCGATGAAAAATTGGGGAATTCTGGGATGTATCGCTACGCTGGTAAACATCGCCGATGCCGGGTGGGCACAGGTTGTCATTTCCGAGATCATGTACAACCCGCGCAGCTACGAGGCCAAGGAAAACAACCAGGTTGAGTGGGTGGAGATCTACAACGCCGGCAAAAGGCCAGTGAAACTCAAGGGCTGGTACCTGCAGGATGAAGACGGCAAGACCACACCAATGCCGCGCGGTGAAGTACTCGAAGCGGGCAAAGCAGTCGTCCTGATTCCAAAGACACAGCAAACCGATCGATTTCACGCCGCTTGGGGCGAAGACATCCATGTCGTTCGCCTGGTTAGGTGGGCGTATCCGGCTCGCGGCGGCCTGAACAATCTCGCCAACACACCCAGCAACAGCAACGAAGCGCTGCAATTGATGGACTCGGACGACGACGTGATCGACGAAGTCAACTACGACGACGAAGGCGAATGGCCGTCGGACGAACCACAAGGCAGTAGCATCTATCTGCTTCCCGATGCGCTCGACCCCGAATCCAACGACCTTGGCAAGAGTTGGCAGGCGTCGAAAGTCGACACGCATGGCGCATGGATGTGCAAGACTCGCGAAGGTTACAGCTCCGACATCGGCTCGCCGGGAACGGTTGCCGTGCCAGAAGCGACAGAAAGTCCATAGATTCCGCAAGATGAGCCCCATCTGATGTCTTTCCGCCTAACGCTGCCGCTTGACCACCGCAACTTGCCGTCCAACAATGCTCGGCATGAGCAATTCTGCCGAGTCTGATGTAGCAACTTGGTTGTCCAATGCCCGTGTGGTCGTTGTATTCACAGGCGCCGGGATCAGTACTGAAAGCGGCATCCCCGACTTTCGCTCGCCGGGCGGAATCTGGACGCGGTTTCGCACCGTCTACTACGACGAGTTCATGGCCAGCCCCAACGCGCGACACGAGTACTGGCACCAAAAATCAATTGGCCATGGCGACTTTGCCAACGCCCAACCCAATGCCGGCCACCTGGCGATCGCCAAATGGCAAGCCGCCGGGCGAGTGCGGGGCGTGGTCACCCAAAACATCGACGGCCTGCACCAGCTTGCCGGCTGCGACGATGTGCTCGAGTTGCACGGCACCGCGCGACATGTACAGTGCCAAGACTGTGAGGCGCGGTTCGATGCAGGGCCGTTGGTCGAACAGTTCCTGGCGACCAACTTAGTGCCAAAGTGCGATGCGTGTGGCGACGGGCGTTTGAAACATGCCACCGTGTCGTTTGGCCAATCGCTTCCCACCAACGTGCTTACTCGTGCATCCGAATGGTGCCAGCAAGCCGATTTGCTGTTCGCCATCGGTTCTTCATTGGTCGTCACTCCGGCAGCCGACTTGCCACGGCTGACCAAGCAAACCGGCGGCCGGCTGGTCATCATCAATCGCGATCCCACGCCGCTCGATTCGCTAGCCGACCGAGTCATCCGCCAAGGCATCGGCGATACGCTCACATCCATCGACCAGCACCTCGATACGCTGAATGCCTTCCAGTAGCCCGCGGCGGTTCCCCAACTGGCTGGGGTTGCCCGAATGTGCGCGTTTGCGATAATCCTGGTCTGTTCATGCGGACCGAAGGGGTGTGTTTCTGCGAACGCCACGAAAGGGATATTCCATGCCACGCAACCGTACGTACGACAACGCTGCCCAATGCATTGGCGAAACGCCGATGATCCGCATCAACCGCCTGGTGCCCGGCGACCACGCTACCGTATTCGCCAAGTGTGAGTTCTTCCAACCGCTCAATAGCGTGAAAGACCGTATCGGCGCCGCGATGATCGAAGCGGGCGAGCGCGACGGAAAAATCAACGCCGATACGCACATTATCGAACCCACTAGCGGTAACACCGGTATCGCCCTGGCGTTCGTCTGTGCCGCCAAGGGATACAAACTTACGCTCACCATGCCCGAGAGCATGTCGCTCGAACGCCGCGCGCTGCTGCGAGCGATGGGCGCCAGCTTGGAACTCACCCCGGCCGCCGACGGGATGAAGGGCGCCATCGCCAAAGCGAAGGAACTTACCGAGTCGGGCGATGACACCTTCATGCCACAACAATTCGAGAACCCTGCAAACCCAGCCATCCACGAAGCAACCACCGGCCCGGAAATCTGGGAAGACTCCGGGCACGACATCGACGTCATCGTCGCCGGCGTCGGCACCGGCGGCACCATCACTGGCGCCACGCGATATCTCCGCAAACAAAACCCCAACTTCAAAGCAATCGCCGTCGAGCCGGTCGACTCGCCAGTGATCGGCGGCGGCAGCCCTGGCCCTCACAAAATCCAAGGCATCGGCGCCGGGTTTATCCCTGGCAACCTCGATACGTCACTGGTCGACGAAGTGGTCACCGTCAGCAACGAGGAAGCCTTCCAATGGGCTCGCCGGTTGGCGAAAGAGGAAGGCATCATGGCCGGCATCTCCAGCGGCGCCAACATCTGCGCCGCGGCGAAAGTCGCCGCTCGTCCCGAGTACAAGGACAAGCGAATCGTCACCATCATGTGCAGCCTAGGCGAACGCTACTTGTCGACGCCGCTGTTCGAAGGACTCACTGGGTGAGTTTGGTGGACTGCAGGCGTTCTTTGGCCCTCCTATAAATTCATTGTTTCCTGTGTGGTGCACAAACCCATTCGCGCAACTCGTTGCGCCGAGCGGGCTTAGAGTAAATACCCAACGCGCCGCGCCAATAAACGATTCGCTGTGCATCTATTCGGGGTGTCGACCGAGTTGCCAACGTTGTAAGTGGTTTATGCGAATCGGCTTACGAGTTCGACCCTGCAATTGCATGCGGTAGTAAATTCGCGGGTACGTATCGAGTGGGAAAAAACCACCTGTAGGGTGTGTGGAGCGCAAGCGCAACGCACCAAGGACGCTTCCCAATGGTGCGTTACGGTGGCCCTCCACGCACCCTACGCCGACCGCCAGCCAATCCACAAGCTCACGCATGCACGACCTAGCGCGCGAAATTAGCGCGGCCTACCGGTATGTGGATGCAACTTAGCATAGGGAGTGGCCCATTTTCAACGAAAATCAGGCCTTCTGCTCGTAGCTGGCCAAACATTGCCAGCCGTTGTGTTGCACCAGAAACGCGATAACATGTGCCAACGTCGTGGCTGTCGTCGGCTCGGGCACCGGCATCGTCTCGAACGATACTGCTACAGCCGTCGCTCCTAGATTGTCACGCCAAATCGTGTAGTCAGCCAAGTTGATCGAGCCATCGAAGTTGCCATCGGCACCAGTTCCGGGTGTCACCGAATTGCCGAAGGTGTTCTTCCAAGCAGTGTAGTCGCCGGAGTCCACCGTGCCGCTACCATCAAAGTCACCATTGCCCAGCATTGGCCCCGGTGGACCATCAAATGCCCACCAGGCGACCGCGTAGTCTGTGTTCGTGGTTAGCGGCCTGTCAAACTCATACACCCAAAACTCGTACTGCTGTGTAGTTGGAATCTGAAAGAACACGTGTTCAAGGTTGTTGGTGGATATCGAGCGAGCAACAGCGTCGTCCAGATTTGCGGAACCTTTCGGCAACAGGTAGATGTCAAGATCGTTGTAGCCTTCGTCAAATTCTCTGGCAATCTCGAAGGTGTCGCCCGTGTTGAAAGCACTCAACGGCGGCGTGTCCGTTGTCGGATCAAGCGAGAGAATCCTGTCCCATGCCAACGTAATCGAAACAAAGCTGCCTGCCGGCAACGGATCAGTAAACTCATATCTGTTGAACAGTCCCCCAAGATTGGCGTAGTCCCATCCAACTTGCGGCACGACGCCCGGAGCGTGCTCGCCAGCGTTTAGCTGTTGATATGCCCGATTTGCGTTGAGATGCCCGGCCCCCATTTCGAGGTCGAGCGGTATTGTATCCGCATTGGCGAAGACGGACGTTGGGTTGTACGCATCCGAGTCAAGCCATGTACTAGTGCCGTCTTTCTTGAGAACTGTCCGCGTCATACCAAGCCGCAGTCCGTCCCCTGCGTCTTCGAGCTTGTCCACCGAGTTCATCAACACAGATTTCATTACTTCGTGTCGTCTGGCATTGGCGTTCCAGCCCGAAACAGCATTCCCGATTTGGTTGTTGGCGTGTTGATGTAGAAGTGCTGCCGTTCCTGTAACGTGCGGCGTGGCCCAACTCGTACCTTCGGCACCGGTGGTTTGTACGTTGTTGATCGTGGTCAGAGCGATGCCATCGCCTGGAGCTAGCAGATCTGTGGATGTTCGTGTCCCTGCCGCATCGCGCGTAAAGTCATTGTCCATTGCAACCCTACGAAACACGCCGTCTGCTTCTGTGACGGATCGAGCAACCGTAACTCCGTTGTAATGATCCTGCGGCACAGGTCCTGGATCGTTGCTCACCTGATTTCCGCTAACGATGTTGAGCACATCTTCTCGGTGTGACAACCAGTCCAGACCTTGAGTGAGGATTGTATTGCCATCGGTCGTGAACCCGGCAGCTAGTGGTTTTGCCCAGCTATGGTTGAGCACAGCGACGTTATTGCCTCGGACAAGACCCTGTGCCGTGACAATTACTTCGTCATATCCCGCGACGCCAGTTGTTACATACGCGGAAGAATTAAGCGCCACACCTTGGGCAACCCCAGAGGGTACGATTCCATCGCCATCTGGATCACGCATATCAGTAGAGATGATGACACCCGCCACTGCTGTAGCATGGCCGTCACCTATATTCATGTTTGGCTGGGGATTGCCTAGATCATCTTGAATCCGCACCTGAGCCGGATCAACGAAATCACTGTGCAGCAACGGGTCAGCATCGAGAACTGGGTCAGCCGCTCGAACATCTTCAACTTGCCCAACCGTGACACCAGAGCCGTCAAGCCCTAGAAGGTTCAAACTGGTTGAGTTAATGCCATTCGTACCCGCCGTATAGCTATCGGCGATCGCAAACACCGAGAATGATCCTACCAACAACCATGCTAAGAGAAAGCGGTACATGGTCATGCCCCCTTTGTGTTTTGGTGCCTAGTCTGTCCCATCTACCGTGAACGTGAAAGAGCGGCAAACAAATCGTTTAGCGGTTACCCTATCTCGATTTGCCGCTTCCTTACTACTCGGAATCACTTCGATATCCACTGAGTATTCCCCGGCCTGCAACTCACCTACGGGTATCAACGCAATGTGCTGCGTGGCATTCGTGGACTCGTGAGAAACGAAACGACACTTTATCTGAAAGGCGTTATCATTGCGTGACACGGACTCAATGTGGACATTGCTTCCTAGAGAGTATGAGAAGAACACTAGTGATATTGATTGACCAGTACAAAGACTTGGTTGTTCTAACTCATCTGAATCTTCATTTGAGGCGAAGATGCGATGCACTTCTTCGAGTGCACCGATCCCTGACCCGCTTATTGCAAAGCCTGTAGGTGCGACTTCTGGCCGATGCCCCCCTGTCAGGTACCGACGAATGTCTCGCAATAGCGGCCCCTCTTCCGATATGTACCCTTCGTCATTTAACGCATCCGTCAAAACTCGGGTGCCAGGCATCCCGTACGCCCAGACTTCCTCCAATGGTATAACGCGAGCATCTGTCTCGTTTTGGCGAGACGGTTCAGCGGCGCAAGAAGTCGCCGCTACCAGAATCGCGAGTAGTAGTGATCGAATCATAGTCGATAATCCTCTGCTCCAAGCTGCCCTTGCAGCGCATGATATCCGATCGGCGCGTTGAGTCAACCGTTTCTGGCGTTTTTACACTAATTGAATAAGACACGTAGTCGGACTAATCCTCGAATAACATGTCTGCAAGCTTCGTGAGACAGGTGCCTATCCTGCCCACTACCCCTCGCCCCCTGGGCGCACCACAAGACCGCAAACCAACAAAACGACCAACGCAATCGCGACGCACCAGACCAGGGCAGTGAGATCACCCGTCGCGGTAGTCAGCCAGATGGCCACTAGTGGCGCGGTGCCGCCGAGTAGGGCGAACATGAGGTTGTAGCCGATGGCCGTACCGCTGTAACGGAGTCGTGGACGGAATAGGTCGGCCATCGCCACCGACAGCATGCCTTCGATGGTAGACATTCGTGCCGCACAGATCGACCCACACATTGGCCCGCCGACCAATCTTGCCTACACTATTCGGTATGGCAACTGACTCCCAGCTACCGGTACTTACCCGTCCCCGCTTACCTCAGTGGTTGCGCGCCCAGCCGCCGTCGGGTGAGGCGCTCACCGTATTCAATCGGACCCGTAGCGCCGTAGACGATGGTGGGTTGCACACGGTGTGCGAGGAAGCCAAGTGTCCCAACCTCAACGACTGCTGGGGCCGCGGCACGGCGACTTTTATGATCGCCGGCAAGGAGTGTACGCGGGGCTGCCGGTTCTGCTCGGTCGAGACGCTTCGCGCGCCGGAACTGCCCGACGCCGACGAACCCGAGCATCTGGCCGACGCGGTCGAGCGAATGGATCTCGAGCACGTGGTGATCACCGTGGTCAATCGCGACGATCAACCTGATGGCGGAGCAGGACACTATCGGCGATGCGTCGAGGCGGTGCACGATCGCACGCCGAACGTAACAATCGAACTATTGTCGAGCGACCTGGCAGGCAACTGGCAGGCGCTCGCCGACATGCTCGACCGGTTGCCACTCGATGTGTTCGCCCACAACGTGGAGTGCGTCGAGCGTTTGGACTCCAAGGTGCGCGACCCGCGGGCCTCGTTCGGCTTGTCGCTCGAAATGCTCCGTCGCGCAAAACAGCTGCGGGCCGACATGGTGACCAAGAGCAGCCTGATGGTCGGCTTGGGCGAATCCGACAACGAGATTGTCGACGCGATGCGGCAGTTGCGATCCGTCGACGTCGATCTCCTTACGCTCGGGCAGTACCTGGCGCCTGGCCGACCAGGCGAGCGCTACTTGCCGGTCGATCGTTATGTGACCCCCGAACAATTCGACGCCTGGGCCGAAGCGGCGCGCGACATGGGTTTTGCCGCCGTGGCGTCGGGGCCGATGGTACGCAGTTCGTTTCGCGCTGGTCAACTACTCGCCGCCGCTAGAGAAGCCCAACCATGAAAACTCGCCTTGCTTGTCTATTGCTCGTCGTCTGCTGGGTCGCCGGGTGCACGCCAAGGTTCAACGACCATCGGCAATTCCAACTCGAAGTTGGCGAGATCAGCACCTTCATTATCGATGGTGTCGCCCGCAAGCGGGAACTTCGCGTGACGGGCAACTCAACGGGCGGCACAATCGACGTGTACGTCTACCTGGAGGAGAACCAGGACGAAGCCGAGCGGCTCATTACGCTTGGCAAGAGCGGGACTTTGACAATCGCGGGAGTTGAGAACGCTGCCGAAGTAAACCTGATCGCAAGCGTGCCTGCCGAGAAGAACGTGATCGTAATGGTGCGCAACAGCTCGCGCGAAGTTGCCGACATCGATCTAAAGATGACGGATTAGCGCGGTTTCAGACTTGTGAGCCGAATGCGCTAGCATCGGATGATTTGGCGTGCCAGCGTGAAATTGGAGATAGTACCCGAGGCTAGCTCACTCTCGCCCCGTTACTCCTCCGATGGCGGCGGGGGAATCTCTTCGCGGGCGAATCCATCGCCGCTAATGTCGACGACCAGCGATAAGTTGAGCGTATCGTTGCCGCGTGACAGGTCGGCGGTGAGGCCGCGGAACCACTCGAGCATTGGGAACTTGTAGTCGTCTGGAATCTCAGTGAGCAAGAACTGGTTGTTCGGCGCGGCGGCCGTCGATGTCCACGCCTGAATGCCGCCTGGCACTTCGAGCAGCAGATAGTCGCCACCCAACGGGCAAACGAACTCGCCGCCCGCCAGCTCGTCGGCAATCTGACGGGCGTCGGACTTCTTTACGTGGAGCTGTTCGATCAGCGAGTTCATGAAGCGGCTACCACTGGCCGACGTGGCGCGACTGCGGGCGTACGCCAGCGCGGTGGCGACCTGCTCGTACTGCGTGCCCACCAGATCTTGCAACGTGAACCACGCCTGCGCCGGCCGCTGGGCTTGGACCATCGCCAACTGCGAACCGACTTCAACAAGCACCTGACGTTTGAAAGAGAATAACATGAAGTCGTCTGCTCGACGAATCCACAAGTCGAACAACCCGGCCGTGCGGCAATACCCGTCGGCGTCGTAAGGCCCTCGCGGGCGGCCAAGCAGACGCTGCAAGAACTGGGGCTTGGGCCACGCACCCACGTAGCCTTGTACGGCATCGAAAATCGCCGTCGCCGCTTGCAGATTACCATCTCGTATCACGAGTGGCACGTGCCCATCTCGAATGCCACCAAATACGTGAAACGGCACTCCGCCGCCCAATGCGCCATCGAGCACCAGTTCAGCCGAAACGACATCACCCGAGATCGGCGCAAGCCGCACCGGCGAAGGAGGCCCAAGTTTCTTCGCCCAAGAGGCGAGATTTGTGGCCGAGTATCGCTGCAACTGTACGTCGACCGTAATCCGATCGAGCCCTTTCGCCAGTTCGTCGCGATGAAGTGTCGCTGTGAGCGGCACCAGACTGCCCGCCTCGCTTTGCACCTCCGTGACAAATTGCTCATATCGACGGCGTTCGGTTGGGCTACAAGATGTAGGCAAGTGGTCGGCAATTGGCACGAAGCGGCCGGGATAGCCGCGCTCCGTCTCGTACCCGTTGCCCTCGTCGTCTGATTGCCACTCAGCACCATCGGCTCGATTGGTGAATCCCTCAGGCAAGAACGAACCGGCTACTAGTTCCGCTTCGGTGTCGCCAGGTAAACCCTCCTGTTGGGCAGCCAAGCGGGCAAGCTTCATAGCGTTGTAGGTTTCGAGCGACCGCAACCGGCGATCGAGTTCAATGCGGTAAGGCGCGCCCGTGAGATTCGCTAGGAATGCCTGCGAAAGATGAACGAACGCGATGTCGTCGCGCGCCACGGGAAACGCCTGTCGTGCGGCGAGAAAATCGGGCGCAGCGGCAAGCGAACCCTCACCGGCCCCCGCTTGGAAGAATCGCTCGATCATTATTCGCGACGTGGCAATCAAGTGGTACTGGCCGTCGCTTGTGTAGTAGGAGCGAAGTCGACCGTCGGGCGACGAAAGATAGTTGACTTTGTGGCCATCGATTTCGAGTTTCTCCAACTTGGCGCCTGGCACTTGCCGGGCGGTTGCCGACTGTTGCTGCGATAAACTTGTGCTAAGCAGAAAGCTGTTCTTGGCTTCGAACAACACACCCACCGACGCGCCGTCGCGGAAATAGGGATCCATGCCAATGATCGCCACGTCGTCGATTACCTGCGGCCCAAGAATCGCCGAGAGCTTCGACTCGGTGAGCCCAAGTGTGCCGGAGATTTGATCGGTCGTCGATCTCCGGATGCTCCGTAGCACCAGCATGTTGCCCAAGTCGCCTTTCCACCGGCCCAAGAAATCGCGGAACCACAGGTAGTGCCTGAACGTTCCAAAGCGAACGTAAAAACACTCGTCGGGCACGTGCGTGGCGATCGGCTCGACCTCGACTTCGCTGGCAGGCGCAGCAGCGCCAGCGACCGGCACGCCAAAGTCAGGGAGTGGCTGGTCCGCAACCGTGTCGTCGAGTTCTCCGAGCATAAGGTCGCGCAGCACACTGGCGCGATACGCCTCATCGGCCACAATCTTGCCGGTCACCGTTCCACCTTGCTGCCGCTCGCGAATCAGAAATCCTTTGAGCCGCGGCATGTCGTTACCAAGTCGGCCGGCCCACATGGCTGTGAGGTAAGTTTGCACGCCAATGGGATACTCGGCCTCGCGGTGTACTCTCTCGTACATCTGGACGTAGGCATTCCACCACTTGTTGAGGAAGTCGTTGTACCGCCGCGGATTGTTCTGCGGCGTGACGGTTACCTGAACTCGATTGGGGATGTAAATGTCGACCGTGAGTGGCTGATCGCCCTCGATCAAGAAGTAATAGGTGAGCTTGCGCGGCAGTTGTACGCCCAGAAGATTGCCCAGCACTTTGCGAATCCGCCGCCGCTCGGTGGCCGGGTAGAGCAGCCGCCCGTCGGCATCACCGATGGTGAAACGGTCGTCCGCCACGACTGCCCCGGCCAAGTCAGGCGGCAGGTCGACGGTTACTCGACCCACGCCAAGTGGCTGGCCGACGTATGCTTCGATGCGAATTTCGGCCAGCGTCACCGGGGCGATCGCCCACGCAAGAAGGACTAGGCCGAAACACCAAATCGATGGCAATAATCGCCCTCGGCCTGCGAAAACGATAGGAGCGGGTGAATGCACGGCGTCCCTCGGCAATAAATATGGAGCTAACGCTCGTTACTTCCACAGGTTGCCACTACCGCACCGGACTGTGGCGGGCTTCACGGCAATGGGCGATACTGATCCTACCATGCCGTTCGTCATCGGCGTTTGGCCAGCAACACAATTCGAACACCAATCACAGAGGCGAACTCGCTGGCTCATGCTCCTCCCTCGTTTCTCACTTCGCACCGTAATGCTCGTCGCCATTGGCGTCGCGCTGGTTGCGCTGGTGGCGGGTATGGCGGTCGATGGCAAATCGTGGGCGATTGCGGTGACGGTTGCGCTCGGCGGCGGCGTGCTGGCATTCTTGCTGTACACTCTATTCTACGGCATGGTCGCCTTGTTTGCGCGGGTTGCCATGGCCCGTGAATTTCAGTCCCCGCGCCCCGCCTACTATCCCACGCCGCGTCGAGTTTCGCCGAAACAAGACAGCCCGCAGGACACCTCCAACAGTTCGAGTGAATAATCGTGCAACGACCGGGGACATTTGCCACTCGACTATGCGCCGCCGTGGCCTTGATGTGGACGGGCATGCAGGTCGACAGCACTTACGCACAACCAACAGCCGCCGGCACTACGTTCGCCCAACGAGTACCCGCCAAAGGCGTTTCGAAGAACACCGGAATGGTTGTCGACGTGATCGACGACGGCCTGGGAATGGGTCAGTTTGGTTACCGGAAGCTCAGCTTTAGGGTTTCTTGCCGAACTCCAAATCCGGGCGACACGCAAATCACCGTACGTGTGTTTCTCAGCGACTGGTCGCGACGCCCGATGTCGGTCGAGGTCGATGGCGAGTTGCCGGCCGGCCAAACTTCAACAACCGTCGTGATGCGCGTTCCCCAAACAAAGGAATGGGTGCTAATGTGGTGGGACGTTTGGATCGACGGATCGCACGATCCGTATCTATCCGTCGATAGCGATCAGCCCCGGCAACTAGTCGACGATGGCCAAAGTCGCTGGCGCAACAACCAAATGCTGCTGTTGGATTCGGTGGATCAAGAAAAGCCTCAACGCAACCAACGCCTGGAATTTTTAGCCAGCCGCGTCGCCCAGGGCGATTTGAGTGACAATTGGCTCGACTACACTCCATACGATTTCGTCTCAATCGACCTGGGTTTGCTCAAAGCAACCGCGGCGTCACGCCCCGACGAGTTCGCCGCGCTCGAAGCCTGGGTGCGTGCGGGCGGCAACTTGTTGATTGAGGAGGTAGGCAACAACTGGGATCGACTGCGCTCGATCCACTCGCACTTCGAATGGCCCGAGGTCGACTCCATCGAACCGATGAAGCCTGAAGGCAACGAGCCGCCAGGCGTCGGCGGTTGGTCGCTGTTGAACCTCACGCCGCGCACTCCCGATCCGGCGCGCGACGGACTGGTGCGCGACTTCGATCCAGATCTTGGGTCCCAACAACTACCACGGCCTTTGCCGTCTGCCGCAGCCTATTCCAAGGACTGGTTCGCGGTTAGGCGACATGGTTGGGGTACAGTCGGCGCGTTTCGATCTGCAATCGGCACCCAACCGCCAAACCTTGGCAACACAAGGAGCCGTGCGGCAACCGCATTCTGGGGCGAGCGATCCTGGCCCGTGCGGCATGGCTTGGTGCCTGGCACCGCCAACCACGATTTCAGCAACTGGCTGATTCCCGGCGTGGGCCTGGCGCCGGTGGTTAGCTTCCAGGTACTCATCACGCTGTTTGTGCTTGCGATCGGACCGCTGAATTATTGGCTGCTGAAACGGGCGGGACGATTGCATCTGTTGTTGATCACGGTGCCAACAGCGGCCCTGGCAATCACGCTCATGCTGCTGGCCTACGGCGTTCTATCCGACGGGTTATCGACTCGCGTACGCGCCCAGTCGATTACCCTGCTCGACCAGAACACCGGCAATGCCGCCACTTGGAACCGTTTGTCGTACTACGCAGCGTTTGCTCCCAAGCGCGGGCTTACGTTTACCGACGACACGGCGGTGTACGCTATTCAGCCTGGATCGATTGAATCGTACGACGTGCACCTCAACCTTCCGCAACGCGACATGCTGTGGGCAGATGGCCAGCAGCAGTTCGTACACGGATGGCTCGCCTCGCGTACGCCCACCCAGTACCTTACCGTTCGGCCGCACCAAACCGGCGCGAAGCTCGAGATCGAATGCAACGAAGCAGGCGGCACCGTCGCCAATCGATTCGCGGCCGGCGCCGACTTGGTCGCCGTGGTCGATGCCGACGGCCAGTGGCGAATGGCGGAAGATGTACCTTCCGACGGCAAAGCCGATCTGCAGCTTGTCGAGTATCCAGTCGTTGTGTCCGCCGTGCGTGAACGGTTGGCCGATCACTCACCGCGCTTCCCCGACGCGTTCGCCGCCGCGGAAGACTCGCCATTGCTCTACAATCAGCAGCGGCAAATGCGAAGACGGTATCGCCGACAAAATCTTGACTACGCGTACGTGGGCGCAAACCAGAGCCTGTTGCAGCGTCGTTGGGACGAACTACTTGGATTCGGCGGCGCCGGCGCGGTCGAACTGCCGCCGAACAGCTACTTGATGATCTGCGAAACGGCGCCAATGCCGTTTTCGAAGGATGACTTCCCTGTAGAAGACTCGAGCGTGCATTTGGTTGTTGGAACTTGGTAACTGATTGGTATTGTAGAGCGCGGCGTAACGCGATTCACTGCGTGGCGCGGCTAACTCGGACTTTCGAATGGCCACTGGCATTCCTCAAATTGAACTTCGCGGTTTGCACCGTGTGTTTGGGGATACCCACGCGGTGAACGACGTGTCGTTCGAAGTGCGGGCCGGCGAAGTGTTTGGCTACATCGGTCCGAACGGCGCGGGCAAGACCACAAGTATGCGAATTCTTGCCACGCTAGACGAACCCACGCGCGGCGACGCGCTAGTAGATGGGTTCTCGGTGGTCGAAGATCCTGACCGCGTGCGTCGGCGGCTTGGATTCATGCCCGACTACTTCGGCACGTACGAAAACGTCAATGTGCATGAGTACCTCGACTTCTTCGCTCGGGCGTACGGATTGCGGGGCTCGGAGCGAACCGACGCGCTGACCTACGTGGAAGACTTCACGGGACTCGACAAGTTCGCCACCAAGCCGATCAAGGGACTGTCGAAAGGCATGAAGCAGCGGTTGTGCCTGGGTCGCACGATGATCCACGACCCGTCGGTCATGGTGCTCGACGAACCAGCCGCAGGACTTGACCCAAGGGCGCGCATCGAACTTCGAGAGATGATCGCTCGACTTGCCGACACCGGCAAGTCAGTGCTCATCAGTTCGCACATACTTACCGAACTGGCTGAAGTTTGCGACCGCGTCGGCATCATCGAACAGGGACGTCTGGTTGCCGTGGGAACGGTCGACGAGATCAGCAGCAAGTTCCAAACCACTTCGGCCATCGAAGTGCGTTTCGTGGGCGACGTCGATCGTGCCCATTGCTGGCTCGCCGACCGCGACGACCTTACCGATGTGGCCATCAACGGGCGAAACGTCACGTTTGGGCATTTGGGCGAAGAATCCGATCAAGCGGTGTTGCTCAAAGCGATGGTCGATGCCGGGTTGGAAATCGTCGAGTTCCGCTGCCGTACCAAGTCGCTCGAAGACGTGTTCCTGGAAGTGACGGAGGGCCGCGTGCAATGAGCGACATGACTGCCCCAGAACCCTCCTACGTCGCCGACCCACCCGCACCCAGCGCGTGGTCAAAGCGACTTGAGCTGCTAGACAAGTGGCTCGCCGCCGCCGGCGACCGGATGAACCCGATCTTGGTGAAAGAAACTCGCCAGGCTATCAAGAGCCGCCAGTTTACCTTCACTTTTTTGCTGCTGCTGATATTCTGCTGGATCATCACCATCGGCGGAGTCGCCCTAGTGGGGCCAGGCATCTACTACTCGGCGGCTGGCGGCGTGCTGTTGCGTGCCTATTTTTGGGTACTCGTCTTCCCACTGACGGTGGTAGTTCCGTTTGGCGCCTACCGGTCGCTTTCCGAGGAACGTGAAGAAAACACCTACGACTTGCTACGCGTTTCGACCTTGTCGCCGCATCAAATCATCCGCGGCAAATTGGGAAGTGCCGCGGTGCAGATGGGCGTTTACTTGTCGGCGGTAGCGCCGTGCATCGCGTTTACGTACCTGCTCCGCGGTGTCGACGTGGTAACAATCGCAGTGATGTTGGTGTACTCGACGCTCGCTTCGTTGGGCTTGTCGATGATTGGGCTGCTTGCCGCGGCGTTGGCCAACCAGAAACATGGTCAGGTGCTGCTTTCGGTGGGCTTCGTCACCCTATTGCTCGGCTGCTTCTGGGCTGCCGCATTCCTGGTGTACGAGTTCCTCAGCAACAGCAGCAACTTCGTTCGCGATAATGAGTTCTGGATGTTCAGTGGGGTGCTGCTCACCTTGTTCGTCACTACGTTCGCCCTGGTCTATCTTGCTGCCGTGGCGCTCATTTCCTACCGATCGGAGAACCGCTCGACTCCGCTCCGCTGGGCCATGGCCGTCCAACAGACCGCGTTCGTAGCATGGATGGCATACTTATTCATCATCGGCAGGTACGACGACGATGTCTTGATTGGTGCATTCTTGGTTGCGGTGGGATACTGGTACGTCATGGGGACGCTGCTGTCGACCGAGGGAGCCGAGTTGTCGCACCGCGTGCGACGAAGCCTCCCTCAATCGACCATGGGACGCGTGGTGCTCGGCCTGTTCAATCCAGGGCCCGGCGCCGGATACTTGTTCGCAACGGCCAATCTCGTCGCTTGTGCGGGCTTGGTCGCCATTGCCATGGCAGCCGCCTATTACCTTCCGCTACCGGTGCGACGCAACTTCCACTACGAGGAACTTGGGTTAGTGCTGATTGCCGCGTGTAGCTATGCCACGATCTACCTTGGCCTGGGAAAGCTCGTCACAGCGATGGTCCGGCGCGTGGCCCCGGTGGGGACGATGGCCGGATTCTTGATTCACGCCTTGCTGTTGCTCGCGGGAACCGGCATTCCTTGCGCTATCCAGTTCTCATCACCGAGCTTGCGTAACGCCGGTTACACAATTTTGCAGTGGCCAAACCCATTCTGGACAACGGTAGAACTCGCCAATAGCCGCGGCTGGGATTCATGGTTGCAAGCAATGGGCCTGTCTGCTGTGGCGATGTGCGTACTGCTAGTCAATCTGCCAAGCATCGCAAGGGAGTTCGCGCAGGGCCGCGTGGCACTTCCAACGCGTTTGGTGGAAGATGAAGCCGAGCTGCACCCACCGGAACCCGCAAAACCGCGGAACCCGTGGGAAGCCGAGCAGGTTCTCGGCCCCGAGTCAGTCTAGCGATGCGGTCCAGCGAGTAGGCCCGCGCTGGAGCACCACCTCGTGGTCTTCGATCGAAACGACCCTGACGCCCAACTTCTCGTGGCCGACTCCGACAAGCGCGGTGGCGCCTTCGATATCGAGAATCGCTTGCGGCTGCCCCACGTTCACCAAGCCTCGCAACTGGACGTCGCTTTCATCAACCGGTCCGGTTCTCGACTTGGGCGCGTCCTTCGGCGGAAAAAAAAGCGTTTGCCGATGGGGATATGGGGCAACGTAGTTGGCCATTGCCTCGCGTAATGCGACCTTCGGATCGCCCGTCGCTCGATGGGCGACGGCGGAAACCTCCACAACCGATTCGATTGGCCCGCTCGTGGTGTCGCTGCTGGCCTTCTGCGGTTCCAACTGCTGACAGCCAGTGGTGAACACGAGCGCAATCATCACGTACGTCACAATGGAACGGATTTTCGTCATGAGGTTCGCCAAGCCCCGCGAGTGCATATGCCCTAACGATTGTGCGATTCGATCGCTTCTGAAACGTAGCTCAGCCGGCGGTGCCCGACCACAGAATGGCCAACGGCTAGCACACGAATTGCAGGAGATAAGACGGTGGTGACGGCTGTGTCGATTAAGGGGCTACCAACTGTGAGTGCTAGCGCCGAATCACGCGTTGCCACCACGACCTCTTCTCGGCAGTCTTCGCGGCCTCTTGCGGTTCAGGCTGCCGCTCTAACTGCCGCTGCTGATTCGCATACACACCGCCTGTTGCCTGAAAACGAGCGTCGTAGTCGCGTCGTAGTCGCAAGTTGGTATTCTCTGGAATCTGGACCACCTGCGGCAGATCGCCGTATCCCGACGGTGGTGGAGGCAAACGTCGGACCATACCGCGAGGCTGTTGCAACTCGTCGGAGTCGGCCTTGTCTGGCATCGGCAGAGTCGGTCCGGCAGGTGGAAGTGCCTCGGTTGGCATTGGCGTGATGTCATCCGCTGGCGGCAACCTCTCACCCGGCGCGGTCGGCAGGTGCTGTTCGCCCACCGGTACACCCGAGGGCCAGCGTTGGCAGCCAGGCGGACACCCTTCGGCCCGGGGGATGTGCTCCAGCCGGCAATCGATCGTATCTTTGACCAACTGTTCGCGGCATTCGAGTGGGTCACTGTATCCCGTGATTCTTGGCGTGATGAACACCACCAGTTCGCTCTCGCGAATGTTAGTGGTTCGCGCGCGAAACAGATGGCCCCACCAGCGAACATCTTTGAGCCCCGGCACGCCCGAAAAATCGCCGACGTCTGTACGATTTCGCATGCCGCCAATCACCAGTGTCTGCCCATTGGCAACGCGGACTGACGTCGACGTGGCCCGCGTATCGATGATCGGTTGGTTGTCGCCTGGCGTGAAGCCGGTCAGACGGCTGAACTCTGGGCGCACATTCAATTCAATGGTGCCGTCGGCGGCAATCTTGGGAATGACGTCGAGCTTGATGCCGGCATCCTTGAACGCGGTGCCAGCCAACTGTCCGCCGTTGCCGGTTTGCGTGATCTGCTGATACGGAATCTGCGTGACGGCCTCAAAGTTGGCCTGCTCGTTGTCCATCACCGTCACATTTGGGTTGGCAAGTAGTCGCGAATCCTTGGCATTTTGCAGTGCAAGCACTACCGAGTTGAGGTCGAAGTTGCTCGTTAGGTTCAGGAACGTAAACGTCGCGCCAACCGCGTTTTCGCCAAACGGCGTCTGCAACTCCGAGTTGGTTGCAATCTCCGATATTGGGTCGCCGTTCGCATTGTTCTTGAACTTGATGGCACTGTTCCAATTGATGCCAAGCTGCTCAACGTCCTCGAGTGCCAAATCGTAAATCAATGCGGTAATTTGGACTTGTGGTCGGGGGCGATCGATTTGCTGGAGCACACGACGGGCCATCTGCAGATTCTCGGCAAAGTCGACGACAATCAGGCGGTCTTCGCCTTCGACCGATTCGGTCCTGCCCACCGGTCCCAACACGGTGGCCAGCACCTTCTTGGCATCGACAATGGTGACGTACTGCGTATGAAAGTAGCCAACTTCCAACGGCTTTGGCCGGCCGCTGGCGTCGAGCATGCCGGGTCCGCTGCTAGCCGCATCGATACTGCTAACCAACTCCCGAATCATCTCCACTCGTTCGGGAAAGTCGATCACGATCAAGCTTCGCGCCGAATCGACCGCGCGTACCTGACCCTGTGGAGTGCTCAATAGGCTGGCCGCCTCGGTCAAGTCCGACGCCGTGGCGTTCGTCACCTGGATGGCCTCGGAGACGAAGAACGGGTTCACCTGCCCTAGCTCTTCCAGTCGGCTTACCACGATGCTCTTGCCCACCATGCGATAACCGTAGCCATTGCCAAGCAAGATGGTATCGAGAATCTCCCTCAGCGGGGCGTCTTCAAATACGCCGTTCACCTCCCCCTCGACTTGGCCGGCAATGATGTTCACCTTCCAAAGTTCGTTGATGGTGAACAGAGCCGCCTCAAGGGTAGAACCACGCAAGATCAAGTCTCCGCGACGGCTCAGCGCAGCGACCAACTCCGAACTCGGTTGGCGCATGGCTGCGGCGGAAACATCAATCCGTGGCCCCGTTTGCCCACTGGCAATCAGCGCCGACGCGTTCAAAACGAAGACAGTAAGCGCGCAGGCACCTAAGCGAAGGTAGAACCTTCGCACACAGCCCAACATTGGCTGATCGTGCCGCATTCGTCCTCCTATGACTTCCACACCACGCTGCCCGGCATCCATGCCTAGGCGTCAGCAATCGCAGTTAGGCTGCTGGCCGATTGAGCGTGAAGTACCACAGTTCCATGCCCAACTCGACGCCGCGGCCATTTCCCGAGCTTGGCTTCAACTCGAGCGCTTGCACGTGAAGCAGTTTGTCTTCACTCTCTATACTGTTCATCAGTTTCCGAACGTTGGCCGACGGTCCCACCAAGACAAGGTTGACCTGCCTACGCTCGAGTCGAAATCCCGTTGGCGTTAGCTTCTTCTTTGATCGTGCATCAAGGGGGCTGTCGCCATGTCCCCAGTCACGAACGATCGGTGAACCAATATGCAGCCGCCGCAGCTGGCACCCCGAAGAGCGAACCATTCTTACCATCGAGTTGCGATACTCGGCTTCGTTATCCTCATTCAGTGTCTTGTCGAGTTGCTGGTCGACTTCGACGATCTGTTCGACACGACGTTGCTCAAATCCGGCTAGCGCCGCGGCCGACTCATCCGCACGTTCCAATTCCTCCTTCAGATCGTGTATCTCGGCACAAACGGCAAGATACTCATCGACGCACGGTAACACAAACACAAGGCACAGCCCCAGCGTTCCCGCCGTGACGAACAACCAGCTTCGTCGGTCTTCACAAAGCTTGACGATTAGGTCGTCCATTACTGCACCCCCTCGTTGCTAGCTTTGGCGCACCACGCGTCGAGGTCGAGATGGATGTCGAATGTAGTAGCGTTA
Source organism: Pirellulales bacterium (assembly GCA_028279215.1). Taxonomy (GTDB): domain Bacteria; phylum Planctomycetota; class Planctomycetia; order Pirellulales; family Lacipirellulaceae; genus Aeoliella. The sequence goes on from JANQOF010000083.1 coordinate 22,120, forward strand.
CGATTTGCGGTGCGGCCCATACCTGTGCCCTGCAACGCCACTTCAGCCACGCCGGGCACATGCTGCAAATGGCCGACCATGTCGTAGATGCCGCTTTCGGAGTAGCTTGCGCCCGACAGGCTTGCCGCGCCGTCTTGGAATCGCAGGCTCGATAGCCACACTTGGTTGGGAATGCTCTGCGTCAAATTTCGCAGCATGAGCCCGCTCGCCGGCTCGACCAACTGAGCGGCAAGCGCTTTGAGTTGGTCCATTTCGCCTTGGCCGGCGATCAACTCAAGACGCAACTCGGCCGCCCGAGCCGCTTGTGGCGCGAGCAAATCGAGGTCGGCTCGCATCGACGCGCTGTGGGTCCGCGCGTTCCAGTCCAGCACACCAAATACGGCGGCCAATACAATGGCCGCTGCCAGCGGCGCTAGCTTTCGGACCAGCATCCTAGCAATGGGTGGGCGCGCTTGGGTGATCAGCTCGTCGACTAAATTCGGGCCGCGATCGCCGTTCTCGTCGACCAGCGCGAGAGCCGCGCCCACCACCGCGGCCATTTCGGGCCCCAGTTGATCGCCCCGGTGCTGCCACGGCAGCTCCAGGCCGCCGAGATCCAACAGGTGCACATCCAACTCGCGAAGCGTCGCCACTGTGGCAGCCGCGCGCCGCGCTTCGTCGAGTGGACCACTGACCACCACGCGCGACAGCTTCTCGTGATCCAATCCGTGGTGCCGCTGGCAATAACGTTGCAGTCGTGTGTGATGCTGGCTCAGTAGATCCGCCAATTGATGGCCCCGCGTATCGCCCCCAGGACGATAGTCGAGAAACAACCGTCCGCCGCTCATCACGCCAATCTCTACGCGACGGTTCTCGACGCCGACTACCAGCGCCGCTGCTTGGCCGGAGTCGGTATCGGCCTGCACCGTGCGAGCCAAGCACACCTGCGCCGACCTGATTGCGCCCAACTCCAAACCAGACGACTGAACCGCTCGGTGGATGGCGTCGAGCGTTTGCTCGGTTGCAACCGTCAATAGAGCATGGGAGTGACGGGCATCCAACGGCGTGCTACTGGTAGCAATGACCTTCTTACCAGGCCCCAGCGACAAGTAAAGCTGACTTCGTTCGCGCAAAGCGGAAGCTTCGCGCGCCACGTTGTCGGAAACTCCCGTCACGGCCCGAGTCACGCAAAGGTCGCTGCTCAATAGCACTTCAACCCGTGCGCCAGAGAGTCGTTCTTCGTTGGCCAGTTTCGCGAGCGCGGCGGCCAACTCGTTTTCGCCCTGTTTGTCGTGTAGCGAGTCGGCATCGACTCGCCATGGTATCGACCGACAAATCCCAATCGTCGGGCGATCGCCAGAACTCTCCACAATTACCAGCACGTAGAGTGCATCGGGCGTGATGTGGATGAGTGGGGTGCGCAACTCGGCGCTCCGACGGCGGTCGCCTCCGATACGGCGATCTGCCTCGCCACGTCGGTCGCTGCCTCTGCCGGTCGCAGCGGGTCCATTCTTGTTTGATTCAGTCATCGACCTAAAGCTCCACAGTGGCATCGATGGTTCGAGTTACGTCGCCGGAAACACCTACTGAGACGATATCGATGCTCCCGCCCATTCCGTCGCTAGCCGTGGCAGAGTAGGTATCGTCCACCGGGTAGGAACCGTCAGTGACCGTTCCGCGCCAAGAGGCGTTGGCCTCGAGTTCGGCACATGCGTGGTGAACGCCGGCATTTGCGAGGTAGAGCGCGCGTTCGTAGTCGTCGATGTTGCGAGCGGCGGAGTACTGGACAGTTTCGGTCTGGACAACCGACAACAGCAGCGAGCTGACCATGAACACGACGAACAAACAGAGCAGGAGCGCCATACCACGCGGTCGCGTGGCGCGCCTCGCGTGCTTGTTCCGTGCGTGGATCATTGTTTGGATCATTGACTTACCAACTCCGCACCCACGCCCAGCTAGAAACCGTGCGCGACGTCCCTCCGCCGGCCGGCATTGTGACTTTCGCGGTGCAGAGAATAGCGCGAATATCACCAATGACTGTCGTAGGAGTCGTCCCGTCGGCTTCGTAGCCAACGAACGTCAACTCGTCGATGTTGTATGCCACCAGCTGATCGGCTGCGCCTGGCGACACCCCATAGTGCACCTGATTGCCCGCGCCGGAATGCTGCCACAGCAGTGTCTCGCCGGTGTCCATCTGCAGCGCCAAGTTACCCGAGGTGTCTGCCGAGGTTGAAATGTCGGTGACGGCGGTCGCTTGGCGGACGTGGCGGACCACGTGTCGGATGGTCGCGTAGGCACTCTCGGCGCACTCCATGTCGGACTCGTGCGCCTGCCACACGGCGTAGCTCGATCGTACCAGCACTACTACCGACGCCATCAGCGTCGCCATCATGATAGTGGCGGCCATCACCTCCAACAGCGTCATGCCTCGACGCCTATGGCGTGGCAAGTGCCTCATAGCTTGCGAACCTTCCAACCTTAGTGCGATAAGTGCATTGTTTTTCAGTGGCATCCAACACGTCGTCGCCATCGTGGTCGACATACGTGGTGACTTGAATGTGCATCAATCGGTCTACCAGTCCTCCGTCTAATACGGCGTCGGACCGAGTGGTGGTGAACCGTACTTCGGCGTGTCCGTCCGACGCGAAGTCGCCTACCGTGGCACCCGAAGTCCAGTTGCCCGCCACAAATGCCAGCTCTTGCTCAAGCTTGCTGACCGCGTAATTGGTCATCAACAATCGATTGTCGATGGTTTGACTGGCTGCCATTGCGTCGCGAAGCATCGCCAGGGCGCCCACCAACGCAACTGCCACCAGCGTCGAGGCCATCAGCACTTCCAGCAGCGAAAATGCACGCCGATTTTGAATTGCTGGTCGCGGCACGGTCGTCCTGTTGGGGGTTAATGGTTCGAGCGCGCATGGGGCGCATCATCAGCTAAAACGTAGGACGCGCGGCACGACCGTCAATCGCTGACCACGTGAGAACCAACATTTGTAGTCGACTGCCGCGCTAGATGCGCCACCCGCAGAATCACTATATCGCCACCTTTGCGCACGTGACGCCGCCGGTAGCGCGGTACACGGTGATCGTCCAAGCGTAGTGGCTGTCGCTAATCACTAGGGTGGCCGCACCGGTGCCTCCGCCCAGCGATCCATCGAACTCGAACTGCCACTGGTCGGTGGCTGCGGTAACGACCGCGCCCTCTGGCACGGTGACCGCACGATCGACGACTGCGGTGCCGCCTCCGGTATCACGGTAGAGCGTGTAGCTGGTCACGACGCCTGCGTCGCGACTTAGTAGCACAAGATGGTCGTCACCCGTACTAATGGTGCGAGAGCGAGCTTGCCGCAGGTCGAGCATCAACGTACGCACGAAGCCAGCGGTCGAGGTGCTGCTGTAGACGGTGCCCCCAAACCGCAGGAATGCCATCGACGAAAGCAGTCCCACGATGGCAAGCACCGCCATCAGCTCCATCAATGAAAAAGCACGCCGCGCGGATGCGCGGCGTGCGAAATCGACGGAGTGCGACTGATGCCGATGCATGGCGACCAATTCGACGAATAACTAGTCGACACGATGGGTTGAGTTGTTCAGGGCGTACGCGGCGTTGCTTACCGGGTTCAAGGGAATGCCCTCCGGAAAATAGTTGGCGTTCCCGCCGATGTCGGATAGGTCGTCGGCCGGCCACCCGCCCGTTTCGATGTAGTAGCGCTCGACCGCAGAATTGATAGTCGCCTTGTTGTGCTCGTGCACCTTTTGCTTGGCGGTGGCCGACGACACGCTTACACGTGGGACGACGATGGCCGCGATGATGCCGAGAATCGTCACGACGGCAAGCAATTCCATCAACGAAAAGCCGTGCCGTTTCAGCGTTGTGCGTCGCATGATTCTATTCCTCGTCGTTTTGATACTGCTTCGGAATCTCGGGAATTTATTTGGTTGCGTACTGCGGACATGATGCCTCCGCACACCCATTTGTAATAGCATAGGTTGCCGCTAGCGCACTGCCCCAAAACATTGAGTTTTGTGTCCCTAATGAGTATGGCCTATAACGAGTCCGGTGGTCGTGTCGATCGTATAGGCAGTGCCGTCTATCGGGCATACAGGCACTCCCTCTGGAAAATAGGTTGGATTCGCGCCAATGTCGGACAAATTGGCCGACGGAAAGCCACCGTTGTTCCTCCGCCATAGCTGCGATTGCAACTCGATCTCCCCCTGATGCACATGGCACGCCCTTCTTTCCGCTTCGTTCACATGGTTGTTCGCGCGAGGAACGAGTGCGGCAGCGAGGATGCCGAGAATTGTCAACACCGCCAGCAACTCGATGATCGAGAACCCATGTCGCGTTGCACGATACTGCATGCTCATCCGCCCACTGTGTTGATCATGTCGAACATCGGCAAGTAAATCGCCAATAGCACGGCGGCCACGGCTGCAGCCAACGAGATGGTAAGAATCGGTTCGATCGCAGCAACAAATACGGTTGCTTTGCGCTCGATTTCGTTGGTAAGGTGCTCGCGTATGTGACGAGTCGACCTGGCGAGCTTGCCTGTTTGCTCGCCGATGATCACCAGTTGGCTCACTATTGGTGGGAAGAACGTCGCATGCCGTTCCATTTCGCGGCTGAATCGCTCGCCGCGAACTACCGCCTTCTGCAAGTCGCGAACTCGTTCGCGCGCCGAGCGGTTCGAGATGGAATCGGCGGTTTCGGCTAGCGCTTCGGATAGAGTGAAACCGGCTTGCAGCAGTTCGCTCAGCACCTCCATCATCTGAAGCAGGGCAATGTCGCGCAGCCATGGCCCGACGACGGGTAGTTCGAGTAGCGCTTCGTCCATTCGCAGCGCAATGTCAGAGTTTCGCCGAAGTTGTCGCAAACCAAGTACGACGAGCACGGCAAGACCTAGGATAAACAGCAAATACCTGCGAGCGAATGCGCCCAGCGCGATCAACGCTTGGGTGATGGCGGGAAGCGGTACCTTCGCACTGGCGTAGGTCGCTTCAAATACCGGCACCACATACGTCAACAAGAACGCGATGACACCCGCGCCGACAACTACCAACATGGCCGGGTAGGCCAACTTTCTGATGATTTCGGCCTTGAGTTTGCCGGCCTTTTCCCGGTGATCGGCAAGGTGTCGCAGCGATTCGCCCAAGCTGCCGGCCCGCTCACCGACTTTCACTTGGCTAATCAACACGGCATCGAACGTTGTCGGATAGTGGCACAGCGCGGCGCTGAAGCTCTCGCCATTCTCCAGCCGCTTCTTCAGCGACTCGAGCATCGCCCGGTAGCTTTCCGTGCCCTGCTCTTCGGCTAGCGTGGCAAGTGCTTTGGGTAGCGACACACCGTTCTCAAGCAACGTAGAGAGATGACGAAACAAATAGGTAATCTGATTGTTCTTCAGATGCCCAACGCTGCTCGCGTTACCACAGCGCTTTGCTCGCCCACGAGCCGCGCACGACCATCCACTGGCCTTGGCAAGGCCAGGCAACTTCAAGTTGTCGAGTACCGAGTTCATGGTCGCGGCGTCGTTATCCTGAAACCTTGTAGTAGACCTCTTCTAGTGTCGTCTTCCCGGCTACGGCGAGGTCCAAACCGGCTTGCGCGAGTTCGATCATGCCTTGACTGGCGGCGATCTCACGCAGCCGGTTCGCGGGCAACCCTTTTTCAATGCCATCGGACAACTCCGGCGTCACGACCATGATCTCGTAGATTGGGATTCGCCCCGAGTAGCCTGTGCCCAAGCACTTCTTGCAACCGCGGCCGCGATAAAACACGGCGTCTTGTTCCACCTTGCAGTTCTTCGACAAGGTTTGCAGCAATGTGGGGTTCGCTTCGGCCGGCTCTTTACACTCGAGACAGATCGATCGCAGCAACCGCTGGGCCACCGACCCAAGCAATGCGCCGCCGATCTTGAAGTTGTCGATTCCCAGGTCATTCAGTCGCGCCACCGCTCCTACGGCATCGTTCGTATGCAGCGTGCTGATGAGCAAGTGCCCCGTAAGAGCGGCCTGCACACTGGTCGTGGCCGTTTCGTGGTCGCGAATCTCGCCCACCATGATGACGTCCGGATCCTGACGCATGATGTACTTTAGCGCGTTGGCGAATCCGAGCCCGTAATCGTTGTCGGAGGCTACCTGATTGATACCGGTCAAACGGTACTCGACCGGGTCTTCGACGGTAACGATGTTTCGATTCACGCTGTTCAGCTTCGCCAGCACGGCGTACATCGTGGTCGTCTTGCCCGAACCGGTCGGGCCCGTCACCACTAGCATGCCGTGCGGCTTATCGATGAGCGACTGCAGGGTATCACGCTCGGAGGTGGGTAGGCCCAACGTATCGAGGTCGAATACCTTGTTGCCCTCGTCCAACAAACGCATGACGACTTTCTCGCCGCCGACCGTGGGAATCGAGCTGACGCGGAAGTTCACTCGAGCGCCCGCCTCATTGACGCTTAGTCGTCCGTCCTGGGGTCGGCGATTCTCAGTGGTGTCCATGTCGGCCATCACCTTAATACGTGCGACTACCGCTTCTTCAATGTGATCGGGAATGGTCATCACCTGCTGAAGCTCGCCATCTACGCGGTATCGCACGCGCATTTCGGGAACGTGCGGCTCGAGATGGATGTCGCTCGTGCCGGCGTTGATGGCGCCCATCAGGATGGCCCGCACCAGCCGAACAACCGGAGCCAAATCCTCCTTCTCTTCTTCCGCATCGACAACTTCGTCTTCGACCAGGTGTTCGGCCGCTTCCAAGTCGGCCATTTTCATGTCGACAATGGTCTGCCGCGCGACGATTCGGTCGTCGAAACTATGGTCGATCGCCGCTTGTACCGGACCGTCCAAAGCCACCAGCGGGTCGACGTGGTAACCGGTGATCAATTCCGTCTCGGCGATCGTCTCGATGTCGTCAGGCGCCACCATCGCAAGCTGCATGCGGCTGCCCGATACGGAGAGCGGAACACACGTATGCTGCCGAGCCATCGACTCGGGCAGCAACCGCGCGACTTGCGGATTCACTGCCTGGGGCACCACCTCCACGTAGGGTACTCCGTACTGTTCGGAGAGTGCCTCGCCCAATTGCTCGAACGAGATCAATCCTCGCCGCACGAGGATCTGCCCCAGCATGCCCCGCTCGTCTCCTTGCGCAGCGAGCGCGCTGTCGAGCTGGGCAAGTGTGATCCAGCCGTGGTCAACCAGGATGTCGCCGAGACGGGCCATGGAATGGGTTCGTTGCTGGGGTGTTTGGCAAGGTTGAGTGGTCGGTAGGTCGGAGCAGAAAACCACCTCTCGAGTAGGTTAAACTCCTACCAACTGGCCGACCTTTTGCTCCAGCGTTTGCGGGTCGAAGGGTGTCACGAGGTATTCGTCTGCACCTGCGTTGAAGGCTTTCTGTACGTCGTCCAGTTCCGCATTCGGGGAGAGCAACATGGCTGGAATCTCTGCCGTGCGGACGTCGTTGCTCAGGCGATTTAGGAGGTCGACACCATCTATGCCGGGCAGGAAGTGCCCGATGATCGCCGAATCGGGAAGCTGGTCGGCCAACCAGCTCAGCGCTTCCTCCGCCGAGTGCAACGTGGTCACCGCATAGCCGAGCAACTCCAACCGAAAACCGGTAATTTCGGAAAGCGTCGGATCTTCCTCGATCAACAAAATTTGTTTGCGTTTGTCAGCCATAAAGCTAGTGAAGCCGCAGAGTCCACGGAAGCATCAGCGCATCGGGTCACCGCACATTGCGGCGCGCCGTGTCTCACACGTATAGGTAGCTTCTTCGCCGCACGAAGCAAGTCGGCGCATCAACTGTGCATACGACCGTACCACTACTGACGGTAGTGTCGGTTGTACCCAATAGGTTGGCGTCACGAAGTCCTTTCCGTCGGTCGCTCAGACCGAGCAAACTGGAGCATCGGCCGTATAGAGCGCCCGCAGCACATCGACCCGCGAAACCAAGCCAACTAGTTTTCCGCCGTCAGTCACAGGTAGCCGCCGGACGCGTTGGACAATGAACAAGTCCGCCACGTGATTCACCGTTTCTTGAGCATCCACCGAAATCACTTCTCGCGTCATGTGCTCGGCCACCGTTTGGCAGGTCACTGCTTTGTCGTAGGCCATCGCAAGCAGCGCATACTCGGTAAGGATACCAACCAACGAACCGCTATCGTCTACGACTGGCAGACCGCTGATGCCCTTGTCCAGCAACATCGTAATCGCTTCGTGAATCGTTGCTTCAGGGCTCACCGTAACAACGTTGGGCGTCATGATTTGTACGGCGGTCAGCATGTCTGTTTCTCCAAAACGGATGCGGCGAGGAGGGGGAACCATCGACCGCCGCGAACCGTCGGCGACCGTGCGATGGGGCGAACGCGGGTTCGACCTTTACAACGATAGTTCATAGTTCCGCTAGACTCCGAGTTTCGCCCAGTTCACTTGGGTCGACCGGCACCAAACCCAATCACCACCAACATGTAAATTTCGATCCTAAGCAACCTGACGATCGTACCAATTACCGGGTCGCCCAATGCGCATTTTTGGCCCACTGTTCCAACTCACCTCGCAATGCGGTCGATGCGGTAGAATACAGAAGCACGCAACTCGCCCAACCAACGCCGAACACGATGGTGGAATCCGCACCTTTGAACGTCGAACAGCTTGTGCGGCAATTGCCGCGCACGGCGTTCGCGTTTCGCGGCTACAATGTCACCAACCTCGGCCGCACACACGAGCTTTGGGAAGTTGAAGCCTATCGCCCCACGCTCGCGCGGTGGCTCGGCATCGGGAGCGAAGTCTGTCAAAAAGCCCACGGCCGTTCCACTGACCTGGTTGCCCGAGTGGTAGGACGTTGCGAGGCCGACCTCGACCACTACGCCGACGCGGTGGCCATGATCATGGCGGTGGAGCTGGCGCAGATCGAGCTGTTGTCGGAAGTGCATGGAGCCGATTACGGCCAAGCCAAATTGGCGTACGGATACAGCCTTGGGGAGCTGACGGCGGTTGCGGCCAACCAAATGGTCTCCGGGGCCGAAGCCATGGAAGTACCGGTCACCCTGGCCAACGACTGCGCTGCGCTCGCTCACGACATTCAAATGGGGATCCTCTTCTCACGAACCGAAGCCCTCGAAGAACGCGATCTGATTCACCTATGCGAAGACATCACCGCCGAGGGCGATGGCGTCATCGGTATCTCGGCCGTGTTGTCGCCCAACACGTACTTGGTGCTGGGCCAACGCGACACGCTTGCCCGGTTCAAATGCCTGATGCCCAAAGTCTTCCCCAAAAGTGCGCACCTGAAGCGCGATCCGAATCGTTGGCCGCCACTGCACACGCCCATCGTCCGGCAACGTCACATTCCCGACCGCGCTAGTGTGCTGATGGAAAGGATGTCGCCCTCGCCTGGGCTTGCTCAGCCCACTTTGTTTTCGCTCGCCACCGGATTGGCCAACTACGACACTGAGCCCGCGCGCGAGATCTTGCGGCGCTGGATCGACCATCCACAGCGACTTTGGGACGCCGTAGCCTACACGCTCAAGGAAGACGTCGAACTCGTGGTCCATGTCGGCCCCTGCCCCAATGTGATTCCCGCTACGTTCGGACGCCTTAGCGACAACGTTCGCCAGCAACTTGCCCGCATGTCGCTCAGTGGAATCAGCATGCGGGCCATGTCGAACCTAGTAAACCGCCGGTGGTTGGCAAACCTGCTTCCGAATCGGGCATCGCTGCTCCGCACGCCGACGCTGCAACACGTCATCTTGGAAAACTGGCTGCTCGACAACGCTCCTTCGTAGCAGGAAGGTGCAAGTCGCGTAGGTTGTATCTGTCGCCGCACTCCAATCCACTGCACGATCTGTTAGCCTGCGACGGCGGCGACCGCCGCATCGATGTCGAGGGTCTGTAGCCGGTCGGCCACTCGAGGACTGGCAAAAACTCGGACCCGCTTCACGTAGTCGTCGAATTGCTCGAGTGCCAGCGTGCGAACCACGGGCGACACGTCACCCAAAGCACGATAGGCTTGCTGCTTTGACGAGTAGACGTCGACGTTGAATTGCACCTCGAGCTTCGCGGGCGGCGCGTCGAACAACACCTCGTGCGGCTCGATCACAATACCAGCGGCCTGCGAGAGCTGGTCGGCGAGGCGCGCACCCAGATCAACCAGCACTTCGTACGGACGCCGGGCCAACCTTTCGTAAACGTCGCGCGATTCGAACAAACTGTATTGCGCCAGCCGTTTGTACAGCTGCCGTTGATCGCCGAAAACTCCGGCCAATAGCGTAGCGGCGGGTGACTTGCCAGCCGCCTTTCTTAGCAGCGCGACCCATTGATGGTCGCCAGTCTCGTAGAACCGCGCAAAGTCGATCTCGTTTTGCAGCTCGAACACTGCCCGCTGCAGCATGGCTGTCGCCGAGCGTACCGCGTGGTGCCAGTACACTTCGCTAAACATCACATACCGGGAAAACACCATCAGTTCGGCCGCCGTCTTGCCTTTGTCGGTTACCGCGATCGCATTGCCCGCTTCATTCAAGCACAGACTGGCGATCAGACGCGATTGGTCAAAATTGCGACCGTAAGGCACGCCGCAGTGCATACTGTCGCGGGCCAGGTAGTCGATCTTGTCGACGTCGATCGGGCCCGACAACATGCTCGTTACAATCTGCTCGCCTGGCGTTTTGGCAACGCCTGCAATCAAGTCGGCAACGCCCAAGGGTTCAAGCTGCCAATCTTCGGCGATCGCTTCGGCAATCGGCCCTTCGGCAATCGCCTGGCGAGCGAGTTGTTCGTGATGCGTCACGCCAACCAGCGCGATGTCTTCTATCGGGTGGCAATAAGGCCAATGCCCAACGTCGTGTAGCAGCGCGGCAAGCAGAAACTTCGTCACCTCCTGTTCGGTGAGTACCTCAGCGAAACGCGGCAGGCCCGCAAGCCGGGCCAAGAACTCTAGCGCCACTCGATAGACGCCCAAGGAGTGCTCAAAGCGCGTGTGTCCCGCTCCTGGGTAAACCATTCGTACGAGTCCCAACTGAGATACTTCTCCGAGCCGCCGAAACGCCGGCGTGTCGATCAGACGTCGCACTCGCGGGGTGAGTGGAACGTCGTCGCCCGGTGGCAGCCGCAATAGACCGCTGGCGGCGTGGCGAGTCGCAAACTCGGGAATCGATTCGTAAGTCGCCATGTACCCTTAGCCGAGAACCAAGCCCGGCACGAACGGCAAGTCCATGATCAGCCGCAATAGCCCAGTACAGATGAAGAACAGCGCAAACAGCATGATGGCGCCGGTTGGATCAAGATCGAGCGACGCATAGGCCGCAAGCAATCCGACCATGAACATCACCGCCAGTGGAATCAGCAGTTGCCAAAATTGCAGCCCTTTGGCGACATCTTCCGGAGTGGTAAAGCGACTCAGGATGAAACCGAACACCACCCACGCCAGGGCAAACGCCACGCCGCAAGCGATCGCCCGCAGCCAGAGCTGTGCTCCGTGGTAAGGCTCGAGTTCATCGTCGCGTAGAAACATGTAACCACCAGCGGCAAGCAACGGCCCAAGCAGCGCTGCGCCACCGACCATGATGCCAATGGCAGCGGTAGTGTTGGCCTGCACCGCCCCTTTGAGCAGTACGGCGAAAATTACTGCCAGGACCAATCCACCTGCCGCCGCACCAGCGATGACTGGCGAGAACTTGGCGTCCTTCTTACGGAACGTCTTGAGAACGCTTCGCCCCTTCGAGTCAACCGGACCCGTCGGCTGCTCGTGGATCACTACCTGGTCTTCCAACTTAGGAATGGTGATCGTTTTCTTACAATTCGGACACGGCCCCTGCTTCCCGGCATGCTGATCCGCAACCGAAAAACGCTTGAGACAACCGGGGCAGGTGACTTGGATGGCCATGATGTCGTGGCAAGTGCTAGGGGCTTGTTGCAAGTGGACAGGGCTAGTGGCGCGTCGGCTAGTTGGTGCGACTGCACAACTTTGCGATGGTTGCGTTTGGGATCTTTCCGATTTCGTCAGCCAGTGCGGTGCGTTGATTCACGGTGTTCTCTGGAATCCAGTGCTGCAGCCGACGATATCGACGTTGCGTCTCGCGTAACGATCCTCAGGCAACAACCAGGAACCGCATATACTCCTTCGTTGTTTCCCGGCCGTAACCTTCCTCGATATTGGCACATACTGAATCCGCACTGGCAAGCTGTTGGCTAATTAGAGCGTGCTTCGGCTAGCTGTAGCGATGTTGTCGCAAACGAGTCAAGTCTGGCAAAGCGGCCGAAGCAGGCGAATCTGCATGATTCGTCGATGCAGGCCAACGTAGCCAGATGCGAACGCAGTAAGCGGGCACGCTACAGATAGGCGAAGGGCGC
>JANQOF010000009.1 GCA_028279215.1 Pirellulales bacterium
GCTCCCGCGGCCGCCACTCAACCAACCGACCGGTTTGCAACCAGTAACCTAGCAGATTGGGTGGCTCACTTTCTACAAAAATCGCTGCAGAATTCGGCCTCCCTGCGAGAGGATCGCACGCGGCAGTAGTAGGGTAGGTGCTCGCACCTACCTCACGGACGTTGCACGGCGAAAAAGGTAGGTGAACCTGTCGTTCCGGCAGAACTACCTACCCTACCACTTCAATACTGCCCACAGCCCGCTGCCGACGGCTATGGTTGTACAGTATCACAATTGGTGCCCCATCCTACACCACAAACCAACTGAGTTTCTTGCTAAGTCCTGACGGGACGGGCTCTCCTGGGTAGAAGTCCCTATGCGGCCAATCCACGCAAAGTGCAAGGTACGCTACCTCATTCCGTGCTATATTGAGTTGGATCCGTTGAACCAAACGGCTTGGGGCTTTCGGCCCCCTTTTCTTTACGCCATCTAGGAGTAACAGCGTGAGAGGCCTCACCTCACTCAAAATCCGTGCCGCGCTGATTGCCGCCGCGATCCTATGCTCAAGCGCCATGTCCGCCGAGAAACCCAATATCCTCGTCATCTGGGGTGACGACATCGGTTGGAACAACTTCAGTTGCTACCACCAAGGCATGATGGGTGGCCGAACACCCAACATCGACCGAGTGGCAAAGGAAGGAGCCAGGTTTACGGACTACTACGCTCAGCAGAGCTGCACCGCTGGCCGCGCCGCGTTCATTACCGGACAGCATCCATTCCGCACCGGCCTGCTAAAGGTCGGCATGCCCGGAGCGAAACAGGGTTTGCAAGACAAGGACCCAACCATCGCCGAGTTGTTGAAGCCACACGGATACGCAACCGCCCAGATTGGTAAGAACCACTTGGGCGATCGCAACGAGTACCTGCCAACCGTGCATGGCTTCGACGAGTTCTACGGCAACCTCTATCACCTGAATGCTGAAGAGGAACCGGAAGATCCGCAGTATCCCAAAGACAAGGTGCTGCCCAACGGCAAGACGTTCTACGAGCAGTTTGGTCCGCGCGGCGTGTTGCATTGCAAGGCGACCGACCGCGACGACCCAACCGAGGACCCCAGGTTCGGGCGCGTTGGCAAGCAGACCATCGAAGACACTGGGCCGCTCACGCGCAAACGGATGAGCACCGTCGAAAGAGACTTATTGGACCACTCGCTCGACTTCATCGATCGCTCGCATCAAGCCGACAAGCCATTCTTTCTATGGCACAATCTCACGCGGATGCATGTGTTCACACACCTATCCGACAAATGGAAAGGTAAGACCGGCTACGGCCTCTACGCCGATGGTATGGCCGAATTCGATTGGGTTGTAGGCCAGTTGTTGGCGAAGCTCGACGACCTGGGAATCGCCGACAATACGATTGTAGTCGTTTCCACCGACAACGGGGCGGAGGTAATGACCTGGCCCGACGGTGGCTGCACTCCGTTCCACGGCGAGAAAGGGACTACTTGGGAAGGAGGCATGCGTGTTCCGTGTGTCGTCCGTTGGCCTGGCGTCATCAAACCGGGCACTGTGGTGAACGAGGTCGTCTCGCACGAGGACTGGGCGCCCACATTCCTTGCTGCAGCCGGCGATCCCGATGTGAAGAAGAAGTTGCTTGCAGGCCACGAAGCGAACAACAAGAAGTTCAAGACCCACCTCGATGGCCACAACTTCATGCCCTTCTTTCAGGGAGAAGTTGACGAGAGCCCACGAAAGGCGATCTTCTATTTCGACGACAACGCGAATCTCAACGCCGTACGCGTCAACGACTGGAAGATTCACTTCGCCATCCAAGAAGGCAACCTGCAAGACTCCGTGCTACGCACGGTCAACATGCCGTATGTGGTGAATCTCCGGCAAGATCCCTTCGAGCGGTTCATGCGAGACTCGAAGATGTACTTCCGCTGGTACGCTGACAAGATGTGGACGTTTGTTCCAGCGCAAACGGTAGTCGCTGAGTTCGTGAAGACCTTTGAGGAGTATCCGCCCAGCCAGAAGAGCGGAACTTTTGGGCCCGCCCAGGCTCTTAGTCGTTTGTCGAGCCCCGCGGGTGGTCACTAAGTGGGGGTGAGTGGTGACGCGAGTGGAAAGGGGAAAGGGGATTGTCGCACACGCGGTTGGCACGTTTCCCTTTCGCACTTTGGCACTTTCCACTTTTGCGATCTCCCTTCGAAGCGATATTGACTCTGCCCGTCTAATTGGCACAGAATCCTTCGGCGTTCGACCTTCCCGTCTACCTGGAGCCGATCGATGACCAGCCAATTGCCTCGCTACCTGATACTTGCCGGACTCACCGCTGTGGCGGTGCTAGCAGCGGACGTGGCCTGCGCACAGATCCGAGAGGAAGAGGAAGTCGTTGCGTCGACCCAGGTCCTCAACGAAATCATGGCGATTCCCGCGCAGGCGATACCGCAACGCTTGCTGGCCGACGCCGAAGGGATCGCCATTATCCCCAACGTGATAAAAGGGGGATTTGTGATTGGTGCGCGCTACGGACGCGGCACGCTTGTGGTGCGCGATGGCAATCGGGGTTGGCACGCGCCCGTCTTCATCACGCTCACAGGCGGCAGCGTGGGTTGGCAGGCGGGCGTGCAATCGACCGACGTGATTCTCGTGTTCAAGACGAAACGAAGTATCCAAGGCATCTTTGCCAACAAGTTCACGCTTGGCGTCGATGCCGGTGTGGCCGCCGGTCCCGTGGGTCGACAAGCATCGGCGGCAACCGACCTCCAACTGAAGGCCGAGATCTACTCCTACGCGAGAAGCCGCGGGCTGTTTCTCGGAGCGTCGCTCGACGGCACCATGCTGCAGATCGACCAAATGGCGAACGCAGCCTACTACCGTAGCCTTAGCCCGCAGCAGCCTGTAGCAATTCCCCCGTCGGCGGTGCAACTCGTCCAAACCATTGCCGCATACTGCAGCACCACTGTCACGCCAGTGCAGCCCGGCGCTCCCGTGGCCACCGCTAGCGGCTCCCAACCGGCGACTACCGCTTTCCCGCCAGCCCCCACCTTGGCCCAGCAGTACTCGACCAATGAGTCGGACCTGTTACGCGAACAACTCAGCAAGACCTCGCCCGAGCTATTCGAACAGCTCGACCCCGCGTGGCGAACGTTCTTGGCCCTTCCGGCGGCCGTGTTCACGCACGAGTCGCAGCCGTCGCCTGCGGCCATTCAGGCATCGCTGCGGAACTACGAGGCGGTTCTCAAGGATCCGAAGTATCACGCACTCGCGTCGATGCCCGCTTTTCAGTCGACCTATGGACTGCTGCAACACTACGCCAGCACGCTCGGCACGACACCAGCAGCACCGAAGCTGCCACCGCCGCCATCGGTTCGGTAGAGCGGCGCTCGCTTGGCGAAAAACCGGTGCGCACGTGCGAATTCGCCTATTCTAAAGGGGCAATTGCTGCTCTCGGTCGATAATCGACTGCGGCAAATTATGGCCTATAATTGAGGGTGATTTACGCACCTACGGATAGCGCCGCAGCAGCCGAATCGGCCGTTCGCCCAGCGCTTCCAACCCTTCTTCGGAGGAAACTCACGATGCCATTGCCCAGAAATTCCTATTTTGCAGCGTCCATGTATGTGGCAATCGGCATCGTGGCCGTTGTCTTCCTAAAAGCGGCGTCGGAAACCGCCCACGCTCAGGCAACGGGTGCTACGCATGCCGATCCAGAGCGCGAAGCGGCTTGGAACTCGCCCGAGATGCTCCGCGCCCGCGCGTGGGTCAACGAGTACGCGAAGAACAAGGACAATGTTTCCGAAGCCGAAGCCGCCGCGAACATTCAAGCGCTACAATCGATGACCGCCGGCCAAATGAAGTTGCTGGCCACCATGCATGACTCGCTGAGCAAGAGCCACCCGACTTCTCAAACGCAACTAACTCATGCCCAGGCGCTGCAACACGCCCGCCAGGCGGCAGCCGCGCAGAAGTGGTGGTATGACAATGTTCACAAGGCAGAGATGCAACGAGCGCTCGCAGCCGATCACGCCTCGCAGCAGGTGTACAACGATATCAACCAAGAAGAAACCGGCGCGGCCAACGAAGCACAAAAACAATTCGACTCCGAGCAAGCTTTCGCCCGCGAGAATCAGCAAGACAAGCTCGATGAACTCAATAGTCCGTACTACTACGGCGACGCACCGTACGGCGGCCTATGGGGCTACCCGGGCGTTCACTACCACTTCCACATGTATCCGTAGTTTGCAAGAAGCCGCGAGCTACTCGCGCCGGATCGGCACGCCTAACACCAAGTCGCGTCGCAAGCCGCGCCATGGCCAGGTGCGGCTGTCGTTGCTGATCGCGACGTTGTCGCCCACAACGAACAACTCGTCGGAGCCAAGGGTTACCCCCGCCGCTGGCCAATGGTCCATCGGCCGTGTGTGGTAGTAGGCGTCGCGGTACACGCTTAAGTTGGTGATCTTTGCGTCACCAGCGGCGGCGATTTCCAGTTCCGGCGCATTCGGCCACGGTTGCATCCACCGCGAAACGCCCAAAACCTCTCCATCAACCGCGAGCAGTACCTGGCGGTCGAAGAGGGACCACTCGACGTGGCCGCTTCGGGCGAGCTCCGCGGTTTGGGTTCCCACTCCGTCGCCAAACAGGGCACTGCATCGAGTGGTTGCGCCGCGTGAAAGCTCAAGATCGAAGCTGAGCGTCACGTCAGTGATCGCGTTGGTCGCCCGCGTCACGTTCTGGTTGTAACCAAGTTCGTCGTACTTCGCCCGCCCCTCGAGCACAAATCGCAGAGGCCATGCGTCGTCGCCAGTGTGTTGCCAGCGGTCGTCGATGCGCTTCCAACCGGCGCCCGCCGTACTCCACTGCGAAGCCGCGTCGCGCTCCCGATGCACCAACTGCCGCATCCTCCGCTGCTCTTCGAGCGACTTTCGATAAACGTTTCCATCAATCAAGAGGTCGCCGCGATCGAAATCGACGTGTTCGCCCGGCAAACCGATGACCCGCTTCACGCACAGGTCGGACGCCCTGCCAGGGCAGCGAAACACCACCACGCCCCAGCGGCCTGGCTTGGCAAGTCGATTCACCCAAACCCGTTCGCCAGGGTGAAGTTCAAGGTCACCGCGATTATCGAATGCCTGTTGGCAATCGGAACACACCATCGGCCTGCCTGCAGGAAGCTGGTCGACGCCCACGGCGAACTGCCAGTCGCACTGCGGGCAAGTGACCTGGACGTGCGGGCCCAGCATGCTGGGCGCCATCGAACTGCCGTGAATCGCCACCGGCGTCACGACGCCAAGCACCAGCAACGTCTCGATTACCGCGAACGCAACGACAACCACCACAATGGCTCGCACCCATGCAAACATTGGTTTGTAGCCACGGTTCGACATCGCACTACTCTGACGCTGCGGTGGTACGCGGCGCCTCGCGTGGTTCGAGTGTGAACTGGTCGAACACCTCGCCGCCGAGTTCAATCACACGGCAATCGAGTTGCTCGTCGTCAAAGGTGAGCAAATGCACGTGGTGGGCGGCCCCGCAGGCGTCGGCCGTATCCTGCAAATACCACCGACGCGTCTTGGGCGACCGCTGTCCGACGCCCAGCCCGCCTTCGCCAATGTACACCACGCCGTCGGGGTTGACGCTCATCTCCTTGATCGGAGGAGTTCGCTTAATCACGTGACCGTCGGCCTCGCACGCCAGATCAATCGCGAACTGCTCGAACAGCGGAACCCAATTGGTGAGCGCGCCGCTTGGCACTTTCACTGCGGGAAATGCCGGCTTGTGATACTGGCACAAGTACCAGCGGTTGTTCCAACGATTGGCGGCCAGTTCGCTTTCGAGCCAATCTCGTTGGTTACCCGCCGTAGAAGTTTCGGTGTTCAGCGTGGCGAGTCGCGCTTGACCATTGAGGTTCAGCGCGTAGTAATTCTCATCTCCATCGGGGAACACAAACACTTGATTGAAAATTGGCCCCATGTCATGGTTACCACGCGCCGCGACGATCGGCAACAGCCGGCCATCGGAACCTGTTGTCAACTCGTGGTTGTCGAGCCACACCAACCACTGTTCGAGATTCGTTCCGTTGACAATAAAGTCGCCGCCGTGCGCGAGGGCCAGAATTTCAGGTCGCCCAGTCACCGATTGCTCGGCCACCATCTGGGCCATCATGCGGTTGACCTGCTTCCTGGCATCGATGCCCGAGCGGCTGTCGCCGCCGAACAATAGTGCGATGGGCCGATCGTCATCGGGTGCGGTTAGGAAGTAGAACTCATCGGACGATTGCCCGTCGCTTTCGCACACAATTTGGTACTTGGTCGCCGGCTGCAGCTCGGTGAGCTTCACGCTTTGCACAAATGGTGCGGGACGGTCGGCCAGCGTTCCCTCGAACTGCAAAGCCGGATCGCTTGCGACGCTCGTCCACTCCTCGGCATCTTCGGCCTTGTATCGCAACTGGTGTTGTGTGCCGGCCGTGTCCGTGGTCCACGCGACGACTGCCTCGGTCGCCGGGGCGGCGCGCCAGATCACCCGCAAGTGCCTTGGTGCGACATCATCGGCCCAAGTCGTAGCACCGGCCAGCAGGCCTAGCAATAACATGAGCGAAGGTGTCCACAATCCAGCAGCTCGGAGTCGGAATGCCATGTTTCGTTCCTTGTTCGATCGAATCGCGTCGCCATCAGTTGTCATTGTACAACTTGGGTGCTTGGTCGTGCGAGTCGCCAAGCCAGCACCAGCACCAACGGCAGCGCCCAGTGCGACGAGCGAACCGCAAACTCGTACCAGCCGATGTAGCCGTCGAGCACAATCAGTCGAGCCGCCGCAGTGGCGAACCCCCAGGCGGCCATGTACATTGCCACCCATCGCCAACGGCCTACCAATAGCAGCGCGGCTACCGCCAAGTCCACCAAGCCAATGCCGGTGAGCAGCCCTTGGGCGACCGCCTCTGGCAACCTCAGTCCCAGGACGTTTCGTGTCGCAACGATCAGCATGTCGAGAAACCCACCATGGTGGCTGAGCGCTTCAAGTCCATGAGCTGCAAACGTGAGGGCCACGGCGATGCGGGCGATCCACTCGGTGAGCGGCGCAATGGCAACGCCTAGCAGTTTGCGCATCCGCGACCAGTGGACCAACATCAGCAACAACGGAGCCGCGATGCGAGCCGCGCCAGAGGCAAACGGGAAGTACGGCACCAACGCTTCGGCGGCGTTGCGAAGGGGGCCCCGACCGAGCCAGGTAACATCGAGCGGAAACCCCGAATGCGTCTGCCATGCTGCCGCAGCATAGACGATTTGAAACACAAGAGTTCCGGCCAGCAGCAAGCGCGAAGGACTCACGAGCGTCGACACAGTCGCCAAGGCAAGCCACACGGCTACCGCCTGACAAATTCGAATCCCGACGGTTTCCCCGAGTGCTAGCCCGCCAACGTCGCGCGGTTCCCACAGCCAACCCAATAGTGGCGAGTCGCCTACCACGCCGACCTTCCAGGCATAGCCAGCGCACTGTAACGCCACGGCGACGCGTAGAATCCAATCGATCGTGCGGTTGTCGTTTGCCACGGAAGCTCGTCGAATCAAGCAGCGGTGCGCTGAGGCGATACCTCGTACCCCCATGATACCAGATGCGCGCCCATCGCTTGGTCGACTTCTTGCCGTTCGGCTTCCGATAGATCTGCGAAACGGTTCTTTCGATATTCAGCGGCAGCCGCAACCTTCTCTGAGAGCCGCTCGCGAAACTCTTCAGATACTTCAAGGCCCAAGTCGGCGTACAGCCGTTCGATCTGGCTTGTGGGGTCGGCTTCTAGGTCCTCAAACCGAACTCCGGCAGCCGTTCCGGTTGGCGCTGCGGCCAGGTCGCGCTGGCAGGCGTCGCTCGCGCGGCGGTAACATTCAAGGAACCGGTGCTGATAGTTGTCGTCGGGGTCCGCGTCTTGAAGCTGAAACACCGCGAAACCGTGCTGCGCGAAGTGCATGTTCGATTGATACACCGAGTGCGGATGGCGAACGATGTAGATGAACCTGGCTGCCGGGAACATCGCCCGTAGCGCCGCGATACGACTTGTGTTGACGGGGTTTTTTAGTAACGGACGTTTGCGCGATCTCCAGGTGATTTTGCGAAGAAACGTTAGATAGTTCCGCCGCCACCGCTTAAGATCGTCCAAAGCGAATTCCTCCGGATGCCAGTACTTTTCCACTTGGCTAATCCGCTTGGGAAAGCAAAGCATCCAATACGGCGACTCGGATCCCATTGCTGCAAGCGCAAATTCTTCCTCCTGCGACGAAAACACCGTCATCTGTACCGCGTCCATTGGCCGGCGCCACATTAGCAGCGGCGACATGGCGACGGTTGTGAGCCAGCCGAAGAGGAAGCCGTGCGGATTGAATACCTCGTAATTGCGTGGCGAACGAAACTGCGAATCGAGCGATAATAGCTCGTGCAGATACGTCGTCCCGCTACGTTGCATGCCCACGATGAACACCGGAGGCGGAACGTCGTGCTTTAGAAGTCGCGGCGCGAGCAACCGCTCGGGGAGCGAAACGATGGTCGTGAGCGCCGACGCCAAGAGCGTGAACACCAGTCGCGGAAGATAGACGAGACCTACGCGAAAGCGTGCTCTTGCGAGTTCCACCAGCCAGCGTTCGATTGGCGCGAACGCCAGTAGATTGGAAAACGGCATGATTCTCTTGAAGCTCGCCGAGACGGCAGAATCCTCGGGCAATTGCTGCTCGCCCCGCCGATAGAGTGCGTAGCCTACCGTCAAGATGGCCGTGGCCAGCATCAGCCACATCGCGGGCGCCTGCCGCGGGTCGGAGTTTGGCGCAAGCCATGGTGCCCACTCCGCTGTGGCGTCGACATCGAACAGCCGAAGTTTGGCCACCACCTTGCGCACGGCGATGGTTCCCGTCAACAACCCCGCGGGCACAACGATGCTGCCTGCGCGCAGTCGGAGCATGGCGAGTAGTACGGCAAGCAACGACATTCCAATAAACAATCGCTGCCCCACCGGACCGCCGACTCCACCCGGTTTGGCCATGGCGGCGAACAGGCCAAAAATTACCGCCGGCGCCAGGACAGCAACCCAGGCGTTGGCGGTGCGTCGCAACATACCAACCAGCAGCCCCGCAAATATGATCTGCTGCACAATGGCAATGGGTGCCGCGCTGAGTGCCGCGAAACCAGCCTTGGCCAACCGCGCGGGCGATACCCCGGCGGTCGTCACGTCGACAACCCCGGCGAAAATCGCCACCAAGCAATACAGCAGGTAAGCGCCCGCGCCGGCAACGGCCGCCCACACCGCTTGACGACGCCAACCGTTCGGTGTCACGAGACCATACTCGGAGAGTGGCCGGCGTTCGGTCGCCAGCACGGCCAACAACGAAACGAGCGCGACAACGATCAACAACGTGCCACCGGCGTTCTTGTCGAGCAACGTCACCGGCAGGCCGGTGAGCCGCGCGGCCACCTCAACGAATGCCACGAACACCACCATCGCCAACGCCCAAGTACCTAGCTTGGCGAGCGGCGACAACGCCGCGAGACGCGATTGGTACGTTGCGATATTGCCCACACGATCCTCGGCCTATGGGGACAGGGAACATCGAAGCATGAGGGTATTATCGGCATCGCTCACGCGTCTCAAGAGCAAGCCTGCATTGCGGCGACGGCATTGCTATCATGACCTACGCTTTCCTAACTCTCTAACCTTCACCGCCAACCGTTCTGCCTGTTGCCCAGTCGTGATCGACTCTACCAATCCCTACGCTCCTTCGAACGACACGAACGCCGACGTGCGGCCCGACGAGATTCCGCATCTCGATCCACCGCAGACGATTCAATATCGCATGACAGCCGACATGCTAGCCGCTTACTGGACGCACCGGACACTCTCGTCGCCAGGTGACAATCGGATTCGCAATTGGGCAATCGCTCGCTCGACGCTGGTGAGCGTCGCAGCGACCGTGGCGCTGATACTGTTGGCCCAAAGGGAAGTGCTGAGCGCCTGGATAGCGGGCCCGGTGGCTCTGCTGTTTCTCGTGAGAGTGGCGCTCATCTTCAACGCCCGCCGCCGGGCGACGATCCGTGACGCATTCGCACACGCCGCCCATCGACTGCTCGACGAATCTCCGAACCGACACATGCTCTCCGACCGGAAGCTAACGCTTGAGACAGAAGGCGTACGACAACAGCTCGATGCCAGCGATTCGATCATCCGCTGGAGAGCTTTTGAGCGAATCGAACACGACGACGACTATCTGTTTCTCTACGAATCGTCGTTTACCGCCGTGGTCATTCCCCGTACCGCGTTTGCCACCCGCGGTCGGTATCTGGCATTCGTTGCTCTGGCTGAACAATTATGGCAGGCGTCCGGCGTTACCGATCAACCAAGCCCGAATGTCGAAGCCGTTTGATACGTGATCAGGGCTGCCACGTACGCCAGAACGGTCATGTAGGCGAATTGAAATCCGGCCCAACCCCAACTGCCAGTCTCGCGTTTGGTGACGACTTGTGTTGGTAGGCACTGCATCGCCAGCACGTAGAACACCAACAAGCTTAAGCACGTGGCCGTGGTAAATACCAGGCCGCCGCTGCTGTTGGTCGTGGTGCGAAGTCGCTGGGTAAGCGCGTCGGACTCTCCGTCTTCGCCCAGCCCATACAAGACGGCGAGCGTCGACACAATCACTTCGCGCGCGGCAAACGAACTGACCACGCCGATGCTCATCTTCCAGTCAAAGCCGAGCGGGGCGAACACCGGTTCGATCGCCTGGCCGATACGGCCAGCAACCGACCGCTTGAGCGAGTACTGCGCCAAAAGGTGATCGGCCGCGGCCGCGTCCCCCGATTGCTGCAGCTCGGCGATTTCTGACTGAGCCGCAACAGGCAAGTCACCAACCGACGTCTTGGGATACGTGGCCGCCGCCCACAGCACGACCGTAATCAACAGAATCGTCGTCCCTGCATTCTTCACGAACACTGTCGCTCGATCGATGGTCTGTAGCAACGCGCTGCGAAGCGATGGTAATCGATAGTTGGGCAGTTCGATCACCAGCGGGCGCGTCTCGCCAGGTAGCAGCGTCCGTTTGAACAGCCAAGCCATCACCAGCGCCGCCACAATGCCGAGCGCATACGCACCGGTAAACACCGTGGCCGCCATGAGTGGATTGTTGGCGAACAAAAGCGCGATGACCAGCGCATAGACGGGTACTCGCGCCGAACAAGTAATCAGCGGCAGTACCAAAATGGTGGCCAGCCGATCGCGGCGATCGTCGATTACCCGGGTCGCCATGATTGCCGGAATAGCGCAAGCGTGGGCCGAGAGCATTGGCACAAATGCCTTACCCGGCAGTCCCACCCGCCGCATCAACCGATCCATGACGAACGCCGCACGGGCCAGATAACCGGAATCTTCCAACAAGGCAAGCATGAAGAACAGGATGCAAATCTGCGGCAAAAACACCAACACGCCGCCAACGCCGCCAACGATTCCGTCGGCAAGCAAGCTTCGCAGGTCCCCCGCAGGTAGCCACCTACCCAACAACTCAGCCGACCAACCCGTTAGTTGCTCGATCCAGTCCATGGGGTAGGTCGCCAGGCTGTAGATCAGCCAAAATGTCACGAACATGACCGCCGCAAACGCGAGCAGTCCGACCACTTTGTGAGTCAACACGCGGTCGATTCGCTCAGTCGTTCGGCCCAGCGTGACCGAAGGCTCGCCAGCAACTCGCCGGGCAACCGATTCGGCCCAGTCGTATCGCTGGGAATACGAGCAGCCGCCGCACCCGCCACAATTGCACTGAGTATCGACCTGAGGCGCGGCTGGAGTAGTCAGCAGTTCCGAAAGCGAGCGCCGCAATTCAGGCAGCCCTTGCCCCGTTCGAGCCGAAATAGGAATCACCGGGCAGCCAACGTCGCGAGCGAGTTGCGCGACATCGATCGTCACTCCGTGTTTGTCGACCTCGTCGAACATGTTCAGCGCAACGACGGTCGCCATATCGGCCTGGCGGGCCGCCTCGAGAACTTGGCTCGTCAAGAATAGGTTCCGCTCGAGGTTCGTCGCGTCGACCACTAACATCAACAGGTCGGGACGCGTTGGCCCCGTGCCCGCGATAATGTCGCGCGCCACCCGTTCGTCGGGCGTCGACGCATCTAAGCTATATAGCCCAGGCAAGTCGATTAGCTCTGCGGTTTGACCCACCAACGGTACACGACCGCGGCGGTGCTCGACGGTGGTTCCGGCAAAGTTGGCGGTATGGGCGCGGAGTCCCGTAAGGCGATTAAAGACCGATGTCTTTCCCGAATTGGGATTACCCACCAGCGCTACGACGGGCATTTTCGATGGCTGCACCACCGTGGCAGCGACCACCGGCAAGCTGGTGTTCGTGGTAGTAGGGACCGTGCTCATGAGGCCTTCGCCATGGGGGCACAATCGACATGCACAAAGACGGATGCAGCCAGCCGCGCAGAGATCCCAACCCTTGACCCAACCACACAGACGATCAGCGGGTCGCCGTTCTGCACGACCGACAGCCGTCTGCCCACACACACGCCCATCGCCTTCAGTCGCGCTGCGTCATCGCAATCCGCATCTACCCGCTCGACGCGAAACACGCTGCCGGCAGGGGCTTGATCTAGAGATACAGTGGATGGCATCGGGATCGACATTTTACTTCGTGCAGCTAATGAGATTGCGTCTCAACTTAGTTTGTATGTTACAGTGAAGGCGACATGTACCACAAGTGCCTCGCTCGACCAACGCCATTTCAGAATGCCTGAACTTCCAGACGTTGCCGTCTATTGCGAGGCTCTCTCGCGCCACTATACGGGCCGTACGCTCTTGCGACTCGACGTTCGCAGCCCGTTCGTCGTGCGAACGTTCGAACCAGATGTCCACGAATTGGCGGGGCGTCGCGTAGTTGGGTTTCGGCGAATGGGAAAACGGATTGTCTGGCAGTTCAAACCCGACATGTGGTTGGTGCTGCACTTGATGATCGCGGGGCGGCTGCACCAACGCCCAGCGGGCCGCAGGCCTACCGGAAAACACGACCTGGCAGCTTTCCAATTCTCGCCGGATGCCCAAGGAGAAGTCGATGCGACCTTGATGCTTACCGAACAAGGGTCGAAGCGCCAGGCATCGTTGGAGGTTTACGCTACCGCGGAAGAAGTTGCAGCCTTAGACCCCGCCGGGCTCGAGATCGAACAAGCATCGCTTGCGGAGTTTCGCGCGCGGTTAACTGCTGAGAACCACACGGTGAAGCGAGCCTTGACCGACCCGAGAACATTCTCCGGTATCGGCAATGCCTATAGCGACGAGATTCTGCACGCGGCAAGACTATCGCCAGTTACTTGGACGTCGCGGCTCGACGACGAACAAATCGAGCGCCTCTTCGATGCCACCAAGCGGGTGTTGGTTGAGTGGATCAATCGACTACGTCAGGAATGTGGCGAAGAATTCCCTGAAAAGGTGACTGCATTCCGCCCGGAAATGGCTGTGCATGGGCGCTACGGCCAGCCATGCCCTGCGTGCGGGAGGAAAGTGGCGCGCATCCGCTATACGTCGCGCGAAACCAATTACTGTCCAACTTGCCAAACGGGTGGCAAATTGTTGGCGGACCGGTCGCTGTCGCGACTGCTTGGAAAAGACTGGCAGCAGTTGATGACAAGCGAAGAGTGACGAGTCTGGCAGGCCATACCAAACATCCGTTGTTACCGCGAATAGAGCGGTCGGTTGGAGCGTTGCCGTATCTAAAGTGTTCCTGGAATCGCAACCGACCGCTGCTAGTCTACGGTCGGTGAGTGTCCGATCTTCTTCAGCGAAGTGCATCTTGAATAAACGAATCGGATATGGGGCGTTCGGCAATTTTGCCGACTTCGTCTTGAGTCCGACGTTGCCCCACGGTGTGCCATGCGCTAACGTCCTTCAACTCTGGCATTACTTCGAGCAATTGCTCGACCATCATCATGCCCATCCGTTGAGTGCCCGAGTCCTTCGCACTTTCTTTGATTGCTAGAGCAGTTTTCATAATGCGAAGCATGCGTGCACGAGTGAGCACGGGGCTCGACAGCGGGGCGTCCATGTCGATCAACAGGCTAGCCAACGGCACCTCCAGTGCCTGCTGCCATGCACACAACTGCGAAAGCTTCAAGTCGCTTGCGGGGTCCTCCTGCTTGCGAATCTCATCTGCCGACAGGCCCATCTTCCGAGTCAGGCTGCGTAACGAAGCGCCTTGTTGCCGGCGAACCTCTGCTATGCGATGCCACGGCCGGCGACCCGTCGTTGCAGGCATAGAAACTGCGTGGGGACTTGCATGCGCCGTGTCCCAATTATCAGCAACGCTCATTTCGGTTGCCTCCTTCCCTTGTTCCGGAATAGTTTCCCTTGCACCGCGAGAAGTGAACACGCCGAACCACGCCACGCTGGCTGGATCAACGCAAACTACCTGCGGCACCATTACCACCAAGCCGATGGATGCTCTTCCAAAACCCGTACGGGCGACGTCGCAACGCAGGTGTCGGAGAAAAGTAAAAAGGTGCGGAGCGGCTACGGCCGCCCCCTGCGCTGTCGACTACTGCCTCGGAACGGTCCGATCAAGCAGACCACCCGGTGGTCGCCGCATGCCTGACGAAAGGCGTCTTGCGGCAGAGACCTCGCTCCGTGCGAGGCGTGCGTGAAGCAGTTGTTTGCCTCACTGATGACATACTACAGAGGGTGGTTTACGCGGGCAAGAAACACCCAACTAGGCCCACCCATAAGTGCATTATAGGCGTCACTTCGCGCGTTCAATAGTGAGACTCGGTTTGCCGACACCAAGCGCCAAATGTGGCGGAATCGAACGGGCAAAATGATGCAGTGTATCAATATCCAACAGGCGGAAAATTTCTGGAATTTTTCGCAGTGCGCCAGCACGCAAGCAGGAATGCTGGATAACTGCCCACGCAGGCTTTATTCACCGAGGGCGAAGTTGGCCAGGGCTCCGATGAAGTTGGGCCGTGGAAGCGGTGGGATCACACCTACGCCTTTGCTCGTCTTCTTATCGCGGCGCGTAAGTTGCGACTCGTGGTTCTCGGCCACGTTGATTCGCTGAAACCCCATCAGCCGCTTGTGCGCCACAGCCAAGACGGCGTGAGTCGCCACCGCGGCGTGCAGGTCGTCGACGCTTGCTGTCGGACCGTCGGTGGAATCGGTCCGTTGTTCTTCAAGCCATAGGTGGCGGATTTGCATGGCGTCGACAGGCGATGCACCGTCGTGCACCAGCACGATGTCACCCGCTACCTCTCTGCGAAGCGACTCAATCGCGTCGCCCAAACCTTGTTGCACTGCATGCCGGATCACACTGATTTGTGGATACCTCACGGCCAGTTCGGTGGCTGCGTCAAACGTGTCGTCGGTTGACCCATCGTCAACGATGAACAGCCGCAGCGAAGTGTCCAACTCGCTGCCAACTTCAAGCACCTGAGCGACGTTGCTCTTCAGCGTTGCTTCGGCGTTGTGCACCGGCAATATGACAGTCAGATTCTTGCTCACGGATCGATCTCCTACCGCGCCACGGCGGTGGCGCGAGCGCTTGAGGGATGGGGAGGGCGCGCACTCAGGATGGGAAGTCGAGTGTCTACCAGTGCCTATCGGTGTGGCTTCCGCTCCGCCTATAGCAATCGAGCGCAACCTCGGGTTGAACGACCAATGATGCAAGCGACGGTCCTTCCGATCGCGCGATTCGTTTCGGGTAATTGGGAGACGGGCCCCAGTTATGCGGGTTGGTCGGGCGGAACCGCTGGTGGAGCGGGGCGGGTTCGGTTATCCTTCAATCGCGGTTGTCCGCCATCGCGTGTGTACAGGCGCCATCGACACCAAAACAAGTTCCGCCACCATCCAACGCAATGAGCAACGCAGAAATACAGCCCGATTTTTCCAAAGGCGACGGCCTCGTTCCCGTCGTCGTACAGCAAGTCGATTCGGGCGATGTGTTGATGATGGCGTACATGAACCGTGAAGCGTACGAGGAAACGTTAGCGACCGGACAAGCCGTTTATTTCAGCCGCAGTCGCGGCGAACTTTGGCGCAAGGGAGAGACCAGCGGCCATGTACAGCAAGTAAAGCAGGTTCTACTCGACTGCGATCGCGATACTCTGCTGCTAGTCGTCGACCAAGTAGGTGGTGCTGCGTGCCACGTCGGCTACAAGTCTTGCTTTTATCGCGAGATCACGTCGGATGGAGCTAAAGTCGTTGGCGAGCGAGTGTTCGATCCCGACGAAGTCTACAAGTAGCCAGAACTAAACTCGGAACTACGCATGGGTTTTCAGTCGCACTTCGAATCGCTCGGACTAGAACTTCCGCCCGCCCCCCAAGCCATTGGTTTGTACCGTCCGCTGATCGTGGTCGGCAACTTGGCCTATACATCGGGCCACGGTCCGCTAAGGCTCGACAAGACACTCATCACCGGGCGCGTGGGCGACCAACTCACAGTCGAAGAAGGGTACACGGCCGCTCGGCAGACGGGTCTGGCGACCTGCGCTACGCTAATCGAGCAGCTCGGTTCGCTCGACAGGGTGATTCGGCTTGTGAAGACGTTTGGTTTGGTGCAGGCGACGGCCGAGTTCACGGATCACCCCGCCGTAATCAACGGTTTCAGCGAGTTGATGCGTGATGTACTTGGCGACCAACACGGGATTGCCGCCCGCAGCGCCGTGGGCGCTGCGTCGTTGCCTGCTGGCATGGCCGTGGAAGTAGAAGCGGTGTTTGAGGTCAGCGAGAGCTAAGTCGCCCAGGCGTGCTCTAAATGGCAACTTCGAGTGATTCCACGCTTAGCTGCAACGTCTTAACCGGGGCAGCCATTTTGCCATCGTGGTGGAACGTGCGGCTGTCGCCTAGTTTGTTCGCTTCGTTAAGCGAGTCTTCGAGTCGCTTCAACACTAGACCGCGATCGCTGGCATTCAAGGTGTCGGCCACAGCGCATTGGGCCGAAGCGCGTAGCGGGTCGCCATCCTGAACGAAGGTCGCCGCAGCGACCGTTTGTCGAATCCGCTCGCATCGTTCATTGGCACTTGGTTCGTCGTCTCCGGCAAGCACCAGCATCAAACGCCCTTGTTCATCAATCGACATCGACTGATCGTCAGCCAACTCGGCAGCAACAATCTGCTGGATGCCAGCGAATAGGCGCTCTGTCTGCTCGCCGCCAAGCTCTCCCTCACCTTGAATCGCAATCGCGGCCACCTGTAGCGGCTCGTCAGGCAACTCGTTGCTTAGGTGATCGTCGATGGCGGTCAGCAGCTTGTCGATGTTGGCGATGATATCGGCCGAACTCTCACCTTCGTACCGCGCGGAAGCGGCCACTTCTACGGCCTGCTCAACGCTGCTTGCCTGATCGACCAGTTGTTCGGACGAGGCTAGGAGTTTCTCGCGCACCACCTGGGTGTCTTCCTCAAGAAGTATCTCGTCAATTTCGTCGTTGGCGCGTTGGATCTCGGCCGACTGGTCGGCAATTGACTGGCGTAGCTGCAGTTGCTCAAGCGATGTGGACGAATCGTCATCGTTGTGCAACATTTCCATGGCCACAGTGCTCTGTTCCAAATAGTCGGAGTTGGCCTGCTTTAGCTCGTCGGCGCAATGATCAATGGTGTCGCGGTCCTCCGTGCTTTCGCTTAGCGTCGAGCTGACCTTGGCGAGCTTCGATTTGAAAGCCGCCAGTCCTTCGAGGATGTAATCGTTCGAACTATCCGCCGATTCAGGCGCTGGCGGCGCATGTTCGGGCGGATCGGGTGGCGGCGGAGTCGAACTGACTGACTTCGAAGGAGACTTCTCGGCCAGCTTGGCGGGGGTCACTATCGGGGCTGAAGCCGGCATGGCGGCCGGCGCCGCGGGTGCGGCCAGTTCGATCGGCTCGTCGTCGTCGTTCTCCGCTTCGGATCGACGCGGCGTGATTCCTGGCATGTGGCCAATGTAAACGCCCAGCGCGTAACCGACGCAGAGATTCAACGTGGCGATGAACGCGATAAAGGCAGCCATTCGGCGTGCTCCTTCCGTCGACGGCGAGAGACAAAGTTGCAGACCATTGGAGTGCGATTGCACGGCCGGTCCGACAACAATACCTCACCGCAATCCGCCGCTGGATTGGCTAGGCATCGGCTTACCGAAGCCTGAAATTCCGCGTGACGAATGGATCGCTCGTAACGAATATGCCGCCGTTGATCAGGGCGCCATCGACTGCAGAGCCTGCAGGAATTGCGGCGACACGCGGTCGAGCTTGATTACCTCGCTGTTGCCACCTGGTTCTAGCGGCCGAATGATGACCACCACTTCTGCCTCGGTGGCCCGGCGGGCAATCTCCTCGAGGCCTGCACGCTCCACCGCTGGAAGGCTGTGTGGCACCAATGGCGTCGGACGCTGTGGGAACGCGCCAGGAGTTGCCACGCTGGCCGGCGGCTCTTGTCCACGCACAACGGGTTCCGGCGAACCACCAGTCGGTAGCGGAGCGAACCTCTCTGACTTGTCGTTCGACGCCGTTGCCGTCGTCGCCGAAGGTCGATAAATCGCATGTAGCCCCAGCGCGTCGAGTTGGGCATGCACCGACGCCAATCCGGAATAGAGCCCTTCGTCGCCAGCTTCGTCGGCGGCAAAACACACGCCGATTAGCTCGCCCTCGGCGTTGAATAGCCCACCACCGCTACGTCCTTGAATAGGAGCACCCGATGTCTCGACGTTGGGCGGACCATGATAACGATCGATGTCGGTCACGCGCGAGTCGCGTACCGTCGGCTTCGCGCCCAAGTCGCAACCAACGCTCCAAACGCGGTCGTTAATCTGCTCGCCAAACTGGGCAGCAACCGGCGCGACCGCTACTTCCCCATTGGGGCGAAAACTCACCAAACCGACATCGCGATCCAGATCGTAGCTTTCCAAATGTCCTCGGGCGCGATCGAGCACCTCCAGCCCGCCGCCGGTCACCCGGAATCGCTCGATGGTGATTTCGCCTTTGGCCGATTCACCTCGGAACAAGTGGCCACAGGTCACCACAAGCGCATCGCCTTCTCGTGTGTCGACAATCGTCCCGGTGCCGTGCGACTTGCCGGTGGCATCGTTGATCGTAATTCGAACCGATGTCTCAAGCAGACGGGTAGCGAACTCGGCAGGCACCGACGGCGCACTCGGCACATTGTGCGATGCTTCGCTAACTTGCCGCGCGGGTATGGCGGGCGCGTGAGGTGTTTCCTGAGTCCAGCTTGGGTTGGGTCCGCCCACCGGTGGCGGTGAGTGTAATCCCGCGGCGGCAAACATCCGCTGAATGCTCCCGCGATCACCACCCAACTGGCGAGCCACTTCCCGCCCATCACTCACCATCACCAGCGCCGGCACACGCGAAACACGAAACTTCGTGGCAAGCGCCGGGTGCTGCGTCACATCAACCGGACGTATTGGGTAACCTTGCTTGGCTAGTTCGGCGACCGTCGGCTTCAGTTGCTGACAGGGGCCACAGTGCGGAGACGAGAACACCAAGAGTTCGGTCTTAGCGTGGGAAGGCAAGCAAAGCGCGAACGACGACGAAATTACCGTCGCAAGGTACGCAATGCGTACGGATAGATGTCGGACCATCGGTTCCCTCCTTGGAATCCGGTTCGTATCACCAACCTGCCGAGACCTCTCCAGGGCAGAGGGAAGTATGCGAGTCTACGCAAGCTCCACATCCGCCCTGTGGGACGCAAGCCGCCGATACATCCTGTACCGTGCGGCCCGCCAATGGTATCGGTGGGACGACTAGGTTTTTCGCCAACCGTGCTGGCTGACCCCGGTCGGGTCGGCAATGTCTACGACTTCAGTAAATCTTACAAGATCAGCTTTTTTGATAACCGCTAGCACCACCGCGATGCTAGCCACCAAGCAGCCTGTAGGTTGGCAAACTGAGCCATTTTTCTCGTGCTCAATCGACGGCCTGACCGCTTCGCGACTCGTGCTGCTACAACTGCACGAGGCGTGCCAAACGTTCATTATGTTCTGCGATCATTCGATCTGCCGCAGAACTCCCGACGCGATGGCTTGCAACGCTGGCTCGACCGTCTCGTAGCTACTGGCCCGCGCAAGCACCGTACAAATAGGCTGCCCGCGGGCGATCGGCGTTCCTGGCGATGGAATGTCGCGTAGACCAACGGGGTCGAACTCGGCTGCTCGAATGTCGCGACGGGCAAACAGATACGCCTTGCCGTGGTAGCAAAAAAATTGGACTTCCTCCCAGCGAGCCATCTTCGTGTGCAAGCAAGCGTCCACATGATCGGCAACCACACTACGGCCGGCCCAAGCCTCAACGATCTCCATCGACGCGGTGAATCGAGGATTCACTTCGACCGCCCACGCTCGGCCCGCGCAATCTTGAACGAAGTCGATGCCAAACAGCCCGACCAGCCGGCATCCGAACGCGACCGCGGTGCCTGCATTGTGGATGTCGCGCCTCGTGCTAGCGGACACGGCCAGTGGTCCGACCGAACCCGCATACTGGTACTGCCGAGCGCCGGTCCAGTTGCGCGCGATCAATTGCTCGGTGACGCCGAGTAGTGCGACCTCGTCGCCTGCGGCCAAGTAGGCAGCCGAAATGGCCCTGCCATCGATTCGCGCTTGCCAATAGTCGGATCGGCCGGCTTCGCCGCCGCGCCAATCGTCGACTCCCAACCCGCCAGCAGACGTTCGCGACTTAATGAGCCAAGCCTCCTCGTCGTCGGGAGGTGAGTTGAGTACCATGGGGAATGGAACCTCTGCGTCGGCGAATAGGCGCGCTAGCACTTTGGGATCGCGACATAGGCAGAGGTGCTCGCCCGCGTTTCCCAACAAAGGGCGAGTGGTTGCCAACCGATCGACCAACGCTGGGTGGTTTTCCAGCCCGCCTGTGTAGATCCAACCTTCCACTTGCTGATCTTCGAGCCAGCCGATGAACCCATGCGGCCAATCTTCAATCCGGGTAGTTGGGCAGCGCGCGTGTAAGTCGCTGTCGGCAAACAGATCGGCAGCCACGACCTCAAATCCTGCATCGAGCGCCGAAAATGCCGCGGCCCGAGCGCTGGCGCCCAAGATAGCCAACCGCATGGGTCACTCGCCTCCGTGGCGACCCTGATACTCGTCCGCCGGGTACTTTGCGGCATTCTTCACCATCTTCGCGTGGAGCGCCTGGCTTAGATCAACGTTCATCGAGTTGGCGATCGCGAGCGTGTAGGCCAAGACATCGGCAATCTCTTCAGCGGCAGCAGCTAGTTTCTCCGGATGTTCGGCAAACGCGCGAGAGTCGGCCACTTCAATCCACTGAAAGTGCTCCATCAGCTCGGCTGCCTCGATAGCCAGAGCCATCGCCAGGTTCTTCGGCGAATGAAACTGCTCCCAATCGCGTTCGCGAACAAACTCGTCGACCAGCGTTCTGAGGTCGGAAACAGTCGTTTCTTGGTCGTTGGGCGCAGCCATGCACCAGATTTTGGCCGCAAGCCGGTCCAGCCGCAAGCGGCGACCGCTGGAAGTCTATTCCAACGGTTTGCGCAGGGCCGGATAAACGTCGGCTTCCTCGAAACCGGGCAGCAACTTTTGCTCCCTAGCAGTGCGGCTCGACTCGTATCGCAGCCGGTATCCTTCGGCCAAATGCACGGTCACTTCGAGCACCAAGAGGTCCGCGCGATTCATCACGTGCCGCGCGCTACGTCGCCCTAGCCCGTGAATCATGCACTCAAGTACCTCGACATGCAACTGCATTACTTGTTGGGCACTC
The DNA here is from genome assembly GCA_028279215.1 of Pirellulales bacterium. Taxonomy (GTDB): domain Bacteria; phylum Planctomycetota; class Planctomycetia; order Pirellulales; family Lacipirellulaceae; genus Aeoliella. The sequence goes on from JANQOF010000009.1 coordinate 21,704, forward strand.
ACTTGGCCATCAATCAGCACTTCCGCCAGCGCGTCCATTTCGTCGGACAAGTTGCCCGACCCCATGACCACGTAAGTCTGCAATAGGCTGCGATAGTGTGAAACGAGCGACGCTGGCATAGGATGCCGATAGGTCGATGCTGCATTGGCCACGCCTAGGTCGGTGCCAAGCACCTCGGTATCCGCCACGTCTCCACCATCGATCGATTCCAACTCGCCAAGCAAACTACGCTGCTCGGCCAACAGCCGCTCGGCTTCGGCATGTTCGCTGGCCAGTCGTTGCCGCTCGGCTTCCACAAGCCGCCGGTTCTCACGAACCATTTCGTAACGCCTGATCGCTCTGGAGAACTCCCAGAGCAAAGAACGCGTGGTCGTTTGCTTCATCGAACAGTACGCGTCGCCACCCACTTCGTACACCAACGCTTCGAACGACTGCGGGGGCTCATCGCCCAACACAATCATCGGCTCTTCATGTCCGCCGGTGCGAAGACCCTCGACGAAGTCAAGCGCATCGAGCACGCCAGGCTCGTGGTACACGACCACCACGTCAAACACTTCGTCCCTCAGCAAAGCCAGGCCTGCGGTGACGCCGACGGTTTCCTTCACCACGACGACCGCCGCGCTGTCGGAGGCAAACGCTTCGGTCAACCACTGACTGCTGCGATGCAACGTCGTGACGTACAGCACCTTGAGGCGGCCGGGAATACTCGGTCGCGGGTCGCGATTGGTTGAATGCGGAGGTGCGAACGTAGTCATCGAAAATGCGAGTTTAAAGCGAGAGCCGTGACACATGGCTAGAATGCGCCATGGAGAAACTAGGAAAAAACACTCGGCCAGTCAACGTCGACGCGACCGTGGCAAGGCAGTTACAATCAGGCAATCAATACCAATCTTTGCTTGTGCTAGCGGAATCGAATATGCGGATCGCTTACCTTGACTGTGCCAGCGGAATCAGCGGCGACATGACTTTGGGGGCACTAGTCGATGCCGGGATCGAGCTTGCCGCCCTGCAGGCGGGAATCGACTCGCTCGGGTTACCAAGCTGCAAGCTCGTAGTGAGCGAAGTGAAGAAGAAGGGATTTCGGGCCACGCAGATTGTCGTCGAGCACGAACCCGAACACGCGCATCGCCATCTGCATCATATTACCAGGATGATCGACGGCAGCTCGCTGACGGATCGGCAAAAGCAACTTGCCGGCGAAATTTTCTTCCGCCTCGCCAAGGCCGAAGCCCAAGTACACGGCAGCACGATCGAAAAGGTGCACTTCCACGAGGTCGGCGCGGTCGACTCGATTGCCGACATCGTGGGCGCCGCGATCGGTTGGGACTTGCTAGGTGTCGACAAGGTGATCGCCTCGCCAATTCCCACGGGCACCGGATTCATTGAAATTGCCCACGGTCGCTGCGCGATCCCTGCTCCTGCCACAATCCAACTTCTTACCGGCGTGCCGCTCGCCGACTTTGCGCCCGAGGGCGAACTCACTACGCCAACCGGCGCGGCGATCGCTACTACGCTGGCAAGCAAATACGGACCGTTGCCAGCGATGACCATCGAGAAGATTGGGCTCGGCGCCGGACAAAAGGACTTTGATCATGCGAATGTACTGCGGCTGGTAGTCGGCTCGTCGAACGACGTCCCCACGCCGGTCGCAGGCGATAAGATCGTGCTGATCGAAACGAATCTCGACGACACGTCAGGTGAGCAGATTGGTTACTGTATCGAGCGACTATGGAAAGCCGGCGCGGTGGATGTCTCCACCACCGCGATTCAAATGAAGAAAGGCCGTCCCGGCGTGCTACTCGCCGTGCAATGCCCAGAGAACAAGTCGGATTCGATAGAATCGATCGTCTTCCGCGAAACAACCACTCTAGGCGTTCGCCGACAATTGGTCGAGCGACGCGTTCTGCCGCGCCGACAAATAGAGGTACAGACCCAGTACGGTACGTTGCTTGGCATGGTTGCCGATTTGCCCGATGGGGGCCAGCGATTTGCTCCCGAGTACGAAAGCTGCCGCCAAGTGGCGGAAGACAACGGCGCAAATCTCGCCGAAGTTTACGCAGCCGCATCGGCCGCGTACCACCAATCGTCGTAGGCACGCATGCGCTGCGAAAGGAATCCCCATGGTTGTCGCTCAACTTGGCCCGATTTTGATGTTCATTGCTGGCATCGGCCTATTGACCGCAATGCTCTTGCGCCGAACCTACCGACAGTTGGGGCGAGGGCGCCGCAAGTACGACAATCGGCCCATCGACGCCCAACATCGCCCTACCAACCAATGGGATGGTGCGAAGGCCGACACGGCAGCGGTAATCGAACGGCAGAAGGTCGAATTGGCCGAGCTTAGCCGCGACGTGAACGGTCAACTCGACACCAAAATTATGGTGCTCCGCGAATTGATTGCCCGCAGCCAACAGCAGATCGATCAGATGGAAGCGCTATTGAGTGATTCGCAAGTTCAATCTGCCGAGCAGCTTTAGCCAGATTTCGGTTGCTTCTCTGCGATGTCATTGCTGGGGCAGAGAGCCGATGAATTCCGAGATGGAATCACGCCCAACTAGTGGTTCCGCACAGGTATGGTTTTCGCAAACATAGAGCATCGCCTTGTCGCTGTGCGCACTGCGCCCAGCAAAAAGCGCGTCGAGCGAATCGTCACCTTCTGTATCTTCTTGTCGCGAAGCCATCACACGTCGTGGTACGAAATGCCAATGAACCTCTCGCGATAGTTCGTGGGAATCATTACCAACGAACACCAACTCTGGTGTAGGTCCGATCCAGAAGTCGAGCGCAAGCAGCATTTGCCCAGTGGCCATGGGGATTTGCTGCATTAAAGGGCCGGAGCTAGAGAGAATCCCCTCGGCTGCCTCAAGGTACTCGCGACGACCAAGTAACTTCCCAAGCCGCCCTAGCGCCATTGCCGCCGTGGAGTTGCCACCCGGGGTCGCATTGTCGGTGAAGTCTTTTGTGCGGGTTAACAGTTCTTCGTGATCGTCGGCCGTGAAGTAGAAACCCGGCTCGTCGCCACCTGCGAAGTGGACCATGACGGTATCCATCAACTCCTTGGCAACTGCGATGTACCGCTCGACGAACGTTGCTTCATACAGGCTCACGAGTGCGTCGGCGAGCAACGTGTAGTCGTCTAGGTACGCTCGCAGCTTGGCGGTTCCACCTCGCCAGGTGTGCAGCAACCTTCCGTCGTCGTCTCGCATCTCGCGAAGGATAAAGTCGGCAGCTTTCTGCGCCGCATTGATATATCGCTCCTCGCCCAAAGCAGCGCCGGCTCGGGCAAACGTATCAATCGCCAGCGCATTCCAGTTCACCAGCACTTTATCATCTCGCCCGGGCCTGACCCGCTTGTTGCGCTCGGCTAGCAGCTTCTCGCGCCCCGCGAGTAGCTCCGCAGCCAAGTCGCCCGCCTCGCGATTCATTAGTTTCGCCTGCTGCTCGATTGTCTTGGGCAAGTTCAATATGTTATTACCTTCGAAGTTGCCGGCTTCCGAAACGTCGTAAACACGGCAAAACGTCTCGCCTCGTTCGTCGCCAAGCACGTTACGAATCTCGTCGGCCGTCCAGACGTAGAACTTTCCCTCTTCCCCTTCGCTATCGGCGTCTTCGGCACTGTAGAACCCCCCAGCGGGGTCGGTCATGTCACGAAGCACGTATTCGAGCGTCTCGGTGACAACCTGTCGGTACTTCTTGTCGCCAGTCGCCAAGTAGGCTTCGAGGTACACTTCTGCCAAGAGTGCGTTGTCGTACAGCATCTTCTCGAAGTGCGGCACCAGCCAACGGGCGTCGACACTGTAGCGCGCGAAGCCACCTCCCAGGTGATCGTACATTCCGCCGGCGGCCATCTTGTCGAGCGACAGCCGAGCGATGTCCCACCACCGATCGTTTCCGCTACGCTTCCACCAGCGCAGCACTAATTGCAGCTCGAACGGATGCGGGAACTTGGGCGCTTCGCCAAATCCGCCATGGATAGGATCGAAGATGCGCTCGAGTGAATGCACTGCCGCGTGGAGCAGCTTCTCGTCGGGCGGCACTGCGACGCCATCGGCGCCCTTGCGCGTTAACTGCTTGAGCTCCACCGTTAACTGATCGGCCCCCTTGAGCGCCTGTTCGCGACGGTTCTTCCAGGCGTCGTCCACGGCCATGATGACCTGATCGAAACCAGGCATGCCTCGCGAAGCGGTGGGCGGCCAATAGGTGCCGCCGTAGAACGGCTTGAGGTCTGGCGTAAGAAAGACGCTCATGGGCCACCCGCCATGACCCGTCATCAATTGCACCGCGTTCATGTAGATCTGGTCTAGATCGGGGCGTTCTTCACGGTCGACCTTCACGCACACGAATCGCTCGTTCATCATCTTGGCAATTCGTTCATCCTCAAAACTCTCGTGCTCCATGACGTGGCACCAATGGCACGATGAGTAGCCAATCGAAAGGAAGATCGGCTTTTCCTCGTCTCTCGCGCGCGCGAGCGCCTCTTCGCCCCATGGATACCAATCCACGGGATTGTCTTTGTGTTGCAAGAGGTACGGCGACGTTTCGTTAGCAAGCTTGTTCGGCATAGTTTGCAGTCGTCGACAGCAGTCAACGACTTGCTCCATTCATTGCTAGGTAAGGATTGAATCGACCGCCGTCATCATAACAAAACCGCCCAGCCACTTGATGCGGCCGGGCGGTCGAAGGAGGTTAAGTGGTCGCCGCCGGGTGAATCGCGAGTCCAATGACGTCTAGCTGACCGCGCTAAGTGTTCGCCATTTCCCATCGCTCGGGCGAACGCCAGAAGCCAGAGACCAGCAACTCCTGAATCGCCGTCAGCTCCTTGGGCAATCGGTCGTACAGCTTGAAGAACAGCTCGTCGTGCGAAGCGATTTCCTGGAGCCACTGATCGCGTTCGGTGCTCATGAGCTGATCGAACTGCTCCTTGGAGAAATCGAGGCCGCGCCAGTCGATATCTTTGTACTGTGGCATCCAGCCCAGCGGGCACTCAATGCTGGCGGCCCTGCCCCTGGCGCGGCCAATGATCCACTTCAGTATCCGCATGTTCTCGCTGAAGCCAGGCCAAAGGAATTTGCCGTCCTCGTCACGGCGGAACCAGTTGACGTTGAACACTCGCGGCGGAATCGGTAGGTTACGCCCGAAATCGAGCCAATGGTGGAGGTAGTCGCCCATGTGGTAGCCCACGAATGGCAACATGGCGTAGGGGTCGCGACGCACCTTCCCCACCTCGCCGAACGCCGCGGCGGTCATCTCCGAACCCATCGTGGCAGCCGAGTAGACACCAAATGCCCAATTGAAAGCCTGGTACACCAGTGGCACGGTGGTGCTACGTCGGCCACCAAAAATGAATGCCGAGATCGGCACGCCCTGCGGATCGTCGTACGCCGGATCGGCACACGGGGATTGGGACAAAGGCGCAGTGAATCGCGAGTTGGGGTGGGCCGCCTTGCTCTCGCTGTCGGGCGTCCAATCATTGCCGTGCCAGTCGATCGCATGCAGAGGGGGCTCGTCGGTCAAGCCTTCCCACCACACATCGCCTTCATCGGTGAGCGCCACGTTCGTGAAGATCGTGTTTTCGCGCATCGTAACCATGGCGTTGGGATTGGTTTTTTCGCTAGTCCCCGGAGCAACTCCAAAGAACCCTGCTTCGGGATTAATCGCGTAGATCTTGCCGTCATCGGCCAGCTTGATCCACGCTATGTCGTCGCCCACGCAGGTGACCTCCCAGCCTTCGTCCTGAAATTCCTTTGGCGGGATGAGCATGGCGAAGTTAGTTTTGCCACAGGAACTGGGGAACGCGGCTGCCACGTATGTCTTTTCGCCCTCCGGGTTCTTTACGCCGGAAATCAACATGTGCTCTGCGAGCCACCCCTGCTCCTTGGCTAGCACCGACGCGATGCGCAGCGCGAAGCACTTCTTGCCAAGTAGTGCATTACCTCCGTAGCCTGAGCCGTAACTCCAGATTTCCCTTTCTTCCGGGAAGTGAACGATGTACTTATTTTTCGGGTCAGGGCTGCACGGCCACGGCACATCTTCCTGGCCGGCGGCTAGCGGCATACCAACTGAGTGCAGGCACTTGATGAATTCGCCGTCGCCCAACGCGTCGAACACATGCGATCCCATACGGGTCATGATCCGCATGTTCACGACCACATACGGCGAATCGGTAATCTGAATGCCGATGTGTGAGATCGGTCCTCCTACCGGCCCCATACTAAATGGGATCACGTAGAGGGTGCGGCCTCGCATGCAGCCATCGAACTTCTCGGAGAGCAGGCTCTTCATCTCTCGCGGGGCCATCCAGTTATTGGTCGGCCCGGCGTCTGCTTTGCTCAACGAGCAGATGAACGTTCGGTCTTCAACGCGCGCCACGTCGCTAGGATGGCTACGAGCCAAGAAGCTATTGGGGCGCAGTGCGGGATTCAGCCGGATGAGTGTCCCACTCTCGACCATCTGATCGCACAAACGATCGTATTCTTCCTGCGTTCCGTCGCACCAGTGGACCTGGTCGGGCTTGCACATCGCTTCGATTTCTTCGACCCATTCCAACAGCTCTTGGTTGGTAACATTCTCTGGAACGGCTGAGAGTTCTACGGGCATGGTGCTCGTTCCTTTTCGCTGGGAAAGTGGGATCGGAAAAACTGACGCCGCTGCGCCAGACCTGAAACTCCGTTTCACACACCGCCCAAATTAGTGCTACGACAGCGAACACATGGCGCCATCGGTATTCTCTTCGAAGCCAGGAAGTACCTTCCGTTGGTTGGGTGTAGGAACTTGCAGCCTATCGGAGCAAGCGGCGCGCCACAAGGCGCGAGAATCTTGTGCCGTGCTGTGTCCAGCGTTTTTCGCCCGTTTACGCACATCCGGTCCGTAGCGTACCGGGCGGTACCGCACAAACATGCACAACTTGGTCTAACGCGGCAGCTTCGCTTCCGGCTCGGCAGCCAGCTAGCTACTCGTCGGCGGCGGGATCGCTGCCGGTATCGACAAGCAGATACCCAGCCCACAAGAACGGGTGATCAGCAGTGGCGACGGAGTCGGCTTCATCGAACGCATTGATCCGTGGTTCCTGTGCTGGGTCGACGTCGGTTCGCCGGGCGAGCGCTACGCTACGCCGCCAAGCGTCGTCGGCCGGCATGTTGGGCAGTTCGAGCACGAACTCACGTAGCAGTTCGCGGTGCACCTTTCCGCCGGTTCGCCAGCGACTTATCAACACCGTCTTGGCGCCACTGGCCAGCAGACTGCACGAGACGTGGAACAGTTCGTCGCCCGCAGCCGCGGTATTGGTCGAGCGGCCGCGCCCGCGCGTCCGGAGGCCGTTCTCGGCAACGGTCCTTACTCCTCCCAAGACAAGCCTCTCGCAGCCCGGCACTGGCAACTCGAGCCAACCGGAAAGCGCGCCTCTCCCACCCGATCGATCGAGTGGCAGCGGTGCGAATTCGTAAGCTCCGCTGGGCTTCAATTCGCTGTCGCTCAACACCACCACCTGTTGGGCGAGCCCGGCCAACAGCGGTGACGCGGCAGACACTGGGTTGGCGATGACCGCAGCGCCTGCCGTCACCTCTGCCAATTCCGTAGCGGCTTGTGTCGGTAGATACTCGTCCGCGCCCGCGCCGGTTGCCGCGGCAACGATAGTCGTCCGTACTGGCTGTAGAGCGATACTGTCAGGCGCGGCGTAACCAACCGTTGGTACGCATCGCAACGGCGTTCGGTCGATGATGGGCTGCTGGTTTCCGCCGGTGGTCGGTTCGAGGGCATTGAAAGGAACGTGCCATAAGATTCCGTCGGGTACGACGATCAACTCGGTCGTGCTCGCCAGATCGAGTCGTGACTCACCGAATAACATGTCGCCAAACTGCTTCGCCGCAGGTTGCCAGGCATCACTGGCCAGATCCTTGGCGTCGAACGTACGAGTGGGACCAAAGTGCCCCATGGCCTGCAGCATTTCGGCCACTTTCTCCGCCAACGGCGCTGCGTCAGGTAGTCGCCAGTGGTGATAGGCTTCGCGGGTTAACACGAACGCGAACATGGAGCCACCCGATCGATGAAACACGACCACCGCCTGGCCTTGCTGAAGGCGAGGCTGAACTTCGGAGGCCGTGATCGGAGGCGGCAACAGCATGTCGGTGGCATCGCGACGAAGCACCAATTGGCGGACCAAGGTCTCGCGCTGTTTCGCGTTGTTGGCCAACCGCTTGAGGTTTACGTATCGCTGCTGGGGCACTCGGCGAGAGTCATCCGTCAGCGGTTCGGCAGCCAGCTCTCTCTCGATTTCTGCTGCCTGCTTCACCAGCTCGGTATACTCAGGAATGCGAAGCAACAGGTTTCGCCGCTCGACCGCCGCATCGGGTGGCAGCCGGTTGGGATCGGCTTCGAGCAGATGACGGATTGCCAAGAGCCGTCCGCCAACTGGTTGCGCCAGCCAAAACCGACGGCGTTTCGTCCGATCCGCAATGTCAATCGCGGTCAGTATTTCTTCGCGGCCAAGCGCCGCCACCATCCAGCGAGCCAGCGCAGGCTCGTGAGAAGTCGCCACGTTGGTTAGCGTCTCCAATGGCTGTTGCGCCCAATCATTCGCCGTCGGATCGCGCAACAGCGTCGCGTACATATCCACGGCAATACGTGATGATAGTTGACCACTATCAACGCGGCGGTTGGCCAAGGCGATCCGAAAATTGCGGAGCGATTGAGGGCGCGCCTGGGCGATGGCCTCAGCGGCCGCTTGATCGCCGTTGGCCAAATTGCCATTCATATAGGCGATGAGCCCTTCGACTCGGCGACGACGAGGCCCCAAGCGTCCCACGCTTAGCTCCCTCCGGCGAGAAGAAATGTTGTTCAACCGACTGGCGGCGGCGTTCGTCTGCCCCGCAGCAGCTAGTTCCTCAGCCTCGTTGATCAGAAAGCTCGCCGATAAATGATCGAGCCGCTCGCGGTTGGCCCATGCGGCGGCTATCGCGAGAGGAGGATACACACCTTCGTTGCCCGCAGCCATAAATGCCACGTGCCCCAGGTCGATCGAAGCGCCCAACACATCGAGATCTTCATAGGCGAACGCGGCGTAACTCGCTTCGGTCGCTAAGTTTGCTGCCGCACCGGCGTTGCCCGACTCCAACGCAATGGTGGCTTGCGCAAGAAGCGCAGCTCCGGTTAGCGGGTGCTCGAATCGACCGTCGATCAGTGTTCCGCGCATCAGGTGGGCTAACGCTTGCTGAGACTCGCCAATTCCGTGCTGTGCGATGCCCAGCAACAATTCGGTCCAAGCGGTCGACCAATGATTACGCTGTGTGTTGTCCCCACGGGCCAAAGCATCGACAAGACTCTTGCTCATGCGGTCGCTGCGACCGAGTGGGCCGAGGATGTCGTTACGGCGACGAATCGCGAGCGCTGTGCAGCGGATGACCTCAATTGCATTGACCCGCCACATCTGTGGCGTTTGCAACGCCCCGCCCCGTTGCAACTGTTGCTCGGTGATGAACTCACCCTGCTGAACCAGCATGGTATCTGCGTAGGTGGCGTACTGCGGTCCGCGTGTCGATTGGCCCCAGGGAGCAATTCGCCGGTTGGGGTTCCCGTCGGGACGCGGATCAGTAAATCGAACCGCGATAAGCCAGTTTGGATAGCTGAGAAAAAGCTCACACGCCGCGTCGAACTCAGCCAGCGCCCGTTGCGGATCGCCCAGTTGGTAGTACACCTCGCCGAGCATGGCTCGGGAGCAAATCGAGTCGACCCACTGGGTCCGCCCGATGCGGATGCCGCCGCGCACCTCACCGCTCATGCCGCGCTCGGCATCCCGGTAGTCGCCTCGGTATAGATCCTCTACCACCGCAAAGAAGCGCGGCCCGGGAACCGATCTATCTTGACCAAGCGCTCCCGAACTCCAGCCGCACACTCCCAAACCGAGATTGCTCGCGACTAGTGCTAGCATCAGTCGCAATCGAAGGGGTGGAACAACCATGGTGCGTTTCTGAGGGATCGAGGGCGGCAAGCCAAGCGGCATCGGCGTAGCAAACGCCTTATTCTACCATTCGCCGCTACTGCTGGCGATTTATCCCATACCTTCCAGTCTTCTCCATTCGGTGTGGTTTGACGCTGGTCGGCCCCAGATGGATCGCTTCCGGGGAAGAACTTGAAGATTTGCTAAACCTTGCCGGTTAGGTGGACGATAACGGCAGTAACGGTTCGCACAGTTGCGGCCGGCGATCGCCTTGTCCTGAGCCCAACTGCTCACCCTTCGTCCGAGTCTGCCATGACCAAACACACGCTCAAGCGCATGAATCACAAGCTCTCGCACGTTGCCTGTGGGCTGGCCATTGTCGCCTCGTTGGCGCTAACCGGCTGCCAGGGTGTGTACTCGGGCGTGGTACTGCCCAGCCCGTGGTACCTGCAGGACGACGTCCAATACTTCCCACCGGGGCCAGAGTTCAAGCTCTCACGCGAGGCCGCGGCGATGGAAGAAGCCAAGGCCCAAATCGAGAGCGTCCCACAGGACCGCTAGCGGCCCGCGATTCAAATCGCCGCTTGAATCTGACGCACGCCGACTTGCAGGCTGACGACTACCAACCAGATGCTCGATCCGAGGTCGGTTAGGCGGAACCACGGCGGGGCTACCGGCATCCACAGCGTCGTGCGATGCATCACCGCGCCCAGAAACAGGGTGTAGAGCACCAGATAGGTCACCAGGTTAATCGTCATGACCAGCAGTCGCAACTGTGGCGGAACACGGTCGCGGATGGCAAGCGTGGAACCAAGCATGAGCGTCGCCACGCCGACCATCACAGGTACATGGGTTGCAAACTGGGCCGCCGTAACCATCGTCAAACCGGCGACCAACAACCACGGCACGATGGATGGAGAAAGCTGTTGTAGTCGATCGACCAGAGAGTGCTCGTTGTTCATAACGTCTATCGTGAACAGCCGTGCCGATTACGGAACCACCAAAGTCGCACTAAGCTCCAAATCGCGGGTCTACCTATGCCGGTTTTCGGCTTTGGGGTTGTTGAAGCGGCACAGCGGTATTCGACCAACAAGAAAACCCTCGGCCGAGTCTTGCGATCCGACCGAGGATTGGCGAAGGGAATGGTGCTTTGCGACGACCCCAGCTTAGTTGCCCATGGCCAGGCGGCTGGAGGTAGGAGCCAAGCGGATTTCGCTTTGCGTAACCAACTTGCCGGCGCCATCAAGGATCACGACGCGGGCGTCCGATGCCTTGGTAAGCGGAAGCTCAGGAAGCTGAATCGTCAGTTCGCTGGGCGTCCAATTGGCAATTGCAACCGGCAGGGTCATCGGTCCAACGACCAGTTGCACTTGGCCAGGCGTGCCACCGAACTGCTGTCCGTCGAGCACCAACTTGCTGCCAGTGGTGAAGGTTGGCAACATCCGTTGGGCCTGACGAATACTCATGCTCGGAGCACTCGAAGTTGGCTGTCCGGGCGGCAGTTGCTGCGGCTGCGTTTGCTGCGATGGCTGCTGCATCCGAGGTTGGCTTTGTGGCAACTGCTGCTGAGGCAAGCCAGGTTGACCCTGAGGTACTACTCGCCCAATGCCAGATTGCGGTGCGGGACCGGCAACTGGGCCTGTGGCGGGTGCGGCAACTCCGATCGGTGCTGCTGGGGCGGCGACCGCAGCGGGAGTAGCGGGAATTGCCACGTTGGCAGCCGGTACGGCGATGGTGGGAGCCGGCGGAGCAGGAGCCGTCGACGGAATCATCCGTCCACTATCAAAAATCGCGGGCAGCTTGATCGCTTGGCCAACGGCCAGCGGGGCACCGGCGGGAATACGGTTGAACGCGGCAACCTGCGTCCAAAAGTTGGGGTTGCCATACTCTCTGGCACAAATGCTCAGCAGTGTTTCGCCGGGGCAGACGTAGGCCAGGCAAAACTTCGGGTGGTGGCAGTGGTCGACAATGTGCTTCTCGACAACAACCGGCTTATGAACGACGACTGGCCGTTGGTAAGTCTTTCTGTAGACGCCCTGATTGTGCGACGAAATGTAGCGGTGGTGAAGATTGACCCCACCGTAGTATCTCTTGCCGCCACCACATCCACCGGCGAGGGCAGAGTTGGCTGCAGCAGCGACGACGACGACGATGGCCAAAGTGGCGAGCGATTGGCGAGACATGACATTTACTTTCGGGTTATGGCGGCGAGCAAGGCGTTGTGGCCGGGTTCACCAGGGGTTGTATTGAACTTCACCCCCTCATACGCCCGGCACGCTGGCTGTTACAGCGAAGGCCAAGTTTTTCGAACGATCTGAATCGCCAACGCCGAACCGGTCGCCCAGAATGGGCAGAAAACGCCTGTTTTTCTGGCGTCCCGGTGGTTTGGCTGGCGGCTCGCGTCGTTAGAATGAATGGCCGCTGGGATCGTTTCCCTCCCGTATGGTCGCGGCGCGGTTAACTCGCGGTTGGCTACGACTTCCCCAGAATCCTCCTGACCTGAATCTCGACCTCGGGCCACTACACGAAATGGACGACGATCGTCTTAGCCGAATCGACACGATGTGGTCGCTTGTGCAGCAGGCCCATCGCGAAGAGGCCACCGAGTTTGCTAGGGCGCAGCACCAGATGCTCGATCGCTATGGCGGCGCGGTCCACAGGTATGCCCTGGCGGCGCTCCGCGACCCCGACGCGGCCGACGAGGTGTTCCAGGAATTCGCCTTGAAGTTCGTCCGCGGCGACTACGGAAAGGCCGATCCCGACAAAGGGCGGTTTCGCAGCTTCCTCAAGACGTCGCTCTACCACCTGATCGTCGACTACCAACGCCGCCGTGGGAAGCAGCAGAAGCAGGCCGGACCTCTGATGCAGGATACGCCCGACGTGGCCGAGAGCTACCACGCTCCCAGCGATGAGGAGTTCGTCCGCAGTTGGAGGGCCGATTTGCTGCAGCGCGTCTGGCAGCAGCTTGAGAAAGAGGAGCTTACCACGGGCAAACCGTACCACACGGTGTTGCGGATGCGGGTCGATCATCCGGACGTGCGCTCGCCCGAGCTGGCGGAGATCGTCAGCGGGGTGCTCAACAAACCGATGAAGGCCGGTGCGGTTCGCGTGCTGTTACATCGTGCACGCGAGAAGTTTGGCGACCTGTTGATCGACGAAGTCGCTCACACGCTCACTCTTGCCACGCCCGACGCTGTGGAGCAAGAGTTAATCGAGCTCGACCTGTGGCAATATTGCAAGCCGGCCTTGGATCGGCGAGAAGAGGAATAGTATGTTGGCGCCGGTGGATTGAACAGGAGGTAACAGAGAGCAGAGACCATGCACGCTATTGATCGCCAACTGTCGTCGCGATGACAATTTCCATCGTGAACGGCCAATTGACTCCCCACTTCACTCTGTTCTCTCCTGAACAGAATCCCAACGACTGTCCATCGTGCCACCCGATCCCGACCAAACCGACGTTCGCTTGGCCAGCGAAAGCGATACGAACGAGCCGACGGGTGGTGCGCCAAGTCTGCCGCCGCCGCTGCCGCCGCATCAATTGGTGAAAACGGTCCCGTATTCGGGCACGCCACGCAAGGCCGGCAACGTGATGCGCCGAGGCGAGCACATCGACGACTTTGAAATCGAAGCCGTGTTGGGCCGCGGGGCGTTTGGTGTTGTGTATCTGGCCCGGCAGCTATCGCTCGATCGCCAGGTGGCGCTCAAAGTGGCGGCCAATGCCGGCAGCGAGGGGCGCACCATGGCGCGGCTCGAGCATAAGCACATTGTGCAGGTGTTCAGCGAAACGGTCGACAATACAGGCCAGCTTAAGTTGCTCTGCATGCAGCTGGTGCCGGGCGCGCCGCTCGACGCGGTGATTCACGACCTGGCACAGATTCGCCACGCGCGCGGCCATTGGACAGGCGCCGACGTGCTGGCCTCGGTCGACACCCGCTCGAAGCTAACCGACGTGTTCGACTCCTCCGCGCTGCACGATCGCGAAGCGCTTGCCGCCATGGACGATTTGGAGGCCGCCTGCTGGATCGGCGCGCGGCTGGCCGAGGCGGTCGACTATGCCCACCGTCAAGGCGTCCTGCACCGCGACATCAAGCCGGCAAACGTGCTGGTAAATCGTTATGGCCAGCCACTGTTGGCCGACTTCAATATCTCGTTTCAGTCGATGGACGAATCGTCGACCGCCGAGGATCGCTTCGGCGGCACGCTGTCTTACATGTCGCCCGAGCATCTCGAGGCGTTCAATCCTTCGACCGATGCAACGGCCGAGATGGTCGACGAACGGTCCGACATCTACTCACTAGGCATCGTGCTAGGCGAGCTTCTGTACGGCAAGAGCCCGCTCGAGCCGCCGCCCAAATGCAACAATCGCCTTAAGTATCTTGAACGCCTCTCGGCGGTGCGAAGCATCGCTGGCCCCGAAGTCACACCGGGCGCCGGCGACGCTGCCAAGTCGTTTAGTTACACACTTGCCCAGTGCCTTGCGCCTGACCCACGCTACCGATACTCAAGCGGCGCGGAGTTGGCCGCCGCGCTCGACGGCACTGCCGAGTTGCGACATCAAGAACTGACCACCCGTAGCGATAGCTGGCTGGTGGAGGGGGTGAAAGGGCACCCGCTTCGATGGGTGATTATTTTCGCGCTGGTGCCGCAGTTCTTTGGCAGCCTGTTCAACATCAGCTATAACACCACGCAAATCTGCAGCGATTTCACAGCGGCCCAGGATGCTGTGTTTGGTCGATTGCTGGTGGCCTACAACGGCATCGTTTATCCGCTCGCCGTGCTCGCCGGCATCGCAATACTCTGGCCATTGCACCGCGTGTGGCAAGAGCTGTCGGGCACGCAGCCAGTCGACCAGCACAAGCTTGATTGGGCCCGCGGTCGCTCGCTCAAGCTGCCGATGTGGCTGCTTGCGGTCGCGGCATTCGGCTGGTTGCCCGGGGGCGTGATCTTTCCTGCGGTGATCGATCACTTTGCAGGACCGCCACCACCAGGGCTTTACTGGCACTTTTTCCTCTCGTTTACGACATCGGGTCTAATTGCCGTCGCGTATTCGCTGTGCGGAGTGCAATACGTCGTGCTGCGCGGACTATACCCTCGACTTTGGCCGCGAGCAGAAGAGTTTCGGGAGACAGCAGCCGAGGAGCTACCGCCGACCCGTTGGAGATTGTGGCTAATGGTTTTTCTTGCCGCCATAATTCCGGTGTTTGCAGCGGCCGCGTTGGTGTGGACTTCGCACGGTGATGACCCATTCTTCAAACTCGTAACAATCGCGGTATTGTTGTTGAGCCCTGCGGGCTTCGTAGTGATGTGGTTCGTAGCCAACCGCATGGCGCGACTCATGGATAACATGACGGGGCTGGACCAGCGGGCATGATGCAGCAGCGGGGGGAATCGGTTCGCAGCGCCATGCGCTTGGCCAACGCCAATGCCATGCTCTGGGCGATGGGTAACGGGCTTGTGTCCACCACGCTGGTGATCTACCTCGCCCAACATCTGGGCGCGCGAGGTATTGAAGTCAGTCTGATTCTCGCCGCGCCGCGATTTGTTGGTCTGCTGCGATTGGCATCTCCTGCGTTCATTCGCAACGGTCGGGCTCGAAAGGCGGTTTGTCTGGGTGGCTATCTGTCGAGCGGTGTGGTCTTGCTAATGCTCCCGGCGCTGGCGGTACCGGATAGCCCACTCTACACTTCGGCCGGAATGACGATGCTGGTAACATGTTGGTGCGTGTATCACTTGCTGGAGTACATGGCGACCATCGCGCTGTGGAGCTGGCTGGGCGATTGGATGCCACCGCCGCTGCGCGGGCGGCTAATTGGCTGGCGCGAACGGTATCTGGTGATTGGACGCATCGTTGGCATCGGCGCGAGCGTGGCACTCAACAGGGCATGGCTTACCTACGCACCCGATGTCGAGCGCTGGGCACCGCTGGCTCTGTCGGCGGTGCTTGGTTCGTTGAT
The DNA here is from genome assembly GCA_028279215.1 of Pirellulales bacterium. Lineage (GTDB taxonomy): Bacteria > Planctomycetota > Planctomycetia > Pirellulales > Lacipirellulaceae > Aeoliella. The sequence goes on from JANQOF010000009.1 coordinate 37,592, forward strand.
GTTATTGCTGGCCGTCGCCCCGCTATGTTGGTTACCCGCCATTGAGCCCGCCCACCCTCGCCGATCCGTATCAAGTTGGCGACAACTTGCCACAGCGTTGGTCGACCCCGCGTATCGTCGGCTGCTGATGTATTCATGTTGGCTGGCCTTTGCAAACGGCGTCACCGGCGCCGCCAACTACCTTTATGGCGCTCGGGTACTAGGTATCGAATACAATCAAATGGTCGGTTTGCGCTCGATGATGTACGCCGGCCAAACGGCACTCGCGCCGGCGGCCGGCCGCTGGATCGATCACCACGGCACACGTTGGTTGTTGACCGGCGCCCAGTTGGTCGTAGCTACCGGCCCGCTGTTTTATCTGTTGGCTAGTCCGGCGCAGCCATGGTGGGTAGCCGGCGCTTTCGTTGTTTGGATGGCCTATGCCGGGGTAAACGTAAGTCTCGACACCTTGAAGCTCAAGCTCTCGCCCACCCGCACCACAGGCCCACCACTCGCGGTCTACCACGCACTTAGCGACCTCGTGAGCGGCGCGACGTTGGTCGCAGCCGGAACGTTCTACGACACGCTCTCATCAGTTGACTCCAGCGCCCTGTGGCTGTTCAGCTCACTTTTTGTTGCCGGCTGGTGCTTGCGCAGCCTAGCCGCCGCACTCGCTTGGCGGATTCCAGAATCGGAGTGAAGCCGTTTGCAGGAATTGGTCTTCTTGCCTTACATGCGGCAAGGCGTCTGGTTACAATCGTGGGCTTGATGGAGGGCGCAAGGCGGTTGACGGCGTTCCCAGCTTTCCTTATCTCCGAGTTCTGGCAGCACGCAAGAACAGCCAGCCCTCGAAATCGCACAAGCGAGGAAACTCTAGATGAATGGCACGATCGGTGGCATTGATATCTTTGTGTTTGTGGCATTCGTGGCCTCGGTGATTGCCATCGGATTGTGGAAGAGTCGAGAAGAGGACAAACAAGAGAAAGACGCTCAGGACTACTTCCTGGCCGGTCGCGGCCTGACGTGGTGGTTGGTGGGATTCTCTCTCATCGCGGCCAACATCAGCACCGAGCAGTTTGTCGGCATGAGCGGCAAGGCCGCCGACTGGTTAGGCATGGCCATCGCAAGCTACGAATGGATGGCGGCAGTCACTCTAGTAATCGTTGGGTTTGTGTTCTTGCCCAAGTTTCTAAAGAGCGGCATCTATACAATTCCTGAATTCTTGGAGTATCGATACAACACGTTCGCCCGTACGGTAATGGCCATCGCGACGCTCATCATCTTGGTGGGTGTTCCAACCGCGTCGGTTATCTACTCTGGAGCGAAGGTGATTAGCGTCTTCTTTCAGGGAACACAGTTCCTTGGGTTGGATCTTGGAAACATCACAGTGGGCTGCTGGATCATTGGTGTCTTGGCCGCGGTGTACGTATTCGCCGGAGGGTTGAAGGCATGCGCTTGGGCTGACTTGATTCAAGGGGCGGCATTGGTTCTCGGTGGAGTAATCGTGGCGTGGCTCGCCTTCAATGCGTTAGGTGATGCCGAACCTGAGCAGTTGTTCGAAACCCGTCGTAACGATCAGGTTACCGTCGAACAGTTAGCCGAGGCTTCACCCGTCGAGCGATTCTACGCCCTCAACGACGGGCCGTTACCTGACGGCAAGCTTCATATGAAGCGGCCCCTCGACGATGCCGAAATACCTTGGTCCGCGCTGATGTTGGGTTTGTGGATTCCAAATTTCTTTTATTGGGGACTTAACCAATACATCACGCAGCGAACGCTCGGCTCGAAGTCATTGGCTGAGGGACAGAAGGGTATCGTTTTCGCCGCCTTCCTTAAGTTGGTGATCCCGTTCGTCGTCGTTATACCAGGCATCTTGGCCTTCAACCTGTACACCAACGATTTGACCAATGCGGCCGTTACCAAGAACGCCAAGACGATCGCGGCATATGCTCCTGACCTGTACGATTCGCTTCCGGACACTATGAAGCCAGATCCGGAGAATCTCCGAAATGCGAATGATATTGAGGCCATTGAATCGCGACTGTCGAAGGCGAGGACCCGCCAAACCGCAAACATACCTGTATTTACATTCTCCGAACGATTTGCCGAAGCGAATCCGCACGAAGCGAGACAAATTGTTGAGTTTAATGCCACCGGCTTAGAGGTCGACGCACCAGACGCTGATTCGGGTGAAACTTTGGTGGCAGCTAACGAAGCCATAATCGAGTCCGCGAAAGGCGATGCCGTGAAGAAGCTTGCGGTCAAGGAGCTTTCGCTCCGTGACTTCGATGCCGCTTTCCCAGTGCTCCTCAAGAACTTGCTAAAACCCGGATACGGACTGTTGGGATTTGTGCTCGCGGCCATCTTTGGTGCGGTAGTTAGCTCGCTGGCTTCCATGCTCAACTCGGCATCCACCATCGCTACGATGGACCTCTATCGTAAGGTCCGAGGTGATGCGCGTTCGCACGAATTCGTCAATGTTGGTCGAGTCTTCGTTGTGCTGTTCGTATTGATCGCAATGTTCATCGCCCCCGCGCTCGACGACCCTGCATTCGATGGGATCTTCACGTTCATTCAGGAGTTTCAAGGCTTCATTTCGCCCGGTGTGCTTGCCATCTTCCTGTTCGGTTTACTAATTCCCTGGGCGCCCCGGGCATGCGGCACTGTTGGCCTCGTACTGAGTCCGATACTCTATGGCTTGTTCAAGTTTGGTGACCGAGTACCAGGTCTCAGTGCCATTCCCGGTTTGGCCGAACCCGCGTACGATGGCGCCACGGCTGTAGTAAAATGGTCATTCTTGGACCGCATGTCGCTCACGTTCTTGATCGTGCTTGCGGTGCTAACGATCATGACCCTTGTTCGTCCATTACGGACGCCGATTCAACTGCCGGTCAACGAGACCATGAACCTCCAGACGTCCAAGGGGGCGTTGCTCGCCGGTATGGTCTGCATTGCGATGACCGGCGTTCTGTACTACGTTTTTTGGTAGTCCCCTTACCCCTGAATCTCCATCTTCGCTCCGCGATAGTAAATCTCTTTCTTCGACGTGTACCGCTTCGCGAGTTGGGGCAGGTCGCCGTGGTGGCCGAGGACGATCACGGCGTCGCCGTCGCCTAACCGGTGCGTAGACTCTGGGTCGACAATCACCTGACCATCCGGTTTGCGTACCGCGACAATCAGGAAGCCTTGGTTGCCACCCAGTTCGATATCGCCGACGGTTTGGCCGTCGAGCGGCGCGCCGCTGGTCACTTCCAACTCGTCGAGTTTCAGGCCGATGTGCCCCAACTCGTGTTGCAGGCTGTCGATTCCCTTGGCGTCCGACAGTAGTTCTTCGGTGCTTGGCCGCGTGATGAGCTGCGCCATCCGCATGCCGCCGATCACTGCGGGCAGCACCACGCGATTCGCTCCGCTCCGTATCAGTTTCTTCTCCGTCGACGGATGCTCGGCCCTGGCGACGATGTGCAAGTCGGGATTGAGCTCGCGTGCGGTGAGCGTGATGAACACGTTGTCGGCGTCGGCCGCCAGCACACTGGCGAGCGTCTTCGCCCGCTCGACACCCGCCCGCAGTAGCGTGTCCTCATCCACGGCGTTGCCCTGCAATATCAGGTAGCCTTGGGACTCGGCGTCACTGAGTTTCTCGTTATCCATGTCGATCACGACAAACTCGTGGTTCGCCTCGTCGAGTTCCTTGGCCAGGATCCGGCCTGCCCTGCCATAGCCGCAGAGGATCGTATGGCCATCGAGTTGGTCGATGCCCTTGGTAATCCGGCGGTGGCTGAGCGCGCGAGTGATTTCACCTTCCATTACCATTTGGACAAACCCTCCAACAATCACGATTAAACTGCCGTAGCTCATGAAGATGAGCATCATGGTCACGGCACGCAACACCGTCGAATCGACCGGCTGTACTTCACCGTAGCCGACGCCAAAAATGGTGATCACCACCATGTAGATCGCGTCGTCGAGCCGCCAGCCGTGCCAAACGTACGTAGCAACCGACGCCGTACACATGGTCGACAGCAGCACGACCACAAGAATCAAACGCTTAAGGAGAATCGACTGCACGAAGGGCGCCACCGCAACTTTGCGTTGCCGAGCGAGATAGGGGCACCTGAATCAGCGAGTATATTTGTTCGCTACCGCCGACGCCAGAACCAACCTCACTCGACCACTACCTACCGCCTACTGACCACCTCCCGCTAGCAAACCACAAATGTCCGTTTTGTCCCCGATGCCGGAAAACGATTCTAGGCGACTTTATTCACCTCCCATTAGCCCTGCCGATTTTCGTTTCCCCCTGTTTTTTCGAAGTTTTTTGATTCCACCATAGACTTGATGGCACGCCAATTGTCCACGGATAGGTGCATGATGGGACAATTCGGAACTGGAAGTTTCAATCTCCAATGCAGGCGGCGCGTAGGGTAGGTGCTCGCACGTGCCTCTTTCGTTTACGCCCGAGCATGTTAGGTGAACTTGCCGTACCGGCAGAACCACCTACCCTACATCCTCGCCATTAATACCGGTTCCCTGACCCCTAGCCTCCGACCCCTCACCTCTAACAAAAACGACGGACGTCCGCCGGCGGCGCACACGATTGCATTCGTTGGACGAAGTTTGTTTGGCGGGTGGAAGGATGCATCCGGAATTTCGCCACTGGGACCACCCCGCAGCTTCGCTAGCTAAGCACATCCCACAAACACATGCGGCACCAAACACTCCGCCCCAAAAGGCGAGCGCGACCAACCGACCGGTTAGCATGTGTACACTAGCACAGGTGGTGGCCTACTTTCCACAAAAATCGCCCCAGAAAATCCGCTCTAATTGGGCGACGCGCATCGGCAAAAAGATGGGTAACAACTGCGGGCAGCTCTCTATTCGCAGCTTGGTCACAAGTTGACATACGCCGGGCCGTCGCAGATCATCTAACTAAGGGTGTTTGATATCGAATCAGCAAAGGCTCGGCGGTGGAAGTTTCCCCTAAGGTCGGCGTCATCATGGGATCGCAAAGCGATTGGGAAACCATGCGCGCCGCTGTGAAGATGCTCGACGAGTTTGGCGTGCCGCACGAAGCCCGCGTGGTGAGCGCCCATCGCACGCCCGAAGACATGTTTGAGTATGCCCGCAAGGCGGAAGGTCGCGGCCTGCAGGTGCTCATCGCTGGCGCAGGCGGCGCGGCCCATCTGCCTGGCATGGTCGCCTCGCTCACCGTGCTACCGGTGCTCGGCGTACCGGTGCAATCCAAAGCACTCAGCGGCCTCGACTCGCTTCTCTCCATCGCCCAAATGCCCGGCGGGGTGCCAGTCGGGACGCTGGCCATCGGCGCCAGCGGCGCGAAGAACGCCGGGCTACTGGCCGTCCGGATTCTGGCGACCCACGACGAAAAGCTCCGTGAACAACTGCACAACTTTCGAGAAGGGCAGGCGGAATCGGTGCGGGCGAAAGGGCTTGGGGACGGGTAGAGCTTTGTTTAGGTGTGTCGACGTGCTTCGGAGTGGCAAACTGCATCGGCTGCTGACAGATCGGTTTCGGTTCTAAGGAATCGAATGCACCATGTTCACCAATTCCAAGCATTCGCGGGGCGGGATTTCACGGACAGAGAGCATCGTTGCGATGCTCGTGGTTGGTTGCCTTGTTTGCTTGTTAATACCTGCAGTGCTTAGAGCCAGGGAATCTGCGAGGCGAGCGGAATGTCGGAACAACCTGAAGCAGCTTGCAAATACCTTGAATTGCTACAACGCCTCGATTGCCAAATACCCGAAAGGGTGCCAGGGCGATCAATTGCTGCAGCCGGAGGATCGATGGAGTTGGTACCTAGAGATTGCACCGTACTGGGGCCACTATGGAAAGCCTGGCATCGACTATGATCGCCCCTGGAATGACCCATCGCTACGCCCTTTAATGCTGCATACATGGGAAAACACCCAAGAAGGACACATTGAGTACGATGTGCCTCTTATTCCACCTCCGGTTATTCAGTGCCCCTCCGCAGAAAAGCGAACGTACACCGATGGACAACCGTTTGCCGATTATGTAGGAACTGCCGGCATTGGCCCCCATGCTGCACTACTACCTCGCGATTCTCCCGCCGCCGGAATGTGGTCCTACGATGAGTCAACTAGGTCGACTGACATCCGTGACGGAGAATCGAACACCCTCGCAGCCACCGAGACAAGCGCGAACAATGGCTGCTGGCTAGCATGCGGTCCGGTCACCGTTCGTGAATTCACACTAGGCAAGCTGCCCATAGGTCAGTTCGGAGGTCTACACTCAAACGGAAGCATGGGTGCGTACGTCGATGGCCACGTCGAGTTTATTTCTGACGATATCTCCTCCCAGGTCTTCGCAGCACTTCTTACAATTGCCAGCGAGGAAGCGCAACATCAGCACGAGTAGATTTTTTATTGAACCTCTATTTCAGGCTGCGCTGCCATCGCAAGTTGCGATGCACCGCCTGCTCTGGATAGAATTTGGGGTATGAAGCGCTACAGCATCGGGTTTGTTATCCGCGCCTTACGCTCCGCGAGTTGCGTCGTAGCTGCGGTGTGCCTGATTTGTCTCTGTATTCGTAGCTACACCTGGATGGAGACAATCGGCAAATTTGGACGACTTCTTGCGCTCGAGCACTTCGCAGGCCAGATCAATTTGACCGGTAATCCAGGTGGTCCTGACCGAATGCCGCTCTTTACGTTTCCTCCTCGCAAAATCGATTCGTGGAATATCCCGACCTTCAAAGCAGCGTGGAACGAATCTAGGCGCTTCGTTGTGGCCATTCCCCACTGGTTCCTGGCTCTTGCGTTTATTGGCATGGCCCGCGCCTTGTGGCTTAGGTGGCGATTTTCCCTTCGTCAAATGCTTCTTGCGGTCGTGCTTACATCCGTCGCCATTGCGTGCTCCTGCTACTACATCGAGCAAACAGAGCCAAGTACTCCACCAATTGCTATCCTCGGTCCTAGCCTGCACTTCTGAGAACTTGGCGCTGTTAGCGCGCGAGGTGGCCTAGCCCAATCTGCACACCCCACCAACTTCTGCTAAACTACCGTGATAGCCGGCAGGCACATCTGCCACTCGCATTTCCTCTCACCACTCCGCTCCAACTTAGCCATGAAACGAATCCTCGACGTCGGCAATTGTGTGCCCGACCACGCGGCGATCACTCAGTTTTTCACTAAGCACATAGAGTGCGTAGTCGAGCGGGCGCATCATGTCGACGACGCGATGGAAAAACTCAAAGCGCAGCCGTTTCACTTGGTGGTCGTGAATCGTAAACTCGACGTCGACTACTCCGATGGCATCGAGGTCATTCGCAAGATCAAGTCGACAACGGAGACAGCCGAGGTGCCGGTGATGCTCATCACCAACTACGAAGAGCACCAGGACGCTGCGATCGAAGCAGGCGCGGTGCGGGGATTTGGGAAGCTCGAGTACGATCACCCTGAGACGCTCGAGCGAGTACAAGCGGCGCTCGCCGATTGAGACCGGCGACTTCGACGAAGTACAACTTGCGACACACCTTGCCAAAATAGTTCGAGAAACGTGCTATGCCACATTGTAGGAACTTCGTCTGTTTAACGTTGCTCGCAGTAGCGCTGCCCTGTTCGGCTGATTCCAACTGGCCCGCCTGGCGGGGCGCAGAGGGCAACATGGTGGCCCCGGCTGGTAACTACCCGGTGAAGTTTTCGCCAACGGAAAACGTGATGTGGATGGTCGATTTGCCCGACGAAGGTAGTTCGACGCCCGTGGTATGGGGCAACGCGATCTACCTTACGGTGAGTACCGATGGCAAAGACGTTGCCGTGTCATACGACCTCGACGGCAACGAGCGCTGGCGCCGCGAACTCGGCAAGGCGCGCACTGGAAAAAATCGGGCGGCGACCGGCAGTAACCCGTCGCCGGTGACCGATGGCGAGCACGTGGTCGTTTATTTCAAAAGCGGCCTGGTTGCTTGTCTCGACATGGCTGGCAACGAACTCTGGCAGGTCAATCTGCAAGACAAGTACGGCCCCGATACTCTTTGGTGGGACCTCGGCACGTCGCCCGTGCTCACTTCCGCCGGGGTGTGCATTGCCGTGATGCAGGAGGGCGACTCCTATCTGGTGACACTCGATCTGGAGAACGGTGATGAGGTCTGGAAGGCTAAGCGACAGTACGACCGCCCGACAGAATCGGATCAGGCTTACACGACGCCCGCCGTTGTCGATATCGATGGTCGTGAGACGATCGTCACGTTCGGGGCCGATCACCTTACCGCACACGAGGCCAAGTCGGGCGAATTGGTGTGGCAGCGAGACGGTTTCAATCCGGACGACAAGGAAATGTGGCGCGTGATTGCCTCGGCTACCCTGGCGGACGGTATCGCGGTGGTGCCATTCGGTCGCGCTGAGTTCTTGGCCGCAGAACGGGTGTTTGCCAACGGCGATCTGAACGCACGCGAGCGTCTGTGGGAGAAGCGCGGCATCGGCACCGACGTTCCGTCGCCCATCGTCGACGACGGCAAGGTCTACGTGCTCGACGATCGTGGCACCGTGACTTGTCTCGACTTGGCAACTGGCGACGTGCAATGGACGAACCGCTTGCCCCGCGGCAGCGCCAAGTACTATAGTTCGCCACTGCTGGCCAGCGGCAACCTCTACTGCCTGCGCCAAGATGGCATGCTGTATGTGGTGACGGCAAACGAAGACTTCGAGCTATTAGCTGAGAACGATGTGGGCGACGAATCGGTCGCCACACCGGTGCCGGTCGACGACACCCTGTTGGTGCGGACACGGACGAAGCTGTATCGGTTTGGGATGCCGAAGTAAGTTAGTTGGTCTAGCCCACTTCAAGTAGAGGCCAGTACGCCTGGGTGGCATCCTCACAAGTCTTTGAATCCGCGACCAGCTGCGTCCCATTCTGAAAAACCATGAAACTTCGAACCCACACGCTTGGTTGCAAAGTCAATCAATACGAGACGCAGTACTTGCGCGAGGGGTTGCACTCGATTGGCTACACGGACGCCTTGACGGATGAAGCTGCCGACTTGTGCGTGGTGAATACATGCACGGTGACCGGCGAAGGCGATTCGAAGAGCCGACAGGTGATTCGGCGGCTGGCCCGTGACAATCCGGCCGCCAAGATTGTTGTAATGGGTTGCTATGCCACGCGGGCGCCGGACGAAGTCAAAGCCCTGCCAAATGTTACAGAGGTTCTCACCGACAAGCGCGAACTGCCCGACTTGCTGGGCCGGTTCGGAGTGACTGACATGCCGACCGGCATCAACGGGTTTGGGGGCCGGCATCGAGCCTACGTCAAAGTGCAGGATGGGTGTCTTCTGCGGTGCAGCTTCTGCATCATTCCCCACGTCCGCCCGAAACTCACCAGCCGGCCGATGCAACACATCGTCGACGAGGTCGAGCGCCTGGTAGCGGTTGGGTACCGCGAAGTGGTGCTTACCGGCATTCATCTGGGCCACTATGGAGTCGATTTCAATCGGCTCAAGCCCAAGAGCGAGTGGACGCGACTCGCCCACCTACTGGCGCGACTTTGCGAGTTGCCTGGTGAATTTCGCGTACGTCTCTCGAGCATCGAAGCCACAGAAATCACACGCGAGCTGCTCGACGTGATGGCAAGTGTTCCGCAGAAGATCTGTCCGCACCTGCACATCAGCATGCAATCGGGCAGCGACAGTGTACTACGTCGGATGCGGCGACGGTGGGGCAGCCGCCGCTTCATCAATCGCTGCAATATGTTCAAAGACCGCCTTGATCGACCAGCGATCACCACGGACATCATTGTCGGCTTTCCCGGCGAGACCGACGAGGAGTTTCGAGAGACAATCGACGTGGCGCGGGAGGTGGGTTTTTCAAAGATTCACATCTTCCCATTCAGCGCTCGTCGGGGAACGCCGGCAGCCACGCTGTCCGACCAAATCCCCAAACCAGTCAAACAGCGAAGAGGCCAGCAACTCGCGGAAGTGGAAAAGGAGCTCCGCCACAGGTACTTCGAGTCGCTTTGCGGCGAACCGTTGCAAGTACTGGTCGAGTCGCCAATCGAGGCAATTGGGGAGACTGGGGAGCCAAAGTACGTCGGAACGTCATGCCGTTACACACCGGTAGAACTATCGGCCAACCCCGACCAGCAGGGGCGGTTCGTTAGCGTAATCGCGGGCCAAGTTACCGAAGGCCGTATCCAGGCTGCGGATTAGTTGGCGAGCGATGCTTCGTCGGTTTGATGCAGTGACCGTCGTCGCATCCTCCACACGGGCACAGCCACGACGCCGGCCAGTAGGAGCCACGGGGTGCAAGCCACCAGGGCCAGCAACAGGTTCTGGGCCGTAGCAACAATGGCACTAGTTGAACCGTTCCACGTCGTGGCAATCCTCAATCCAAAGCCGGGTGCTTGGGGAGGTATGTAATCTTGTTCCTCACGGACGTTGAGAGTGACGGTCGTCAATTGAGTACGGTCGGCGAGGTAACGCAACCGGCCTTCCATTTGTTCAATCTCAGTCCGCACGCGCGACAATTCGCGTTCGACCTCAATAACATCCTTGATTTCACCCTTGTTGTCGGCCAGCAGTTCCAGGATTCGTTCTTCGAGTTGGTTTTTGCTGTTGATCCTTGCTTCAAGATCAACGAACTCTTCGGTAACGTCCTGTCCATGCTGCTCACGTCGCTCGGGTACACCAAGATCGCCAGAGGCGTCGAGAAACGATTCGAACGAGGCGACCGGTATCCGCACTGCCCACGTGCCCGATGGTTGGTTGCCTTGGTTGAGCGACACGTTGGCGCTCGCGATGAAGCCGCCGTAGGAGTTGACAAGCCCAGAGATCGACTGCTCCACCTTGGCGAAGTCGTCCACAACTATTGATAAAGAAGCGGTGTATATGATTTTTCGATTGTCAGCGGCAGCGATCGTCTCACCGCCACTTTCTGCAGGTGCTTCCTCGTCAGCGATATCGTCGTATCCGTACAGTGTGCTTTGCAGGCGCAGGTCCCCCGATTCATTGCTTGCTGAGTATTCATGGGCCAATGCCGGTGCCGAGGTAGCGGGGGCCATGTCCTGCCCGCAGCCGACGCAACCGAAGACAAACGCCAAACCTGCAACAACACGTAACATGATTATTCCTTGAGAGTTACTTCGACATCGAACTGCGGCTACTAGCGCCCCCACTACATTGGACGCACAGCCTCATCGACGAGTTCCGCAACGTCTTAGCCGTCCGGAAACTGCCGGCAATACTCGTACATTGCCATCACTGTGGCGGTAGCGACGTTATAGCTATACGGGAGACCCCACACGGGTATTTCAACCACGGCGTCGAGTTCGGCCAGGGCGTCATCCGTTAGGCCCTGCCGCTCGTTGCCAACGACTAGCGCCGTCATGTGGTCAAAAACGAAACTATGTAGGTCGGAAGAATTGGTGGTCTGCTCCAACCCAACGAGCGTGTAGCCTTCGTGACGGAGCATTCGGAGCGCCGGGGGCAGCGTGCGGTGCGATTCGAGTACGATGTTTTCCGCGGCATCGCGGGCAATCTTGGGGTCGAGCTTTGCCCGACCAGTGCACACGATTCGAGTCACGCCACAGCAACCGGCGGCTCTTGCGATTCGCGACAGATTGACGCCGCTCCGCATTGGCGCGCACGCGAGCACTAACTCGCGGGGTTGCGAGAGGGTCCGCGGCGCTTGGTGGCGGCGATGTTCGAACCTAGGCATGCGGATAGTCGTCGTCCGAGGGCGACTCCTGTTGGAACCACTGCAGTAAACGCGTAAGCTATCAGGAAGTACCCGCCTCGGCCATCGACCGCCCGCCTATGAGTCCTCGCAATCTGCTTTCGATACTGTTCGTGGTTGCAGTTCCGCTAGCGGGCATAATCTGGTCGATCGATGCGTCGCGCCTACCGCCGGCCGATCTCACGTTTAACAATTCGACGGAAATCAAAACCGTCGATCCTGCCTTGGTAAACGGCCAGCCCGAAGGACGAATCGTCAATGCACTCTTTGAAGGGTTGGTGCGACTTTCGCCGCAAGAACGCTTGCCAGTGACGGGTGGGCCCAAGGAGTGGCCCGGGGTGGCGGAAAGCTGGGAGGTGTCGGAAGACGGTCGGACCTACACCTTCTACCTCCGCAAAGACGCCAAGTGGTCGAATGGCGATCCTGTAACCGCCGAGGACTATCGCTACTCGATGCGGCGGTTCCTCAGTCCGTTGACGGCTGCTGAGTACGCCAAGCAAGGTTGGTACCTGGTGAATGGAAAGAAGTTCACCTCCGCGGGCGCCTATTTGGTACCGGGCGATCGGGTGGAAGTGGAGTTGAACCTCGAGCCGGGTGAGCATCAGACGAAGACAGGCGAATTAGTAAAGGGCACACTGATGCGTAAGGTGCCCGAGACGATGCCCAAGGATCAGAAAGAGCGCGACAAAATCCAACAGCGCTTCTACGTCGATGTGGACGGCCAGGAGCGTTGCTATGTGGTGACAGACCCCGCATTGGGCGAGACCATCCCCGACGGCGCGCTTGCATGTCGCATGGTGATGCTCGACTTCGACAAAGTCGGTATCCGAGTGGTCGATCCTCACACGTTGATTACCGAGTTGGCAAACCCCACTCCGTTCTGGCTACAACTGCTAGGATTCTACCCGCTCTTTCCAGTGCATCGCGGGTGCTTGGAGAAGTATGGCGCTCCCGACTGGACGCGGCCAGAGAACATCGTGACCAACGGCCCCTATCGCATTGGCTTCCGCCGCCCCCGCGACCGGGTAAGGCTGGTGAAGAACGAGAACTACTGGAACCGCGACAACGTGCGACTGGAAACGGTCGACGCGCTCGCTGTGGAGAAAACAACTACGTCGTTGAATATGTACATCCTTGGAGACGTTGATTGGATTCAAGAACCGCCGCCCAACTTGCTACGCGAGCTGATGGAAAGCAATCCACCTAGAGACGACTTCAATCCAGCGCCGCAGTTCGGCACCTACTACTACAAACTAAACGTGGATCGCGGGGCATTGGGCGACAATCGGGTGCGGCGGGCGCTATCGCTTGCACTCGACCGAGAAGACATTATCCGTACAGCGGTCCGCGGGCCCCAACAGCCTGCTTTCTCGCTAGTGCCGCCGGGTGTTCCGGGCTACGTACAGGGTACTTGTGCGCCGCGAAATCCACAGCTCGCCCGACAGTTGATTGCCGAAGCGGGATACCCGAACGGCAACGGATTCCCGTCCATCGAGATACTCTACAACACGCATGAAGCTCACCGGGCGGTGGCGGAGCTTGTACGGAAGCAGTGGCAACAGACGCTGGGTATTACGGTAAAGCTCCGCAATGAGGCATGGCCTGCGTATCAGGATCGATTACGCATGACGCGCTACGACGTAGGACGTCAGGCCTGGATAGGCGACTATATCGACCCCAACACGTTCCTTGATCTGTATGTGAGCGACAACGAGAATAACCAAACGAATTGGTCGAACGAGGAGTACGATCGCCTCATTGCTGATGCAGAACGAGAAACGGACGCACAAGCTCGCCTCGACATCCTGCATAACGCCGAGGTGTTGCTGATGGCCGAGGGACCTATCATACCCATCTACTTCTACTACTCCCGCAATATGGTTCGGCCCCACGTGAGAGGGTTTTACAACAACGCACTCGACTTTCATCCATTGCATTCCATGTGGATCGATCGCAGCGGCGCCACGGTCAATGAGTTCATGCGGAGCGCCAAGAAGTGATCGCCTACTTCGTCAAGCGATTTGTCTGGCTGTTGCTGACGGTATGGGTCGTGTTCACCCTCACGTGGATCCTAGCCAATTTCTCGCCCGGCACGCCGTTCACCAGTGAGCGGAGTTTCCCACCGGAGATCGAAGCGAACCTCCGCCGGCGCTACAACTTGGACAAACCCGCGTACGTCCGGTACATGTACGACCTAGACAATCTGCTGCGATTCGACTTGGGGGTATCGACAAAGCAAGTGGACTTCACGGTCAACGAGTTAGTGGCGCTCTGCTGGCCTGTCTCAGCTTCTCTGGGCCTATTGGCGCTCGCTTGGGCGGCAATCGTAGGGTTGGTGGCGGGAGTGGTCTCAGCCGCACGGCGCGGATCGCTGGCCGACTTCAGTTTGATGTCGCTTGCAACCTTGGGCATCGCTCTCCCGAACTTCGTGATTGCTGGGTTTTGTATTTTGTTGTTTGGCTTTCTGATTCCGCTCCTTCCGCCTGCCGGCTGGGGAGGGCCACGCTACATGTTGCTGCCGGCGTTTTGCTTGGGCGCGCCGTATGCGGCATACATCGCGCGAATCGCCCGTACCGGAATGCTCGACGTGCTGTCGCAAGACTACGTTCGCACTGCTAGGGCCAAAGGTCTCTCGCGCCGAGCGGTGATACTGAAGCACGCGTTGCCAACAGCGGTAATTCCCGTCGTTTCATTCCTGGGCCCAGCGGTGGCCGGCATCATTACCGGATCACTGGTAATCGAAAAGGTGTTTGCGATACCCGGAATCGGATACTCGTTTGTCCAGTCGGCCATCGACAACGATACGCCGATGGCAATGGGCATCGTTGTGCTTTACACAATCTTGTTGTTTACGATGAACACACTGGTTGATGCAGCGTACACCTGGCTCGATCCACGGGTGAGCTGGGACGACGTCTAACTTAAGAACACACGGCTTGGTAGTTCGCAAACCAAATGCAGGATTTTGATTCAAAGCCCGAAGTTGCCCGTGTTGGAAAGTCGCTGTGGAGTGACGCCTGGGACAAGCTGCGCCGCAATCGGCTCGCAATGATCTGCATGGTGGTGCTTGCGGTAGTGGCTTTGGGCGCGTTCTTTACGCCGCTGCTGCCGCTGCAGCCATCGGACAACACAGTCACCAGCCGCGATTTCGAGCCGCCACAACTGAGGAACAAACCGAGCGACTACCTGAAAGTGCGCGAGGGCGAAGAATTCCGCCCTTTGACGCTCGAAGACATCGACCAAGCGACAGCAGCAGCTCGTGTAATACGGAAGGAACTGGCGAATGTTCCAGCAGACGATACCGAAAGAGCTAGAAGACTCACCGCATCGATCAAGGATGCTATTCAGAAGCCATTTCGCGACGCAGGGTTCACGGATATGGGACCGCTAAGCCGGTGGATGACGAGGCTGCGGATTCGCCTGTTTGGTGACTATTCTCTACCCTCATTCGCTGGCCGGGACAGCCTGGGGCGTGATGTGCTTGCAAGAGTCTTCTGGGGTGCCCGAGTGTCGATCATCGTCAGTATCGTCGCCACCATGGTGTCGCTGGTGATCGGCGTGAGTTATGGAGCTATTTCCGGCTACTCTGGCGGGTCTGTTGACGCGGTAATGATGCGGATTGTCGATGTTTTATATTCCGTCCCTTTCATCTTCGTCGTGATCTTTCTGCTTACGATTCTCGGCGAAGAGCAACTCAAGAAGCAGCTCGCCGAATATGGAATCGATCGCATTACGATCTTCTACGTAGTAGTCGGCGCAATCTATTGGCTCACCATGGCCCGCGTGGTTCGCGGCCAGGTGCTATCGCTCAAGAAAGAACTCTACGTCGAAGCAGCTCGTTCGCAAGGCGCGGGACAGGCGCGGATTATCGCGCGGCACATCGTGCCCAACGTAATGAGCGTGGTAATCGTCTACCTGACGCTGACCATTCCCCGCGTGATGCTATTCGAGGCGTTCTTGTCGTTCCTTGGTTTGGGCGTCGAGTCGCCTGACGTATCGTGGGGAATGCTGGCCAGCGAAGGGCTCGAAGTGATCAACCCCATTCGCACCTACTGGTGGCTGGTCGTGTTCCCCAGTATTGCAATTGGACTGACGCTGTTTGCGTTGAACTTCTTTGGCGACAGCCTACGGGACGCCCTGGATCCCAAACTACGAGACGCCTAGCAGTTGTGGCGGCCTACTTGCCGAAACACCGGGCGGCAAACACAATCTAGCAGTAGGGCACTGCGCGATCTCCAATTCAAAAGGTCGGACCATGCGTAATCAATTGTTCTTCATTTGCCTTCTGTCGCTGTTGCCGATCGCTGCCTGCGCGCCGGCGAAGCATAAGGCGTCGTATGCCGATTTAGTTGGCATCTACACGAACGAAGCGCAGGAACTCGATCGGCTCCAGCGAAAGCGGGCTGATATGGTGGCTGAGTACGAGGAGACGCTTCGGCCGAGCAAAGAGGAAGCGCTGGAGGCGCTCACTGGATTAATTGGAGGCTTAGGCAATGACGCGGCAGCCGGTGCCGAGGGACTGGATACGCCAGATCCCAATGAGTTGCTGGATAGAGCAGTTGGTAGCCTTGAGGAGATGAACGCGCAAAAGGAATCGCTGGCTGAGGCAGTTGCCAACGCCACAGGACGGGCACCATCCGATCGGACCACGATCGAGGCAATGTACAGCGAAGAGTTCAAGGCCAAGCTGGCCGAGTTGGACGCCGAGATTGAAGCGCAAAGCAAACGCGTAGACAAAGCCCGCGCGGCCCGCGACGCGGCCGACGCCGAGTAACGGCTACTTGCGCAACAGATCGAGCGCTACAGCGCCCATTGTTGTGATGCCGGTTTCGAGCGTCGCCTCGGGATCGGGATAGAATCGTGGCGAGTGCAGTGAGGGAGGCGGGGTACCTTGGCGCTTGAACTCAGCCAACCGATTCGCGCTTACTGCCCCGAGCTTGAACATGCAAATGGGTATTCCAGCCTTTCCGTAACGGCTGAAGTCCTCGCCCCCCATCGTCGGTTCGCTTCGCGTGACGTTCTTGTCGCCCAACACGCGGCGAGCTACGCCAGCGACTCGCTCGGCGAGTTCCGGGTCGTTGTATAGCGATGGAGTGCCCTCGGAAATGAGGATTTCTGGTTCCGGCGCGCCAGCGCTCATTGCGGCGGCCTCTGCCTTGCGGGCGATGGCCGCGGCAAGCTGCGCCCGGACCTCTGGTGAGTAGCTACGGACGGTTAGCTGCAAGTGGCACTCGTCGCCAATGACGTTGTGTTTGGTGCCGCCTTGGATGGCACCAACGGTAACCACTGCGGGCTCAGTTGGTTTGATTTCGCGGCTGACAATCGTCTGCAGGTCGAGTACCAGCCTAGCGGCAATCACAATCGGGTCGATCGTCGTCTCAGGATACGCCCCGTGGCCACCGCGGCCTTTGATCGTGATATCGACGCTATCGACGTTCGCACATGCATAACCCGGAGCATAGCCAATCGTCCCACTTGGCGTGTCGGCGGCGACGTGTAGCGCGATTGCGAAGTCGGGCCTGGGGAACATGGTCAGCAGGCCGTCATTGAGCATGGCGAGCGCGCCCTCGCCCTTCTCTTCGGCCGGTTGCAACAGGAAAATTACCGTACCGGACCAAATCGACTTGTTATCGGCCAGCATGCGGGCTACGCCCACCAAGTTCGACATATGGATGTCATGGCCACAGGCGTGCATGACGCCCACGGTTTGCCCTCGTTCGTTCGTGGCGCGGACCTTCGAAGCGTAGGGAACTCCCGTTTCTTCGGCCACCGGAAGGGCATCCATGTCGGCACGGATCAACAAGACTTTGCCGGGGCCATTCTTGAGGATCCCAATCAATCCGTGCCCACCGATATCGGTCCGCACGTCCGCGCCAATCGCGCGGAGTTCTTGTGCCATGCGCGCTGCGGTCTCTTTTTCTTCGAAGCTCAGTTCGGGTGCTTGATGAAGTTCTCGGTACAACTCACTAACTTCGTCCACATTCTCCGCAGCCCAGGTCTTGGCAAGCGCGTCACCCGGTGTCGTTACGGTAACCTTGGCTATCGCGACGTGGAGCGGGCAGATCACCAACAGCAGGGGAACGGCAATGCGTAGCATTATGTGGCTCGCCGAGTGATAACGATTAGACCTTCCCCAGCATTGTAGAACGGGCCAAACTATTTCGCGAGCGGCTGGAATGGTCGGCTCAGCCGTGCACCAGCGCGGCAAGCTGCGGTACGATAGCCCGCATCGCCCGCGAACGGTGGCTGAGCGCTCGTTTGACAGCTGGTCCAAGCTCGCCAAACGTACGATGGTATTCGCGCACTTCGAACAGCGGATCGTAGCCAAATCCGTTCGTGCCGAGCGCCTCCGTTCGTATGCGGCCACCGCAGGTCGCCGCACTTTCGGCGCGAATCTCGCCACTTGGGTCAGCCACCGTGACATGGCAGTAGTATCGAGCCCCCCGTTTCTCTGGCGGCAGGCCGCGGAGTTTCTCAAGTAGCAGGCGATTATTGCCTTCGTCGGTTGCGCGCTCTCCCGCGAATCTGGCGGAGAAAATTCCCGGCGCCCCATCCAAGGCATCCACCTCGATGCCGCTGTCGTCAGCGAGCACCCAAGCGCCAAGGTGTTCAGCTTGCTGCGTGGCCTTGAGTCGAGCGTTCGTGGCGAAGCTGTCGCCGTCTTCCACGACTTCCAGGGCATTCGGAAACTCTGCTAGAGTGGCTACACGCAACGCAAAAGGAGCAAGCATCTCGGCCAGTTCAGCACCTTTCTTCTTGTTGTGCGTGCCAATTACGATCCATGGATCACTTGTGCGTGTCATGCTTGAATTCTAGGCGATCGCTCCCCACTTGCTAAGTGCTAGCGGGTTAACGTCGCCATGCGTAAACACTCGTGACCGACCGCTTGGGAGCTTCGATCACTTCGGGATTGATGTCGAGCGCGACGAACTTGTCTCGCTGGTATTCGATGTACTTGGGCTGCAAACCTGTGGCGATTTGGCCATGCTCGCTGGAGAATAGGTTGTTGAACTTCCGCTTGACTTCTTCGGCTCTTACCCGGTCCTCGTGCGGCACCTCCTGGCCCACCGATAGGGCGGTCGGTGTCTTGTAAGCAGCCCCAAACGTGCGCAGGATGATATCTACCTCGCGGGTAGGCTTCAGAGCGCCGGCGGCGGTGCGCGCGGCCACTTTGTCGAACGAGCCGATTGTCACGTAGCTCTCGGTCCGATCGTGGAACTCATAGGCATCCCAGCCTTTGGCCCTCAAGAATGTGGTGATGCAATGAGCGTTCATCGCTGCTTCGACGAGTGGGTCGACGTCTTCTTTCTTGCTGCGCTGCTTGCTTCCGCCGCTAGAGAACGCTCCCTGTAAGATCGCTTTTCCCTTGAACTTGGCGATTCTTACCGAATACCTGCCCTTGCAGTCCAACAGAGAGTGTTCGACTCCGGCGTTCATCTTCGCGACAAAGGGATCGACTCCTTTTGGCCTAAAGTACTCGGCGGGCAACATCGGGTTGCGGGTTAAAAACGCTTTGCTCATCGGCGGCGCTTCGCGACCACCGGTTAGCCGCGTGAGAAACTCGCGCTCCTGGACGAGATTCTGTGCCGTGTCGGTGTAACCGCGATTGAGCGCCTCGGGTCGCAGCGACTTGATCGTCTCGAGCAGGTCCTGGGCTTCCGGGTCGTCGATGGTGGGAAAGCTGCCGACAAGTACCGCAAACTCATGACTCCGTTCGCCACCTTGGTAACGCATGCGAACCGGTGCACCATAACGGTCGAGCCCTCGGCCAAGGCGCTCGTTGGAGGTATGATCGAACGTCATCGAATAGTGGAAGGCATGCATGTTGAACCGTTGGCGCAGTTCAAGCACTAACTCGCGGGCCTGTTGCTCTGCTCCCTCGCCGCTGAACGTAGCCGCCATGATCATCCAAGCACCGCTGTCTTCGCCTAAACTGTAGTCGCCATCGGGCCGCGCCTCGACTCGATCGACCGGCGAGAACATTCGCCACACTGGTTTAGCCGATGTCGAAGCCGCGATTGCGAAGGTGGACAGCACCAGCAGATAGAACGCGCAACGATGCATGGTGATCCCTTGAAGGTCGAGATTTGCAAATCCGAAGGATGGTGCCCTTAGCCCAGCCGGAATTGCTCGGAGGCCCTGAAAAGCGGGCGAAACGTAGCAAAGCCGTCTAGGGTAGGCTAGAGAGAATTGCCCCAAGAAAGCCGCATTCTTAGCGAAATCTACTTGCCGTCGCAAAAACTGCTGGTCGCTGGCGTCGCAGCGGTCAAAAATTAGGTAAACTCTGGAAACCTGCGCGTTTATGCGTTTTTCAGACGGGGACTGTCGATTGCACTTGATTGCTGAGGACTGAGCGATGAAACGTCTAGATTTTCCAATGGCCAGATTCTTGATCGCAACTGCCGTAGTGCTCGCGCTGGCTGCACCAAATTGCTGGGCCGACACCACGACCGCCGAGAAAGCGGCCACGAAATCCCAAGAGGATCCATCCGAAGAAAAGGCCAAGTCGAGCGACGATGACAAGCCCGCAAAATCAACCAAGAAGGAATCGGCCAAGAAGAAATCGCCCAAGGTGCGGCTAGCGCAGATTGTGCTAGCGAGCGACCTCCGCGAGTCGCCGGGCGGCTCCGGACCGTTTGGAGAATTGCAGGCAGACCTGCGAACCACCATTCGGCGGTTCGACCGAGCTGCGAACGACTCCAGCATCGACGGGATGGTGCTACGGATCCAAAACCCGGCGCTTGGCCGCGGTCGGGTGAACGAAATCCGCGAAGCCATCAAGCGATTTCGCGATGCCGACAAGAAGGTATACGCCGAGTTGGAAATGGCCATGCCCAGCGACTACCTGATTGCTACCGCATGCGACGAGATCGTAATGCCCGAGTCGGGAATGTTGTTGCTACCAGGTGTGAGCGTCGAGGGGATGTTCTTCAAAGGACTGCTCGACAAGCTTGGAGTGCAAGCCGACTTTATTCATATGGGCGAAGCCAAAGGTGCCGCCGAGCCGTTTACCCGCAAGGGCTTTAGCGACTCGGTGCGCGCCAACCTTTCGGCGTTGACCGACGACTTGTACGATCACATGGTCGAAACCGTGGCGTTCGACCGACCGATTACCAAGCAGCAGGCCATCGAAGCGATCGACCAAGGCCTGCTGACCGCTCAGCGGGCCAAGGAACTCGGACTTGTCGACCGATTGGCCTACCCGCCCGAATTGCGCCACAGTCTGACGGAGGCGTACAACACCGAAAAACTGGTGTATGTGCAAAACTATGGCAAAAAGAAAGTCGACACCGATTTCTCGGGACCAACCGGCTTCTTGAAGCTGCTCAAACTGATGTCGGGCGGTTCGGGTAGCAGCCGCTCGAGTGGCAAGAAGGTGGCCGTTGTCTATGCAGTCGGCGCCATCACCACCGGCAAGAGCGAAACCGACATCTTCGGAAACACCTCGTCGATGGGTTCGACCACTATCGTCAAGGCGCTTCGCGAAGCAGCGAGCGATGAAGACGTGGCCGCCATCGTCCTTCGTATCAACAGCCCAGGCGGATCGGCTATCGCGAGCGATCTGATTTGGAATCAGATTCAGGCTATCAAAAAACCGGTCGTCGCCAGCATGGGCGACGTGGCGGCTAGCGGTGGATACTACATTGCGATGGGCTGCGACAGCATCCTCGCCGAGCCGTCGACCATCACTGGCTCGATTGGCGTTGTGGGCGGAAAGATGGCCCTCAGTGGCCTCTACGAAAAAGTGGGTATCTCTATGGATACCATTAGCCGTGGCAAGAACAGCTCCCTGTTCTCGTCGACCAGCAAATTCTCGTCGAGCGAACGCAAGGCGATTCGCTCCATGATGGAAGATACGTACGAACAGTTCACGTCCAAGGCAGCCGCAGGAAGGGATATGCCGCTTGACCAACTCAAGAAACTTGCTGGCGGTAGGGTTTATTCCGGAGAACGGGCGAAGGCGATTGGGTTGATCGACGATTTGGGGACGCTCCACGACGCTGTTGCCGTCGCCAAGGACTTGGCTGGCATCGATGCGGACAAGGATGTCAAAATCAAGACCCTGCCGAAGGCGCCCGACCTGATGGAAAGTCTATTTGGCGGGAACGATGCCGAGAAAGAAGTGGAAATAAAGATCGATCTCGGTCAGTTCTCGCCCGAAATGGAAGCCATCGCCCGACGGGCTGGCGTCCTCCGGCGTGTATTCCGCGAGCCCGTCGTGCTGATGATGCCGTTTGACTTGGAAGTGAAGTAGCGGTACTACTCCGCAGCGTCGTCATCGTTGCAATACGACAGAGCCAGTAACGCATATCCCGTCACCAGGTTGGGATCGGCTTCCAGCCAGCGGTCGTTCATCGAGTTGAGCCAACTGCCGTCGTCGTTCTGCAGTTCGGACAGCTTGGCGACCAGTTCGCTGCGCCAATCGTGTGGGTGCCCGCTCTCGTCGACGACGTTCTGGTCGCCCATGGCGGCGAGCGCTTTGGCGAACGTGTGGTAGTAGTAGTAAAGGCCCGCGGCACCCATTCCAGGATTCTCGGTAAGCGTGAAATGCCGCTTGATCCAATCGTAAGCAGCTTTCACGCGCGGGTCGTCCTTGTCGACGCCGGCGTAAATCATGCTCTTGAGGCCGGCGTAGGTCATCGACCCATAGCTTCGTAGACCGCCATTCTCGGTCGTTCCGGCTTGGCTGGTTCCACCCGCCGCTGGCGTGTAGTAGAACCCGCCGTCGCCGACCTTTGCGGCAAACGGGGTCGTGTTGTACTTCGATTCAAGGTTTTGCGTGCGGGAAACAAACACTAGCGCCTTTTGGATTGCCGGATCATCGGGGCCATTGCCAGCGGCGACCAGGGCATCGACTAGAAAGCTCGTATTGGATAGATCAGGACGCGAGTGCCTGCCATACCCGCCGCCGCCGTAGCTGAGACTATCTGGTCCCGCGCCTTCTTTTTCGTCCCACTGGATTCCCTTCAGGAAGCGGTCGGCCGCGGCGATGATCTTGTCGAACTTGCCCTCAGCATTGGCTTCGGTGAGGCACAGCACAGCGAGACTGGTCTCGTAGTTGCGATAGCGAGAACCCTCGGCGTAGACGCCTCCATCGTCTTGCACGTGCTTCAGCAGGTACGCAATGCCCGCAGCCACCGCTGGGTCGTCGGTTGGTAAGCCGCTACGAATTAGCGCCGTGGTACAGATGGCGGTAATGCCCGGTCCTGCGTGAGCGCTAAACGACCCATCGTCGTCTTGTGAGTTGCGAAGGAACTCGACCCCCCGCGCAACGAGCGGCTTGGCGCTTGGCGATACGTCGACCGTGGACGGAGCTGCCATTAGCGTGCTTCCAGCGGCAGTGGTTAGCGAGAGTACAGCGAGCATGCATCGAACGAACATAGCAACCTCTTCTGTTTACGGGTGGAGGCAACGGCGCCGCCCCAATTATAGCTCAAACAGTAGTTACGATTTCTTGATTCTCGAGGAGATTGGGAGCCATTGGGAGGGGCAAGCACCTTAACTATCAGCTCTTGGTCCACCACTCGCCAATCGCCCAAACCATCGCCGCTGCAAACGACAACCCTTCCTAACGGTGGAAAGCCCCTCGCCTAATAAAGTCCGTTTTGTCCCCAATACCGAAAAACGATTCTAGACGACTTTATTCGCCCCCCACCATCCCCTTCGAAGTTCGTTTTCCTCTGTTTTTCTCGGTGTGTTTTCATTTCCCAAGGGGAGTTGAAATGTCCATTTTGTCCGTTGGTGCGTGGCGAAGGGACAATTGAGGGCGCCATGGAACTTGGTCAACCCGATTCCCCTCTCACTCTGGGTGAGGGCTAGGGTGAGGGTACCTCTAACATCAAAAAATAGGCGGACGTCCGCCGGGGTGGTGAGTGGCTCAACTCCGCGCGCAGCAAGAATTGTCGGGCA